>CALXGQ010000009.1 GCA_944387895.1 uncultured Clostridia bacterium
TAAAATTCTTCAATAAAGTTTTTCATTATGTAATCCTCCGTTACGATTCAATTATCCCACTAATTCAATCAAACTGGCTGACTACAAAAGCATAAGGGAGACAACTTCCTTACGAAGTGTCTCCCTTTGAGAGGTCTTTTCTTATTTGAATTTTTCCTCCATATACGCCGCAAAGGCCTCGGGGGTAAACCGACGGTTCAGCTCCTTGAGCAGCGCCTTGCTGGAAAGGTGGGGCGGCAGATTCAGTTCTTTGAGCAGAAGCGCCTTTTTTTCGGTCGAACCGGGCGTTCCCGTCAAACCCCAGGAAAAAAGATCGTGGGCGAAAATGCCGGCCTCGACCGGTTCTGCCCGAAATTCTTCAAACAGCTTGCGTAAAACAGCGGGGTCGGTCCCCTCCACGCCCAAATAGCCCTCTTTGGAAAAGGCTTCCTTTCTTTTTTCCTTTCCCATCACGGCCGGGATATAAAGCGCATATACCTCCGCGCCCTGCAAAATCGTTTGAAGATAGGAGCGGAGCCGGCTGCCTGCGGTATCGGCGTCTGTCAGAATGATCGCGCCCCGCTCCCCCGCCATCTTCCGGAGCGCCGCTTTCTTCTCTCTGTTTTTATAAATGCCGAATCCGTCGCAGGCCAATATCGTCGCGTCGATAATATTCTCCAGCATGATTTTATCGTATTTCCCTTCGACGATCACAATTTGGCTGATTGGTATTTTCTCACTCATTGTCTTTCATCTGAAAAGCAAGAATTGCGGCGGCAAAGCTGTAAATCAGGTCTTTTTTGTTGATACCGGAGGTTTTGATCTTTTTATCCAGTTCTCTGCACCGGCGCAGCCCTTCCAGCGCCTCTCCTTCCTGCAATTTTGCAGCGCTGCGCATGATTTGTGCAGCCGCATAGGGGCTGATCCCGCAAACAGAAGCGAGTTCGGCGGAAGATTTACCTTCCCGCAGAGCCACTTCACCCCGCCAGAGATTGATATAGGTACGATAAAACATTCCGGCGATAACGGTATCGTCGACATTTTGCCGGTACAGCAATTGCAGCGCCTGCATCAGCTTATCAAAATCATGCTCGCAAACCGCATCGGAAACCGCAAACCAGGAGGACTCTTCCTCCGGCGCGACCAGCTGGTCGATGACAGCCCGGGTTATTTCTTCCTCTTTCGCATAGGCCAGCAGCTTTTGCAATTCACGATCGATCCGGAGCATCGAACCGCCGGTAAGATCCACCAGATAGGCGCCGGCCTGGGGTTCGATAGAGCCGCCCGCGCTTTCGACCCTTTTTTTCACCCATGCGGCAAGGGCTTCAGGCTTCGGCCGGTCTGCCCGCACAATTTCACCGCCAAGCTTCCGGACCGCCGCTTCTACTGCGCCGGTTTTTCCCCGTTCCCGGGCGTGCTCCAGAAAAAGAACCGTTACCCCGGGCGCGATATCGTGTAAAACTTCTGTCAATTTTTTCTCACCGGAGCCCTTCAGGGCGCCGCTGTCCGGATCCATTACCGCTACCAGCTTTCGCTCCGCCATCACCGGATACGAGGTGCAGGCGTCCGCCAAAAGCTCATAATCGATCTTTTTGCCGTCCAGCTCGATATAATTAAACTCCGGCAGGATTTCCGAACAGCAGGCTTTGAATTTCCTGTAATAGTAGTCCAGCAGATACTGTTCGTCGCCGCATAAATAATATAATGCCGCCGGTGTTTTGGCTGCAAGCTGTTTTTTTAAAGCTTCAATTGTCATTTCATGACCCTTTCCATTGTTGTGCCATCCGTTGCATAGATGATCGTTCCTTCTTCCGCAGTCAGCAAAACCTGAGAGCAGACCGTGCGCAGACGCTCTATCACCGATTCGTCCGGCAGACCATAGCTGTTTTCTCCTACCGATATGACTGCTACTTCCGGAGCGGCCGCCTTGATGAAGGGATAAAAGGACGAAGAATCGCTGCCATGATGGGCTACTTTCAGCAGCGTACAATCCAGATCTAGATCGGAAAGCTTCAGCTCGGCGGCGCCCTCCAAATCGCCGGTGATCAAAACCGAGGTTTCGCCGATGTTGATCCGATAGCAGACGCAGCGTTCGTTTTCCTCTTCCAGGCTTGTATCCAAAACGGCGTCGGCAATGATTTCAACCTGCACATCGCCCAGCACCGTTTCTACTGCGCCTTCGGTGATGACGCCGGCGTTTTGAGATTGGATCAAGGTTTTTATTTCCGGAGAATCAAAGCCCAGCTCCGGATAAAGGATCTGATCCACATAGCAATTACGCAGCAAGGAGCGCAGACCGTTGGTATGATCCTGATGAAGATGGGTAAACGCCAGAAGCTGGATCGTATGGACATTTTCCTTTTGGAGATATTCCACAAGGTTATAGCGTTTTTCCGAAGAACCGCCGTAGTCGATGATCACCGCCTCGTGATCGCGGGATATGACGGTGCAGTCCCCGAAGCCGACGTCGATAAAGGCGATTTTGGTTTCTGTTTCCTGATCCAGCAGGAACTCAGCGCCCCGAAAACAGGCGGAAAAACACAAAAGGAGGGTCAGAAGAACCAGAAAGCTTCTGCGTTGATGGCGATGGTAATCGTAGATCCCGACCGCCAGAATGAAGATCAGCAGTAAAAGGGCCAGAATCCCGGCTGTGCTGAATCCGGAAACGCTAGAAAAGGAAAGTCTGCCAAGAAGATCACCGACATGATCAACAAAGGCATAAAGCCCGTCGCAGATCCAGCCCAGCGCCGCACCGACACCCGGGATCCAGCCGAGAAGAACCATTAAAATTCCGGATATGAAAATCCATTGCAGTGGAAAAATCAAAATCAGATTCGCCACAGGCGCAATCAGGCTGAAAGAGCCGAAGCTCCAGAGCGCTACCGGCAGAGTTGCCAGAGAAGCGGCTGCAGAGCAGGCAAAAATGCCGGTGAACTGCCGGTAGATCCAATTGATCCGGTGATTTTTGCCGAGCTTTTTCGGAAAAAGAAAGTTTTCGACCGGAGCCCGTAAAACGAGGATGCCGAAAGTGGCGGAAATACTGAGCAGAAATCCGACATCCCGCACCGAAAAAGGATTGAAGAGCGCCACGAGAAACGCGGCGATGCTCAAAGAAGTGCAGCCGTCGGAAATCAAATTCAGAGCAAGGCCGAGATAATAGAAAATCAGCATAACGCAGGCGCGTATGCAGGAAAGCGGGAATCCAACCGCCAAAGTAAAGAAGATGCTGATGAAAATATCCATAACATACCGCACGCGGTAGGAGATCCCCAGAAAGATAAACAATAAATTGAAAAACATTACGGCGACGGTGAGATGCAGGCCGCTGACCGACGTCACATGGGATAACCCGGTTCGCCGCAGGGAAACCAGCAGGCCGGTATCCAGATCATTCGTATCGCCGAAGCACACCGCCCGCAGCAGCCGGTTCGTTTCTTCCCGGCCATAGGAGATCCGTTCCTGAATCGCGCTGCGCAACTGATAGAGAACAGTAGCCGCATCCGGATCCTGCTCATCGGAGAAAGAACCGTCCGCAGTATCCAGATAAGCGCTCAGAAATATTCTGTCCTCTTTCCCGTAGCCATAATCAACGGCCGTATCAAAAAAGGAAAGCTTTCCTTCAAAGACATCTCCCGGATTGCGGATCTGCCCGGAATCGGTATATAGATAAACATAATATCTGATAAAAAACGGCAGTTCTTCCCCGTTTGCTTCGGTCACGCGAAGCTGATACCGCTGCAGGGTTCCGGCAGCATTGGTGCCGCTCTCAACAACGCGCCCGCTGACGAACACGTCCTGATCGATCATTTTTTCGTTCCATTGGTTGACATAATGATTGGACGCTGTGAAGAGAACGATGGCGATGAAAATCGCCGCCTGGCAGGACAGGATAAAAGCCCTGCATTTTAAGCGGAGTACGGCCGCCGGAATAACCGATGCCAGAACAACGCCTCCCGCGCAGACAATGATTTGAGCCGGGAGAAAGGTACAGATAAACAGCGTTAGAAAAAAGCTGCTCAATGTCCATGCTAAAAATCGTTTCGGCACCTTAAAATCACCCGGATACTATTATAAAACAAACCGGGGAAAATGTCAAAAAATAAATCCCGGATCAGCATGATCCGGGATTATTACGATTCGGCAAAGCCGATCCATCCGAATCCGCCTAAAACGGCATCATTTCGGTACTTTTCGGCTTATTGTCAACCGCAGGCGTCAGCCTTGCGGTTTTCTCCGCACCAAAATCACGCAAAATTCTGCTCGTTTTAGGTTGCAGAATTTTAAAGTGGGAGATTTTTGGCTTGGTAAGACACAAAACGCAGTAAATCCTGACGGATTTACGCGTATTTTAACGCTGCAAAGGCGAAAATCCACCCTTTAAAATCGGGTTCGGATTGATCGGCTTTGTCTAAAGAATGATGCAAATCAGGCCCGCGCTGCCTTCGTTTATGATTCGAGAAAGAGTTTCCTGCAGCTTGAACCGGGCGTCGTCCGGCATCCGCGACAGTTTATTGTTCAGACCCTCGTTGATCAGGTCGTGGACCGATTTGCCGAAAATATTGGATTCCCAGATTTTCGACGGATCCTCCTCAAAATCCTTCAGGAGATAATCGATCAATTCCTCCGATTGCTTCTCGCTCCCCACGATCGGAGAAATCTCGGTGCAGATATTGGCCTGAATGATGTGGTAGGAAGGCGCTTCTGCCGAGAGTCTGACGCCGAACCGGCCGCCCTGTTTAAAGATCTGGGGCTCGCTGAGCTGCATTTCCTCCGTGGACGGTGCAACGATTCCATAGCCCTTTGACTGCGCTTCGTCGAAGGCGTCCCTGATTTTTTCATATTCCCGCTTTGCTGCGGAAAGTTCTTTGATCATTGTCACGAGATCGCCGTCGTTTTCGATTTTGACCCCCGCAGCTTCGCTCAATATATTATAATATAGCTCCGGCTTCAGTTCGATTTTCAGGTCTGCGCTGCCCTCGCCCAGATTGACGTTTTCCAGCTCGCATCGGGATAACCGCTCGCCCTGAGAAAGATCGAGAACCATTTTTTTGACGGTGCGGACGCGGTCGACATGCTCCGCGCTTTCCAAAATGCTGGAATAGACCTCCCGCTTCAGCCAGTGATCGCGATCCAGGCCGTTGACCCAGGACGGTAGATCGACGGCGATTTCCTTGATCGGGAACTCCAAAAGAACCGTTTGGATGACGGCGATGATTTTCTCGCGATCCAGCTCCAGGCAGTTGACGGTCATTACCGGAACGTCATATTGCTGATACAGCCGTTCCCGCAGCTCCTGAGCGCTATCGCTATCCGGGAACATCGAATTGATCAGAACGGCAAAGGGCTTTCGAATGGATTTGAGCTCGCTGATGATCCGCTCCTCGGCCGCCACATAATCATCACGCGGTATTTCGCCGATGCTGCCGTCCGTCGTTATGACCAGGCCGATCGTGGAATGTTCACAGATGACCTTTCTGGTTCCGATCTCCGCCGCCTGCTGAAATTCCATTTTTTCTTCGCTCCAGGGCGTTTCCACCATCCGCGCCTCTCCGTTTTCCGTCTGTCCCATGGCGCCGTCCACCACATAGCCGACGCAGTCAATCAGACGGACATGAAAGCGGGTATGATCCTCCATGGATATTTCTACCGCTTCATCCGGAATGAATTTTGGCTCTGTCGTCATAATGGTTTTCCCGGCCGCTGATTGAGGCAGCTCATCGACCGCCCGTTCCCGTTTATGCTCGTTGACAATATTCGGTATGACCAGATTTTCCATGAATTTTTTGATAAAGGTCGATTTCCCGGTGCGCACCGGCCCCACCACGCCGATATAGATATCACCGCCGGTGCGAGTCGCGATATCCTGATAAATGCTGGTATTGGTCATACAAAAAAACCTCCATACTTCCATTTCTCATTTGTATATGGATATGAAGGTTTTTTCTTTATTATGCCATTTTACAGTTCATTTCGCCGCGGAATAGACCCGGCCGCACCCACGCGTGACACCGCTATGGCGGAAGCGTCGGCCGCCAGCTTCAACGCCGCTCCGGGCGTGCTGCCCTCCAGCAGGGCGGCAAAAAAGTAGCCGGTAAAGGTATCGCCTGCCGCCGTTGTATCGGCCACCGTCACCTTGCGCGCCGCTTCAAAGAAGTATTCACGTCCGTCGCCATAGCAGGCGCCTTCTCCGCCCAGCGTCAGAACAACGCCTGCGCCGGGGTACTTCCGGTGCATTTCGTCCAGAATTTCAATCGGATCCTCCCGGCCGGTAATGGCCTTGCCCTCGATCTCGTTCATGATAAAATAGTCCACCAGAGAAAGGTCGCTTTCCTCCAGCTCGGGGCCAATGGGCGATGGATTCAGAATGATTTTCAGCCCCGCTTCCGAGGCGCAGCGGATCAGATGGGGCAGCCCTTGGATCTCGTTCTGAAAAAGCGCATAGTCGCCTTGATCAAAAGCGGAAAATACCCGGCGCATATAATCCTCCCCGACCGCCGCATTGGCGCCGCCGTGTATCAGAATACAGTTTTGCCCCGCGTCGTTTACCTGGATCACAGCGTGCCCGGTTGGAACGCCGCATTCCTTCACCCACGCGGTTCCGACGCCTTCCTGCTGTAAAAGCTCCCTGAGAAAACGGCCGTCCTCGCCGATCAGCCCGGCGTGGCAGACTTCGGCGCCGGCTCTGGCAAGGGCAATCGACTGATTCAGCCCCTTTCCCCCGGCGTTTTTCTGATAGGAAGTGGAGGCCAGCGTTTCCCCAGGGGCTACAAAGTGAGGAACATGGTAGACATGATCAATGTTCAGGGATCCAAAATTCAGTATTTTCATGATGACCTCCTTTTAATTTTCAGCTTTCGCAAGATTTCTTTTTGAGCCATCGACAGGCGGCGGCTTTCACAGGCTTTTTGAATGGATTTATTTTGAATCCAGGGATCCGGAAGCCCGGCCGATAGATGGTCGAAGGCGGCCGTCCATTGCTTGACCAGCGCAACGCTGTAGTACCAGGCGATGCCCATCTTCACATAATAATCGGTTACGGCGATTTCATCCACCCGATCCATCTGATCTGGATCAAACCATTGATCCATAAAATTCCGCATCAGGCAATTGACGCCAAACCGGACGGTATAGGGATGCGCCGCGCCGAGCCATTTGTAGATCTGAGGCAACATTTCCTGCGGATGGCCGTCCAGAGCGGTCGGCGCAAAAAGATCACAGGTGGCCCAATTATCGATTAGTGGGAGAAAGGCTTTGGTCAGCGCAAGGGTTTCCTCAAAGCCGCAGCCGCGATATCCGACGATCAGGCCGTGAAGGTTGTTTTCTTCATAGTAAAAATGGGGCGTTTGGTGCAAAAAATCATAGGCCTGCTGCGAAGGGGCAATTTTTCTTGCAAAGGTGCGCAGGGCAGGCATCCGAACCCCGATGATCCTGGCAGGATCGACGTTTGGGATCAGGCCGGCGTGGAAATCCCGGTATTTTTCATCCCGCAGGGCGAAAAGCTCCTTACAAAACATCATCACCGCCGCCTTTCAAAATGGAATAAACCGCCGCCAGCGCACCGATCAGAATCAGCACGTCCGCCAGATTGAAAACGATCTGGCGCAGCTTTTTGATTTTTGCCTTCGGAAGCCGGATATAATCCACAACATAGCCCCGGAACAGGCGATCCACTACATTTCCGGCTGTGCCGGCCCAAAGAGCCGTGAGGGTCAGCTTTGCTCCGATCCCGGCTTTTTCCGAAAAGAGCAGCGGGATCCCCGCCGCGCTGAGCAGCAGAAAAATTCCGGTCTGGATAATCGTAGGAAGATATTTCCTGCTCCGGAACAGCCCCAGCACCATGCCGCGGTTGCGGCAGGTATGAAGCTCCAGAAAACCGGCAATCTTTTTTCTGCTCCAGTTTTCCTTTTCCGCCCTGTTTTTGATCAGCCATTCCGTGGCGATAAAAAGGGCGGCCAGCGCCAAATAGATCATTTTGCGCCCCCTCCGAAAAGTTTAGCGGCGGCCGCTCTGGCCGCGGCTTTTCTGCGGGCAGTTTCCTCTTTTTCAAGGCAAAAGCCGCCGCTGCCGCGAGAGAGCACATCTCCTTCCGCCGCGCCTGAAGGAAGAGCAACGCGGGAGATCGTGACGGTGCGCCCTTCGTCATCGATTAAAACGGCAAGCTCCCCTTCAAAACGATCGATACTGAAAAGGTTCATGCGATCTCCTCCTGCACATAAAGCTTGCTGCCGTCGGAATAAACGGTGACAGTACCCTGCAGGTCGGTTCTGTAATAAGAAATATCCAACGATTCCAAACGCGCCAGCGTTTCCCGGTGGGGATGTCCGTACGGGTTATCCGCGCCGCAGGAGATAACGGCATATTCGAGATCCACCGCCTCCAAAAACGAAAGACTGCTGGAGGAGCTGCTGCCGTGGTGCCCAACTTTCAGCAGCGTACTGTTCAGCTCCGCGCCATATGCCGTCACCAGATCTTCCTCCGCCGCATTTTCCTGATCGCCGGTAAAAAGAAACGCGTTCTCTCCGTGTTCGACCCGGAGCACCAACGACTGGTTGTTGAGATCCTCATAATCCTTCAGGGGGCCGAGAATACTTATGTAGAATGCGCCGCAGGTAAACCGATCCCCCGCCTCCGCCTGCTCCAGATCTACAGATTGGGCGGCAAGCTCCTCAAGCAGATTCAAATATACAGAGGTAGTGGGCTCGGTTCCTTCCGTGGGCTGCCGCATATATACGGTATCCACCTCAAATTCATTCAGAACAGCCGCCGCCCCGCCGATATGATCTTCGTGGGGATGCGTCAGGATCAGATAATCCAGCTTTTCCACTCCACGCTTTTTCAGCCAGGCGATCACCTGCTCCGATTCCGATGCGGTAGAGGCGTCGATCAGCGCCGCCGATCCTTCGGATACCATCAGGCAGCTATCCCCCTGTCCGCAGTCGATGAAATCAAAATAATGGTCGGTTACGGCATTGCTTTGCGGCCTAAAAAAACCGGTGTTGGCATATAGAAAAGATACCACGGCCACAATGAGAAAAAAGGTTCCTCCGCAGATGCGGATATAATCTCTTTTCTTCCGTGCCGCCATCATTTTCCCGCCCTTCACCGGTTTTGTTTCATTTCTTTCTGGATTCTTTACTCGATGACCTGATCGATCAGGCCGTAATCCTTAGCCTGCTCGGCATACAGCCAATACTTGCGCTCCATATCGGCATGGATCTGGTCCTCAGACCGGTTGCAGAGCGCGGCAAGCAGGGAAATTACCCGCGCCTTGGTCTCCAGCAGATGTGCGGTTTCCAGCTCAATATCCGACGCCTGGCCAAAGGTGCGGTCGCGCCCCACCTGATTCAGCATCACTTCACTATTGGCATAGGCTTTTCTCCTGCCTTTGGTTCCGCCGGCAAGCAGCAATGCAGATATGCCGTGCGCCTTGCCTGCGCAGATCGTTTCAACGGGGCTATCCAGATGACGCATCACGTCGTAGATGCCCAGAACCTCCGTTTCAAAACCGCCGGTGGAGTTGATATAGAGGGTGATCGGCTCGTGACCTACCGAGTCCAGATACAGCATGGACGCAATGATCTTTTCCGCCGCTTTTTCGTCCAGCCGGCCGAATGCCATGATCTTCCGCTCTTTTAAAAGCCGGTCGGACAGATTTTTTTCGTATGTTTCATTCAATACCGTTTCATTCATCGATTTTATCTCCTTTTGATGCTATAATCGCCAGATTGGTCGTATTTTAATCGGCGCAGTTTTACTCATTCCAGCGTGGTTTTTTTGGAAAGGAAGAAATTGCCGGTGATCAAAGCGCGCAGCTCGTCGTCGCAGACAATGACGGTCTTGCCGTCTTTTTCCGTAAAGCTGAGGGTATACTCCTGAGTCATGGTTTCCACCATATCCTCCTGCTCCGCCCATGAAAGCATGGTCTGCTGGATCAGGATCAATGCGTTTTCATCGTTTTCCTGCAGCTTTTCCTGAAGGGTTTCATCGGTCAGGGCAAGATTCAGAACAGCGGCGGACACCCCCGCATAAAGGGTCTGCACGTCCGGCATGGTGTATTCTGCAACGATCCGGTTCTTTTCCCGGGAGCGAACGGCATAAGTTATGTCGGAATAAAGAGTCTGATAAAGAAGGATATAAGCCTCGTCGTTAAAAATATCATCCAGATAAACATACGCCGTATTATCGGGAAATTCCGTCAGGAGCGCCGTCATGGCCTCCCGGTCGTAAACCCTTAGCGCCTCCGTAAACGCAGCAAGAACCTCTTCCTCATCTTCACTTTGGCGGCTGCCGCATCCGGTGAGGGAAAAGATCAGGACGGCGGAAAGTAAAATCAGAACAATTCGTTTCATCCTTGTGGCTCCCATTCAAAATATGAAAACAGTATAGCACGGCATGCCGCATTTTTCAATAAATATCACGAAAATTCATCGCAGACATATTATAGAGTAGATCAAACCATAAGGAGGTTGCTATGGACATAAACAACACCGAGAATTGCGAAGTGAAAAAGTATGATGAGGAACTCTGCGTCAACGTCCAGAAAATCTACGACACCTGCAAAGACAAAGACTGCCTGACCGATATGCGCGTATACTTATCCGCTGTCGATCAAACGCTGATCGATAACGCCGTCAATATTCGCGCCAGAAAATCCAAGCTGGTATGGACCACGGTCCGGCTGGAAGAGGTTCCCTTCAATAAAGGCTTCTACGGCGTGGATATGGTTTTCTATTTTAAAACCGATTTCGAGGTTTACACCGGCGCGTCAAGACCGGCCATCGTGGAAGGACTTTCTTTTTATAATAAGAAGGTCATTCTCTACGGCAGCGAAGGAAGCACAACGACCTTCTCATCGGCAGACCTTTGCGGCGCTCCGCGCTGCCCCGGCAGCAATATGCCGATCGCGGAGGTGGAGGCAGTCGATCCGATCGTGCTCAACACCCGGATCATCAATCCTTCCTGCAGCTGCTGCTGCTCGGAATGCGAGACCCTCAATCTTCCGGAACAGGTTTGCGGATTGTTCACCGAAGAGCTGACCGATTCGGCAAACAGAAAACTGGTCGTATCGCTGGGTCTGTTCAGCGTTGTCCGCATTGTGCGGGACGTTCAGGTGCGGATCCCGGCCGGAAGATTCTGCCTGCCGGAAAAAGAATGCTCCACGCCCACCGAAGAAGAGCCCTGTACCTTTTTCGAGAAACTCAACTTCCCCACCAACGAGTTCTTCCCGCCGGAAAACAACGGATGCTAACGAAAAAAACGCCTGGAAATTTGCTGATTTCCGGGCGCTTTTTTTACTTAATAGCCGAAAACGCCTTCCAATGACTCGTCATTTTCAATCCAGTCTTTCACAAGGAAGGAATGAAATTTTTCTTTTGAATCGCGGACGATCACTTCCTTGATCCCGGCGTTGATGATCAGCCTTTTGCACATTGCGCAGGGCGCGGTGTTTTCGACATAGGCGCCGGTTTCCACCTCGCGCCCCACCAGATAAAGGGTGCTGTCGATCATATCGCGGCGGGCAGCGGAGATGATGCAGTTGGCCTCCGCATGGACAGACCGGCACAGCTCATAGCGTTCTCCCCTTTTGACGCCCAGCTCCTGACGGATACATTTTCCGCAGTCGCAGCAGTTTTCACGCCCCCGTGGAGCGCCGTTATAACCGGTAGAAACGATCTCATCATTCTTGACAATAATCGCGCCGAATATGCGGCGCAGGCAGGTAGCCCGGCCGGTGGCGGCGTCCGCCATATCCAGGTAATAGTTGATCTTATCTTTTCTCACAGCTCCGCCTCCGCATTTTCATAATTTTTAGAAAAAGGGACCTATAACAGGTCCCTTTTTTTGGAGCGGGTAATGGGAGTCGAACCCACCTATCAACCTTGGGAAGGTCGCATTCTACCGATGAATTATACCCGCATTTCTTAGAATAGTATACACGCTTTAGGTCGGTTCGTCAAGAGCAATTTTAAAAAAAATTACCGGCGCCGTTTCATCGGCGCCGGATTTATTTTATTTTTTCAGGGAAACGGCATACCGCGCTTTTTCGGCGATGCCTTCGGCATTCAGCTCGAATAAATCCAGAAGCGCAGGAGCCGGGCCGCTTTTTCCAAAGCGATCTTCAACGCCGTGGCGAACGACCGGGCAGTTCCCCTGCTCGCAAATCAGCTCGCAGACAGCGCTTCCAAGGCCGCCGATGATGGAATGCTCCTCCGTTGTCACAATAGCGCGGCACTGCGCCGCATACTTTCGGACAAGATCGTTGTCCAGCGGTTTAATGGAAGCCATATTAATCACGGCGGCGTCGATCCCTTCATTCTTCAAGAGCTCCGCCGCTTCCAGCGCGCGCGCTACCATCAGACCGGTGGCGATGATGGCAACGTCCTTGCCGTCCTTCAGTACGACGCCTTTCCCGATTTCAAATTGATACTTCTCATCAAAGATCGTATCCACCGCCATTCTGCCGAATCGCAGATAGACCGGGCCTTTGTGCTCGATTGCGGCTTTCACGCAAAGACGCGCCTCCACCGGGTCGGCAGGGTTCAAAACCACCATGCCGGGAATGGTGCGCATCAGAGCGATATCCTCGTTGCACTGATGGGTCGCACCGTCCTCTCCGACTGAAATACCGGCGTGGGTGGCGCCGATTTTGACGTTCAAATGCGGATAACCGATGGAATTGCGCACCTGCTCATAGGCGCGTCCGGCGGCAAACATGGCAAAGGTGCTGGCAAATACCGTCTTCCCCGACGCCGCCATACCGGCTGCAACGCCCATCATATTGCCTTCTGCAATGCCGCATTCGATAAAACGATCCGGATATGCCTTTTTAAAAACGCCTGTTTTCGTTGCAGCGGCAAGATCTGCGTCCATCACGTATAAATCATATTCCTCGGCAAACTCTACCAGAGCCTTCCCGTAGCTCTCTCTTGTTGCTTCTTTTAAAGACATTTTGCGGCCTCCTTCAATTCTTTCATTGCCTGCTCGTATTGCTCGTCATTGGGGGCGGTGCCATGCCAGCCGACCTGGTTTTCCATAAAGGAAACGCCCTTGCCCTTGACAGTATTGGCAACGATCAGCGACGGCTTCCCTTCCACCTGCTTTGCCGCGGCAAAAGCCTTTTCAATGGAATCAAAATCATGGCCGTCCATCTCAAAAGTGGCAAGGCCGAAAGCCCTGGCCTTTTCGGCGATGGGCGCGCTGTTCATAACCTCGGAAACAGGGCCGTCGATCTGCAAACCGTTGTAGTCCACAATGATGCAAAGGTTGTCCAGCTTATAATGAGCGGCAAACATCATTGCCTCCCAGACCTGCCCCTCTTCGATTTCGCCATCGCCCAGGATCGTATAGACGCGATAAGAGGCTCCGCTTTTTTTAGCAGCAAGCGCCATGCCGCAGGCGGCGGAAATTCCCTGCCCCAGGGAGCCGCTGGACATATCGATGCCCGGAATATGCTTCATATCGGGATGCCCCTGCAGGATGCTGCCGATATGACGGAAGGTCGGCAGGATGGCCGGATCAAAAAAACCGCGCCGCGCTAGAGCGGAGTAAACCGCCGGGCAGGTATGGCCCTTGGAAAGAACAAACCGGTCGCGATCCTCCCAATCCGGTTTTTTCGGATCGACATTCAATTCGACAAAATAAAGATAAGCGACGATATCGGCGATCGACAGCGAACCACCCGGATGGCCGGATTTGGCGCTGTGCACCTGCTCGATGATATCCATCCGAATGGTATGCGCATTTTTCTTTAGCTGCTGCTTAACCTCTTCAATCATATGGAGAGCCTCCTTGTTGTTTTTCATAATCTATTTTATACTCTCGGCGGGCTAAAGTCAATGGAGATTTATGCAAAAAACTGTTGAAGCCCCGGCGCGTATTTGTTATAATAACATAAAATGCTGAAAGGAGGCTGATTTTCTATGCGACCGCTCTCTGATATTCTGCGCCCCACTACGATTGAGGAAATGGTCGGCCAGCGCCATTTATTGGGCGAAGGAAAGCTTTTGCGCGCGATAGCCGACGGGCGCGAGATCCCGAACATGATTTTTTACGGCCCCAGCGGCGTGGGAAAAACAACCCTTGCCCGGATCCTTTCCGAAAAATCCGATCGCAAACTTTATAAGCTGAACGCCACAACGGCCTCTATCAGCGACATCAAGGAAATCATCGCCGGCATCAATCCCTTCAACGCCCCAAACGGGATCCTGCTCTATTTGGACGAGATCCAGTATTTCAATAAAAAACAGCAGCAATCGCTGCTGGAGTTTATCGAAAACGGCAGCATCACCCTGATCGCCTCCACAACGGAAAACCCCTATTTTTATGTCTATAACGCCATTTTAAGCCGGTGTACCGTCTTTGAATTCAAGCCGATATCGCCGGAAGAAATGATCCCCTTTATGCGCCGGGCATTGGAATATCTGGAGAGTCAGCGCGGTTTTGCCATCGTCTGCTCGGAGGAGAATCTGCGGAAAATCGCCTTCAGCTGCGGCGGCGACGTGCGAAAATGCTGCAACTGCATCGAGATCATCTCCCTGGCGCTGACAAAAGATCAGCCGGAGATCACCGACGCCATGATCCGGGAGGCGGCGCAGCGCAGCGGCAACCACTATGACCGGGACGGCGATTACCATTATGATCTTCTTTCCGCCTTTCAGAAATCCATCCGTGGCTCAGATCCGGACGCCGCACTGGTCTATCTGGCGCGCCTTCTGGACGCCGGCAATCTGATTTCCCCCTGCCGCCGGTTGATGGTCATAGCGGCGGAGGACATCGGGCTGGCATATCCCCAGGCGGTATCCATCGTGAAATCCTGCGTGGACTGCGCCCAGGCGCTGGGGCTGCCGGAAGCAAGGCTTCCGCTGGCCGAAGCGGTTATCCTGCTCGCCACGGCGCCGAAATCCAATTCCGTGATCGAAGCCATCGACGCGGCAATGGCGGATGTGAGCGGCGGAAAAGGTCAGGTCATTCCCGCAAACCTGCAGGATCGTCATTACAGCGGAGCGGAAAAACTCGGGCACGGCGACGGTTATATTTATCCACATCCCTTTCCAAACCATTATGTGGCGCAAAACTATATGCCGGAAGATCTTGCCGGCAAACAGTATTATCAGCACGGCGACAACAAGCTGGAAAACGCCTCCTATGAATACTGGAAAAAGATCAAGGAGCAGACATGAACAAAAAAGAAAAAATTCCATTTATTCTTGATGAGCTAGACCGGTTATACCCGGAAGCAGAATGTGCGCTACATTATTCCAAGCCCTATGAACTGCTGATCGCAACGCGTCTTTCGGCGCAGTGTACCGACGCCCGCGTCAACATGGTCACGCCTGCGCTCTTTGAAAAATACCCGTCCTTGGAGGCCTTTGCCGCAGCCGATTTTGAAGAGCTCTGTGCCACGATCCATTCCTGCGGTTTTTTTCGCGCCAAGGCGAAAAGCATCATCGAAATGAGCCGCGATATTCTGGAACGGTTCAATGGAAGGGTGCCTGATAATATAGAGGATCTGACCAGTCTTTCTGGCATCGGACGAAAAACCGCCAATCTCATCTGCGGCGATATTTACGGCAAGCCGGCCATCATTGCCGATACCCACTGCATTCGTCTTTCCAACCGTCTGGGTCTTGCGTCCAGCGATCATCCGGAAATGGTGGAACGGCAGCTGAAAGCCTCCATCCCTCCGGAGCGCCAGACCAAATTCTGCCATAATCTGGTTCATCATGGCAGAGCGGTATGCAATGCCAGAAAACCGGACTGCGCCAATTGTACCCTTGCGCCGGCCTGCGTTTATTACAAAAAACAAAAATCCTCCCCCGCAAAAAAGGCGCATCCATAATCGATTTATAAAAGGCGACTTCCCCGCCTTTTTGTTTTGCCCAAAATCCTCTGTACATCTCCGAAATTTTACAATTTCTTTACCGCTGCTCCATAAAAAACGATTGACTTTTAATAATTATATATATATAATTATAATGTTATTTTTCAGACGGTACTCCGTCACCAAGGAGGTTACAATGAGACAGAGAAAAGCCAGTGCCTGGCAAAAAGCATCGTTTTTTGTTGTCGTCGTTATAATCCTTGCAATCGTTGGTTATACCGGCTACGGCATCGCCGTTGAACGGGACGATTACATGCGGTTCGGCATCGACATCAAGGGCGGCGTAAGCGCGACCTTTCAGCCGGCCGATGAGGACGTTGTTCCTACCGACGAGCAGCTGGAAGCGGCCAAAGCGATCATTGAGCTGCGGCTGGACAACAACAACATTCTTGACCGCACCGTCACGATCCAGAAGGAAAATCACGCGATCAACGTGGAATTCCCCTGGCAAAAAGGCGAAGAGGACTATGATCCCGTTGCCGCCATTCAGGAATTGGGCGAAATCGCCCAGCTTTCCTTCTCCATCGTTTCAGAGGCGGAAAGCACCGATGAAGGCGCCATTGATCTGACCATCGACGGCGTGACCGCAGGCTACTATACGATCGACGAAACCTTTATGGACGGCTCCATGGTTTCCGAAGCCACCGCCGGATATTTAGACGGTGAATACGGCGTCAGCCTGGAGTTTACCAGCGAGGGCACTACCGTTTTCGGTGAAACGACGACCAATCATGTCGGCGATTTGATCGGTATCATGATGGACGATACGCTGATCAGCGTTGCTACCATCAACGAAGCCATCACCGGCGGTTCCGGCTATATCAGCGGATCCTTTACCGCTGAGGAAGCCAGAAGCCTTGCGGCAAAAATCAATTCCGGCGCGCTCCCCTTTGCCATGGAATCCACCAACTATTCGTCGGTGAGCGCAACGATGGGCGCCCATTCCCTGAACGTGATGATGCTTGCCGGGCTGATTGCTCTGCTGATCATCATCATCTTTATGTGTTCCTATTATCGGGCGCCGGGACTTGTCGCCTCGATCATCCTGCTTCTGCAGACAGCCGGGCAGCTTCTGATCTTCCACACCCTGAACCTGACCCTGACCCTCCCCGGTATCGCGGGTATTATTCTTTCCATCGGTATGGGCGTGGATTCCAACATTATCATATCTGAACGGATCAAGGAAGAGGTCAACGCCGGGAAAACGCTCAAAGGCGCGATCTCCGCGGGCTACAGCCGTGCTCTCAGCGCCGTTGTCGACTGTAATGTAACTACGCTGGCAACCGCCATCCTGATGAGAATTTTCGGAACCGGTTCCATCCTTTCCTTCTCCTATACGCTGATTATCGGTATTGTCATGAACTTCATTTCCATTGTGTTGAGCAAGATCATGATCCAGTCCCTTTCCTGCTACAAGGTTTTTGGCAATTTGAAATTATACGGATATAAAGCCAAAAAGGAGGTTGAGTAATCATGAATAGAACCATATATAATATTTATGGAAAGAGAAAAGTTTATTACGTGATCTCCATTCTTTTGATGCTGGCAGGAATTGCAGGGTTGTTTCTGAGAGGCCTGAATCTGGACATCACCTTCAGCGGCGGCGCGAAAATCACCTACAGCTATACCGGCGACGAGATTTCCGCCACCGAGGTAGAGGCTCTTGTCAGCAGCACGCTGGACCGCACCGCCACCGTACAGAATGCAACCGGATATGAGGATGAAAGCCTTTCTCTGGTCATCAGCCTCGGCGGCACCGAAAGCCTCACCACCGAAGAGCAGGACGCTCTGTATAGTGCTCTTTCGGAAAAATATGCCGATAGCGCGATCGAGCAGGGCTCAACAACAAACGTGGAGCCTGCTATCGGCCTCCGTTTCCTGCGGAACGGCTTGATCGCCATCGGTCTGGCGGCTGTTTTCATCATCATCTACGTCACCTGGCGCTTTTCCGTTATTTCCGGCTTCACCGCCGCGCTGATCGCTCTTGTGGCGCTTGTTCACGATATTCTTATTGTATTTTTCACCTTTGTTCTGTTCGGGATCCCCATCAACGACGGATTTATCGCCGTGGTTCTCACGATTCTCGGCTACTCCATCAATGATACGCTGGTCGTCTTTGACCGGATCCGTGAAAACAAGAATCTTTCCGGCAACAAGATTTCCACCGTGGAGCTGGTCGATAAGAGCGTCAGCCAGTCCCTCACCCGGACGGTCAACACCTCTTTGATGTCGCTGGCCGCCATTGCTCTGGTTCTGATCTTCGGCTGGATCAAGGGGCTCACCTCCATTGTGAATTTCGCCCTTCCCATGATGATCGGTATCATCTCCGGATGTTATTCCTCCTCTCTGCTGGCGCCCTGCCTGTGGTGCTCCATCAAGAAAAGGAAAAGCAACTAAAAAAAGAAGGATCTTCCCTGGAAGATCCTTCTTTTTTAAAACCCCGGCTCATGGCCGGGGTTTTTGTGCAATTTATTTTTCGCCGTCTGTGATCTGGATATTGACGACATTGACGTTGACAGCGCTGACCTGATAATTGGTCATATCATGAACCGCGCTTAAAATAGCGTCCTGAACCTTGACTGCAACGTCCTGAACATTGCATCTGTATTTGACAATGATGCTGGCCGTTATGCTCAGCCCGCCTTCTGCCATTTCGAGGGAAATCCCTTTTCCGGCATATTTTTTGGTCAGAAGATCCTTCAGATTTCCACCCAAAGACGCCGCCAGCCCCACGACGCCCTCGACCTCGTTCGCGGCAACGCTTGCAATGGTGCACAAAACTTCTTCAGAAATTTCAACTGTGCCTAATTCGTTGGAAAAATCCATGGCCATCTCTCCTTTGAAATACTCTATGGTAGTATTATATCACAAAGGATCCTGCAATTGCAAGTTTTTTCTGCTTTTAGCCGGTTTTGATCTCTACGATCTTAACGGCAGAAGCTTCGCGGCCGGATTCGGAAATAACGATCTCGTTGATCTGGGCCGCCTGCTCGGCAGTCAGGCCGGAAGTCGCTACCACCACGTTGACTGCGCCTTCGCTGATATAGACCATGCAATCGGAAAACCCTTTTGCCTTGATCAGGCTTTCGATGGTGCCCTCGATGTCCGTCGCCTTGGCCAACTCGATCATATCGTTATTGGCTTTTTCCTTCGCTTCTGTGCCGGAATCTTCGCTGTTTGCCACCGATTTCAAAAGCTCCAGCGCTTCATCGCGATCCTGCTGCTTATTCAGGCGGCATTCCGTGAAATAGGCTGTTACGTCCTTTGCCTCTGTTTCCACCAGCTGCGCCTGACCCAGCGTTTTTTCCTCTTCTCCCGATTCCTCGTTATCGGTATTTCCCGTTTCTACCGAAACCATCCCGTCTCCGGTCAGATCGACCTGATCCAGAAAGCGCCAGTTCAAATACACCGCTACGCAAACCACCAGCGCCAGCGTTAAAAATACGATTTGTCTTTTGTTGATTTTCATTTCATCACCCACTCATTGAAATAACACAAATTTTATTGCTTCCGATTCCCAGCACCGTGCTGACCGATTCAATGATATCATTCCGAACCGAAGCACTTCCCGCATTTTTACACGCAACGGTCACGCCGGCAATTTCAGGCGCACTCTCCCTGGAAACAACGGCCGACTCGTTCCCCTCTTTATCGGTAATCACCAAAACTTCCCCATCCTGACGGACGTATTCCTTTTTGCCGGAGGACGCCAGCGTGATCGTCACCCGGCACTCCCCCACTCCGTCGACGCCTTTCAGCATCTCCGCAACGCGGTTTTCCGTTTCGGCAATATACTGACTGTCTGTTTCCGTAGCGGATACCGGAACCGCATCGGAGGATAGGTTCTGACGGCTCATCATAACCGCTCCCAGTAAAATCAGAACCGGAACAATCCAGTATTTTTTTACTTCCGGAATTATCCTGCTGATCCAATCATTCATTCTTCACCTCAATACACGTTTCGTCGATCTGATAGCGCCCGGCCAGAAGAGAGCGGGCAGTTTGCGCGTCCGTCCCCGAAAGGATAACGGATTGAATCTCAAAGGATTCCTGATTTCCCTCAACAACAACCTCCATCACCTCCGCGTTCAGCCCTTCCTGTTGCAAATAACCTTCAAATTCCCGGAGCAACCCCTCCGCCACCAGATCGGCCGCCCTGGTCCATACTTCATCGCTATGCGTATAGGATTGATCAAAAAGCGTTTTCAGGGATTGCAGATCAAAATGGCGGAATCCATTGATGATCGAAAGCAGAATAAAAACCGATATGACAGCCTTCATCAAATAGTTGAGTTTTCCCCGCGGAACCGCCTGCTTCAGGTAGGTCATCAGCAGCATCAGAATACATAGGATCAGTCCTGCGCTTTTAATGTCGTCCATATTATCCCACCTGCGTCATAACGCCGAAAAAGGAAAAAACTCCCATCAAAGCCACGCAGCCGCCCAACGCCAGCATCAGATAAAAACTGTTTGCCAGCACGTCGGCCACGGAGCGAAGGGTGGCGTCGTTGAAAAAATCGGCAATCCAGCGGCAGAAACTCCATGAAAGGCCATGAACGCCGATCTGGATCAAAACCGGCAGCATCACCGAAAGTACGATCAGAATACCGGCGATCAGAAAGGACGTCTTGACGCCGGTAGCAATGGTGAAAAGACCGTCCACGCCTTCCGAAAGCGTGTTCCCGACGATCGGGATCAGCCCGCCCACCGCCGAACGAATGTATTTTTTTGTCAGTTGATCTCCGGCTGCGGCGGCGCCGGCCTGCAGCTTCAAAACAAAGCGAAAGGCAACAGTCAGAAGACCGATCGCCCAAACAATAAAACGGCGGATATTTTTCCCGATGGCCGCGAAATTATATTCGTCGCTGACCGCCGAGCAGATCCCGACCGCCAGATATACATCGGTCAGCGGAAGCAGAAGATTTTGCGAAATCAGCGCTCCCACTTCCCCCAAAAGAACCATCGCCGCAGAAAATACAGCGGCGCTGCCGCCCTCTCCCGCCGCGATCATCACGACCGTAAAGGAGGGGATGCAGGCTGCGGTGAATACATTCATATCCTCGATCGCCTTTTGCAGGGCGGATGCGCAGCTATGCAGGCTGCTCTGGCACATGAGCGCCACCGAAAGAGAAACCATGAAGGTGAAAAGCATCTGTAGCTGCTGGCTTTGGATATTACTGCCGCATCGGCCGACAAAAACCGAAAGCAAAACCAGAGCAAGGCTTTTGCTCAGCATCTCCAATGCCGTGCCAAAAGCATTTGAAAACTGCTCCAAGAGGTAGTTGAAAATATTTTCAAACTGCAAATCCTCCATCACAGATTCCGGATTGTTCAAATCGGTATCGTCCGAAAGAAGCGAATCCTCAGGATCGACAGAATGGCGGAAATCATCGGAATATGTACCTTCTCCCCATACAGTCGGTGTAAAAATGAGTAAAAATATGCAAAAAACAGCAGCGCATAATATTTTTTTCATTCCAGCAGCCCCACAATGACGTCCAAAAAATCTTCAAACAACGGAATGGCCAGCACCAGAAGGGTGCATCGGCAGGCCAGCTCCACCTTATCGGCCCAGCCGCTTTGCCCGCAATCCCGGCACGCGCTTACGGTAAATTCCCCCAGATAACAAACGGCAAGGCCTTTTAAAACGACACGAAAATACGTATTGTTGATCCCCGCGCTGTCCGAAAGATGCTGGATAAAATCCAGAACAGAAGAAAGCTTTGTGCAAACGTAGAAAAGGATCAGTGCCGCGCCGGCAATGGTGGCAAAAACAGCGAATTTCTCATTGAAATTTTTCAGCAGAAGGAAGGCGATCAGGCAGGCGATTACGGCGGCCAGTAACTGATAGATGCTCATTGCAGCTCAAATACGCTGTGTATCGTTGAAAAAAGTGCGCTGATTTCGCTCAGCAATACAAGCAGCACGATAATAACGCCCGCCAGCGTTGTCAGCGTTGCGTATTCTTCGCGGCCGAGCTTTGAAAGGATCATATTGACTGCGGCGACCAGGATCCCGACTGCCGCTATTTTAAAAATCAATTCTACTTCCATGTCAATACAGCAGCACCGCTATCAGCAGCCCGATTGCCGCAGTCAGCAACGGGAGTGCCTTCTTCTGTGATGCATGATCCTCCTCTAATTTTGATGCGGCGCTTTCCAGCCAGTGGAGAAATTCACCGCTTATTTCCAGAGATTCCTGAAAGGAGGCGTTGTTTTGCAGCTGGTTTACTGCGGAATTGAGGCGAAGCTGCTCCTCCTTCCGCAGATCCTTGATCGGAGCGCCCTCCAGGATCGCCTCGGCAATCCCGCCCTTGCCCTTCAAGGACTCCGAAAGAGAGCGCCGGTAGCGGCGCAAATCGCTGTCGTATTCTTTAAAAAGCGTTTCGACCGCCCTGAGCGCCTTCAGCCTTCCGGCTTCCTGGGCAACGCGGATCCTCCCAATCAAATATCCGCCGCTAACAATCAGAACTGCTCCAAAAATCTTCATCATCATAATGGTTCACCGTCATGACCTTCCTGATTTTTCCCGGAGATTTGGCGCCCTTGAGCATTACCACCTTGGAGATGGCGCCGGCGTCAGTCAAACGCCTGATCTGGGGTCTGTTGAACAGCTCTTCCTCGTCCCGGGCGTGGGCCGTTACCAGAACCGGTACGCCGGCGTTCATGGCCTCCAGCATCCGCTCGGTTTCCTCCTCTGTGCCGATTTCATCGCAGACCAGAACCTGCGGCGAAAGGGTGCGCAGGGCGATCATCATCCCATAGGGCTTTGGATACCCGTCCAGAACGTCGGCAAGGGCGCCCAGATCCTTCTGCGGGACGCCGCTGTAAACCGCCGCGATCTCTCCCCGTTCGTCTACAACCGCCGAACGGTATCCTTTTTCCGAAAGAACGCGTACCAGATCGGTCAGAAGCGTTGTTTTGCCGCCGCAAGGCTCCGATACGATCAGGGTCGAACAAAACCGGTCGTCGCACAAAAGCTTGGGAAACAGCGCTTCCGCAATGCCGCGAATGTCGCGGCAGACGCGCAGATTGACGGAGGACACGTTCCGAACCCGCACCAGCCCCTGTTCGTCTCGGACAAAAGTTCCGCAAATACCGGCGCGGTGTCCGCCGGGCAGCGGGATATACCCGTTTTCGATCTGGTTTTCAAATTGATAAGCTGCGCCGCGGCAGATCGCCTCCATCAATTCCTCCAAATCAGCGGAGGTCGCCTGGATCCCCTCGACAATATAGTTTTTCTCACCGCAGGTCAGCGTACAGCCCTGACCGGCGCGAAAACGAAGTTCTGTGGCGTTTTTTAGGAGTTCTCCGGGTTTCTTCAGGATCAGCCCGCGCCATTCCTCTTTTATGTATGGAAAAAGCTGACGCACTCCCTTTTGACCTTCCCTGCTGTTCATCAGTAGTTGTCCCTCCCTTTGGTTAAAGTTTATGGACGTCGTTCCCTAAATAGAACCGCCTCAAAAAAACTGCAAAAAAATTATATTCCCGGGAAAAAAACGGATGTTATGGATATACTACCTAAAAAAGGGAGGTTTCATCTATGAAAAACACCAACATCAGCCAGATTTATGCACGGCAGATACTGGATTCCCGCGGCAATCCGACGGTAGAAGCACAGATTCTGCTGGAAAACGGCGTAACGGCGTCGGCAGCGGTACCGAGCGGAGCTTCTACCGGCCGTTATGAGGCGCTGGAGCTGCGGGACGAAGCAGATATCTACGAAGGAAAAAGCGTATTCAACGCAGTCGCACATATCACCCGCGATATCAATGAAGCGCTGAGCGGCCAGGATATCTTTGATCAAATCGCCATCGATCGGAAAATGCTGGAGGTCGATGGAACGGAAAATAAATCAAATCTGGGCGCAAATGCCATTCTGGCCGTTTCGCTGGCGGCCGCGCGTACTGCGGCGATGGCCTGTGGGATGCCGCTTTACCGCTACCTCGGTGGAATTGCCGCAACGACCCTGCCTGTTCCGATGCTGAATGTTTTGAACGGCGGCGCACACGCCAACAATAATGTTGAAATCCAGGAATTTATGATTGTTCCCATCGGCGCGCCCACCTTTACCAAAGCCATGGAAATGAGCACCCGGGTTTACCACAGCCTGGGGCATATTCTCAAAGAGGCCGGTCTGGGGACGGCGGTAGGCGACGAAGGCGGCTTCGCGCCCAATCTGGAAAACGACGAACAGGCGCTGCAACTGATCCTGCGCGCCGTTGAACGCGCCGGATTGAAGCCGGAACGGGATATCGCAATCGCGCTGGACGCAGCGGCAAGCGAATGGAAAACGCCGGAAGGAACCTATCGCCAGCCCAAAACCGGCTCCTGCTTCACCAGCGAAGAGCTTATGGACTATTTCGACGGTCTGATCCGCAAATATCCCATTATTTCTCTGGAAGATCCGCTGGGGGAAGATGATTTTGCCGGATTTGCCGAAATCCGCACCGAAACGGGGATCCAGATCGTTGGAGACGATCTTTTCGTCACCAATACCAAAAGACTGGATGAAGGGATCTCCATGCGAAGCGGAAACGCCATCCTGATCAAATTGAATCAGATCGGGACGTTGAGCGAAACGCTGGAAACCATCCGTCTGGCAAAAAACAACGGTTATAAAACCATCATTTCGCACCGCAGCGGAGAAACCGGCGATCCCTTTATCGCCGATCTGGCCGTTGCCGTCAATGCCGGACAAATAAAAACAGGCGCTCCTGCCAGAAGCGAGCGCGTATGCAAATATAACCGTCTGCTGGGGATCGAATCGGTTCTGGGGGTCCACAGCTATTTCCCCGGTTATTCCGCCTTTATCTGATATGGATATCAAAAAAATCGGCATCATCGGCTGCGGATTTGTCGGTTCCAGCATTGCCTTTGATCTGGCGTCCGGAGAGCTTTTTTCCGAAATGGTACTGTTGGACATCAATCAAAAACGCGCCGAAGGAGAGGCCATGGATTTGAGCCATGCTCTTCCCTTCTCCAGCCCCATGCGGATCTACCACGGCGATTATAAGGATCTGGCCGGATGCGGAATCATCATCATTGCAGCCGGGGCTAATCAAAAACCCGGCGAAACAAGACCGCAGCTTCTGGGGCGCAATAAACGGATCATCATCGACGTGGTCAATCAGATCCTGCCCTACAACCGTTCCTGTATTCTGATCGTTGTTTCCAATCCGGTGGACGTGTTGGCGCAGGTGGCCTATAAAGCCTCCGGATTTCCGCCCGGCCGGGTCATCGGCTCCGGAACGGTTCTGGATACCGCGCGTCTGAAATACCTGCTCGGTGAATATCTGGCGGTGGATTCCCGGAATATCCACGCCTTTATCATCGGGGAACACGGCGATGAGGAATTTGCCGTATGGAGCAGCGCCAATATCTCCGGAATCGATCTGGATGATTTCTGCGCCCTGAAAAAGAACTGCAACCTTGAAGCGCTCAAGCAGGATATTCATGAACAGGTCGTCAAAAGCGCCTATCGCATCATTGAAAATAAGGGCGCAACTTATTATGGAATCGCAAAAGCCGTCGGCAGGATCGTGGAATGTATCGTCAAGGATCAGAACTCCATTCTGCCGATCTCCGTTCTGGTAGACGGGCATTATGGACTCCATGACATTTATATGAGCCTTCCTGCCGTTCTCGGCCGCAACGGCGTTGAAGAGATTCTGGACTTTGCCCTCAACGAAGCCGAACAGGTTCGGCTGAAAAATGCAGCGCAGCACCTTCGGGAATTAAGCCAATAAAAAATGCTCCGGATTGAGTCCGGAGCATTTTTCATGCTTGCTTTAAAACGGTTATTCCTGCAAAGCTTTCGCTGCGGCTTGCAGCTGGGGATCGTCTTCATAGGTCAATTCATAGAAACGATCCTCCTGATCGGTAGTCAGAGTAACCTCTGTATCGGGAGAAACGCCGATTCCATCGTAGTTTTCTCCATTCGGAGGATAGTAAAGATTGGTGGAAAGATACAGCGCGGTATCGTCGCCAAGGGGAATGATCTCCTGCGCCATGCCTTTTCCATAGGTGGTGGTTCCGATCAGCTCGCCGTATTCAAAATCACGAATCGCCGCTGCAAAAAGCTCTCCGCCGCTATAGGTGCTGCCGTCGATCAGAACAACGATCTCCTCCGTCATGCAGCTGTCATCGGAAGTATAAACGCTTTCCTCGCCCGCTTTGTCCCGAATGGTGCAAAGAGTGCCGGCGGGGAGAATATAATCCAGAATTTCCGTAACAGCGGTAAGGGAACCACCGGTATTATGTCGCATATCGAAGATAAACTTTGTGGCGCCCTCGTCCCGCAGGCTCGCAATTGCTTCTTTGAAGTTTTCCGCCGTATTGCTGTCGAAATCGCTGATGGCAACATATCCGATCTCCGATTCCAGCAGCTCAAAATCAACGGTTTCTTCGGTATATTCCTTGACCGTTACTGTCAGCGTGATGGTTTGGGAATCCCGGATCAGCGTCAGCTTGATATCGGTGCCGACCTCGGCCTGGAGCTGGTTGGTGGCGTCGGTATAGCTCATTTCCGCAACATTTTTATCGTCGATCCTGGAAATGACGTCCCCGGCCTGAACGCCGGCGTCATCGCAGGGCGATCCGGACCGCACCCGGGTGATCTTCAGATATCCGGTGGAAGCGACATACTTTACGCTCGCGCCGATCCCGGAAAGCTTTCCGTCGGCCGCCTGCTTAAATTCCAGGTAACTGGTTTTATCCAGATATACACCGTAAGGATCGATCCCTTCAATATATCCGCTCAGAAGTGAATCCATGGCCTCATCTTCGTCGAATTCGCCCACATAGCGGTTATTGATGACCTGATATACGCGGGTAAGCTTTTCAAACATCTCGCTTTTCCCCGTTGTACGAACCACCATATGCGCCATATACATATAGGTGGCGATGCAGGAAACCAGCACAGCGGCGATCAAGAAAAAGATAACGGTTCCTAATTCAATTTTTTTCCTCATGCTATCACCTGCCAGATATTACGCAAAGTAGAAATTATAATCAAAATATGAGAGCGGGTTCTGATACTCCCCGTTTTCGATGATCTCAAAATGAAGGTGGGGGCCGGTGGAATAGCCCGAGGAACCCACATAAGCGATCACGTCGCCCCGGGAAACGGTCTGCCCGACCGAAACATTGAGTCTGCTTGCGTGCCCATAGAGGGTGCTGCACCCGCCGCCGTGATCGATAACAACATAATTTCCGTAAGCTCTGTTCACGCCGGCTTTCAGAACCGTTCCGCTGTTTGCGGCAAGGATAGGCTTGCCGTTGATGCCGCTTCCTGCAATATCCACGCCGGTATGCAGTTTATAAACACCGGTGATCGGATGGGTGCGCATCCCGAAGGTATCGGTGATGGTATAGTACCCGGAAACCGGCCAGAGATATTCACCGCCGACAAAGGTATCGTCGGAGCTGCTGGCAAGGGCGGCCCGGATCTCTTCCTGAAGCTGAGCTTCCGCTGCTTCCGCCTCTTCGATCGCCTTCAGGTTTTCTTCCGACTGCTCGTTGAAAGAATCGATCAGAGCATCGCTGCGCGCCTGCTTTTTTTCCAGAGATGCCACGTTGGCTTCCAGAGATTCCAGCGCTTCCGCCTGCTCGTTTTTCTTTTCCTCGATCGCTGCGGTTTCTTCCGCTATGGTCTGCCTTGTTTCGGTCAGGTTGTCGATCACCTCTTTATCGTAGCTCGCCATCTGGCGCACCAGTTCTACGCGGGTGACAAAATCATGCAGGGATTTTGAGCTGAGAATAATATTCAGATAGGAGGTTTCCCCCAGCTCATACATTGCGCGGATCCGCTGTTTGGCAAGCTCGGTATTTTCATCCAGCGACGCCTGGGCTTCGTCAAGTTTTTCCTGGCTTTCTTCCAGCTCGACGGAAAGCTGATCCACAATCTCATCCAGCAGCTCCGCTTCGCGGTTCAGCTCATTGATCTGCTGATCGATGATGGATTTTTCTTCCAAAACCTCGTCTTTCTGCCCGGCGATGGCTTCAAGCTCCTGCTCCAGCTTCTCCTTCTGCTCCAAAATCTCGTCCAGCTCGTTCTGCATATCCGAAACGCTGGAATCGCCATAAGCCGTAAAACCGACCAGAACGGTTGCCAGCATCCCAAGAATCAGAAGGATTACCAGCCCCAAAGCGATAAACGCACGCCATTTTTTCATACGCTCACCTCAAACCTTCAAATACTTATTGATGGAAAATGCGCTGCCGACCAATCCGACCAGCAGGCCGATAGAACCAAAATACAGTATGATCATCGGAGAAAGCTCCGAGAACGACAGCGTTGTGACAAAGCTCAATTCCGAAACCAGCGGCTGGAGGAGATAAACGTAAACAATCCATTGAACCGCAAAGGACAGAATCGCTGCCGAAAGACCGATCAAAACGCCTTCCAGAATAAAGGGTGTCCGAATAAAGGCGTTGGTCGCCCCCACATATTTCATGATGTTGATTTCATGGCGCCGGTTGAACATCGCCAGCTTGATGGTATTTGAAACGATGAACCAGGAAACGACAGCCAGAATGATCATGATCCAGAAGCCCAGAATATTCATGACGTTTCTCAGGGAGAGCAGTAAATTGACCACCTCCTGAGAATCCGAAACATTGGCGATCTCTTCCATGGCGGCAATCTGCGCCGAAACCGCTTCAAATTCATCCAGATGATCCTCATTCACCTGGATCCGAAATTCGTTGCGCAGCGGGTTTTCATCCCCGTAAAACCAGGAAAGGTAGCTGGCGTCTTCCGAGAACTGCGACTGATATTCCGCCAGCGCTTCATCTTTGGTTACATACTCCACGCTCTCAACATACTGAATTCCTTCGATTTCTTCCTGCAGGGAGGCGAGGTGGCTCTCCTCCACCGCGTCGTCCACATAGGCGACAATTTCGTTGTTCTCGCCCAGTTTTTCCATAAAAGCGCCGATATTGGCTGAGCAGAGATAGGCGGAACCTATGATCAGCATACAGGCCATTAAAACAAAAACCGAGGCAAAGGTCATCAGATAATTTTTACGGATACTTTTAAATGCAGATTTCAAAAAATACATGGTCGTCCACCTCATTCTTCCTTTGCATAGTAGCCGCCGACCTGATCGCTAACGACCCGCCCTTTTTCGATATGAACAACCCGTTTGTTGAATTCGTTGACCAGCGTATTGTCGTGGGTAACGACGATCACCGTCGTCCCGTTCTGGTTGATCTGATTCAAAAGCTCCATCATCTCGCGCGCCATTTCCGGATCCACGTTGCCGGTAGGCTCATCCGCAATGATCAGGTGCGGGTTATTCACCAGCGCCCGGGCCATGGCAACGCGCTGCTGTTCGCCGCCGGAAAGCTCCGGCGGATAGTTTTTCGCCTTATGCCCCAGCCCGACGATCCCCAGAACATAGGGAACGCGCCTGCGGATGGTGCGCGGCGAACAACCGACGGCGCGCATGGCAAAGGCTACGTTATCGAAAACTGTCATGGTATCGATGAGGCGAAAATCCTGAAAGACAACGCCCATGCTCCGGCGGAGCATCGGCACCTTCGAGGAGCGCATTTTTTTGATATCAAACTCCCCCACCTGCACGGTTCCGCCCGTTGGCACCTCTTCGTGCATCAGCAGCTTGATGATAGTGCTCTTTCCGGCGCCGCTTGGGCCGATGATAAATACAAATTCACCATCCTCTATTTTAAAGGTGACACCGTTGAGCGCATTGGTTCCGTTGTGATAGCTTTTATAAACGTCGTCAAATAAGATCATGATATCTCCTAATTAAAACTTGGTGGGATTCGCGGTAAGATACTTTTTGACCATCAGCGCAATCTTAAAGACGATCGCATGATCAAAACGCCTGAGATCCAGACCGGTCAGCTTGCGGATTTTTTCCAGACGGTACACCAGCGTATTGCGGTGAACAAACAGCTTTCTGGAGGTCTCGGAAACATTCAAATTGTTTTCAAAAAACTTCTGGATGGTAAAAAGGGTTTCATAATCCAGCGATTCGATAGAGCCTTTTTTAAAGACTTCGGAAAGGAATTTCTCGCAGAGGGTGGTCGGGAGCTGATAGATCAGGCGCCCGATCCCCAGATTATCATAGGTCATGATAAATTTTTCCGTATCAAAGACCTTTCCAACCTCCAGAGCGATCTGCGCCTCGTTGAAAGACCGGGGCAAATCGCGGATATTATCCACGATCGTTCCGATCCCAACATAGGCTTTGATATAAAGCTCGCTGCTGACGATGTCAATAATGCTTTTCGCCAGTTTTTCCAGATCCTTATTATCGTTGAAGCTCTTTACTTCCTTAACGAGAACCAAATCGGTTTCGTTGATATTGATGATAAAATCCTTCTGGCGGTCGGGGAAAAGGCCCTGCAAAATATCATAGGCAGATACGTCGCTCTTATCCGAAAGACGAATCAGGATCGCCACCCGGAAGGCTTCCACCTCAAAACGGAGCTCCTTGGCTTTGATGAAAATGTCCCCGGGCAGGATATTATCAAGAATGACATTTTTAACAAAGTTGTTCTTATCGAATTTTTCATCATAGTATTGCTTGATGTTGGTCAGGGTAATGGCAATCAAATTGATATACTTGGCCGCAAGATCGTCGGTTCCCTCAACAAAGGCCACGCATTCCAGCCCGGAACGGGAATTCAGCGGTTTATAGGTATAGCCGTCCTCAACAACGCTTTCCATCGTTGCCGAAATCGATGAAATCACATTTTCATGCACCTCGCCGATTTTTATCAGATCGCTACAGGAAATGACGGTTCCGTTTTCATCAATGACGCCTACCGTGCGGTCAATGCTGTCCTTCAACTGATAGACAACACTCTGAAAAAAACGATTAGACATTTACACTTATCCTCCTATATCTATTTTGACTACAATGCTATAAATAATTTTACTACAAACGCCTATCTTTTTCAACAGTTTATTTAAAAATTTTTTGTTAACATTGCACAAGGCATCAAAAAATCAGACATCCAGTCCCCTTTTCATTGGTAAATGCTTCAAAAAAGTTGCCTGGCGGCTGTTGGTTTTCTTCGTCAAAATAGATAATGAAAAGCGCCCTGCATCAGCAGGGCGCCCGTTTGGTTCTTTTCAGTTAACCAGAGTACGCTCGGTTTCGGGATCGAAAAGATGGCAATATTCAAGATCCAAAGCGGCCTTGATAACGTCATCGGCAGAGGCGGTGGATTTCGGCGAAACACGGGCGGTGAATTTATTGCCGTCAATGTCAAGATAGAGATAGGTTTCAGAACCCATCAGCTCGGCTACCTCAACATTACAGGTAATGCAATAATCAGAAAGTTTGGCAAGATATTCTTCCTCATCGTGAACATGCTCGGGACGAATGCCCATCACAACGGTCTGACCAACTTTTTCCTTAACGTCATCGTTGATTTTGGATTCAGGAAGCTTCAGGGAATTGCCGGCAAATTCGATATAATAACCGTCTTTCTTCTCCACAAGCTGCACCTTGACAAAGTTCATCTGGGGAGAACCGATAAATCCAGCAACAAACATATTGCAGGGATAGAGATACAGATTCTGCGGCGTATCGACCTGCTGGATCAGACCGTCCTTCATAACCACGATTCTGGTCGCCATGGTCATAGCTTCGGTCTGGTCGTGGGTAACGTAAATAAAGGTGGTTTTCAGATTATGGTGGATTTTGGAAAGCTCCGTTCTCATCTGAGCACGCAGCTTGGCGTCCAGGTTGGAAAGAGGCTCATCAAGAAGGAACACTTTCGGCTCACGAACGATAGCGCGTCCCAGCGCAACACGCTGACGCTGACCACCGGAAAGCGCCTTGGGCTTACGATCAAGCAGATGGCTGATATCCAGGATTTTTGCCGCTTCCTCTACCCTTCTTTTGATTTCTTCCTTCGGCGTTTTTCTCAGTTTCAGACCAAAGGCCATGTTATCAAAACAGGTCATGTGCGGATACAGAGCATAGTTCTGGAACACCATAGCGATGTCTCTGTCCTTCGGTGCAACGTCGTTTACCAGCTTATCGCCGATAAACAGCTCGCCTTCCGTAATTTCTTCCAGACCGGCGATCATTCTGAGGGTTGTTGATTTACCGCAGCCGGAAGGGCCAACGAGTACCAGAAACTCTTTATCCTCAATCTCCAGATTAAAATCGGAAACCGCGACTACGCCGCCAGGATATCTTTTGTAAATGCCTTTCAATGACAAACTTGCCATGCCGTTAAACCTCCTGATGAAGCATTTATTTTCATACGATAACTATACCACAACAAAGTTTAAATTGATATACTTTTTTTAAACAAAATTACCGTCCTTAATTTGTTGATCCTGCACAAACATTTTGCCAGAAGATTAAGAAGAACGTGTTTTTTGGCAGAAATGCCAATGGTATATCATATATTATTCCTTTTTTTCGAGGGAAATAATCTCGTCATTTGTTAAATATCTGCAAGCACCTTCCGGCAGAGCGGGATCCAGCGACAGCCCGTGGATCGATTGGCGATGAAGAGCCGTGACCTGATTGCCCAGCGCGGCGAACATCCGCTTGATCTGATGGTACTTTCCTTCCGAAATCCGCAGGATCCCGCGATTTGCAGAAAGGGGTTCAAAATATGCAGGCCTGCATCGCAGATCCTTGAGCGCCACGCCTCTTTGCAGCTCCAGAACAACTTCCTCTGTAACAGGATCCCGCAGCGTGACAAGATATTCCTTGAAGAGATTGCTTTTCGGCGCAAGCAGACGATGAGCCAGCGGGCCGTTGTTGGTCAGCAGCACCAGACCGGTGGTATCCTTGTCCAGTCGCCCGCAGACAAAAAGGTCTTTTTTCCGGTATTCCGGAGGCAAAAGATCAAATACAGTCTTATCGCATCTGTCGCTGTTCGCGCAGACGCAGCCGGCCGGCTTATGGAGCATGATATAGCAGTAGCGCTGGTAGCGAACCGGTTGTCCGTCCAAGGCCACCGCCGCTTCTTCAACGTGATGACCGCTGTCTTTTATGATTGTTCCGTTCACCGTCACCCGGCCGGAAGAAACGGCCTTTTTGGCGGCGGCGCGCGGAATATTTAATGCATCGCTCAAAAATTTATCTAATCTCATTTGTTGTTTGGCTGCGCCGTTGAAGGCGCAGCCGCCTATTCCTTTATCAATCCATGGGTAAAGCCGTCGAGAGCGGTAGAGGATATATCTCCGCCAACTGCTTTTCCGTTATACACCAGCAGATTGGCCACAATGCCCTCCGGCTGATCCGGGTAATTATTTACCTGATAAGTATATTTCTTTACTCTTCTGCCTTTATATTTGCTGAGGTCAAAACCGCTCAGTTTCTGATAATTATTATAGGTTTCATAATTCTCATCAAATTCGGAAGGAATGATGATCTCCTCGATCAGCATTGGCTCCGGATCCGCCTCATAGCCAAAGGACTGCAACAGCGCTACCTGCTCTTCCGTTGTTTTTGCCGAGGTGTCCACCGCGTTTTTCAGCACATCTTCGGAATTTTTCGGCGTAAAGACAGCAACCGCCCCGATGGAAAGACACACCACCGCGCAAACGCCCCAAAGCAGATTGCGGTTCAGCTTAACAGACCATATAAACATCGATCATCCCTCTTCCATATAAATTTACAATAATTTATATGGTCTGTTTGGATGCTTTATTCAGATTTCTCCGCGATCACCTTCTGGGTAATGTTGCCGGGCGCCTCGCGATATTCCAGAAATTCAAAATGGAAGGACGCGCGGGCGTGGGTCATGCTGCGCAGATCCATGGCATAGGAATTCATCTCGCTCATTGGAACAATGGCCGTTACGACCTTATAACCTCTTGTTTCGGAAGCGTCCATGGAAAGGATCTGACCGCGGCGTTTATTGATATCGCCGATGATATCGCCCATCAGAGCGTCTGAAACATTGACCGTCAGGGTGCCGACCGGTTCCAGCAGAACGGGATTTGCCGCCTTCATGCCTTCCTTGAAGGCAATGGAAGCCGCAGTCTTGAACGCCATTTCGGAGGAATCGACAGGATGGTAGGAGCCATCCAGCAGCGTGGCCTTCAGGCCTGTGACCGGATAACCTGCTAGAACGCCTTTTGTTATGGATTCCCGCAGTCCCTTTTCCACTGCCGGGAAAAAGTTTTTGGGAACGGCTCCGCCGAAAACAGATTCAGCGAATTCAAACTCTCCTTCACTGAGCGGCTCAAACTCGATCCAGACATGGCCGTACTGACCATGGCCGCCGGATTGTTTTTTGTGTTTTCCTTCCACCTTGACCTTTTTCCGGATCGCCTCGCGATAGGGAACCTTGACTTCGCTAAGCTCCGCATTGACGCCGAATTTGGAAGCCAGCTTGGAGATGACCACATCCAGCTGCAGATCCCCGAACCCGGAAAGAACCATCTGCTTCGTTTCCGGATCGATGCGGAACTCCAGCGTGGGATCCTCTTCGATCATGCGGTTGATGCCCTGGGCGATTTTTTCTTCATCGCCCTTTGCCTTGGATACAACCGCCTTGCTGTAGTTGGCCTTGGGAAAATCAATGGGCGGGAAAACAACGGAACAATCCTTATCGCAAAGTGCGTCAGAGGTTTGGGAAACGGCAAGCTTTGTAAAGACGCCGATATCCCCCGCCTGAAGCTCCGAAACCTCATTCTGCTTTTTGCCGAAGGGCATATAGACATGGGCGATCTTTTCCGTTTCGCCGCGGGTTGTATTCATATAAACGGTGTCCTTGCGCACCGTTCCGGAATAAATTTTAAAGAACGACATTTTGCCAACAAACGGGTCTGCCACCGTTTTAAAAATACGCAGAACGACCGGGCCGTTCGGATCGCAGGGCAGCTCGGCCTCTTCCCCGTTTTTCGTCACGGAAACGCTTCCTCTGCAAAGAGGATTGGGGAAATAGTCCACCACCGACTCCAAAAGCTGATAGATCCCGCGCATTTCGGTGGGAACGCCGCAGAAAACCGGATAAATCAGGCGCAGCGCCACGGCGTTTTTCAAGCCAACGGAAAGCTCATCCTTGGTAAATTCATCGCCGTTGAAGAATTTATCCATCAGAACGTCGTCGGTTTCCGCAATGGCTTCCAAAGCGGAATCGAAATAGGTATGAACCTTATCCTGCATATTCGCCGGAACAGGAACAACCCCTTCGCCAAACCGGTATCCTTCGTTCGTAATGACGTTGACGGTGCCGACCAGCTTCCCATTTTCTATAATCGGCAGCGTGATCGGCAGGATCTGATTGCTGCCGAATTTTGCGTGCAGCTGCTCAACAATGCTGTAGAAATCGGAGTTTTCATCGTCCAGCCCGGAAACAAACAGAGCCCGCGGCAGCCTCCGCGCCTCCGCTTTCTGCCATGCCTTCTCTGTTCCGACCGATACCGTCGTCTTGGCAGACAAAACGATCAACGCAATATCCGAAACCTCCAGGCCGGAAATCTGATCGCCTTCATAATCATAATTCCCAGGAACGTCGATCAGATTGATTTTAGTATTTTTATATTCAAAAGAAGCCATCGAAAGCGAAATCGAGATCTTGCGTTTGATTTCTTCTGCGTCAAAATCCAGAACGGTATTTCCCTGTTCGATCTTTCCAAGCCGATCCGTTGCTTTTGCAAAATTAAGCATCGACTCAGCCAGAGTTGTTTTGCCGTTGCCCTTATGACCGATCAAACAGACGTTGCGAATATCTTTTGCCGATTTGCTCATGATAGATCTCCTTTCGCGGCTTTTCGGTAACCGCTTTAAAAATTCATAAGCACATTATACAATATGAACAAACAAAATGCAAGTGTTTATAAAATTATTTGCAAAAAGTACAAATTGCACAAATCGGAAGCAACCATATCGTTTGAAATGCCAAAATCTGAAGCGCCGCATTGGCCGAATAGCCGGTGAGGGCAATAAAAAAGATCAGAGCCAGCGATAAAACGGAATACAATACGCGAATGATCCCGTTGATCTTTAAAGCGTCCAGCAGCTTGCTCGCTCCATACAGGCAGGCGATCAGTCCGCGAAGCCCGGAGATGGAAGCGATCAGATCCGGCGATTTATCGCGCCGCTTCAAAAAAGGACGGCATTCCGCGCCGGTCTTGACGGAAATCAGGTGAAACAGGCCGGGATAAGAGGTGGGATAAAGCTTGTCCAGCAGCGCGCGGTCAAACAGGAAATCAGCGGTAACAATACCGATGCTGACCTGTTCCTTCTCCGTCAGCCGGACCGCCAGCTCTGTTTGCGCGTTTCGCTCAAAGCTGACGATGAAAACGCCCACCGGCTGCTTCTGATAGGCCACATACACCGGAAACCGGGAATCCTTCAGATTCAGCTCCATCATGGATTGCGGAAAGGAAATATGAAACTGCTCCATCAGCTTCCTGTTTCCGACCAGGAACATTTTGCTGTGAATCAGGCAGGAATACCCCATGCCCTCGTGGTAATAAACGTCGTCGACCCGTGGCAGCGTCACGCTCTCCCGGTCGATCATTTTCATAAAAAGCGCCTTCAGCGGTGTGCCGACATTATCAAACAACGCTGCGATGTTGGTAATCAGATCGTCGATCTGCATCTCACCCATCGCCTTAACGCCCTGAAGCAAAACGGCGTTATCGCCCAGAAACTCTTCCTCGGAAATGATCATCAGATCGGCGTCCTCCAGCTCCTTCGCCGAGCGGGCGGAGGTTAGAACACCGCCGTTTTTACGGATTTTCCTGCCGTTTTGCGCGATGGAAGCCGCATAATAATGGCGGGAGAAAAAGGGGACGGAAATTGCCAGAGCCGCCGCCGGAAATAAGAATGCATTCTCCCAGCCGGAAAGCTGCGAGATGACAACGGTAAGCACGGCAACCGCCGCCGCCAGAACAAACAGAAAGCGCTGGATCGGATAATCCCAGTCAAAATCCGAGTAACTATGCTCAATGTATTTCGCGATCAGCCCGGTGCGATGGGCATACATCACGTCGCCGCCCTCCCCCGTTTCCAGGATCAGGGCGTTGTTGGTTTCACAGGAGGGCGGAACGACCACCGACATCTTATCGCCGTTCATCGAAATCAGCTTGAAATTCCGCTTGATATTATTGGCAATTTTTTTCTTGGCGGAAACATTAAAGAGAAGCCCGATGGCCAGCATCGGCTCCAGATTCAGGGTGCTCGGAAAAAGCTCCGGTCGCACCATACCGCCGATCCGCACAACGATCAAAGCCGCCGCCAGAAGCGCCAGAAGGGTATCCGTATCGGCGCGGGCGTGCAGAAGGCGCGCAAGACCCTGCGCAAAAATACCGAAGGAAACGGCGGTGCAAAGCAAATCGATCGCCAAAAAGGCGCCTTTAAACCATATGCTGTCGGTCTGATGGGCAAAAAGAACCGGATAAAAGCCGGCAATGAAAAGATAGAGGGACGCTATGCTCAGCAAAAAGAGAACAAATGTTTTCACCGCCATTTTTCCAACGATGTTTTTCAGATCGCGGTAGATCTCGTCCCGTTCCTCTTCCGATTCAAAATCCTCAATATCCGCTTTCTCTTCTTCCGGCTCGGAGGAGGAAGGAAAAATCGGCTCTTCCCCCTCGTTATCATCTTCATCTCCGTCGATCAGGCGCTGAATGACGGATTTTTCCTTCAGAATTTCCGCGTTTTTCCGCTCTTTCTTTACCTGTTCAAAGAGATTTTGATCGATTACGGAATTCCCTTCCGCATCGCCGGCTTTTTCCTGCCCGCCGGTTTTTTCCCGCTCTTCCAGGATGCGCCTGGAGGATTCCACCACCTGCGCCTCCTGCTGAATCGCGTTGATTTTTTCCATGATTTCATCCAAAGCGGATTTTTGATCCTTCGGATCCAAATTTATCACCTCTGCTTATCAACGATTTTTTGCGATTTCCTGCATGATGACCGCCGCTGCAACGGAGGCGTTCAGGCAGGAGATTTTTCCTTTCATCGGGATCCGGACAAAAAAATCGCAGTGTTCCCGCAGCAGCTTTGAGATGCCGGATTCCTCGCTGCCGACAATCAGCGCCACGCCGCCGGAATAATCCTGCTCATAGTAGGTTTTTTCGCCGGCCATATCACAGCCGTATATCCAGATATTTCGTTTTTTCAGCTCCTCCACCGTCTGCACGAGATTGGCCACCCGTGCAACCGGCAGATAATGCGCAGCGCCGCCACTGGCCTTGACAGCCGAAGATGTCAGCCCGGCAGCGCGGCGCTTTGAAATAATGACGCCATGGGCGCCGAAAGCGTCGGCCGAGCGGACAATGGCGCCCAGATTATGAGGATCCGCGATCTCATCGGCGATGATGATGAAAGGCGGCTCCCCCTTTTTTTCAGCCAGATCCAGTATATCGCCAACAGAGGCATATTCCTTCGGAGCGCAGATTGCGATAACGCCCTGATGATTTGCGCCGGGAGCCTTGCGGCTAATGGCGCCGCTATCGGTGTGGATAATAGGCACTCCCCTCTTTTTGCAGAGAGCGACGATTTTTTTATAGGCGCCGTTTTTCGGATCTCCCGCAAGATAAACGCGATCCACAGGGGATTCCGATAAAAGAAGCTCTGTTACATTGTTTCTCCCGATCACCAGTTCCTGCCGGGTATTCTCCGTCCACTCCATTTGATTCACCTCTACGATTATTCTTCTACATTATACAACATAATATAAAAAAATACCATCGAAACTGAAAAATTTCGATGATATTTTTTACAGGTTCAGTAAAAAAGATCCAGCAAAAACGCGCCGATCGGCGGAAAGAGCGCCAGAATGACCGCCGGAAGCCAGGCGCCGCCCATGAAAAGCCAGGGCAGAACCGCAGCCGCCAGCGCAACCGCCAGATAAAGAACATCCGTTCGCCGGATTTTCCGATAATGGGCGGAGGATACCAAAAAATAAGCCGACAGCAGCACCAGAGACAGCTCAATAGAAAAAATCGCCATATCGCAGCCGACCAGCGCCCCGACAAAACCGACAGCTCCGCAGAAAATCCCCAGAACAATGCTGCGGTAATGCTGATTGCAGTTGCGCACGCTTTCCACCAGATAATAACAGGGGCAAAGCAGTAGCGGCTGGATCAGGAGACTGGGGAAAACCATTTTTTCCGCCGGAGTATTATTCAGAAACAGGACAAAGACGGTCAGGATCAGAAAGATCCCGATCCCCAGCAGAAAATTCAGGCAGCGGCGGATTCCGCAAAACATACATTTGATCCGATAGATCACTTCCTGCGCCGCCGTATTCCGCTCCAGAACCACCATAGCCTGCTCTTTTTCTATGGGCGATGCGTCGTCGTAAACGGTAAGATGATGCCCTTTGAGGCGGGGAAGCGAATAGCTGGGTTTTTCCGGCGGCGTATCCAGCACACCGTCCATATCATAAAACCCGGCAATGGCCTCGCTCAGCGCCGCAGAATAATTACTGATCAGATATACCTGCACCGCCGCATGACGAAGCTGGCCGATCATGGAGAGGACCTCCTGCCGCACCGGAATATCGAAAACCAGCAGGGATTCGATCTCCATCTTTCCGGAAAAATAGGAAAAATCAAGCTTACTGGGAATAAAATTCATCGCGTCGCTGGCCAAAAGATATACCAGTTTGCCGTGGATCTCCAGCTCGCGAATCCGCTCCATCAGCGCGTCGTCGATTTTCTGTACCAGCGGCAACATTTTCTCCCAATATCCGGCCGCCACCGCGACAGATTTTCCGTTGTTGGAAAAAATACTGAAAACATTTCCCGCCGAATCCTCCTCGCGGCGGAACACCGGAAAGCTTCCGCTCAGCTTTTCATAGGTCAGATTATGGCGCTGCAGCGGAGCCTGCAAAATGTCTGTAAAGCGCCCTTCCCCCATACACAGCGCAAAGTAGGACAAATTGCTCTTTTCGCTGCCGCGGAGATCAAGAGTGCTGGAAAACACCAGATTGTTCTGCATCAGCTCGGAGGCGTCAAAATATATTTCTTTCTCCGCCTGCATGCCGTCGAACGCTTCCAGCTTTTTAATAAAAACGCCTTGTTTATAAAGCTTGGAAGCTGTGCGGTAATAAATCCATTCCATCAGGCAGGCGCCGGGATTCAGCAGAATCAGCGACGTCATCACCGCCATGATCAGAAAAGATTCAAAATAATGATTGGTGAATATCACCGCACCCAGCAGAACAAGCGCAACCAAAATGACATAAACATAAGTCGCCAGATGGCCGATATTGTTTTTTTGATTGTAAAAGAACGAGCGCTGGCGCGCGCCCTTGCGGCCGCCGGTTTTTTCCAGATAACAGTCGTCGTTCAGAGCGGTAACGACGGCCAGCCCGGTGCCGGAGGTGATATAGCTTCCCCGCCACAGCATATTGGCCTGCTTTTCCGGAGGAAGATTTTTTTCCTCCAGCGGCTCGGAGATTTTAGGCTGAGGGATCGTTGCGCCGAAAACAATTTTTTCATCGGCATACAGATCGGCGGATTCCACAATCCGCGCATCCCCATAAAGAACTGTCCCCTCCGACAGGCAGACGAGATCTCCGACCACCAGTTCCCTGGACGGGATCTCCACCCGCTCTCCCCCACGGATCACAACGGTATTTTGGGCTTCATGCAGTACCCGGTTGTTGTATGCCATTTTATAGCGATAAAGAAAAAAGCTTTCTACAAGATAGAGCACTACTGTCACGGCAAGCGCCGCGATCGTCAGATAAAGAAGCTGCCAGGATCGATTCAGGCCGGCAAAAATGATCGAAAGCGCATATGCCAGGGCGGTAATAAAATCCACATAATACAGTCTGGTGCGCTGAGATCCGGCGAAGCTACATAAAAAGCGCCTGAAAGAGTTTGAGCGGGTATTTTTTTGCGCGACATCCTCGCCGCAATAGCCCCTTTCCAGATCACAATGCAGATGTTCGGCCAGAACATCTTTTTTCATTTGATAAACTCTCATTTCTCATCCCCGTTAAGCAATTAAAGTTTGAAAATCATATTTATTATACATTATTCCCGCTGAAATGTAAATATCTATCGGCAGATTTGGCATACTAATATCATTTCAAAAGAAAGGGATGATAAAATGAAACAGACCAAAACCATGATCTTTTCGATGGTCGCCGGTGCCGCGCTGGGCGCGACGGCAAGTATGCTTGCAACGAAGAGCAAGCCTAAAAAGCGCATGACAAAAACAGCCGGGAGCGCCATCAAGGCGGTTGGCAATTTCGTCGAGCACATGAATTTCTAAAGCATCGGCAGCAGACGGAATTTCAGGGTCCGCCCCTCCCTTCCGCAGCCCCGGCGCCGCGGAAAAAACAAAACGCCGCATACCATTTGGTATGCGGCGTTTTATCAATCTTTTTTAAATTTGAATTTGCGCTCTGTTCCGTTCATAAGGCGTTTGACATTTTCCCAGTGGAGGATCAGGATCATAACGGCAAGAGCCAGCAGGCAAAGGGATACCGGCCAGCGCTCCGAAAAATCCCGGTAGGTAATAACAAGCATGGTTACCGGCCCGGAAAAAGCGCCGAGGATAGAGCCCAGGGAAACATAGCGCGTCAGCGCGATTGTGAGAACAAAGATCGTAACGCCAACAACGAAGCAGCGCCAGTCCACAACAAACAGAACCATGGCCACTACGGTGACGGCCTTGCCGCCCCGGAAGCCGAAATAGATCGGAAAAGCATGACCCATGGAGCAGCAGAAACCGCTGAACGCCACCATGGACTGCCAGTAATCCTCATTGCGGAAGATATACCGCGTCAGCAGAAGAGGGATCAGCGTTTTCAAAAAATCGCCCAGCATGGTTATAATGCCGGCCGCCGGCCCGAAGGTACGCAGCATATTGGTGGCGCCGGCGTTTCCCGATCCGGAATTACGCACGTCTTTATTGAAGATTCTTGAGATCAAAATCGAGCAGTTGATGCTCCCGATCAAATATGAAACAATGCCGACCGCTATCACGATACAAACAAACGTGAAAACTTTCACTTAGTTCTCTCCTCTCTCACGTATGATAAAACGAATGGGCGCTCCGGCAAAGCCGAATGTGTCGCGGATGCGATTCTCCAGATATCTCTGGTAAGAAAAATGGAACAAATCTTTATTATTGACAAAGAAAACAAAGGTGGGCGGTTCAACCGAAGCCTGGGTCATATAATAAATTTTCAGGCGTTTCCCCTTATCGGAAGGGGGCTGAACCCGCGCCATGGCGTCGTTGAGAACGTCGTTGAGCATTCCGGTCGAAATCCTGCGCTTGTTCTGGGCGGCTGCTTCCCGCACCGTTTCCATCAGCTGCCGCAGGCGCTGACCTTCCAGCGCGGATATGAACACAATGGGGGCAAACGAGATAAAAGCAAGCTCATGCCTGATATCGCCGCGGAGCCGCTCCATCGTATTCGTTTCCTTTTCGATCGCGTCCCATTTATTTACGGCGATCACCAGAGCCTTGCCCCGGTCGTTGGCATATCCGGCGATCTTGGTATCCTGCTCGGTCACGCCTTCGGCTGCGTCCAGCATGATGACGCAGACGTCGGCGCGCTCCACCGCCATCAGCGAGCGAATGACGCTGTACTTTTCCACCGCGTCTTCGACCTTCTTCTTTTTCCGGATCCCCGCCGTATCGATCAGAAGAAAATTTCCAAGCTCCGAAGAATAGAGGGCGTCAACGGCGTCGCGCGTTGTTCCGGGGATATCCGAAACAATGCAGCGCTCTTCCCCTAAAAGTCGATTGGTCAGAGAAGATTTACCGACGTTGGGCTTGCCCAGCAAGGCGACTTTTATCGGTTCTTCCTCCGCGTCGCCCGCCTCTTCAAAGGAAAGGTGTTCATAAACGGCGTCCAGCAGATCGCCGGTTCCGCTGCCGTGCACCGAGGAAACGGCAATCGGATCGCCCAGCCCCAGATTATAGAATTCATAAAATTCAGCCGGAGGCGCGCCCAACTGATCCACCTTGTTGACGCAGAGTACAACCGGCTTCCCGGAACGATACAGCATATTGGCAATTTCCCGGTCGTCGGCGGTAAGGCCTGTTTGAATATCCGTCAGAAAAATGATGCAGTCCGCCGTATCGACCGCCATCTCCGCCTGACGGCGCATCTGAGCCAGAATGATATCCTCCCGCACCGGTTCGATCCCTCCGGTGTCGATCAATAAAAAAGTTTTGGCGCGCCACTCGACGTTGGCATAAATACGATCCCGGGTAACGCCCGGCGTATCCTCCACGATCGAAAGCCTGGCGCCGGCCAGCTTATTGAAAAGGGCGCTTTTTCCGACGTTCGGCCGCCCGACGATTGCCACCACCGGCATTTTCACGATACGCACCTCCCTATCACTTTATTCAGCAGATCGGCTCCGTCATTCGTCGAAACGGAAATCGGACGGTTCAGAGCTTTGGAAACCTGCTGCAGCGACATACTGTCCAAAAAAAGATCCTGCTCTGCCCGCAGCATACTGCTGGGGATCAGAAGCCGCTCAGGCAGCGTTCTGCCCGTGAGCTGATCCACGATATCCGTTCCAGTCACCAGCCCGGAAACGGTGATCCTCTCGCCAAAAAAATGGTTGACAATGGGATAAACCTCCGCCTCAAGACCGGTAAATTTCTGCCAGATCTTTGCCATAAGCTCCTGCATATAACCGGAGGCAAGAACGCCTGTTATGATACCGATCCTTCGGGGCAGATCGTCCCCCCGGGTTTCCTCCAACGCTTCTTCCAGCTCCTGCTGAAGGGAGCGCATCAGACCAACGCCGTTTTCCAGCTGCGGATAACCGTCGTAGAACTCTTCTTCCGGCACCGGCCGCCCTGCCATCACATAGAATTCATCGGAGGGATAGCAGCCGCGCAGGCCGTTTTTTCTTTTCTGACGCGCGCCGATCTCTTCGATCAGGTCGATCACATCCGCCGCGTCCTGCTTTTCAAAGGGCACCAGCGGATACAGCCCCTCCCGGTGCCTGGATATCCCGACAGGAACCACGCTGGTGCTGCGCACGCAGGGCGCCAGCTCCGCCAGATCTTCCAACGTCTTTTTCAAATGCCGGCCGTCGTTGACGCCCTTGCAGAGCACGATCTGACAGTTCATCTCAATGCCCGCGTCAAAAAAGCGTTTCAGGATCTCGTTGATTTTGGCGGCGTTGGGGTTTGCCATCATCCGAACCCGGAGCTCCGGATCGGTCGTATGCACCGAGATATTGATTGGCGAAATACGCATTTTTATAATCCGCTCCAGATCTTCCTCAGAAAGATTGGTCAGCGTAATATAATTGCCCATCAGAAAAGAAAGGCGCGCGTCGTCGTCCTTGAAATATAGGGTTTCCCGCAGCCCCTTCGGCAGCTGATCGATAAAGCAGAAAATGCACTTGTTTTTGCATCTGCGCTGGCCGTCGATCAGATAGTCCTCAAAATCCAGGCCAAGCGGTTCTTCACTTTCCTTTTCAATTTCAAAGAGGATCTCTTCGCCGTCCGCCTCTACCAGCAGGGAAAGATCGGAGGAGGCTTCATAATACATATAGTCGATCACATCCCGGATCTCCTGCCCGTTCATGGCGATCAGCCGATCACCCGGCTTGAGTCCAAGCTCTTCTCCAATGGAATCCGGCTCAACGCCGGCAATTTTCGCCGCCATTCCTACACCTCCGCTCCAACTGATCCAGCAATCCAGCAATGAAGAAAAGAGAAGGCAGAAAAACCGCCTTCTCTATCATCGACCTCAACCGTTTATTCAGCGGGAGTTTCTTCCGCCTTTGCTTCTTCCTTCTTTGCAGCAGCAGCTTTTACAGCGATCTCACCGTCTTTCACAGACAGTTTGGGATTAACATAGCCGCACTCCGGGCAAGCCTTATGAGGCACCTTCAAAGCATGGCACTGCGGACATTCAACCAGCGTGGGTGCGTCCAGCTTCCAAACGCTGCTTCTTCTCTTATCTCTTCTCGCTTTAGAAACCTTTCTCTTAGGAACTGCCATTTATCTTACCTCCATTTATAATACCGTAATTAAAAAATTATCGGATCCCGGTCAGGGATTCTCACTCTCCGATCCGCAGCCGCAATCTCCCAGATTCAGATTGCATCCACATATGGGGCAAAGCCCCTTACAATCCTCCGCACAGAGAAAACGCTCCGGAAATTCAAGTATCATTTGACTTTTCGCCTCTTCATCCGGGAAAAAATCATAATTGGGATCAATTAAAATCGTATCCTCCGTTTCCATGAGCGGATCGGTGATCATTCGGCGCTGATTTTCAATATGCAGCTTCTTATCAACCGGAGCAAGGCACCGGCTGCAGTAGCTGGTACAAGCAAAATCAATGACTGTTTCACACTGCACCAGGCCGTATTTACCGCGAATGGTAAAGGAAACAAGCGGTTCCTCTGCAAATTCGGCAAGGGAACGAAGCTCCTCGCCGACCGGCAAATGAAACTGTACCGTTTTTTCATAACGGTCTAAAATGAACGCTTCTTTTAAATTGATCTTCATTGTTTCTCCCATAGATTTTAAAAGGAAAAATCAATAGCAGATAATATTATAATGACAAAACCACCGCTTGTCAACAAATATTTTTCCTTTTCTTCTAATTTTTAACGATTCGCTTTCAGCTTAACAAAGCTTTTGACGCTTCCCTTTTTGACCTTGCTGATGAATTTGCCTTCCATCAGGCATAGCGTGACGTTTTTCCATTTCAGGGGAAGCAGCATGATTTTCATGTAGAAAGAGCGGGGACGCGCCTTTTTCAGGCATGCGCGGGTGGTCGGCCGGTTCACGATCATTGCAACGTGCTCCCGCTTTTCGCGCAGGCTCAGCGTACAGGAGGAATTGGTTACATTTTCAATGCAGCCAATCAGCCGTTCCACATAGCGGCGGGCCAAAAATTCTTCTGTTTTTGCGTCGGCCACGCCCCAATCCTCAAAAAGCACGACCAGCCAGCCGTGCTCCTCTTCCCGCTTCTCAAACATTTCCTTGCGGTAACGGGTCGTTTCGCTCTCGGATCTCTTCCGCATAAAATGATAATATGCCTTGGAAGTGACAGCTACGCGCTCAATATCTCTGATGACGCTCAGACAAAAGGGAAAATCGTCCCAGAAGGTATTGGGAAAATAGATCCTGTTTTTTCGGATGTAATCTGCGAGAAAAAGCTTGTTCCAGGGCGTATAAAGAAGATTCTGATCGAAAAGACGATAGGCATCTTCCCGGAACGCGCGCTGGCTTTCATAAAACCGATCCTCCACCCGCTGTATCTGAACAAACTTCTTGTCCTCGGAATAATAGGAATCGATATAGTAGCCGGAAACCACCATTTCAGCTTCGTGCGCCTCGGCGAGATGATACATCTCCTCTAGCATCCCCGGCTCGGCCCAGTCGTCGGAATCCATAAAATAGAGATATTTGCCCTCCGCCCGGTCGATCGCGACATTTCTGGCGCTGGGCGCTCCGCCGTTTTCCTTATGGATCACGCGGATTCTATCGTCTTTTGCCGCATACTCGTCGCAGATGATGCCGCTGCGGTCTTTCGTTCCATCGTCGACCGCCCAAAGCTCCCAGTCCTGAAAAGTCTGTGCCTGCATACTTTCGATCGCCGCGCCAACATAATCTTCAACGCCGTAAACCGGCATAATAATACTGATCGTTTTACGCATCGCCATTTTCAAACGCCTCAGTTGCCATTTTCAACGCCGCCGCGATCACCTTGTCCATATCGTAATAGCAATACTGGCCAAGCCGTCCGCCGAAAAGAACCTTTTCTTCCTTTTCGGCCAACGCCTGATATTTTTTGTATAAGGCGCCGTTTTTTTCATCGTTCACCGGATAATAAGGCTCCATGCCCCTCTGCCACGACGCGGGATACTCCCGGGTGATGACGGTTTTCGGCTGCGTTCCGTATTCAAAATGCTTATGCTCGATGATCCGCGTATACGGCGTTTCGCGATCGGTATAATTCACAACAGCAACGCCCTGATAATTTTCCTGCTCCAGCGTTTCGGTTTCAAAGCGCAGACTGCGGTATTCCAGATTGCCATAGCAGTAATCAAAATAAGCGTCCAGCATCCCGGTATAAAGAACTCTGTCCGCCAGGGAATTCCAGTATTCCCGCTCTTTCAAATAATCCGTATCCAGGCGGATCTCCACGCCCTCCAGCAGCTTTTCAATGATCTGGTTATACCCGCCTTCTGGGATTCCCTGATAGCGGTCGTTGAAATAATTATTGTCGTAGGTAAAGCGAACGGGCAGACGCTTAATGATAAAAGCCGGAAGCTCTCTGCAGGAGCGCCCCCACTGCTTTTCCGTATAACCGCTCACCAGCTTTTGATAAATATCCCTTCCAACCAGGCTGATTGCCTGCTCCTCCAGGTTTTTCGGTTCCCCGGAGATCGCCGCGCGCTGCTCTTCGATTTTTGCCTTTGCTTCCTCCGGGGTGCGAACGCCCCACATTTTATTGAAGGTATTCATATTGAAAGGCATATTATAGATTTCACCGTGATAATTGGCAATGGGTGAATTGGTATACCGGTTAAACGTCGCCAGCGCGTTTACATAATCCCAAACCTCTTTATTGTCGGTATGAAAAATATGCGCGCCATACCGATGAACCGTAATCCCCTCTATATTTTCACAATAGACGTTCCCGCCGATATGATTCCGCTTTTCCAGCACCAGGCAAGTTTTTCCGCGCTTCACCGCCTCGTGGGCAAAAACCGATCCAAATAACCCGCTGCCCACAATCAGATAATCATAGTGCATGCACAGAGGCTCCTTTCAGAGCGAATTGAACGAGCAATACGCTTTATTAAAAGAAAGTATACTACACAGCGCCGGGAAAAACAAGCTTTATTTTGAAAATTATGCCGTTCCGGCGATCACGTCGCAGATTTTTCGGAAAACGGGAGCGCAGGTTTTTCCGCCCGATTCGCCGCCTTCCGCATAGACGGTGATGACATATTGAGGATCCTCAGCCGGATAAAATCCGGTGAAATAAACGTTCAGTTTCTCCACGCCGTTTTCCACCACGCCGGTCTGCGCGCTGGCCGTTTTTCCGCCCGCGCCGCCGGTAGAAGGCTCCGCATTCCGGCCGGTTCCGTGCTCCACGGTGTAAATACAATATTCCTTCAGCTTTTCCGCCGTTTCTTCCGAAAGGATTCGCGTTCCTTCCTCCTTTTGCTCCGCACTCTTCAGGCTTCCATTGAGATAGAGTCCTTTATACAGATAAATATCCGGCAGGACGCCCCCGTTTGCAACAACGGCCGTCATCCGCGCCACCTGCACCGGCGAAGCGGTCAGCGCGCCCTGACCGATGCTTAAATTCGCCAGCGAAAGATTATTGCCTTCCTCCGGAAAGCTGCCTCCCGACGCCGCGATTGAGCCAAGGATCTCGATGGATTCTCCAAAACCGAACCGCTGCGCCATTTCGGCGATGCGTTCGTAGCCGAGGAGCTGGCCCAGCGCGATAAAATATGCGTTACAGGACTGAGCAAAGGCTTCTTTCATACCGATCTCCCCATGGCCAGTATGATCATGGCAGGCAAAGGCCCGGTCGTTGATTACGATCCCGCCGCCGCACGCATAAACAAAGTCCTCCATCCCCGCCTCCAGCGCGCAGGCCGCCACAACGATCTTAAAAACCGATCCCACCGATTGCGCGGAAAAAGCCCGGTTTACCAGCTCGCCCTCCGTCGACTCCAGATAATCGGAAATGTTGGATTCCTCGTAGGACGGCCGGGAGCTGACCGCCTTGATTGCCCCTGTTTTGCAGTCCATGATCACCGCCGCCCCCACCTGAACATATTCATCCATGGCCTGATCCAGCGCGCTGCAAAGCTTCTTATTCAACGTCAGCACCAGTCCGTTCTCCGAAATCGACGTGTCCACCGTTTCCATCCCAAGCCCCGCTATCGCTCCGAATACAGCGTCGGCGCTGTAAGAAATGGTTACAGACGAGGAAAAAAGGCTCAGATAATCGTTGTATTCCTTTTCCACGCCGGAAAGGCCCACTTCTCCTGCGCTGTCGAGGTATCCGAGCAAATGAGCGGCCACGCCGCTATAACGCCCAACCCCTTCAAAAACGGTCACGCCGGGCAGCGCGCCGGGCTCCGTTTCACTCTGCAAAACAAATGGCGTTTCTTTTTTCAGTTTTTCCCGCAGCGTTTCCCGATCTGCGCCGCTCAGAGCGACCAGTTCGTCCAGCTGCTCTGACGAAAAATCACGCGGATTTACCACCAGATACCAGCAGGGCTGATCCCCCGCGACCGGGCTAAGCTCTTCGTCATAGATCAGCCCTTTCGTATGATACAGGGTAAGCTGCTTCGTCCGGCTGCTTATAACCGTTTCGGCACGGTAGGCATTTTCTCCCACGGAAAGCCAGAACACCCGGAATAATATGGCGGTAAGCGCCAGGATCAGCGCGAAATAAAACGCGCCGGTTCGCCGTATCATCATTTTCAATCACCCAGGATAGTATGCGCTGTTTTTTCCGGAATTTCTCATTGACATGGATTTAAAAAATGGTATAATTATTATAGAACATTTGTTCCGATTTGGAGGTTTCTTTTTCATGGAGCGCATCATCCTTCATTCTGATTTAAACAATTTTTTTGCTTCGGTGGAAGCGGTGAAAAATCCACTTCTGCGCGGCAAAGCCTTTGCCGTGGCCGGAGATCCGGAGAAGCGCCACGGCATCATCCTTGCCAAAAATCAAATCGCTAAAAAATACGGCGTCTGCACCGGTGAAACCATCTGGAGCGCCCGGCAAAAATGCCCTTCTCTTTTTGTTGTCAAGCCGGACATGAAGGCCTATCATGATTATTCCGAGCGGGTGCGGGAGATCTACCGCCAGTTTACGGACGAGATCGAACCATTCGGCATCGATGAAGCCTGGCTGGATATAACCGGGAGTACCCGCCTTTTCGGCTGCGGGCCGAAAATCGCCTATGAAATCCGCCGCCGGGTACGCGAAGAACTGGGCATGACGGTTTCCATCGGCGTTTCTTTCAACAAAATTTTCGCCAAGCTGGGAAGCGACTTGAAAAAACCGGACGCAACAACCGTGATTTCAAGAGAGAATTTTAAGGAAATCGTCTATCCCCTTCCGGTGTCGAATCTTCTTTTCGTTGGCCGTTCCACCCGGGAAAAGCTGCATCAATACGGGATCAATACGATCGGCCAGCTTGCAAAAGCCGATCCGTCGTTTTTAAAAAACCTCCTCGGAAAAACCGGTTCCGCCCTGCACCAGTACGCCACCGGTGCGGAGAGCGATTCCGCCCTGCTTTCCGAAGCGCAGGAGATAAAATCCGTCGGAAATTCCGTAACGCTTCCGCAGGATATCGCTGATCCCGGGGAAATATGGATCCAGCTTTTAATGCTGGCGGATCATGTGGCATACCGGCTGAGAAAGCGCGGTTTATGCGGGAGCCTGATCACCCTTTTCGTGCGGGACAATAAATTTCATTCCATCAGCCGTCAGCGCCCGGTTTGCGTTGCCACCAGCAGCGCCATGGAAATCGCCCGCACCGCTTTTTCCCTGTTTCAGGATCATTACGATCTTTCCAATCCGGTGCGCTGCATCGGGGTGAGCGTGGCAAAGCTGCAACCCAACGATGGAAATTTTCAGCTTTGCCTATGGGACTCCCATGAAAATCGGATACTGGAGGAGCAGCTGGATCAGGCGATCGATCATCTGCGCAGCCGCTATGGCGGCAGTTGCGTGGTGCGCGCCGGATATATGCACCAGAAACTGAAAAACTACACCATTTCCGGCGATCCGGGCTCCCCTTCCCTCTGCACCCTCCCCGGTTGCCACAAATAAATCAAAGAGCCAAAATACGATATGAAAAATCGTTGCCGGAACAGCTGAGCGGCGGAGAGCGTTGACGCTCTCCGCCGTTTTTTAATGCTCTTCGATTTGCACGTCCTGCCAGAGCTGATTGGTTCGTATTTCCGCATCATCGCCGTAAAAGGCGCTGCCGGCGTTTTCATCTCCCTGCAAATAATACATAAACCAGGCGGTCATATATCCGTCTGCCGAATAGAGCATCGGGGCGTGATCGGTATCCTTGCGACGCGCCATCCCTTTATCTGCCGTATCGGAAAGTTTATCAAAATTTTCCCGCATGGACCAAAGCGGGCAGATTCCCTGATTTTCGGTTTCCTCAAAGCTTGCCGCGCTTCCTGCGTCAAGCCCGCTTGCGCCCGCAACCATAAAATATGGAATCTTTATCCGCGCAACGTCATAGCGCCATTCTTCCCCAAGCCCGCCGTCCTGACTGAAAAAAGACGACGTTGCGCTTGCGGTCCAAATGGCTTTGTAACAGCCGCTGTTTTCAAACCTTGTCGCGGCATTGATCGCCCCTACGCCGCCCTGAGAATGTCCGGCAATGCCGATATTCTCCGTATCAACCTTCCCGTAAAAGATGCTTTGCCGGTTTTCATTCTGACCAAGCATAAAGGCAAGGCTATCAGAGGACGAAGCTCCCGTTCTGGAATTTTCATCTTCATTCCCGATCACGATGAAGCCCCAGGAGGCAAGGTGCGTAAAGATCGCCTCATATTTTGAAGCGGGAACGCCCGTACCATTCGCCATAACGACAAGGGGATATGTTTTGCCTCCCTCCTCAAGCTCCGCGGGATACCACACGCGAAACTTCCTGTAGGCAGCGTCTGTTTCCTGCTCATAATAACTCACCTCATAAGAGCCGCGGGCGGTATATGCTGCTTCTATGGCGCCGCCTGTTTCTGTCGTTTTGTAATAGGTCTCTTTCACCGCCGGCTGTTTTCCCGCCCATAACAGGAACAAAACCAAAGCGGCAAAAATCATCGCCGCTGCAAGGATCATAATGAAAAGCACCTTCATCATTCTTTTCATATTCTCTCCCATTTCTTGACAGTATTTCAATGGATGTAATATAATATCGATGCGGTACGATAGTACCTTTTTCATCATAAGAATAAACCGGTTGTCCGTCAATATTGTTTGAGGAAAGCGGTACTTTACGGCGAAAAAATACCTTTTTTCGGAGGAAAAAATGAGCAAAAGAACAAAAACGACCGAATATCTCAAGGAGTGCATGGCAGACGCTGTGATCAAGCTGTTGGCAACGAAATCCATAGAGAAAATCACCATCCCTGAAATTGTTGAAACGGCAGGCGTCGGCCGAACAACCTGGTTTCGCCATTTTACTGCCAAAAGCGAAGCAATCACCTATAAATTCATTCGTTTATGGGAGTGCTGGACCGATGAACACAACGTTTCCGTAAAAACAGAATTTACAATAGATAACGCCGAAACCTTTTTTGCTTACAACTACAGGATCCGCCATATCCTTGATGTGGTTTACAGAGCCGGAATGCAATCGGCGATATATGACGCTTTTTATGCGATTATGCAGCCGAGCGACCGCAATGCGCCGATAGAGGTCTATAAGCAGCGCTTCTATGCCTACGGGCTTTACGGACTGCTGGACGCCTGGGTAAAGCGCGGCTATAACGAATCTCCGCAGGAGATGGCGGAGATGGTGAAAAAAATCATGTAAATGAAAATAATTTGAGATATTTTCAGCCCGATCCATAGGATATAGGTGAGGCAGAAAGGATGGCGATCCCTTTGGAAGATCATAAAATCATCGAATTGTTCCTGGAACGCTCGGAACATGCGATTAAGGAGCTGTCTGAAAAATATGGCGCGCTGTGCTCAAGGGTGGCCAATAATATCCTGAATAACAGACTTGATGCCGAAGAATGCGTAAACGACGCCTATCTCGGAGTTTGGAATACCATACCGCCTCAAATGCCAAATCCTCTGAGCAGTTATGTTTGTCGTATTGTTCGCAACCTTGCCATTATGAAGTATCATTCCAACACCGCGGCGAAACGGAACAGTATTTATGATGTGGCATTGGACGAGCTTGAAAACTGCTTTGCCTCAGCTCAATCGGTTGAAGATGCGTTTGATGCGAAAACGACGGCGGAGATCATTGACCGGTTTTTGTTGTCATTGGATCAGGACAGCCGCGTGATGTTTGTCCGCCGTTATTATCACGCAGATTCCATTTCCGATATTGCCGCGCTTTTTGGCACAAGCAATCATAATGTATCCGTCAGACTTTCCCGAACAAGAGAAAAACTCAAAAAACATCTCATAAAGGAAGGTGTATCTCTATGAAAAGAAAAAGAATTTCCGATACGATCAGCAATCTGAATGAAAGCATTGTTGAAGAAGCAACAGCATATCAAAAAGCTTCTGCAAAGCGTAACGCTTGGATGAAATGGGTAGCTGTTGCAGCTTGCTTCGCACTTGTGTTGGCTATCGGTATTCCGGCACTTTATAATATGCAGATCGGACAAGATAAAACGCTGGTTGACAATATATGGATAATTAGATACGATAATGCCTACTACGAAATTATTGAAGACAACCCTGAAGCACTTGAAAAATTCGGCGTCGTGACCGAAGTAACAGAAGATGTAATTGGCGAGCATATCTGTTATTTGCAGTTCGAGTATCCCGAATCAGAACGCTCTCAATGTATCGTATCGGATGAAAAAACCGAAATGGAGCTGCTTGAATACAAGCCTGCAAACAACAAGGCACACCGTATTTTTCGCAACGGCGAAAAGTATTACATTGCCCGTTTTTGCAATTATCTGAATCCTGATGATGTATCTTATTCCGTCAGTACCGCTCTTGAAGTTTTTGGTATTTATGGTTCTGATGATATTAAAAGCATTGCCCCGACTTCCACCGACAATACTTGGAAGATTACGGGAACGGCTGTTACGGACAAGGACACAATCGCTGCTTTCTATAATGAAATCATCAGGCTGCAGCATTACAGCTGGGACGAATATCACGACCTTGCTTTTGCCGACCATCTTAAAGAGGCTGAAGCTGAAGGCAGTACGGATGCCGAAATATATCAACAGTATGCTGACGATCTTTGCGTGCTTGTTATCGAAACCGTTGATGGCATCCGATTTACCATCGACTATTATCCGTCTTTTGAGTGGATATACTTCTCAGTAACCCAAACTCATTGTCAGATAACAACCGCAATGTCCGATTGGATAAAGGACCATATGCAATAACACCCTGCTACAAAAAAGGAGCCGGTACACCCCGTGGGGGTGCACCGGCTCCTTACATAAAGTTACTTCCGTACCGGCAATCTGTTTCAATCCTTCAAATGGGATTTGGAAAGCATCACGTCCTGATCCATGCAGGAAAATCGCTTTTCAAAATCATCAAGGCTTTTCAGCGCATTGTTTAATTTTTCAGCAGCATCGCCCTTGGCGGTCATCAGATTGGATTTCAGCAGCTGATAATCGGAAATCAAAAGACGGTAACGCTGCTCGGCGTCGTCACGCAGGGCTTTTGCCTGCTCTTCGGCATCCTTGATGATGCCGGCGGCGTCGTTTTTAGCCTTGATCATCAGCTCGGCCAAAACTTCGCGGTTATCGTCGTAAAGCTGAGCGCGCCGGCGCAGCTCACGCAGCTCGCCCGCCTGGCTCTGGAAGCGCTGATTCAGCTCAGACCGGGCAGCCTCCTCATATTTGGGCACCATCTCTTCTTCAACCTGCCGGCGCACCTCTTTTTCGATCCGGGGACGCAGCTCCGTCTCCACTCGTATGCGGATGCTTTCTTCCAATACCGGCGTCAGCTCTTCCGCAATCGCCGTCCGCAAAGCCTCTTCATCGGCGATCTGCTGCTCACGGTCGGCCGTTTCTTCGTTTTTTTCATCCTCCATCTGAGCCAGGCGAATATTCGCTTCATCCAGATCTTTTTGCAGCATCTCTGCCCGCCGATTCAGATCGTTGATATATGAAACCACTTCTTCCTTACTGTATCCTTTAAATACCGTTTTAAAAATTTCAGCATTCGCCATAATCGGCCTCCATCAATTTTTATTAAATTTATCATATCATATTCCTGAAAAAAAAGCAATATTTTCATTTCCGGAAATTAATTTCAAAAAAAGGTTGCAATTTTAAAGACAAAAGAGTATAATATCAAACTGTAAATGCGCCCGTAGCGCAGTTGGATAGCGCGTCAGACTCCGACTCTGAAGGCCGCTGGTTCGAATCCAGTCGGGCGTACCAGAAAAATGGACGGCAAAAATGCCGTCCATTTTTTGTTTTTTCAGAGGTGGCAAAATGGCGGAGGGGCATAAGTTTTGCGGCTTGACACAGCGTATTTCTAATGCTATAATATTTCCCAGTCAAAATGATCCGAAAAAGTTCTCCGATTTAAAAGACCGGAATCCTTCCAAAAGCACCGGATCAGGCTGATTTTAAGGCGCAAGCCAACGGACGGATAGGAATCCACAGATCCTCCCGACCTCCGGACTTGGCCATTTCCCTGCCGCCGCTGCGGCAGTCCTGAATCCACAACGGGAGAAATAAGAATGAAAGCAATTCTCGAAGCGCAAAAACTCACCAAATCCTTTCCCCTTTCCGCCAGGCAGAAAAAGCTGGAAAAAACAACCGACAAACGCAAAATAGCTGTAAAGGATTTATCCTTTACAGCATATGAAGGGGAAATTTTCGGTCTGCTCGGGCCAAACGGCGCCGGAAAAACAACGACATTGCGGATGCTGGCAACGCTGATCAATCCGGACAGCGGCGACGCTTTCATCGACGGCGTCAGCATTATCAGCAATCCTGCCCTCGCCCGCAGCAAGATCGGATTTCTGACCAGCGAAATGAAGCTGGAGGATTTTTTTACGCCCAGCGATCTTTTTGATTTCTTTTCCGATCTCTATAAGGTGGACGACGAAACCAGAGAAGACCGAAAAAAAGAGATGTTTACGCGGTTCGGGATCCAGGAGTTTGCCGATACAAAAGTTGCCAACCTTTCCACCGGCATGAAGCAGAAGGTTTCGCTGGTTATTTCGCTGGTCAACGACCCCGAGATCATCATTTTTGACGAGCCGACCAACGGTCTGGATGTTTTGACCGCAAAGACCGTTACCGATTTTCTTCTGGAGCTGAAAGCCCGGGGAAAAACCATCCTCCTCTCAACCCATATCTTCAGCCTTGCGGAAAAGCTCTGCGACAGAGTCGGCGTCATCATCGACGGAAAAATGATCCGTTGCGATACGCTGGAAGAACTGAAAAAAGGCAGAAGTCTTGAAGATTGTTTTTTTGATTTATATGATGAAATTTCGGGTGAAAGAAAATGAATAACGGAATCTGGACCATTGCAAAAAAAGAACTGCGCCGGTTTTTCGGCGATCGCAGAATGCTGCTCACAACGCTTCTGCTCCCCGGCCTTACCATCTACATCATGTATTCCTTCATGGGCATGGCGCTGGAGAACAGCTTCAGCGTAGACGAAGACCAGAGTTTTTCCATATCTGCCGTCAATCTGCCGGATTCCGCCCAAATGCTTTTAAGCGGGATCTCCGCCGCAGTAACCGAAGTAGACGCCGGTCAATTGGAGGAGGCGAAAACGGCTGTTTCCGAGCAGCAATGCGACCTTTTGCTTTGCTTTCCGGAGCAGTTTGACGCATTGGTCGAAGCTTATTCGCAGGCGTCCGGCTCCTCGGCGCCCAATATTGAGATCTATTACAATTCCGCGTCAACCACTTCCGCAACCGCTTATTCAACAGTCACAGGTCTGCTGAGTGATTATGAAGAGCAGCTTGTAAACAAATTCAATATCAACGATCAAATATCTGGCGATCTGGCGACAGAGGAAGAAACGTCCGGCAGCTTTTTTGCGATGATGATGCCGATGCTTTTGATGATCTTCCTTTTCAGCGGCAGTATGGCTACCGCCACAGAATCCATTGCAGGAGAAAAAGAACGCGGGACCATTGCCACCATGCTGGTTACGCCGGTGCGACGCAGCGACATCGCCTTTGGCAAGATCATCGCCCTTTCGATCACGGCGCTGCTCTCCGGCCTTTCCAGCGCGATCGGAACGATCCTTTCCTTCCCGAAACTGATGAACACCGACGACATCGATATAGCTGTCAGCTACACGGCCTTTGATTATCTCCTGCTGGGATTGATCATCCTCTCCACCGTATTGATCCTGGTTGCGGCCATTTCCATCATCTCCGCTTTTGCAAAATCGATCAAAGAAGCCCAAACCCTTGTTCTGCCGCTGATGATCGCCGTGATGGCTCTGGGCATCACCGCAATGTTCGGCGGCGGCGCCAAAACTGAACTCTTCTATTACCTGATCCCGCTTTATAACAGCGTACAGTGCATGGTAGGCATTTTTTCCTATGAAATCTATCCTGTCTATTTTGCCGTTACAATCATCGTCAATCTCTGCTGCACCCTACTCGGCGCTTTGGTGCTGGCCAAAATGTTTAACAGCGAAAAAATCATCTTTTCAAAATAATTTCGGTATATTCCGGTTTCTCTGTGGCCATCATAATAGGCGGAGGCGCTTTTTATGAAATCAGATGAAAAAAAGGACGTCGTCCCCTATTTTAGCACCCTGCCGATGCTACAGCCGGAATGGAAAGAGATGGAAAGCAGGGTCACAATCCCTCAGGAAGACGACGTTCGCCTGACCAAAAGATGGAGTGAAGAGTTGAAACTCTAAAGAGAAGGGTCTGTTTTAGCAGACCCCTCTCTTTTTATGGAATTGTTTACACCTTTTTAAAATTTGCCGTGTTATAATTATTTTGATCCAAATAACACGCAGGAGGAATCCCATGTCAAGAGCAAAAAGAAAAAAACAAACCGATAAAATCGAGCTCAGCGATACCTTTGTTTCAATTTTTGTCGTCTGCTGGGTGATGGTATTTTCCTATATTGCCATTTTCAACAACAGCGGCATCCTCGCAAAGATAACCGTTGTGCCCGTCTTTTTTCTATACGGCCTTTATCTGATCGGAAGTGCGGTATTTCAAATCAAGGAGCTGGAGATCCTCAAAGCGCTGGGGCGCGATACCTTTGAAGTGGAGCGGCGGCTGCGGAAAAATCCGCCCAAATTAAGCCCGCTGAAGCTGGTTTTCGCAGGCATCAGCATTGCCGCAGGGATCCTCTGCTGCATTTTCCTATAAAACACCGGCCTTTCGCAAGGGCTTTGGCTAAAATTAAGCCATGGCTCTTCGCACCGGCTTTTACCCCCCTCTTTGCGCAGTAACGCTTCCGCGCCAAATAAAAAATCCGTTCAATTTGAACGGATTTTTTTGGTTTTTCTTCAAAATGAAACGGGTAAAATTACGGCTTTTTAAGCCCAAAACCCTATTTCATTGTATAATTATATCACAAATAGGAATAAAAAGCATGACTTTTGGAGCATTAAGTCAGCTTCCTTTAATATTGCTTTTAACCTTTCGCCATGGTATAATATGGACCAATAAAGGAGTAAAAAAGTGGAAGTATTAGGTCAAATATTGGGATTTATTTCTTTTGGAATTGCTTTTGTTCTTTATCAAATTAAAGACAGAAAGCACTTGCTTATTGTACAAACTCTATTAGTTACTGTTATGGGTATTCATTATTTTTGTCTTGAAGCATATCCGGCTATGGCCATGAATTTATTTGGTGTTCTAAGAAACGTAATATATTATCGCAAAGATGTTTTCAAGTGGAAATACACACCTATTATAGTTTCGCTGTTTATGATGTCAGTCGGAATTTTTACAGCATCAGGCATTTGGTCTGTATTGGTTATTATTGGGCTTACAATAAACACCTACTGTCTTTCTTTTGAAAATACACAACATCTTAAAATCAGTATTCTTATTACATCACCGTTGGTTTTGATATATAATGTTATAATGTTTTCGTTGGGCGGTATTTTATTGGAAACAATATCTATTATTTCCGCTGTAATATTCCTTGTCCGCAATCTAAAAACAAAAAGCGATATTAAAATCTAATTTTGGTGATATGATGTTTGATTTTAATTTGCATAGCAATATTTGACACGTCTCTGACTGCCCTGCAGAAAAAATGATTAAAAAGCAGAATAAATAGGATAGAGAGAAGAGTGGAAAGTGAAGAGGTAAGAAGTAAAAATTCCGTCCTCTTGCGAGAACGGAATTTTTGGAGCTGTTGATCAGAATTGAACTGACGACCTCATCCTTACCAAGGATGCACTCTACCGACTGAGCTACAACAGCAGGATGGCGACCTGGATGGGGCTCGAACCCACGACCTCTAGCGTGACAGGCTAGCGTTCTAACCAGCTGAACTACCAGGCCATTGCCGGCGCGCTTTAAAATGCGCTCCCCTATTATACACAACTCTCCCGGATTTGTAAAGGGATTTTTGAAAAAATAAATTTTTTCGTCAAAACCTGTTGACTTTCATCCGGCGATGTGCTAATCTATACAGGAAAAAGAAGTAGAATAGCATGCTCTGTTCTCACCCTGCGTACTGATACGGCAGCGGTCAACATCGTGATCCGATTTTTTAATCGGCTTATTATGTGATGAAACGAGCAGTTATTTTGCTCGTTTTTATTATTTTTTGGAGGTGTGGAAACATTAACGCGAAAGATGCAAAAGGATTAAGTATCAACGAGGCGATCCGCGAAAAGGAAATCCGGGTTGTTGATTCCGACGGCAGCCAGCTTGGCATCATGGCTCCGGCCGACGCAATGAAAATTGCCGATGAGAAAAATCTCGATCTGGTGATGATTGCGCCCAAAGCCCAACCGCCTGTGTGCAAAATTATCGACTTCGGTAAATATTGCTACGAACAGGCTAAAAAAGAAAAGGAAGCCAAAAAGAATCAAAACATCGTTTCCGTCAAGGAAATTCAGCTCACCCTGAAGATTGATACCCACGATATCCAGACCAAAGCCTCTCACGCCAATCGTTTTTTACTGGCGGGAGATAAAGTGAAGGTCGTTGTGAAATTCAAAGGTCGTGAAATGGCTCACACAGAGCTGGGATACGAAATTGCAAAGCGTTTCTGTTCGCTCACCGAAGAAAACTGCGTGATCGAAAAGCCCGCCAAGCTGGAAGGGCGCAATATGATCATGGTTTTAGCGCCAAAGAAAGAAAAAAAATAAGGGAGGCTATAAAATGGCTAAGGTAAAAACCCATAGCGGTGCAAAAAAGCGTTTTAAGATCACTAAAGGTGGTAAAATCAAAAGAAGCCACGCTTTCAGATCTCACATTCTGAACAAGAAGACCACCAAACGTAAACGGGGCCTGCGCAAAGAGGCTTATGTGGATGAAACCAACGTAGCTTCTTTGAAAAAGCTGATTCCCTATAAATAATCTAAAAGTAACGGAGGCTGAAATAAATGGCTAGAATTAAAGGTGCGGTTACTACCCGCAAAAGAAGAAAAAAGATTTTAAAGCTTGCCAAGGGCTATTACGGCGCAAAGAGCAAACAGTTCAGAACGGCCAATCAGGCGGTAATGCGCTCTTTGACAAACGCCTACATCGGAAGAAAGCAGAAGAAAAGAGATTTTCGCGCCCTCTGGATCACCAGAATCTCTGCCGCTTGCCGGATGAACGACATCAACTATTCTCAGTTTATGCATGGTCTGAAAATGGCCAAGGTCAATCTGAACAGAAAAATGCTTGCTGAAATCGCCGCTACGGACGCCGAGGCCTTTTCTGTTCTGGTCAACACCGCCAAAAAGCAACTGGATAAATAAGCTTTTCAAAACAGAGCAGGATTCCCATCTTGCTCTGTTTTTAATTTTTAATAAAGGTATTGATTTTTCATAAAAATGTATTATAATATTTTTTGCATTTAATTTAAATAAGAAGAAACTTGTTGATTTTAAAAGGAGTCTGGGCATTTTGAAAGAAAAAGAGTCTTTTTTTCATAATTTCATATCCCATAATCCGATTATTGCCGTTGTTCTTGGCTTCGCCCTGATCATATTGACCGGTTCTTTTTTGCTGATGCTTCCCCTTTCCAATCGAAGCGGCGAATGGCTGGACCCTCTTTCCGCCCTGTTTACCGCCACCAGCGCGACCTGCGTTACCGGGCTGACAGTCGGGGATCCCTACACCATGTTTACCTCTTTCGGGCAGGCGATCATTCTTCTGATGATCCAGATCGGCGGCCTGGGCTTTATGAGCCTGGCCATGATTCTGATGATCGCGCTGCGCAAGGCGATTTCCTTCGGGGAAAGGATGCTCCTCTCTTCTTCTCTGGGATTATCCTCCGCCGGCGGAATTTTGGCTCTGGTGCGGCTGATCGTTATCTGCACCTTTTCCTTTGAAGGGATCGGCACGCTGCTCCTCAGCTTTTATTTTATCCCGGAATACGGCGTTCTTTCCGGCATATGGAAATCGATCTTTCACTCCATTTCAGCGTTCTGCAACGCCGGATTTGACATTCTCGGCAACGGCGACAGTCTGACCGCTCTTCAGTCCAACGGCTATGTATTATCTATTTTGATGGTGCTCACCGTGATCGGCGGCCTGGGCTTTGTTGTCTGGCAGGATCTTTACCGCCAAAAAAGACTGCGCACCCTCTCCCTCTATTCCAAAATGGTGCTGATCACAAGCGCCTTCCTTCTGCTTTTCGGCACCGTCTTTTATCTGGCTGTGGAATGGAACAACCCGCAGACCATCGGCAACCTTTCCGTTGGCGATAAGATTCTGAACGCCGCCTTTTCCTCCGTCACCATGCGTACCGTTGGATTTGCCGCCTTCGATATGGCGCATTTCACCGAGGCTTCCAAAGTGATCTCCTCCCTGCTGATGTTCATCGGCGGCTCCTCCGGCTCTACCGCCGGCGGTATCAAAACGGTGACGTTTGCGATCCTGATGGTCGCAACGATCCAGATCGCCTGCGGACGAAACAAAATCCAGATCCGCGGCCGATCAATCGATCAAAACGACGTTCACCGCGCCATGTCGTTGTTTTTTATTGCCGGCGCCCTTGTTTTGTCCTGTACCATCGCCATCAGCCTTTTGTGTCCGGAGGCGCCGCTCCTCAACATTCTCTTCACCTGCGTATCGGCGCTCGGAACGGTTGGCTGCTCAGCCTATAACATTGCGGCTATGTCCGGGATCTGTCAAATTCTTCTGATTCTTCTGATGTTTTTGGGCAGGCTGGGAATCCTTAGTATTACCCTTGGCATCATGGTGCGGTTAAGCCGCAATAAAGATAAGGTTTCTTATCCGAAAGCAAATATTCTGATTGGTTAGGAGTATAATGAAAATGAGAAAAAAAACCTTTGCCGTCATTGGGCTGGACCGCTTCGGTTCCAATCTGGCCATCAATCTTCAACGGATGGGCAACGAGGTGATCGGCATTGATACGGACGAGGAAAAAGTGCGCCGGATTTCAGACAGCATTACCCACGCCGCCATCGGCGATCCCACCGATGAAAACGTCCTGCGTACGCTGGGCGTGCGCAACGCCGATGTTGCCGTCGTCGCCCTGACAAACGACATTCAGTCCGGCGTTCTGGTAACGCTGATGCTCAAAGAGCTTGGCATGAAAAACGTCATCTCGGAATGCACCAGCGAAATCCATGGCAGAATCCTTGCCAAAGTCGGGGCCGACAAGGTGATTTATCCCGAAAAGGACATGGGCGAACGTCTTGCAAAAAACCTCAACAACAACGATATCATCGATTATATCGAGCTCTCCGATGAGTTTTCCATTATGGAAATCAATCTCCCGAAAAACTGGGCGGGAAAAAGCCTTTTGGAGCTGAACATCCGCGCCAAATTCAACATTACAGTCATTGCCTGTAAAAATGCCGACGGATCGGTGAATATCTCGCCCGATCCCGCGTTGCCGCTCAGCGCCGATTGCTCTCTCTTTGTGATCGGACCGGAAAAAATAATCGACCGGGTATCGAAAGAATGACCCAGCGGATCACAAGCCTGCAAAACGAATATATCAAATCCCTCTGCCTTTTGCACCATGCGTCGGAACGGCGAAAAACCGGTCTTTTTCTGATCGAAGGCGCCAAACTCTGTGAAGAAGCGCTGCGCAGCGGATGGCCTGTGGAACAATGCCTGGTAACGGAAAAGGAAGCAAACCATCCTGCTTTGAATGGCGTGGAAAATAAAATCGTCATTTCCGAACCCATCGCAAAAAAGCTCAGCTCCATGGATACTCCGCCGGGGATCTTTATGGTTCTGCGCCAGCAGGCCGCCGCCCCTGAAGCAGACCCGGATTTCATTCTGGCATTGGATCATCTGTCCGACCCTTCCAATCTCGGGGCTGTTCTGCGCTCTGCCGAGGCCTTTGGCGCCGGGCTTGTTTTTATCAGCGACGGATCTGTCGATCTCTATTCCCCGAAAACCCTGAGAGCCGCAATGGGAAGCGCTTTCCGCGTTCCGGTGATGAAGGGGGATCTTGCGGATTTTCTGCTCCGCAGGAAAAAAAGCGGGTATTCCATATACGGCGCCGGCCTGGATCGGCAATATAAAAATCTGCCGGAGATCTCCTTTAATGACCCTTCCATCGTTGTGATCGGCAACGAATCCGGCGGGATATCGCCTGAAATCATCCGTTGCTGCGATTCCGGACTTTATATTCCGATGCTGGGAAATAACGAATCCCTCAACGCCGCGGTCGCCGCTTCAATCATTCTTTGGGAGCAGTCAAAATGGAGATAAACCACCATATCCTCTGGTTATGGCTCAAAGAGCTGTTAGGCTTCAACAATAAAAAACTGCTGCGCCTCGTTTCTTTCTTCGGCTCAGTAGAAGAGATCTACCAAGCCGAGGATTTTTCGAAATGTACCTTTCTTACCGCCGCCGAACGCGCAGCGCTGACGCGAAAAAATCTTCGCAACGCCTGGGAGGTTTACGGAGATTGCGCAGAAAACCAGATCGGGATCCTGACGCTGGACGATCCTCTTTATCCCGGCCTGCTGGGCGAAATTGCCAACCCGCCCTCTCCCCTCTTTTTTAAAGGGCATCTGCAAAGCTGTCTTGCAGGACCGCTGCTTACCGTCGTTGGAACCCGGAGCTGCAACGGCTACGGTGAATTCATGACCCGGGAAATCGTCGCCGCATTATGCTGCTGCGGTTTCGGTATAGTCTGCGGCACCGCCCGCGGGATCGATTCCTTTGTCTGCGAAAGCGCCCTTCAGGCCAACGCAGGAATCATCGCCGTTCTGCCCTTCGGCATCCTTTCCAACCATGGAACCCAAACGCGCAGGTTCCCGGACATTTTGTCGAAAGGCGCTTTGGTCAGCGAGATTTTTCCCCGCAACGGTTCCCATCAATTTTCCTATCACGAACGCAACCGCATCCTGAGCGGAATTTCCCACGGCACGCTGGTGGTGCAGGCGCCGGAAAGAAGCGGCGCATTGATGACTGCCAACTACGCCATCGAGCAAAACCGTGACCTTTTCGCCGTTATGAATAACGCCTGTCCTGAAGCTGCCGGCAGCAATCAGCTGATCAAAGACGGCTGTTACCCGGTTACCGACTACGCCGACATCCTTTCCGTCTATCTGCCGCAGTTTGGAAATCAACTCAAAGAGCCTGCGGCTTCCAAAGAACAGATCTTTTCCCTGCAGGACGAACTGAAAGAAGAACAGCTCGCCGCCTTCCGGAAAAAGCACGGCAAACATCTGACCGATGCGGAGCGTGCGGTATTTATGCTGCTCTCAACGGAAGAAGCCACAACCGATTATCTCATCGAACACGCCGGCCTCCCTCTGGAGGTAGTTCTGCAAAGTCTTACTTCTCTGGAGTTTAAAGGTCTGGCCGTTTCCTGCCCCGGCAGCAAATTCAAAGTAATCCTATAAGCGAGGTTATCCATGTCGAACTTACTCATCATCGAATCACCCGGAAAGGTGAAAACCATTGAAAAATATCTTGGCAAAAATTTCAAAGTTATGGCTTCCATGGGTCATATCCGGGATCTTCCCAAAAGCACCTTCGGTATCGACGTCGAACATCACTTTGAACCGAAATACATCTCCATCCGCGGAAAAAGCGATTTGATCCGTGCCCTGAAAAAAGAAGCGCAAAAGGCAGACATGGTCTACCTTGCCACCGACCCGGACCGGGAGGGCGAAGCCATCTCATGGCACCTTTCCACCCTTTTGGAGCTCCCGCCGGAAAAATGCAAACGGGTCGTTTTTAACGAAATCACAAAAGCCGCTCTCCAAACAGCCGTCGCTGCTCCAACGGTTATCAATATGAATCTGGTCGACGCGCAGCAGGCGCGCCGCGTTTTGGATCGGATCGTTGGATATAAGCTGAGCCCCTTTCTCTGGCGCAAGGTCAAAAAAGGTCTTTCCGCCGGCCGGGTTCAATCGGTGGCTACGGCCATGATCGTGGATCGTGAAGAGGAAATCCGCGCTTTTGTGCCGCAGGAATACTGGAACATCTCCGCCGTTTTTTCCCAGGAAAACAACGCCGGAAAGATCGAAGCCCGGTTTTTTGGCACATCAGACGGCGGCGCTCTTGAAATCAACAATGAAAAAGACGCCGCGCGTATCTATGAGAAGCTGGAGCATGGTAGCTTCCGGATCTCCGACATCAAGCGTGCAGAGAAGAAAAAAAGTCCGGCGCCGCCCTTTATCACCTCCACCCTTCAGCAGGAGGCCTCACGCCGGTTCAACTTTCAGGCTAAAAGAACCATGAAAGCGGCTCAGGAGCTCTATGAGGGCGTAAACATCAAAGAGTTCGGCCCCGTTGGTCTGATCACCTATATGCGTACCGACTCTCTCCGCGTTTCAGACGAAGCCGCTGCTTCGGCAAAAGAACATATCATCCGGGCTTTTGGGGATAAGTTTTATCCCGCCTCCCGCCGTTATTTCAAAACCAAAAACAGCGCCCAGGACGCCCACGAAGCCATTCGCCCCACCAATCTGGATATCACCCCGGAGCTGGCCAAGGAAAGCTGCACCTCCGACCAGTACCGGATCTACAAGCTCATATACAACCGGTTTTTGGCCAGCCAGATGGCGGAGGCTGTATATGATACCCTTTCTGTTGAAATCAGCGACGGTAAATATATCTTCAAGTCCAATTGTCAGGTTGTAAAGTTCAAAGGCTTTACAGCCGCATACCAGGAAAGCGAAGAAAAAGAAAAGAATCATCGCCGTCTTTATAAAGTGGAAAAGGGTGAAAAGCTCTCGATGGAGGAGCTGGTCAAGGAGCAGAATTTCACCCAGCCGCCCTCCCGCTATACGGAAGCTTCGCTGATCAAGGCGCTGGAGGAAAACGGCATCGGCCGCCCCTCCACCTTTGCCCCCATTATCACCACCATTCTGGCAAGAGAATATGTTGAGCGCGAGGGCAAGACCCTCAAGCCGACCGTTTTGGGCGAAGTGACGACAAAATTGATGAAGGAGTATTTCTCCTCCATCGTCGACTACGACTTTACCGCGCAGCTGGAAGGCGAGCTGGATAAGGTGGAGGAAGGTTCTGTCCAATGGCAGGATCTTGTTGAAAACTTTTACAGCATTTTCATCAAAACCCTCGACGACGCTGAAAAAAGCCTTACCGAGCGGGTCAAAATCCCGGACGAGGTGACGGATGAGATCTGCCCCAACTGCGGAAAAAATCTGGTGATCAAAAGCGGCAGATACGGGAAATTTTTGGCCTGTCCGGGTTATCCGGAATGTAAATTTGCTAAAACGATCGTCATCGACACCAAGGTGCCCTGCCCGAAATGCGGCAAAAAAATTCTCAAAAAACGCTCCAAGACCGGAAAGACCTATTATGGATGCGAGGATAATCCCACCTGCGATTTTATGACCTGGGACGAACCCCTCACGCAGAAATGCCCCATCTGCGGCGCTCCGCTTTTCAAGCGCTCCGGCCGCGGGCGCGGCACTTACTGCTCCAATCCAAACTGCGGAAAACAGGAGAGCGGCCATGAGCAGCAGTAAAAGCGCTGTGGTCGTCGGCGCGGGGCTGGCCGGCTGCGAAGCGGCCTATCAGCTTGCCGCACGGGGGATCGAAGTCACCCTTTATGAAATGAAGCCCCGCAAATATACCCCTGCCCACAGTAGCCCGGACTTTGCCGAGCTGGTCTGTTCCAATTCTCTGCGCGGCGCCAGTCTTACCAACGCCGTTGGTCTTCTTAAAGAAGAAATGCGCAGGCTTGGTTCCCTGATCATGGCCGCGGCGGACGCAACCCAGGTTCCGGCCGGCGGCGCCCTGGCCGTGGATCGCGGAGCCTTTTCCGCCGCCATTACCGAAACCGTCCGCCGGCATCCGATGATCCATATCGTGGAACAGGAGCTGACGGAGCTGACGGATCAGGAACACGTCATCATCGCGACCGGGCCGCTGACCGCCGAACCCCTTTCCCATGCCATCGCCGCTTTTTTCGGGGAAGGATATCTTTCCTTTTTTGATGCGGCCGCACCGATCGTCACCTTTGAAAGCATCGACATGGACAAGGCGTTTTTTGCTTCCCGCTACAACAAAGGAACGCCGGACTATATCAACTGCCCCATGACGCGGGAAGAGTATCTGCGCTTTTATCAGGCGCTCCGAACCGCCGAATGTGCAGAACTCCATGATTTTGATCATCAGGTTTTCGAGGGCTGCATGCCCATTGAGGAAATGGCGCGCCGGGGCGAGGACACCATGCGGTTTGGGCCGCTCAAACCGGTAGGACTGGTCGACAGCCGAACCGGGCAGAAATCCTACGGCGTCGTTCAGCTGAGAAAGGACAACCGGGCGGGCACTCTCTACAACATCGTTGGATTCCAGACGCACCTGAAATTCTCAGAGCAGAAACGCGTCTTTTCCATGATTCCAGGGCTGGAAAACGCCGAATTTGTTCGCTATGGCGTGATGCACCGCAATACTTTTCTGAATGCGCCGCAGCTCCTGAACAGCGATTTCAGCGCACGAAGAAAAAAGGGGCTCTATTTTGCCGGTCAGATGACGGGGGTTGAAGGATATGTGGAATCCGCTTCCTCCGGCCTTACGGCCGGGTTGGCTCTGGCGGCTGATATTCTTGGAGAACCCTTCCCCGATTTCACCGATAAAACCGCAATTGGCGCTCTCAGCCGGTATATCAGCAATGGCAGCGCCGGAGATTTTCAGCCGATGAACATCAACTTCGGCATCATTGCCCCTCTCGACGAACGCATCCGAAGTAAGGCGGAGCGGTATACCGCCGTTTCTCTGCGAAGTCTATCCATCATCGACAACATCACAACCCAATCCAATCTTTTTAAGGAGGAGTACAAATGCGAATTGTAGTCGACGCGCACGGCGGCGATCATGCGCCGCTTGAAATCATCAAAGGCTGCTGTATGGCGGCGGAGGAGCAGAAGGATATATCCATTCTTCTGGTTGGTAGAAAAAATGAATTGCAGCAGGTAATCACCGAAAACGGCCTGCCTGCCAAAAGAATCGAAATCGTTGACGCTCCGGATATTCTCACAATGGAGGACGAGCCGTCGTCGGTTCTCAAAGAAAAGCAGTACAGCTCCATGGCCGTTGCGTTCCGTCTTCTTAAAGAAGATAAGGCCGACGCTTTTGTAAGCGCCGGAAACAGCGGCGCTCTGCTGGTTGGCGCTACCCTTCTGATCAAGCGCATCCCCGGCATCAAAAGAGCGGCGCTGGCTACGATCATCCCTTCCGCGGAAGGGCCCTACGTTATGCTGGATTGCGGCGCAAACGTCGAATGTAAACCGGAATATCTGGATCAATTTGCCACCATGGGCAGCATCTACGCCAAAAGCTGCCTGAAAATTGAAAATCCCCGGGTGGCGCTTCTCAACAACGGCACCGAGGAATGCAAGGGCACGGATCTTCATCAGAAGGCATTTCAGCTGCTCAAGAAGAATCCCTTCATCCATTTTACCGGCAACATCGAAGGACGTGATGTGCCGCTGGGGGGCTGCGACGTTGTTGTGGCGGATGGATTCAGCGGAAACATCGCCTTAAAGCTTTCAGAAGGCTGGGGCAAATTCATGTCCCTTTCCCTGCGGGATCTCCTCACTAAGAAAGCCAAATCCAAGCTGGCCGCCCTCCTGATTATGGGGCAGATCCGGGAGCTGCGCAAAAAAATGGACTACAAGGAGTACGGCGGCGCGCCTCTGCTGGGCGTAACAAAGCCTGTTATCAAAGCCCACGGCTCTTCAGACGCAAAGGCGCTGAAAAACGCGATCCGTCAGGCTCATATTTTTGCCGAAAGCAATATGATTCTTGAAATTGAGAAATCTCTGGCCAAAGAATAAATCTTCTTGACATTTTTGCGTAAAATGATTACTATATTATCTGTATCACACTTAATTTTGAAAGGGATCTAAGATTATGTTTGAAAAAGTTAAAGCAATTATTATGGAGCAGTTAAGCATTTCCGATGAAGATATGATCACGCCTGAAACCACGCTGGAAGACCTCGGCGCCGATTCTCTGGATATGGTCGAAGTCATCATGGCTATTGAGGATGAATTTGACGTCCAGATCAAAGACGAAGAACTGGAAAATCTGAAAAACGTCGGCGATCTGATCGACTGCATCAGCAAATAACGGAAAATGACCGATCTCAAAAAGCTGCAATGCAATATCAACTATCGATTTCAGGACGAAAGCCTTCTCCGGCACGCCATGGCGCACTCCAGCTATACCAACGAGCACCGAAGCGAGGTTCCCGGCTCTAATGAACGTCTTGAATTTCTGGGGGATTCTGTCCTCGGCCTGATCACGGCGGAATATCTTTTTTCTCATTACCAGCACCTGCCGGAAGGTAGCCTGACCAAAATGAGGGCGCTGCTGGTTTGTGAAGAATCCCTGTTTGGCTTTGCGCAGCAGATTGATCTGGGGCAGTTTCTCCTTCTCGGGCACGGAGAAGAGCGCGCCGGAAGCAGAACGCGGCCCTCTATCGTATCAGACGCCTTTGAAGCGCTCCTTGCCGCTATTTATCTGGACGGAGGGCTGGAAAGCGCCAAGCAGTTCGCCCTTCCCTTTCTGAAGCAGGGCGCGGCGGAAATTGAAGAACACAATCACCGCTACGACTATAAAACGACGCTTCAGGAAATTGCCCAGCAGAACCCGGGCGAACTGATTTCCTACAAACTTGTCGGCACCACCGGCCCGGATCACGCGAAAGTTTTTGAAGTACATTGCTTTCTAAACAGCAATCTTCTGGGCAAGGGAACCGGAAAAAGCAAAAAGGAAGCCGAACAGATGGCGGCAAAAGAGGCCTTGAAGATGATGGGTGAAAATCCATAATGAAGCACGGGAATTTGGCAATTTTCATACCGCACGCCGGCTGCCCCCACCGTTGCTCCTTTTGCGATCAGCGGCAGATCAGCGGCAGGCAGGAGGTTCCCGCGCCGGAAAAAATCAAAGAAACCATGGAACGCTGCGTCAATCGCCCCGGGCACCGGGCCGATTCGACGCAGATCGCTTTTTTCGGCGGTTCCTTCACCTGTATCCCCCGCGGGCAAATGATCGCTTATCTTGAAACAGCAAAAGCCTATATCGACGCAGGGCATTTCAGCGGGATCCGTATTTCCACAAGGCCGGACGGCATCAGCGATGAGATCCTTTCGCTTTTGCAGCAATATGACGTCCGTGCCATCGAGCTGGGCGCGCAAAGCATGGACGCCGACATATTGCGCCGCTCCAATCGGGGGCATACCCCGGAAGATACGGTTGCAGCCGCCCGAAAAATCACCGAAGCCGGAATCGAGCTGGGGCTTCAGATGCTGCTGGGGCTCCCGGGCGATACGAAAGAAAAAGCCATGGAATCGGCGCAGAAAATGGCCGCTCTCCATCCGGCGGAAATGCGCCTCTACCCCGCCGTTGTCTTTCCGGGAACAGACCTTTACCAGCAATATCTCCGCCGGGAATACCAACCCCTGACGCTGGAGGACGCCCTCGACTGGACGGTGCCGATCGCCTGCTTTCTGGAGGAAAGCAAGATCCGTCTGTTGAAAATCGGGCTGCATCAGGCAAACGGTGCGGTTGCCGGCGCCTTTCATCCCGCCTTCGGCGAGATGGTGCGCACCGGGATGTGGAACCGGCATTTGAAAGAGCATCTCCCTCCCCCGCCGGCTGCGCTGACCATCCCCGTGCACCCGTCCGAGCTTTCAATCGCTCTGGGGCAAAAAAAGAAAAATCTGCAATTCTGGGCCGAGGAGGGCTATCGCCTGCAATTCATTGCCGACCCAAAATCCCATCGATTGCTTTCCCGATGACCCGTTAAAATACGGCGCCTTATTTCCTGAAAAGCGCCCAATAAACAGATCAGCCTTCTTATGCATTGCACAAGAAGGCTTTTTATTATTGAAGCATCTCCAGCAGATATTTCAGCACCGCGTGAACCGTTTCCTCCCGCACCGAGCTGCGCTCCTTCAGATGAAACAGCTCCAAACGAACCGCCTCGCAGCGATCTGCGCAGGAAACGGCAAAATAAACAAGTCCAACCGGTTTCTGCGGCGTTCCGCCGCCCGGCCCCGCAATGCCGGTGATGCCGACGCCGATATCGCTTCCGGCCAAACGGCGAATGCCATCGGCCATCTCCCGCGCGGTTTCCGCGCTGACCTCGCCATATTGGCGCAGCGTTTGCTCCGACACCCCCAACAGACGGGCTTTGATCTCTCCGCTATAAGAAACGACACCGCATTGAAATACGCGCGATGCTCCAGGATGATCGGTCAAATATTTTGAAAGAAGTCCGCCGGTGCAGGACTCCGCCTGCGCGATCTCCAGATTTTTTTCCTGCATAACCGCCAGAAGCCGGCCGCTCAATTCCTGATTGGTCATGATTTTTGCACCGCCAGTTCAATTAAATTCCGGGGACATTTCTCGGCGCAAAGGCCGCATCCGTTGCATTTTTCATAGTCGATAACAGAAACATTCCCGTCGACATGGACCGCGTCTTCCGGGCAGGTCTGCTCACATATTTTACACCCGATGCAGCCGATATTGCAGGCTTCGATCGTCCGGGCGCTGGGATCCTGATTGGAGCAGCTGACAAATACAGCCGCATCACGCGGAAGCAGCTCAATAACGCCTTTTGGACAGGCGGAAAGGCATTGCCCGCACCCATTGCAAAGATCAGCATGGACATAAGCGACTCCGTTTCGGATGGAAATGGCGTTTTCCGGGCACTTTTTTACGCAGTTGCCAAAGCCAAGACAGCCGTATTGACATTTCATATAGCCGCCCAAAAGACGATTGGCCGCGGCGCAATCGTTCATGCCGTAATAAATATACTTCTTATTGACAAAATTATTGCTGCCGTGGCAACGGATATGCGCGACCATCCTTCTTCCGCTTTTCTGCGCCGCGCCGGTAAGCGCCGCCATTTCTTCCGCTTCGGCGGCACCGAGTACACTGCACCGGTCGCAGGAAACCCCATCCCTTAATATCGCTTCCGCATAATCCGAGCATCCGGCATAGCCGCAGGCGCCGCAGTTGGTGCCGGGGAGAATATTCAGGATTTTTGTTTTCTTTGTATCATTTTTTGAATGAAGCAGATGCCCGGCAAGATAAATGATAACGCCGATAAGCAGGCAGACCACCCCAAGGAACAACGCCGCCTTTAAAATATCGATCAGCATGGTAGCATCCTCCTCTTCTCAGATTTGCACTCCGCTGAAACCCATAAACCCAAACGCAAGCAAAGCCGCGGCGATCAGAGTGATGGGAAAGCCCTGAAAGGACTTCGGGATATTATCGTTTTCCTCGATTCGATCCCGCACCAGCGTAAATACCCAGGCGACGAGCAAAAAGCCAACGGCCGAAAAGACCGCATAAAGAACCGACGAAGCCAGATTATAATTTCTTTCAATACTGCTCAAACAAACGCCCAAAACCGCGCAGTTTCCCGCCATCAGCGGCAGGTAGATTCCCAGCATATGATAAAGAGCCGGAAGATATTTTTTTATGACCATCTCCGCCAACTGAACCAGCAGAGCGATCAAAAGCATAAACGCCATGGTACGCAGATATTCTAGCTGAAACGGAACCAGCACCCATTGATAGACGCAATAGGTAAAGAGCGATGAAAGCCCCATTATAGCGATCAGAAGGATCCCCATTCCAACTGCCGTTTCCTTTTTCCTTGTCAGCCCGAAAAAGGAACCGCAGCCAAAAAGACGGCTCAAAACAATGTTCTCGACCAAAATCGCACCGATTGCAAACGCAATGATGGTGCCAAGATCAAACTGTTCCATCATGGCTCCCCCTTTTTGCACGATTTCTGAAAAACTGAGCCGCAGCCGCCAAAAGCCCAAGGGTCAGGAACCCGCCGGCGGGCAGAGCGAATACAGAGAGCGGTGAAATGCCGCCGAAAAGCGTATATCCGAAAATGGTGCCGCTGCCGACAACTTCACGAATCAAACCGACCAGCACCAAAACAATGGTGAATCCGCAGCCCATGGCTACTCCGTCCAGCAGACCGGGAAGCACTTTGTTTTTTGACGCAAAGGTTTCCGCCCGCGCCAAAAGGATCCCGTTTGCCGCGATCAGCGGCACAAAAATGCCCAGCGCGTTATAAAGATCATTGAAAAACGTGCTCAAAATCATTTCCACCAGAGAAACCAGCCCGGAAATGATCAGCACATAAAAGATGATCCGAACATGATGAGGAATCAGCCTGCGCAGCAGCGCGATCAGGACGTTTGATCCGATCAGCACCAAAGTGAGGCAAAGCCCCATGGTGAATGCGTTGAGCGTCGTCGTGGTGATGGCAAGGGCAGGACACAACCCCAAGAACTGGATTAGAACAGGATTTTCCGTCCAAAGTCCGGCTTTGAAATATTCTTTAACCTTCAATTCGACACCTCCTGCTCCAGCCTGTTCACAACTTCAATGGCCGCGTTCACGCCGTTGATATATGCGGTTGAGGATACCGTCGCTCCAGAGATCACCTGCACCTCGCCCTTCCCGGCAGAATCCGATTTCACAGCGCTGGCGGTATCGTCCAGACCGTATACGCTCTGGCGGAAATCTTCATCACTTTCGATTTTTGCGCCGCTTCCGGGCGTTTCGCTATGGGAAATGATCTCAACGCCGCAGACAGCGCCGCCGGCATTAACGGCAACGATCATATCAATGACGTCCTCATATCCAAAGGGCAGCACCTCCACGCAGTAGCCGAGCACCGCGCCTGCTGCGTCTTCTGCGACGTAAACGGTTTTCACCGGCACCTGCACATTCCCCGTTGTGATCGACGGCTCAAAGCCCTCCGTTTCTTCGATCACAGCCGCGCCTTCGATCAGCCCGTTCAGCGTTTCCGAAAGGCGCTGCTCCTCCAGCCGGGCGGCGACCGGCGCCGTCAGGGCGTGAACCGCCCCCAAAACGACCGCCACGACGACCGCCAAGGCGATCAACGTTACCGAAATCCGCAGTATTTCAATCCCTGGTTTTCCCGAAACGGAAGACACGCCGCTCACCTCCAAAATTTCTCGGAATGGTCACGGTATCCAAAAATACCGAAAAACAGTTCATCAACAAAATCGCAAAGGAAACGCCCTCCAGATAGCCGCCGAAATAGCGGATCAGAATCGTGATCAGCCCGCAGCCGGCTCCGTAAATCAGGCGCCCGCCCGGCGTTACCGGGCTGGTAGCATAATCAGTCGCCATAAAGAACGCGCCCATGAACAGGCTGCCGCTGCACAGATGATAGAGCATATACTGCACCGCGGAAATATCGCTGTAGCGCGGGAAAATCAGCGTGACCAGAGCAACGGTTCCGATAAAGGAAACCGGAATATGCCAGGTGATCACCTTTTTATAAAGCAGAAAAATTCCGCCCAGCAGCAAAAGAAGCGCGCTGGTTTCACCGATACAGCCGCCGGTATTGCCAAGAAAGCAATCACCGATCGAGATCTTATCCGTAATGGTTACCAGCTTCTCGCTGCTGTTTTTCAGATATTCCAGCGGGGTCGCCACCGTAACGCCGTCGAAAGGTGTGATCCAGCAATGGTTCATATAACGCGGGAAGGACAAAAAGAGAAAAATACGCGCCGAAAGAGCAGGATTGAATATATTTTTCCCCAGCCCGCCAAACAGCTGCTTTACAATCACGATGGCAAAAAAGGCGCCGATGGGAAGCAACCACAGCGGCACGGTAGGCGGCATGCTTAAAGCCAGAAGCAGGCCCGTGACCATGGCGGAGCAATCGTAAATCGTTTGTTTGCGCTTCATCAAAAGGTTAAACAGATATTCAAACAACACGCACGACCCCACGCTGATCAAAATGATCAGCAGCACGCTCCAGCCAAAATAGACAACCGCACCGACCGTTGCGGGAAACAGCGCGACCAGAACATACCCCATAATCGTGCTGACCGTGCGGTGGTCTTTGGAATGGGGAGATGAAGATACGACCAGCTCGCTCATATTCTATATCATCTCCTTTTCTACTTTGTTTTCCTTAAGCTTTTGCTTGCCGATCCGCATATATTGTATCAACGGAATTTTTGCAGGACAGGCAAAAGAGCAGCAGCCGCACTCGATACAGGATCCTGTATGCAGCTTTTTGACTATCTCAAGGTTCTCGGCCTTCACATATTTTGCAATATAGCACGGAACCAGATGCATCGGGCAGGCCGACACGCAGCTTCCGCAGCGTATACAACTTACGTCGCGCTCCAGCGCCAGCTGTTCCTTGGTCATACAGATCAACCCAGAGGTTTCCTTGATCACCGGCGCGTCCAGCGAATATTGAGCGGTGCCCATCATCGGGCCGCCCATGATCAGTTTGCGCGTGGAAGGAAGATACCCAAAGTAATTCAATACGGCGGAAAAGGGTGTTCCGATCCGGACACTGACATTCCCCGTCCGCTCAACGCCATGCCCTGCCACCGTCACGATCCGGCGCATCAGCGGAGCGCCGTTCACAATAGCGCGATAGATGGCGATGATCGTATCGACGTTCAATACCAGGCACCCCACGTCCGCCGGCATTTTCCCGGAAGGAATAATACGGCCGGTAACGGCGCGAACCAGTTGTTTTTCGCCGCCCTGGGGATATTTGGATTTCAAAATAATAACACGGCTGCGGTTTTTCCCAAGTTTTTTATGAAGCAGAGAGATGGCGTCCGGCTTATTGTTTTCAATGCCGATATAAAACCGGCTTGTGTTCATGATATAGCTCACTATTTCAATGCCGCCGGTCAGCTCATCGATCGATTCCAGAATGACGCGGTGATCGCTTGAAAGATACGGCTCACACTCCGCGGCATTTACAATAAGGGTATCCACCCGCCCGAGCCCGGAAGTCAGCTTCAAATGCGTTGGAAAAGCAGTACCGCCCATTCCCACGATTCCGGCTTCCCGGATCATGGCGATCAGCTCTTCCGGCGTTTTCGACCGGTAATCGGGGCAGGCTTCCTGAAAGCATTCCGCGCGCTTGTCCTCAAAATCATTTTCCACGATAATGGAGCGGATCCGGTTGCCGGTGGGATGCTCCCAATCGCAGATATCGACGACTGTGCCGGAAACCGACGCATGGATCGGCGCGGAAACCGCAGCTGTGCTATCGGCAATTTTCTGGCCGAGCCGAACATAATCGCCCACCGCCACACAGGGCTCGCAGATCGCGCCAATGTGCTGAAGCAGCGGATAAATCATTCTCTTTTGCGGGGGGAGGATCTCAATCGGCTTCGACCGGGTGTTTTTATGCGGCGTCGGATGAACGCCGCCGTCAAAGCGGTGGATCCAGTTGAGCCGCATCCCGTACCAAACCGCCTTGAAATCGATTCCGCTGCCCAAAAGCGCCAGGACAAAAACCGCCAGCGACAGGATAAAATGATAGTAGATGCCGACCGGGATTTGAAGCCAGATATCGGCCGCCGACTGCACCAGATCGCTGCCGTTATGATAAAGCTCCTGATTGATGCTGAAATAAACGATGAACAAAACCAGATATACCATCAAAAATATGACAGATCCGGTGAAAACAGACCGTTTTCCGCCCGCGGCCTTTGCCCAGATCAGGATCAGGCCGCAGACATAGCAGACCAGCCCCACATAAAACAGCAGCATGACCACATAAAGCACCTTGCTGAACAGGCTGAAGGAACTGAGTACGCTCTCGAAATACCGTTCAATCTGGCCCAGATCGGCAAAAATGGAGAACAGCATATTCTCGTTTGTGCCCTCATAGGAAACCAACGGATTCAAAAACGGGATAAAAGCCGAAACAATGGTAATTAAAACAAGGATCTGCTCGTAAAAGAGATAGGATTTCAAGCAGTTGGATAATTTTTTCATGGAATGACTCCTTTATTGATCAGCGCAAGAGATCAAAATACGCAGACTATATTTGACGCTATAATAAACTAATTATAACATAATATTAAAAAAACCGCAACCCGCACCTGGAAATTTGCTCAGAGCTCCCGGTTTTGCTGGCTTTTCGGAGAAATGCCGAACTGTTTTTTATAGGCGCGGAAAAAGGTGGTATAATCCCGAAATCCGCAGCAGGCGCATACCGCGGCGGGCGGCATTCCGCCGTTGAGAAGCTCCCGCGCCTGCAAAAGACGTTTGGTGATGATATAGTTCCATACCGTTGAGCCGGTCGTACGCTTGAATATTCTGTTTAAATGCGCCTTGCTCAAATAGAATTGACTGCTCAGTACCGCAAGGGAAAGATCTTCCGTCAAGTGATTATTGATATACTGCACCATTGCCGCCACCGAATCCGGCTCATACTTGAATTCACCGGCCCGCACCGCTTCAAAAGGCTCCGCCAGCTCTCCCAGCAGCGCCATCAAAAAGGCCAACTTGCGATGCGGCTCTGCGACCGTACAAATCTTCTGAACCAAATACGTCCAGCGATGATCCGGAAAGAGCGCGGCGCTGTAGTGATTATAAGCACCCAGCGGACGATCGTCAAACATTTCCAGCAGCTTGCTGCCGGAGGGGATCTCCCGGAGAAACGGCAGATCAAAATTGACGATCAGGCGCTCATATCTGCCATCTCCATGCAAAATCAAATGATGCGATTCCTTTTTCCGTATCAGCATCAGATCTCCCGGCCGCAGGCGGTAGCAGGTTCCCTCCACGGCATAGGAAGCGTCGCCGGAAAGAAAACAGAAAATCTCATAGTTTTCATGGGCGTGCATCTGAAAAACAGCCTGATCCGGCCGTTCTGTGACACAATGCGCTGATTTGATCATATAATCCACCGTTATCACCCCATTCGTATTGTAGCATAATACGCTTCTTTCTGCAATACTTTCAGCTATTATAGGATGATATGTTTAAAAAATATTCATTTTAGCCAATAAGGCGGCAAGTTTCCGGCGTCGCCCTCTTCCCCGCCGCAGCGGGATTCGCCTCCACTACGCGCCGGCCGCCTGCTCCATAAAACAAAAAGAGCTTTTGCATATGCAAAAGCTCTTTAAAAGATCATCATCAGATCGAAATGATATCACACATCCGGTAGAGATCCAGCGGAAATTCCTTGGTCATCGCCAGGGCTTCCTGGATATCATAGTCCACCAACTGGTCGTTGCGGATGCCGACGACCCGATTGCTCTTTCCAGCCGCAAGCAGCTCGACCGCATAAGAGCCGAACTGGCTGGCAAGAACGCGATCCCGGGCGGTGGGAGAACCGCCGCGCTGAACATGACCCAAAATGGTGGCGCGGGTTACAACACCGGTCGTATCCTGGATATATTTGGAAAGCTCTTCGGCATGGCCAACGCCTTCGGCCACAAGAACAATGAAGTTCGTTTTGCCGATCGCCCGGCCTTCTTCGATCTTTTTAATCACGTCGACAACGGTGCTTTTTACCTCCGGTACCATCACAAAGCAGGCGCCGGTGGCAATTCCCGCATGAAGGGCGATATAGCCGGCATTCCGGCCCATGACCTCCACAACGGAGCAGCGCTCATGAGAACGCATCGTATCCCGGATCCGGTCCACCATATCCACAACGCAGTTGATACAGGTATCAAAACCGATGGTATAATCGGTGGAGCTGATATCGTTATCGATGGTGCCGGGCAGGCCGATGCAGGGTACGCCCCGGGTAGAAAGATCTCCGGCGCCGCGGTAGGAACCGTCGCCCCCGATCACAACCAGACCCTCGATCCCGAATTTTTTACAGTTGGCAATAGCCTTCTGCATGCCCTCTTCCGTGCAGAATTCTTTGCTGCGCGCCGAAAACAGCGCGGTGCCGCCTTCCTGAAGAATGTTGGAAACGTCCCGCACGCTCAGGTCGACAATATCCCCCGCGATCAGCCCGGCATAGCCTCTGCGCACGCCGGCCACTTCCATTCCCTTAAAATGAGCGGCGCGGGTAACGGCACGGATCGCCGCATTCATGCCGGGAGCGTCTCCACCGCTGGTCAGAACGCCAATTTTTTTAACCTTCGTATCCATAATTGTAACCTCTTTTTTTATTTTCAGATGAATTATACACTATTTCCCCCGAAAAATCAATCTTATTTTATGACAATTTCGGAGTCGTCCAATATTTTTTTCAGCTCCTCCAAAAGGGGATCGTTGATCGTTATTCCGGATTTATTCAATGTTGAAACGCTGGTACCGGTATCGGAAAAATAAAGGATGCATTCCTGAACGCCGGGATGCCGGCTTAAAAGCGCCGTAACCTTTTCCGTTTTGGGGCTTTCGCGGCCGGGCAGTTTCAGATACAGTCGCTTTGTTTTTTCCGCCAGATCCCGCTCATCCGGACGCCGCAGCTCGTCGACCAGCAGCTTGATGCCCCGGACTTCATCCTGCTGTACCTTCCCCCGTAAAAATACCAGCGCATTTTTAGCCAAAAGGGTGCGCAGCCTGGCATAGACCCGCGGAAACAGGATCCCCTCTATGGCGCCGGATATATCCGAAAGGGAAAGATAGCCCATCTCCTGCCCGTTTTTGGTCTTAACCGTTTTATACGATTCGATCTGAGCAAAACACCAAACGGTCGCTCCGTCCTCGATCTCCTTGGACAGCACGACGGAAAAGGGCGTGATATCGCTCCGGGCATATATATGCCGATAGGGATCAAAAGGATTGCTGGTCAAATGAATGCCCAGCATTTCCTTCTCAAAGGCCATCTTGACGGTTTTTTCAAACTCCGGCTGCGGATCACGAAAATACTGTTCCCAGGCGTCCGAGGGATCCTCCTCCAGCATGGAAAAAAGACCAATCTGACCTTCGATCTGATTCTTCTTTTCCTGCGCTATGCCGTTCATCAGCTGCTCATAGATCAGCGTGAGATGCCTGCGGCTGTATTGAAAGCAATCAAAAACACCACTTTTGATCATACTTTCGACGGCGCGGGAATTGATATCCAGCCCGGCGGTCCGCATACAGAAATCGACAAAGCTCCGATATTCCCCGTTTTTCTCCCGCTCAGCCACAATGTCGTCCACCATTTTTGCCCCGACGTTTTTAATGGCAAGAAGGCCATAGACGATCCCGTCCCCGGTCGCCCGGAACCGGGAATCGCTTTTATTGATATGCGGGGGCATGACTTTAATGCCCAGCCGCCGGCACTCCTCGATATACTCCGCCGTTTTTTCCGTCGAACCAATGACGCTGGTCATCAGCGCGGCCAGATATTCGGTGGGGTAATGGGTTTTGAGATAGGCGGTCTGATAGGCGATTTTCGCGTAACAGGTGGCGTGGGATTTATTGAAGGCATATTTTGCAAAGTCGATCATCTGATCATAGATCCGGCTTGCAATCTTTTCAGAAACGCCCCGCCGGACAGCGCCCGGTATCAGAACCTCCCCCTTTTCATCCACCGATCCGTGAATAAAAATTTCCCGTTCCCGCTCCATCACGTCGGTCTTTTTCTTGCTCATCGCCCGCCGCACCAAATCTGCCCGGGCGTAGGAATAACCGGCCAGCGCGCGCACGATATGCATCACCTGCTCCTGATATACGATGCAGCCATAGGTCACCCGAAGGATCGGCTCAAGAGCGGGAGCCAGATACCGGATCCGTTCCGGATGGTTCTTATTCTCGATATAGTCCGGGATTGAATCCATCGGCCCGGGGCGGTAAAGGGAGATCACGGCGATAATATCCTCAAAGGCCGTGGGTTTCAGCCGCATGAGGACCTGGCGTATGCCGGAACTTTCCATCTGAAAAATACCCATGGTATTTCCGCTGGAAAGGGTTTGGTAGGTTTCCGGGTCATCCAACGCTACGGACTGAATGGAAAAATCTGGATCTTTCTGGCGGATCAGCTTCTCGGTATCATGAATGATCGTGAGATTCCTCAGGCCGAGAAAATCCATCTTCAGCAGCCCCAGCTCCTCCAACGTCGTCATGGGAAACTGCGTGACGTATGAATCGCCGCTCAAAGAAACGGGAACAAAATCACTTACTTCATTTTCGGTAATAACCACACCGGCCGCATGGGTGGAATTATGGCGCGGAAAGCCCTCCAGCTTCAGCGCCTGATCGAGAAGATCATGAACGGTTCGGTTTGTTTCATAAAGCTCCTTCAGAGCCGGAACGCCGTCGATTGCCTCTTGCAGCGTGATGCCGAGCCGGAATGGAATCATTTTTGCAACCGCATCGACCTCGCCGTAGGAAATCCCCATCGCCCTGCCCACATCCCGCACCGCCTGCTTGGCGGCCATGGTGCCGAAGGTGACGATCTGAGCAACATTGTCCGCGCCGTATTTTTCGATCACATAGTCGATGACCTGCCCGCGCTTTTCATAGCAGAAATCGATATCGATATCCGGCATGGTGACGCGCTCCGGATTCAGAAACCGCTCAAACAGCAGATCATATGCAATGGGATCGATATCCGTTATCTTCAGACAATAGGAAACAAGAGAGCCCGCAGCGCTGCCGCGTCCCGGCCCCACGGGGATATCATGCTTTCTGGCATAATCGATAAAATCCCCCACGATCAGAAAATAATCGACATATCCCATATTGCGGATCGTTTCCAGCTCATAATGCAGGCGGTCAAGCAGCGCCGGCGTCACCGATTCATACCGCTCTTCCAGGCCGCGAAGGCTCTGTTCCTTCAAATAACTCCAGCTATCCGATACGCCTTCCGGAAGCTGGAATTTCGGCAGATGCGTCTGCCCAAATTCAAAATCATAATTGCATTGCTCCGCGATTTTCAGCGTATTTTCCATCGCGCCGGGATAATGAGAAAAAAGCTCCGCCATCTCATCTCCGCTCTTGAGATAAAACGCATCCTTTTCAAAGCCGGGCGCATCTTCATCGGAAAGGGTTTTGTTCATCTGGATGCACATCAGAAGCTTTTGGGTGAACGCTTCCTCTTTTTCGATATAATGAACATCGTTCGTCGCAACCAGAGGGATCCCCGTTTCTTCATGGATCCGGAGCTGACCCGGCAGTATCACAGCGTCTTCCTTATAGCCGTGATTCTGCACCTCAAGATAATAATCACTTCCGAAAATCGCCTGATACCGCAGCGCTTCCGCTTTGGCGCCGGCATAATCATTTTGCAGAAGCTTCTGCTGAACAGATCCGCCGATACAGCCGGATAAACACACCAGCCCCTCCCGGTACTGCTCCAGCAATTCAAAATCGGCCCGCGGCTTAAAATAAAAGCCTTCCGTAAACCCGCGGGAAACGATCTTGATCAGATTATGATAGCCCGTTGCATTCTTGGCCAGCAGGATCAGATGAGAATACCGGCTGTCCAGCTCGTAGTTCTTATCCCTGCGCCCGCGCGGCGCAACGTAGATCTCGCATCCGATGATCGGCTTGATGCCAACCTGCCGGCAGGCTTTATAAAATTCAACGGCGCCATACATGACGCCATGGTCCGTAACGGCCAGCGCAGTCTGACCCAGCGCCTTGGCTTTGGCCGCTACTTCACGGATCCGGCAGGCGCCGTCCAAAAGGCTGTATTCCGTATGGAGATGCAAATGAACAAAATTACGCATACCGCTCACCCTTTGATCTTCCTGGCATATTCCACGATCTTATTCAGCTTCCTGCTCAGGCTCGGCTTGCTCAAACGCCGTTCGCTCCGCTCCGCCAGCTCGGTAAGGCTGCTGGTCGGATTCTCCCGCCGCAGCACCGCCACATAGAGCAGATCCTCCGGCAAGGAAGAAAGACCGGCGGTCTTTTCGATTTTCTCAATGGCCTGGATCTGTTCCACCGCCTTATTCAGCGCTTTATCCATATTATAAGCCGCGCAGTTTTCAATGCGGTTGTTATTATTGTTGCTCTCCTTTTCGATCTTGACGTTCATCCAGGCAAAAGCCGCTTTCCGCGCGCCAACGATATAAAGCAGATCATAGATCTGCTGGCTGTCTTTCAAATATACAACATAATTGGCACGCCGCACCACGCGCTTGCAGGGTATATCCCGGGCGTTGAGGGCTTCCTGAACGGCGCAGGCCGTAGCGTAATCGGAACTGACAAGATCAAACTGATACCCGCTTACCGGGTCGCTGAAATAGCCGCCCACCAGCACAGCGCCCCGCAGAAAGGAGATGAACTGCCCCTCGCCGCAGACCGCTTCAGCAGAAAAAGCCGGTCTTTCACCGTTGATTTGAAGCAGCTCATAAAGCCTGCTCAGGGCGGCGCCCTTTAATACCGCGTTATAGGTGACCCCCGCCTCGCTCATCTCAAAAAAGAAGCCGAGCAATGCGCTGGAAAGACGCTGCAATCGATTGACGACCAGAACATTTTCCGTCGATATCTTCAGAAGATCCGGCTTGACCGTCTGGGCAAACAGCACCATGCCGTATAGCTCCGCACGCTTGCAGGCGTCGCTGCGGTCTTCAATTTTGCATAATTCTTCTTTTACGTCAAAGCAGAATGACACCTGCGTCACCTCCTGATTATTTATCGATATCGCGGTGAATGATACTTACATTATACCCCAGATCCTCCACGATCTTTCCCACCGCCTGAGCAAAGGACACGCTGCGGTGCTGGCCGCCGGTGCAGCCGAAAGCGATGGTCAGATTACTGCGCCCTTCATTGGAATAGAGCGGAAGAGCAAAGGTGATCAGCTCTGTGAGCAAACGAAGCATCTCCCGGGATTCCTCCCATTGAAAAACATAGCTGTAAACCTTTTCATCCAGCCCCGTCAGCGGCCTGAGTTCCTCGATATAATAAGGATTCGGCAGACAGCGTACGTCAAACAGAAAATCGATATCATTCTGCGCGCCGTATTTAAAGCCATAGGACATCACGGTAACCGCCATATTCCGGTTGGTTGTACTGAATTTTTTCAGTATCAGTTCCCGCAGCTTTTTGACCGAAGAAAGAGAGGTATCGATCACAACATCCGCCTCCGCCCGGGCATGGCGCAGCATTTGACGTTCCCTTGCGATCGCGCCGGAAAGATCGTTGCCCTGCTTGTCCAACGGATGACGGCGGCGCGTTTCCTTATAGCGGCGCATGAGCACCTCATCCGAGGCTTCAAGGAACAATATCCGATATTGAAAACCTTTATTCTTCAGCTCCTTCAATTCGCTGATGAAGGATGCAAAAAGCTCCCCGGTCCGGCAGTCCGCAACGATGCACAGCCGATTGAAGCGGGCGGCCGCACCGCAGCAGACCTCAACAAATTTTGTAATCAACAGGGGCGGCATATTATCAACGCAATTGAAGCCCATATCTTCAAAAGCTTCAATAGCCCGCGATTTTCCGGCGCCGCTCATTCCCGTTATAATGACTATTTCCGGATTATTACTTTTCTCCAAGATACCGTACCTCACATTCCAGATCCACGCCAAACCGTTCCTTCACCCGCTCCTGCACAACGCGGATCAACTGCATGATTTCATCCCCGGTCGCGCAACCGCGGTTGATGATGAATCCAGCGTGCTTTTCGCTGACCTGCGCATCGCCGATCCGGTATCCTTTCAGGCCGGCCTCTTCAATCAAACGTCCGGCAAAATCCCCTTGCGGCCGCTTGAAGGTGCTGCCGGCGCTGGGGTATTCCAGCGGTTGTTTTTCTTTTCTGCGTTTGCGAAAATCCTCCATGCGCCCATGGATTTCCTCTGCGTTGCCCGGGGTAAGCAACAGCTCGGTGCTTAAAATCATGCAGCCGGGATTGCGGGAAAAAAAGCTCTCCCGGTAACCAAACTGATGCTCCTTCCCCTCCAATACGCACAAACGCCCCGTTTCATCAAGATAATGCGTCTTTACCGTAATCTGATCCATAGAGCCGCCATAGGCGCCCGCGTTCATAAAGACCGCGCCGCCAACGGTGCCGGGAATCCCCTGGGCAAACTCCAGCCCGGAAAGACTGTTTTGGGCTGCAAAGGAAGAAACCTTTACAGTCTTTACGCCAGCGCCGGCGCATATCCGACCGTTTTCGCCGAGGGAAAGCTCCGTTAGCCGCGTTGAGAGAACGATCCAGTCGCGGCATCCCCGGTCGCTGCCGATAACATTGGAGCCGTTTCCGAGGAAAACCAGTTTTTTCCCCGCCTGGCCGGCCAGGCGGATCAGCGCCGCGCACTGCTCAACGGATTCCGGGTAAAAGACAACGTCCGCCGCGCCGCCCACTTTAAACGTGGTCAGCTCGGCAAGGGTGCAGTCGCGCCGGTATGCGATATCGGTTTCTGCCAAAAGTTTTTCCAGATCGTCCATGAAGCACCTCATTAAAAATCAAAAAGCGTAATCTGCGCGCTGGCAGGAATATTGCCAAAAACGCCCTCCTGATTCAGCAGCTCGCAAACGGTTGCCGATATCCCGGCGTTGACCCGAAATTCCTCCTGGGAGAGCACTTCTCCCGCGTCCCGGGTATTGACGATATTATAAGCCGCGTTTTCCCCCACGCCGCTCAGAACGCTGAAGGGCATCCGGATCCCCTCCTCCTCGATCACAAAGGCGGTCGCCTGGGATTTATACAGATCTACCGGCAAAAACCGCACGCCCCGCGCCATTGCCTCTATCACGATCTGATAAGTATTGATCGTTTCATCGTCCTTTGCCGTTTTGGCCTTGCCAAGATTCTCAAGATTGCGGATGATGCCACGCAGATGATCGGCACCCTTTGCCACGTCTACGGCGTTAAAGCCCTCCGGACGCACCGTGAAAGTGGCGCAGTAAAATTCCTTCGGGTAGTGGATTTTATAATACCCCAGCCGCATTGCGCCCATAACATAGGCGGCGGCATGCGCCTTTGGAAACATGTACTCAATCTTCATGCAGCTATCCAGATACCAATCCGGCAGATCATGGCTGTTCATCGCTTCGATCATTTCAGGCGTCAGCTGCTTTTTCGCCTTGCCCTTTCGAACGATTTCCATTATTTTGAACGCCATCCCGGGCTCCAGGCCTTTATGGATCAGATAGACCATGATATTGTCCCGCGTGCCGATAACATCCTTGATCTCACATTTCCCTTCGCGGATCAAATCCTGAGCATTGCCAAGCCATACGCCTGTTCCGTGGGAAAGGCCGGAGATCTGAAGCAGTTCCGAATAGTTTTTGGGCTTTGCTTCCACCATCATCTGACGGACAAACTTTGTCCCCATTTCAGGCAGACCAAGAGTTCCGGTTTCGCAATCGATTTCCTCCGGCGTGACGCCCAAAGCCTTCGGACTGGTCAGAAGGCTATAGACTTCCGGATCGTTCATCGGGATATCTGCAAACTTCAGCGGCGTCAGATCCTCCAGATGCTTCAGCAGCGTAGGCACATCATGGCCCAGAATATCCAGCTTCAACAATGTATCGTGAAGGGAATGAAAATCAAAATGGGTGGTGAGGATTGTGGAATCCTGGTCGTCTGCCGGATGCTGGATCGGGCAAAAATCATAAACGCTGTATTTTTTCGGGATGACCACCATCCCCGCCGGATGCTGGCCGGTGGTCTTCTTTACGCCGACGCATCCATCGACCAGACGTTGTTCTTCCGCTTTATTCAGCTTGATCTCTCTGCTCTCCAGATACTTTTTGACGTAGCCATAGGCAGTCTTATCAGCCAGCGTACCGATCGTTCCGGCTTTAAAAACATAGCCTTCGCCGAACAGCTCTTCCACATATTTATGCGCCGTCGACTGATATTCGCCGGAAAAATTCAGATCGATATCCGGGACCTTATCGCCCTTAAAGCCCAGGAAGGTTTCAAAGGGAATGTCGTGCCCATCGGTTTTCATCGGCTTTCCGCAGACGGGGCAATCCTTATTCGGAAGGTCGAAACCGGAACCGACCGAGCCGTCGGTGAAAAATTCGCTGTGTTTGCAATGGGGGCAGATATAGTGCGGCGCAAGGGGATTGACTTCGGAAATGCCCACCATGGAGGCGGCAAAGGAGGACCCCACAGAGCCCCGGGATCCAACCGAATATCCCGCTTCGTTGGATTTCTTTACCAGCTTCTGCGCGATCATATACATCACCGCATAGCCGTTTCCGATGATGGAATTCAGCTCCCGCTCCAGGCGGTCCTTCACCAGATCCGGCAGCGGATCGCCGTAGATCTCGTGGGCAGTTTTCCAGGCGATGGTGCGCAGTTCTTCTTCCGCGCCTTCCATCTCCGGCGCATGCATCCCAACGGGGATCGGAACGATCGGCTCCACCATGTCCGCGATCTTATTGGTATTCTCCACCACGATCCGATAGGCCTGTTCATAGGGCAGATAGGAAAATTCCGCCAGCATTTCTTCGGTATTCCTGAAATAGAGCGGGGGCTGATTATCCGCGTCGTCGAATCCGTTTCCGGCCATCAGGATCCGCCGAAAAACCTCATCCCGCTGATCCAGAAAATGAACGTCGCAGGTGGCTACGACCGGCTTTTTCAACCGGTCCCCAAGGCGGACGATTATTTTATTGAACTCTTGCAACTCTTCCTCGCTCCCGGCGATCCCGCTGCGCAGCATATAGGCGTTGTTGCCGATGGGCTGGATTTCCAGATAATCGTAAAACGCCGCGATTTTTTCAAGCTCCTCATCCGGGCGCCTCGCTGTTATCGCACGGAAAAGCTCCCCCGCCTCGCAGGCGCTGCCGATTATCAGCCCCTCGCGCAGCCGGGCGATTTCCGATTGATACATCAGAGGTCGCCGGTAAAAATGCTCGATATTGGATTTGGAAACCAGCTCGTATAAATGCTTTAATCCGGTTTTGTTTTGAACAAGCAATATGATATGGTACCGCGGCGTGGTTTTATCCCGATAGGATGAGGCGGGATCAAAGCCCGGCACGGTATCGTCCACCAGATAGCCCTCTACGCCATAGATCATTTTGACCCCAAACTGATCCGCGGCCGCCTGCGCGCTGGGATAATTCTGAAGCGTACCGTGATCGGTTATCGCAATCGCCTTATGACCCCAGTATGCGGCGCGGCGGACGAAATCCTCGATCGGATTCACCGCGTCCATCGCCGACATATTGGTATGCAAATGAAGCTCTACCCGCTTTTCCTCCGCATCATCGCTTCGAATCAGATGGTTGGCTTCAAAAATACACTTTGCCTGGATCACATAGTCTTCTTCATATTTGTCGTACATTGCCTGTCCGGTGGCGCCGACGGCCTTTCCCGGCTTCAGCTTGCCAGCCAGCTCCTCGGCCTTTTCGGCGGGAACCATGAACTTCAAAATGATCGAGCCGGTATAGTCTGTAACGTATACCGAAAAACGGACGTTTTTCTGATCCCAGGTCGTTCTGCTATCGCACTTGAAAATGTTGCCCAAAACAGATACCGAGCCGTCCACCTGGGTGACCCGATTCATGGCATAGAAGTTTCTGCCGATCCGATCGCCGAAAATGGCATGGTCGGTCGGTTTAAACGGTATTTTCGGCATTTCTGTTACAACCGGAGCCGCCCGGCGCCGCTCACGCCGCACCGGCTCTTTCGGCGGCGGAGGGAGAACGGGAGATTCCTCCTCCGGCGGAGGCGGCAGATCGACCGGCTCCTCCGCCTTCTGGAGGTTGGACTGATCGACCTGAACAACGCCGGAAAATTCGATCCGATAGGGTCGCGAAAACCATTCCCGCAAAATACCGCTCAGGGTATCCTCCACCTTCAGCGCATGGATGATTTCCAGCCCGCCGTATTGCAGCAGCACCGTAACACAATCCTCCTCGATCCGGACGGTCGAATCGTTCAGAAATCCGTTGACGCCGCTGTTTTTCCTTTTGGCGCAGGCCACAACGTCCTCCCACTGATCGGGAGTAAAAACCGCATTTTCAAAACAAACCGTGATCTCCGCCGCCTGCAATTCATAGGTCTTACAGACATTCTCCTCAAGATTCCGAATATGGGAAAAAGGCACATAGCTTGGAAAAATCACATGTGCCTTTATCATTCTATGTTCCTGGTTGACTTCCACTTTTTCCACAAACGCGCCTTCAAAAACGCGCTGTTCCTCTGCTGAAAATCCACACCGTTTAAAATAATTCAAAAGATACTTTACTGCCATCAGACATCATTTCCCGACATTTCTTCAATCTCCGCCATCAAAGCGTCAAAAAGCTGCTCCTCCGGCACTTTTTTAATAATTTTTCCTTTTTTGAAAATCAGGCCTTCGCCGTCCCCGCCTGCGATGCCGACATCCGCCTCGCGGGCTTCACCGGGGCCGTTGACCGCGCATCCCATAACCGCCACCTTCAAGCCGCTCCGGTTATGCTCCAAAGCGCGCTCCACCTTTTCGGCGATTTCAATCACCGGGATTTTGGTTCTGCCGCAGGTGGGGCAGGAAACAAGCTGGCAGGCGCCTTCCACCAGATCCAGCGCTTTCAGGATCCGAAATCCGGCGTAAACCTCCTCCACCGGGTCGGCGGTCAGGGAAACGCGGATCGTTGCGCCGATCCCGTCCGCCAGCAGGCTTCCGATCCCGATGGCGTTTTTCACCAACCCCATTTCCCGAGTGCCCGCCTCGGTGACGCCAAGATGCAGCGGATAGCTGCAAATACCGGCCAGAATCCGATAAGCGGCGATCATGCGGCGCACGTCCGAGCTTTTGATGGAGATCACGATATCATGAAAATCCATCCGTTCCAGGATCCGGACATGGCGCAGCGCGCTTTCCACCATCGCCTCCGGCGTAGGAGAACCGTATTTCTCCAGAATATCCCGTTCCAGAGAACCGCCGTTTACTCCGATCCGGATCGGCACCCGCCGTTCTCGGCAGGCGTTGACCACCGCGCGGATCCGTTCCTCCGAACCGATGTTGCCCGGATTGATGCGGATCTTATCCACCCCCGCCTCCAGCGCAGCCAGCGCCAGTCGGTAGTCGAAATGAATATCGGCCACAAGGGGTATGGATATCCTGTTTTTCAGCCTGCTTATCGTTTCAACAGCGCTCAGGTTCGGCACGCTCAGGCGCAGTATTTCGCAGCCGGCTTTTTCCAATGCTACGGCCTGAGAAACCGCGGCCTCATGATCGCCAGCCGGCGTGTTCAGCATGGACTGAACGTATACGCGCCCATCTCCCAGCGTCAGATTGCCGACCCGAACCAACTGCGCCATATGATCCCCTCCTAAAATAAACCGATAATATCTTTCAATGTCACAACCAGCATCAGACCCATCAGAATCATCAGCCCCACGCCGTTCATCGCCATTTCAACCTTCGGGCTCAACGGCTTTCTGCGGATCGCCTCAATAAAGAGCAGCAGGATCCTTCCGCCGTCCAGCGCCGGGAACGGAAGCAGGTTCATAATGCCGAGATTGATGGAAATAAGCGCGATCATCAGCATCAGCGACGAAAGTCCCAGCGAGGCGCTTTCCCCGATCATGGACGCGGTTCCCACCGGGCCGCTGACCTGATTCAAATTGGCGTCCAGCGTAAAGAGAGAGCCGATAAACGAATAAATGGAGCGCGATACCGACACGGTATAGCCAAAGGAATATTCGATCACCGAGAAAAAGCTGCGCTCCCGCCCGTAAACGATAAAATCAACGGTACTGAATGTTCCGTATTCTTCGTCCCCTACCTTCGGGAACTGCACATCCTCGACCAGAACCTTCTGGCCGGCTCTTTTTACCGTTATATCAAAGCTCTCGGCGTCGGTATCCTTAGAGAGCGCATAGGCGATATCCGTCGTATTAAAGATCCGATAGCCGTCGATCTCGATGATTTTATCCCCCGCTTCCAGCCCATAGGAGGAAGAAATTGCGTCCTGCTGAAAGCTGTGGATGGTGGTGGTTGGATAAAGACCGTCGGCATCCGTCGCATTGACGACGCAGATCAGGATGAATCCCATCAGGATGTTCATGACAGCGCCCATCACAAGTACCAGAAAACGCTTCCAGCGCGGTTTTCGCGAAAAGGAATTTTCATCCTCGCTGTCGCCATCCTCCCCTTCCAGCTGAACAAATCCGCCGATGGGCAGCGCCCGGATGCAAAACCGGCACAGCTTCCCTTCCCGCTTGAAGAGAACCGGACCCATCCCCACGGAAAATTCATGCACTTTGATCTTTGCCCAAACAGCCGTGAAAAAATGCCCGGCTTCATGGGAAAGGATCAAAAGGCCGAAAACCAGAATGGTGATAATGATATTAAAGACTGTCTGCATCAAAGGACACCTTTCTCATAATACTCTATGACCTGCGCCCGCGCCCTCCGGTCGGCGTCGAGGATATCCTCCAGCACCCCGGCGTCGCCCCGCGGCGTTTCCGATAAAGCCCGCTCCACCATGGCAGGGATTCCCAAAAATCCGATCTTTCCTTCCAAAAAAAGAGAAACCGCCTGCTCATTGGCGCCGTTCAAAACCGCCGGATACAGCCCGCCGGCCCGGCTCGCCTGCTTTGCCAGCTTTAGGCAGGCGAAGGTTTCTTCATCCGCCTGCTCGAAATGCAGCGTCTTTCCGATCAGAGAAAGCGCATAATCCCCGCTGCGTACCCGCGCAGGGTAGGTCAGCGCGTATTTGATCGGCAAATACATGGAGGGTACACCCATCTGGGCGATGACGGAATGATCCTCAAATTCCACGGCAGAATGAACGATGCTTTCTCGATGAACCAGAACATCCAGCCGTTCGTCCGGAACGGAGAACAGCCATTTTGCTTCGATCCATTCCAGACCTTTATTCATCAGCGTGGCGCTGTCGATGGTGATTTTGGCGCCCATACTCCAGTTGGGATGCTTCAGCGCGTCCTGAACGGTCACGTTTTTCAGCTCCGCAGCCGTTTTCCCATAAAACGGGCCGCCGGACGCTGTGAGCAGAAGGCGGGAGACCGGATTTCCACCGGCGCCCTGAAGGCATTGAAAAATAGCGCTGTGTTCGCTATCCACCGGCAGGATGCGGACGCCCTTTTTCTCCGCCGCCGCCATCACGACCGCACCGGCGCAAACAAGAGTTTCCTTATTGGCAAGCCCGATATCCTTCCCGGCTTCAATGGCAGCCAGCGTCGGCTTCAGGCCGATCATCCCCATCATGGCGGTCACAACCAGGGATGATTCGGGCACAGATGCGGCAATACAATTCCCTTCCTCTCCGCTGAAAACCGCGCAGGGAAAGTCTGAGAGCCGCTTTTTTAGTATCTCCGCGCGCTCCGGATCATATACCGATACAACGGGAACCTGAAACTCCCGCACCTGCCGCTCCAGCAGATCGATATTCTTTCCAGCCGTCAGCGCGGCGACCCGATACCCCAAATCCCGGCAAACCTGAAGCGTCTGGGTGCCGATGGAGCCGGTGGAACCAAGGATGGAAATCGTTTTCATGCAATCATCACCCGATAAAACTTTTTGTGATCATCAGAGCATAAAACATCGGGGCAATAAAAATCAAACTGTCCAGCCGGTCGAGGAACCCGCCATGACCCGGCAAGACCCGGCCGAAATCCTTTATGCCATATGATCTTTTGATGTAGGAAAAAGAAAGATCTCCGATCTGCCCGATCACGGTGCAGCTGAAGCTATAGAGCAGAACCAGAAGCCAGTTGATCTCCACTCCGGTATGGTTCTGGTAAATAACGCAAAACAGAAAATAAGCGCCCATCGAGAACACGGCTCCGCCGATGCAGCCTTCAACGGACTTTTTCGGGCTGATATTGGGAAAAGGATGATGCCTCCCGATCAGAATCCCGGTAAGATAGGCAAAAATATCCGTACACCAGGAGCTGCACACGATGCAGAGAACCATAAAGAAAAAACCGTGCGGCTCAAGCCGGCGAATAAAAATGATGTTGCTCAAAAAGCAGGTGATCACAACGGTCAGAAACATTGCGACTGTTGCTTCGCTGAACTTTGTCTTTTTGAAATTCATCATCAGGATAATAAACAGAAGAACCAGATAAAAAAAAGAAATGATGATGACCCCATAATAAGGATTCCGATTCGGATATAAATACTCCCGCACCAGAAAAGAGAGGGGAACCAGCGCACCGTAAACAAGACTGGGGATCAACAGCTTTTTCTTGGTCGCGCAGCCGGCGCAGGTCAGGGCCTCGTAAATACACATACAAATCAGCCCGGCAATCGCCACTTCAAAGAGCAGGGAAAATGAGGATATCGCAAACAACAGGATAAAAACGCCGAGTATGATCAGCGCCGTCCATAATCTCTGTAAAAAATTTTCTTTCAAACCCGGCCAAACCTCCTGTTTCTTTTTTGATAATCCAAAATCGCGCGATCCAGATCCCGCGGCTTAAAATCCGGCCACAAAATATCGGAATACCAGAACTCCGCATAGGCAGACTGCCAAAGCAAAAAATTGGAAAGGCGTTTTTCCCCGCTGGGACGGATCACCAGATCCACCGTATCGCAGTCGTCAAAATAAAGCAGCTTCCCAAAGCTCTCCGGCGTGATGTCCTCCGGCTTCATCTCCCCGGTCAGAACGCGCCGCGCCGCCTCCCGGGCCCCATGAACGATCTCGTTCTGCCCGCCGTAATTCATGGCGATATTCAGCGTAAGACCGGAAAATTTCTTTGTTGCGTCCACGATCCGATCCATTTTTTCCCGCAGCACGCCAGTAAAAACAGACAAATCGCCCAGAAACCGGATCCGAACCTTCTCCTTTTCAAAAGTATTCAGCGCATCATCAATAAATTCTTCCAAAACTTTCATGATTCTGGAAACTTCTTCCTGCGGGCGCTGCCAATTTTCAGTAGAAAAGGCATAGACCGTGAGATTTTTCAGGCCGATATCGCGGGCGTAATAGGCAATCGTCTTAAAGACCTTCGCCCCCGCTGCATGACCGGCATAACGAGGCAAACCCCGCTTCTGCGCCCACCGACCGTTCCCATCCATAATGATGCCGACGTGGTTCGGCAGGCGCTCAGGGTCTATGACATTTTCTTTTCTCTTTATCAAATTCAAGGCGTTTCTCCCGATCCGCCGGATCAGACGGCCATGATCTCCTTTTCCTTTTCGGCGACCATTTTATCGATCTCAGCAATATATTTATCCGTCAGCTTCTGAACATCTGTTTCGATGCCCTTCAGCTCATCCTCGGTGATCTCATGGGCTTTTTCCTGCTTCTTGAAACGATCCAGCGCGTCCCGGCGCACATTGCGGATCGCTACCTTCCCGTCCTCGCCCAGTTTCTTGGCTTCCTTGGCCAGCTCCCTGCGCCGCTCCTCCGTGGGCTGCGGAAAGCTTAGCCGGATCACCTTACCGTCGTTGGCCGGCGTGATCCCGATATCCGACGCCAGGATCACCTTTTCGATTTCCTTCAGGAGAGAAGCGTCCCAGGGCTGGATCAGCAGCATCCGCGGCTCCGGTACGCTCACCGCCGCCACTTCATTGATTTTACTGGCAACACCGTAGTAATCCACCCGCAGGCGATCCAAAACAGCTGGATTGGCCCGCCCGGCACGAAGTCCGGCGTAATCGTTGTTCAGCGCCGTCAGGGTCTTTTTCATCTTCTCTTCAAATTCAGCGTAATTTGCCATTTTCTCATTCTCCTTTATTGTCTATTGTGGTTCCAATATCTTCGCCCAATACAGCCCGAACAATATTTTCAGGGTCGGACATATCAAATACATAGATCGGGATGTTGTTCTCCTTGCAGAGCGCGGCTGCGGCACTATCCATCACGCCCAGCTGGTTGCTGAGAATATCCAGATAGCGGATGTGGTGAAATTTCTTTGCGTTTGGATCTTTTTTCGGATCCGCCGTATAAACGCCGTCTACATTCGTCGCCTTGAATATGACCTCCGCGTTGATCTCCGCCGCGCGCAGGGCAGCGCAAGTATCGGTGGAGAAATATGGATTTCCTGTTCCGCTGGCAAAAACGACCACCCTTCCCTTTTCCAGGTGGGAAATCGCCCTGTTGCGAATAAAGGGTTCGGCGATCTGGCGCATTTCGATCGCGCTCATAACCCGGCATTCCACGCCTCTTTGCAGCAGCGCGTCCTGAACGGCGAGGGCGTTCATCGTTGTCGCCAGCATGCCGATATAATCGGCTCGGGTGCGATCCATCTGCTGATTGCTTCTGCCGCGCCAGTAATTACCGCCGCCGACAACGATCGCGATCTGCACGCCCTTCTCAACGCAGGTTTTGATATGGGAGCCTATCTTTAAAACATAATCAAAATCCACGCCTGTTTTTCCGGCTCCTGCAAGAGCTTCGCCGCTCAGTTTCAAAAGGATTCTCCGATATGCAACATCAGCCATAAACATACACACTCCCGGAAGTCATATTTTTAATAATTATAATATATTATAAACCTGTTTGTAAAGTAAAATATCCCATTTTGAAAAAAAAGAAGCGCTTCCACAGGAAACGCTTCTATCGTTTTATCGAATTTTTTGCGAATGAGGCTGATCACAGCGATTACCGCAGCGGCGGCCGCAAGAACAGCCAGGGAAAGCAGAAGATCGTACCGCGTTACCAGCGTGATATCATACCCTTCCTCGTTCATCATATTGGCGAAAAGATAGATGCTGTCGAAAACAACGGCGGCAATACCGAGCAGCCAGCAAACAGCGGTCAGAACGCCGCCCTTTTCTCGAACTGGAAGCCCTTTGAGGGTGTTCAGATCGAGCAGCTTGCCCACATAGAAGCAGGCGCTCAGGCTTAAAATGGTTTCCGGAACCATATAAGCCGCATTATACAGCAGAGAATAGAGAAATCCGTCGGCGGAGGGCACGGAAACGCCCGCCCATACGGTGCATCCGGAGATCAGATGGCAAAGATACCGAAGCAGGCAAACCAGACCGGTTCCCGCCAGCAGTCCGCCGATTTGAGTGGGAAAGCATTTTTTGAAGACGCCGCTCAGCCCCAACACCGTAAATGCAAGAAAATAATCCAATACAAGAACGGCGATCAGAGATTCCCAGCCCATGCTTCTGCGCAGCCCGCTGAAATCCATCAGAAGCTGCAATGCGCTAAACAAAAAGGAGCACATCAGCGCCCAGGGAAGCTTGTTTGCATAACGATACGCGATCAAGATGATCGGCACCATGGAGCAGGCGGTCACCGAGCCGCCGAAAGGCATATCCAGCACCTTAATAAAGCTCAGAAGAAAGGAAAGCGCAACCATGATTCCGCCTTCACACATCATACGAATCTTTTCTTTTTTCATATCCACAATATAGTGTTTCGCCAGGAAGCCCGGCGGAACAGCAACCCCCTATTTTTAATTTTTACAAAATTCTATCCTTCCATCCGCTCCAGCTTATCCAGAAGTCGGGAGAAGTAATCGGGAAGAGCGCTTTCAAAATATAGACGTTCGCCGCTCACCGGATGGAGAAAGCCCAGCACTCTGGCGTGCAGGCATTGCCCTTCAAAATCCAGATGCAGCCCCGGAACCGGCCGACCGTATACCAGATCTCCGACAACAAAATGACCTATGGATGCCAGATGCGTGCGGATCTGATGCGTCCGCCCAGTTTCCAGACGACAGGCAAGGTGAGAGCAGGAACGATACTCCTGCAGAACCTGATAATGGGTCACGGCATTTTTTCCGCCCCGGGCCGCTATCGCCATTTTTTTCCGGTCCCTGGGACTCCGGGCGATCGGCGCGTCGATCCTGCCGGAAGGCTCAGGCATTTTCCCAAAAACGATCGTTTCATATACCCGTTCAATGGTATGTTTTTCAAATTGCACGGAAAGCCCCTGATGAGCACGGTCGCTTTTCGCAACGACCAGAAGACCGCTGGTATCCTTGTCGATCCGGTGCACAATCCCCGGCCGAAGCTCCCCGTTGATCCCCGATAAGCTGCCGCGGCAATGGTATAAAAGCCCGTTGACCAGCGTATCGCCGCTATGCCCCGGCGCAGGATGGACCACCATCCCCTTCGGTTTATTCACCACCAGAAGATCTGCGTCCTCATAAACGATATCCAGCGCCATCTCGCAGGGCTGGGGCGCAGCCTCCTCCGGCGGAGGAAGCTCCAATACGATCCGATCGCCCGCTTTGACCCGGTAGCTTTTCGACGCAGGCCTGCCGTTGACGGTGGCCGCCCCATCCCGGATCAGCGCTTCGATCCTGGAGCGGGAAAGCCCCTCCGCACATTCAGACAAAAACTGATCCAATCGACTCCCGTCCGATGGAGAAACAAATTCAAGCCGCTCCATCGCCCGACTTCCTTTTCTCTTTTTTACCATCAAAATCATGAGAGAAAAAGATATAAAATGCCAAAATCACCGTTCCGCAGCAGACAAAGATATCCGCTACATTAAAAACGGCAAACTGATAGCCCCAGAAGTTGAAGGCAAAAAAGTCGATCACCTCGCCAAGAAAAATGCGGTCGATCATATTTCCGGCACCGCCTCCAATAATCAGGGAAAGCGCAACGATGCCCCAATGGTTTTTTATTTTTCCCATGCACAGCACCAGAACGGCTGCGATCAGGATTATGGTAGTGAACAGCATAAACACCCAGGGATGATCCTCTAAAATGCCGAACGCTGCGCCGGGGTTACGCACATGAGTAAGGGAAAAAAATCCCGGGATCAAAACAACGGAATCATTCTCCGTCATGGTCTTGTCGATGATCAGCTTGACGACCTGATCCAGAATAATTAGTGAAATCGATAAAAATATCCAATAATAGCGTTTCAAAAAATTCAATCGTGGGGCTCCTTATTCGTCTTTATTGATATCATAATCCACGCCGAACTTCAGATTTTCAAATTTTATCGGCTTTACAACAGGCTTCGGATCGGATTTCTTCTCTTCTTTTTCCTTCAGCTTAAATTCCATGGTAATGCCGTCCGGCTTATCCGGAGCAGGTTCTTCCTGCTTTGCCGGCTCGGCAGCCTTTTCCGGTTCCTTCTGAAGGGGTGCGGCGGGCGCTTCCGGCCGCTCTGCCTTCTGCGCCGGAGGCTCCGCAGGCGCTTCCCGCTGCTCCATCTTCTGCACCGGGGGCTCCGCAGGCGCTTCCGGCTCTTTTTCTTCCGCACCGGCGGCAGGAGCCGCTTTTTCTTCCGTAGCCTTAAAATCCGGCAGCTTGGAGATGGAGGTCAGATGCGCCTTATAAAGATCGATGATCGTATTTTTGAATTCAGCGACCTGGGTGCGCAGGTGATCCAGCTTTTTCTGCTCCGCCTCGGTTTCCCGGTGGATCCGGGCGATCTCCCGGTCGGCTTTATCCTGCTCCGCCTGAATCTCGGCGCGGCATTGCTCCTGCGCCGCCCGAACGGCGTCGGCAGAATCCCGCTCCGCCTTCATGACGATCGCCTTGGCCTGCTCCTCCGCCGCGGATATGATCTCGGCGGCCTTGGCCTTACTGGTAAGCTCCACTTCCTTCTCCCGCAGCTCGATCTCCCGCAGCGTCGTTTCATTCAGCTTCTGCGCGTTGATGATCGCGGTTTTGAGAAATTCTTCGTCCTTTTTATAATCTTCGATCTTTGCAAGGCAAACCTTCAGTTTTTCAACCAGCTCGTTGTTTTCCGTATAAAGACTGCGGTAATCGGCCTCTACCTCGTCCAGAAAGGCGTCGACTTCGTCCCGGCGATATCCGCCCAGCACACTCTGCTCAAATTCCTTTTCCTGAATCACATCAGGTTTCAACATCGCTATATCCTCCTAAACATATTTTTTACAAATCAAAACAGTACGGCCCTTTTTGGTTGTCCCGACGCACTCCTCCACGATCCATTTCCCACAACCGCGGATCACCAGACCATCGCCTTCCTGAATATCTTTTGTCTTCTTTTCCAGCAAAATGTGGTTCAGATAGACCTGCCCGGCCTCGATCAGCTGGGCGGCCTGCTCCCGGGAAAAGCGCCCCAGAGCGCCGACCACCGCGTCGGCACGCGGAGAGGCCACGGTGATCCGCAGGCTTTCAAATTGCGGCTCCGGGATCTTCAGATCCTCCGCAGCTTCCAGCAGCCGGACATTTTGCCTCCCGATGGAAGAGAGGTTCTGAATCAGAAAATCCCGGATATGCTCCGCGGCAAAAAACAGCGCGCAGCCGTCCCGGACAATGATATCGCCCAAAACATCGCGGCGAATCCCCAGCGCCATCAATGCGCCCAGAACATCGCGATGGGTCAAAGAGTCGGCGTCGCCGCACACGATCTGCAAAAGCACGATCGGAAAATACTGCACCAGCGTTTCTTCATCCAGAGAAGAAATCGCCAGCATCTTCCGCTCGCTGGCAGGATATCCACCGTAGAGAAGATACGGCGCCCCTGCCCGCCGGCAGATCGCCTCTGCCTCCGCCGCCTCTTCAGCAGTAAGAAACCCGGAAAAAACAAAGGGTTCGCCCCTTTGTTCCCTGCTGATCAAATCTTCGATTCTACCGCTGAAATATGCCCGCTCGTTCATCAGAAATAAACGGAGATCTGGCCGATAGCCGATACAACCAGCCGCAAAAGAAGAAAGAGGATCAGGGGCGAAAAATCCACGGGAGAATTTCTGAAAAATTCAAATCGGTACAGCAACCGGCGGATCGGCCGCAGCAGCGGATCCGCAATGGCACCGAGAGCGCGGAGCACCGGGCTGGCCGGATCGCGGATGAACCAGGTGCAAAGACAATAGATCAGCATGATCAGCGCATAAAGACTGATCAGAAGATTGATGATATACAACGCGAGATGAATCAACTTAAAATTCCTCTTCTCTCAAATCGCCGGTCAGCTCGCCCTGCAGACCCACGTTCCGGGGGGTCACGGCGTAGGTGCTGTGCGCAACGCGCTGCAGATCACCGCCCTGGGCATAGACAACACCGCTCAGAAAATCCAGAATCCGCTGCGCCATTTCCTTATTGCAGTTTTCAAGATTCAGCAGAACCGCCCGGTTCGCCAGAATATGGTCGGCTACCGTTCGGGCGTCACTGTAGTCGGCGGACTTTACGATCACCATATTGACCTGTCCCTTGACAGAAGAGGGCGCGGCCGGCTTGGCCGCAGCAGAACGGTGCGGCTCCTTTTTGACGGCGGCCGGCTCCGCAGGCGCATCAACAGGATCCGCCCGATCCTCGGATTCATCGCCGCCGACAACGTCGTTGACCGTTGGAATGCCGATCAGTTCCTTCATTTTATCCCATTTGCTCATATCAAAATACCTCCGTTAATTTCTCGGGCCGAAAATACCGCTCCCGACGCGGATAAAAGTACTGCCGGCTTCGATTGCATCCTCATAATCGCCGGACATACCCATCGATAAAATATCCATGCTAACATTATCTATCTTTTTCGCCTTTATGTCAACCGACAATTGCTTCATTTTCAAAAAATATTTAAGGTTTTGATGCTTTTCCACCGCTATCGGCGGGATACACATCAGCCCCCGCACCCGGATTCCGGAAAAACCGGAAATGCTTTCCAGAAAAGGCGTCAGTTCTTCTTCCGCCACGCCGCCCTTGGATTCCTCTTTGCCGACATTGACCTCCACCAGAATATCCTGCACCTTCCCAGCAGCAAGAGCGCGCCTGGAAATTTCCTCCGCAAGGCGCAGGGTATCGACCGAATGGATCAGATCCACTTTATCGATAATATATTTTACCTTATTGGTCTGCAGCCGGCCGATCAGGTGAAAGGAAACGCCATCCTTGCAGATCGCGTCGTATTTTTCCAGAAATTCCTGAACCCGGTTTTCCCCGATATGCCGCACCCCGCAGCGGATCGCGGCGTTGATCTCCTCCGGCGGACGGGTCTTGGTGACCGCCAGAAGCTGCGTATCGTGACCCTCCAGCTGACGGAAGATCTTTTCGATGTTTTTTCTGATTGTTTCCGCGTCCATCAGGTCACCGCCTTTCCATCGTATAGATCCGAGCCTTTATAAACCACCTGATCGTAGATCCGCAGCCCGCTTTCATCCGTTGCGACATATTCGATGATCGCGTTTGTCCCGTCGTTATACAGCACGTTTACCTCCTTATAGCGAAGCAGAAGCCCCACCTTGACAAAGACGCCTTCCTTCCCTTCGACCTTGCGCAGGGCGCTCTGGCGCACGAGGATGCCGCTGTAGGTTTCAATGATCAGGCTGATGTTTTCCTGCCGCAGCGTGAGGATATTGCTGCTGATGATCGAAGAATTCAGAACCATCACGCTTTCCTCTCCGTCCTTGCGGATATCTGCTATAACGCATTTGATCCGGTCGGTCCCAAAGGAGGGGATTTTAATATATACCACATCGTTGACGCTCAGAGAAGACACCGCTTTGTTCTGCACCTTGATCGCGACCGACCAGGTGCTTTGATAGACCATTTTCCCCAGCTCGCTCCCGGCTGCGGCTGCGGTATTGCACAGTTCCAGAGCGTCGTCAAAAGTATCGACCGAAAGCGTTTCCAGATATTCGGTCGTCAGCTGATCTTCCAGCCCATCGGTGCTATAGGAAAAATAACCGGCCTGGTCGGTGGTCACCGATGTCACGCTGCTGCTCCCGGAGGCCTTCAGCTCCGAAAGCTGCTGCCGCAGGTTTTCCAGCGTTTTATCGTAGCTCACCAGATCGCCGGAAGCGATTTTCTTTTTCATGATATCTAAAACAACATTTTCCGCGCCTTCAAAAGCCTCCCCCGCACTCCCCTGGCGGGAAAGCTCTGAAATCTGCGTCAGATCTTCATATATATCCTGCTCAATGCTGTCCGTCGCGCTGGAATAGGAGCTGCTGTTGGCAAGAACCTCCTCATAGGTGGCGATTTTTTCCTCCACCTCACGGATCTCCTTGCGCACCTTGGCCGACGTTTCATCCGGATAGACCCGGGCAACAACGCCGCCGGAAGCAACGCGCTCTCCCTCGCTGCGGATCACGTCCAGATATTCATAGGCGGAGCCGTCGATCACCTTCTCATCGCGAAAAAAGATCCCGGCCGCGTCGACGGTTTCTTCCATTTCTCCCATGACGGCGCTTTCGGTTTTGATGGAATCGAAATTATATTTATAAAGCTGATAAACCACCACCACGACGGCAAAAACGGTCAGTACACCGATGATCAGTTTTATAAATGTCAGTCCGCTGCTTTTCATTTACCCGTTTCCACCTTTCAAAAACTCCCCGGCCATAGAAACAGCCCGTTCCGTTATTTCTTCCGCGCTCAGCTCGTCCCGATACAGCCAGTTCACGGCGGGATTCTTCCCGAACCAGGTCAGCTGCCGCTTGGCGTAATTCCGGCTTTTTTGCTTGATCAGCTCCAGCGCCTCTCCGATCTCTCCGCCCGTTTCCAAAGCGTCAATCAGTTCTTTATAGCCGATGGCCGCCCGCGCCGTTGCAGAAAGCTTATAGTTTTCCATCAGAAACCGCACTTCTTCCAAAAGTCCCTGCTCCACCATCCGGTCGACCCTTGCGTCGATCCGCTGGTAGAGCAGCTGGCGATCCCGATAATTCAGCCCGATCCAAAGCACGTCGTATGGACTGCTGCGGCGGCTTTCCTGCTGAAGATCCGAAAGCCTGCGTCCGGTGATTTCAAGCACCTCCAGCCCGCGGACAACCCGCTTGAGATCATGGGGATGAAGGCGCCGGGCCAGTTCGGGATCCCGTTCTAAAAGGAGGGCATACACCGCTTCCTTCCCTTCCCGCCCGGCCATCAGCATATATTTTTCCCGGACAGCGCCATCGGGCGCGATATCAAAAAAATTCGTATTGCCCAGAAGATGGTCGATATAAAGACCCGTTCCACCGCAAACCACCGGCAACCGTCCCCGCCGCGCCAGATCGGCAAGAACTCTTCCGGCGTCGGCGGTATAGGAGGCGACATTATAGCATTCCTCCACGCCGACGTGCCCCACCAGATGGTGGGCAACGCCCTGCCGTTCCTCTGCTCCGGGCTTGGCGGTGCCGATATTCATCTCCCGGTAAATCTGCATGGAATCCGCTGAAACCACCTCGCCGCCGCAATGCTTACCCAGCTCCGCCGCCAGCGCGGTCTTACCGGAGGCGGTCGGCCCCACAACGGCGATGATTTTCTGATCCGCCATTTCCTTACAACCTCTTAAACGCCTTTTCAATGTTTTTCTTATCATAGGCGATCATAACCGGCCGGCCGTGAGGGCACTGATGGATCTCGTCTTCCTCGATCAATTGGGTCACCAGCGCTTTCAGCTCCACCGTATCGTTGATATTTCCGGCCTTGATCGCCGCCTTGCAGGCAACGGTCTTCAGCGCCGTATTCTCCCGCTCTGTTTCCGCTTCATGCCCGCCCTGCATCCAGCCGGAAAGGATCTCGCAAAAAGCGTCGGCGGCAGATTCACCGGTCAGGCAGACCGGGCGGCTGCGCAATGCGATCTGACGATCGCCGAAGGCGTCGATTTCAAATCCGATTTTTGCAAATTCATCCTGATTTTCCAGAGCAAACGCCATCTCCTCCTGAGAAAGACGAATGCGTTCCGGCATCAGCAGGCGCTGCTGCGCCCTCTGGCCGGAGGCGTTTTCCTTCCGCAGCTTTTCAAAGATCATCCGTTCGTGAACCGCGTGCTTATCGATCAGATAAAGTCGCTCGCCGCTCTCGACCAGAAGATAAGAGGCAAAGACCTCGCCGATATAGCGATAAGGCGGCGCCTCCTTTTCCCGGGAAAAGGACTGCTGCTCCGGCGGATCGGCGGCCGGTTCCGGCTCTTTCAAATCCGCGGCGCGCAGGCGCTCTTCCAGCGGCGTTTCCCGCAGAAGCGTCGGTCGTTGCGGGGGGAAAACGGTTCTTGCAGGAAGCCCGACAATATATTCGTTTTCCGATTTCGGCAAAGAAGCCTTCTGCGCCGCCCGGCGCTCCGGCTCCGCCTCCCGGCCGCCAACAGCGGCGAAAAGAGGTTCTCGTTTTTCCAGCTCCGTCACCATACCGGACGGCGGGATTTCCCGTTTGTTTTGAACCGGCGCAGGAATGGGAGCGGAAGCCGCCGGCTTCCCGGAGGTCGGGACTGCCGGTTCCGGTTCCCGCGGCTCCTGGCCGCCCGCGCTCTTCAGCGTCTGTTTGTTAAGCGCGTTTTTGATTGCATAATATACTGCCTCAAAAATCAGTTTCTCGTTTGAAAATTTCACTTCCATTTTGCTCGGATGAACATTTACGTCCACCAGACCATAGGGGAGGGTGATTTTCAGGATACAGACGGCGTGCCGCCCGCGAAAAAGATCATTGCGGTAAGCCTGATCAATCGCGGCCAGAACCGTCTGGCTGCGGACAAGGCGGCCGTTGATATAGCAGAGCTGATAGTTACGGTTGGACTTGGTGACCGTCGGTTCGGCGACATACCCGTATACCCGCACCTGCTGAAGGGTAGCGTCTGCCTGCAGCAGGCTCTTGGTCACCTCACGCCCCAACACCGCATAGATCACGTCCAGAAGCTTTCCGCTGCCATTGGTGCTCAGAACGGTTTTTCCGTCCTGAATCAGCTTGAAGGCGATCTGGGGATTGGAAATGGCCAGCCGGTCCATCAAAGCGGCGATATAGCTGCCCTCGGCCCGGTCGGTTTTCAAAAATTTCATTCTGGCCGGCGTGTTGTAGAAAAGATCGCGCACGATGATGGTCGTCCCCCGCGGCGCTCCCGTTTCCCGTATGGAAACTTCGCTTCCGCCCTCCAGCTCCAGAAAGGTGCCGTTTTCATCCGCAGCAGTAGTCAGTTCGATCCTTGAGACCGCCGAGATGGCCGCCAGCGCTTCCCCGCGAAAACCATAGGTTTCCACCGCGTAAAGATCGGAAATATCCCGGATCTTGCTGGTGGCATGGCGGAGGAAACAGCTGCGCGCGTCCTCCCGGCTCATGCCGCAGCCGTCGTCGGTGACGCGCATATAAGTGATCCCACCGTTCTGGATCTCCACCGTGATATGCTCCGCTCCGGCGTCCATCGCGTTTTCAACCAGTTCCTTGATCACGCTGCCCGGGCGTTCCACTACCTCCCCGGCCGCTATTTTATTGGCAATCTCCTCTTCCAGAACATGAATTTTGGGCATTTTAAAGCTCCTTTGCACTTTGCGTCAAATCATAAAGAATCTTCATGGTTTCAAGGGGCGTTAGAGTCTGAACATCCAGTTTTTTCAGCCGGTCGATCAGATCGCTCCGCCGCAGTTCCGCCATGCTGAGCTGATCCTGCTCCTCCGGCGCCTTCTGCCGCGGCGGTGCCGGCCGGGCTTCCCGTTTGTTGATCTCCCGAAGGATTTCCTTAGCGCGGCGAACCACCTCCGGGCGGACGCCCGCCAGCGCCGCAACTTCGATCCCATAACTCTCATCGGCGCCGCCCGGCACGATCTTGCGGAGGAAAACGACTTCGTCTCCACGCTTTTTAACAGCTATGTTATAATTGACGATCCCCGTTCCGCAATCGCCCAGCTCGCAAAGTTCATGGTAATGCGTGGCAAAAAGGGTTTTGGCGCCCAGCTTGCCGGCAACATATTCCATCACCGCTCTGGCGATGCTCATGCCGTCGTAGGTCGAGGTGCCGCGGCCGATCTCGTCGAAGATCAGAAGCGAGGACGGCGTTGCGTGATCCAGAATATGGGCGACCTCCGTCATTTCGACCATAAAGGTGGACTGCCCGGAAGAAAGATCGTCCGACGCACCGACCCGGGTAAATATTTTATCCACAACGCCGATATGGGCGCTTTTTGCAGGAACAAAGCTGCCGATCTGCGCCATCAGCGTGATGATGGCCACCTGACGCATATAGGTAGACTTTCCGGCCATATTGGGGCCGGTAATCAGGGCAAGGCGGTGATCCGCCTGATTCAGAAGGGTATCGTTCGGCACGAACAGCGTCTGTTTCGCCACGCTTTCCACCACCGGATGACGGCCCTCGTCGATTCTGATTTCATCGCTTTCGTCCACAATGGGGCGGATGTATTGATTGTCCTGGGCGACCTGCGCAAAGGAGCAGAGAACGTCCAGCAGAGCAAGCGCGGAAGCGGCGCGTTGAATTTCCTCCAGGCGGGCGCCGATTTTGGCGCGCACCATGCAGAACAGCTCATATTCCCGGCTCTGGCACCGCTGGTTGGCATACAGGATCTTGGTTTCCAGATCCTTTAATTCCTCGGTGATAAACCGTTCGCAGTTCACCAGCGTCTGCTTGCGGACATAATGATCGGGCACCAGATCATAATACATCTTGGTGACCTCGATATAATAACCAAACACCTTATTATAGCTGATCTTGAGGGATTTGATCCCGGTTTTTTCCCGTTCCTCCGCCTCCCATTCGCACATGATCTGCTCGGAATCCCGGGTCATCGCGCGGCATTCGTCTACCATGGCGTCGTAGCCGTCCCGGATAATATCCCCCTCCCGAATGGTCAGCGGAGGATCCTCGGCGATGGCGCTCTCGATCAGGCAGCGCAGCTCCTCCATATCTGAAAGATCACGGTTCACCTCGCGCAAAAGCCCGGTTTTCAGGCCGGAAAGTATTTTTTTCAGCGCGGGGAAAAGGGCAAAGGTCTGCCCCAGGGCGTTGAGGTCGCGTGCATTGCAGGTTCCCAGCATCACCCGGGTCATCAGCCGTTCCAGATCATAGACGCCGCTCAGAATCTCCCGCAGCTCGTCCTTTTGCATCCCGTTGTTGTTCAGTTCTTCCACCGCGGCCAGGCGGCGATGAATCTCCCCGACCTCGACCAGCGGACGTTCAAGAAAGGCGCGGAGCAGCCGGGTTCCGGCGGAGGTTTTAGTCCGGTTGAGAACATGGAGCAGCGTTCCTTTTTTGTCCCTTCGGCGAATACTCTCCGTCAGCTCGAGATTCCGCCGGGTATCCGCATCGATTTCCATATACTGCTCCGGCCGGAAAACCCGAAGCTTGTCCAGATATCCGATATCGCATTTCTGCGTTTCGGCAATATAGGCCAGAAGATAGTACAGGCAGGCGATGCTCTCGTCGTTATCCGGGATCCCCAGTTCCTTCGGGTCCTCCACGTGAAAATGGTCGGCAAGAGCCCGCTCCTGATCCGGGCGGCCGCTTTGCTCCGGTTCCAGACGGGTCACAAGAGCCCCCAGCCGCTCCCGTGCATAGTCCAGGATCTCCTGAAAGGCGTAGATCCCCTCCCCGGCCAGAATCTCGCTGGGAGAAAAACGGCTGAGCTCATTGATAACCGCCTTATCATCGGTATGCTCAAGTGCCGTCATCTCGATATCGCCGGTGGATATATCCGCAAAAGCCAGCGCGATCCGGTTCATATCGCCATAGATGCAGGCAAGATAATTATTCCTGCTTTCGTCCAGCATACTCGACTGGGTGACGGTGCCCGGCGTGATGACCTTGATCACATCCCGGCGCACCAGTCCCTTGGCGTTCTTCGGATCTTCGACCTGCTCGCAGATCGCAACCTTATACCCGGCCGCCACCAGCTTGGCCGCATAGTTTTCATAGCTGTGAAAAGGAACGCCGCACATCGGTGCCCGTTCCTCCAGCCCGCAGTCCTTTCCGGTGAGAGTGAGCTGGAGCTCCCGGGAGGCAACTACCGCATCATCGAAAAACATTTCATAGAAATCGCCCACCCGGTAAAAGAGGATATAATCTTTATAGCGGTTTTTTATCTCATAAAACTGCTCCATCATCGGAGAAAGCTTTCCCATCGCAAAACCTCCAAAAACCGGCGCTCAATGACAGCCGCCGCAGGTAGAACAATCGTGCGTACAGCCGGAAGGCGCTTCGCCGGTGATATAATAGGAAATCACGCCGTTGATCTGATTCATCAGCTCCTCAACCGCCTTTTCCCGCTCCTGCATGACCTGCATTTTCTCATTTTTCATGATCTCGGCATAAAGGGCGCCTACCCGCTCCTCCGCTTCCCTGATCCGTTCCGGATCCTGGGTTTCGGCCTGGGTCAGGCTCATCATGGTCATGCGGTGCAGATTATATTCACGCACCAGCTTCTGGATCTTTTCATCGCTATCGAAATCCGCCTTGGCGGCGGTATACTTCCGAACCTGCTCGCTTTGCTGGAGCAGGGCGCCCAGTTCCTTGGTTTTTTCAATAATTTCAGTCATGTTGACACTCCTTTAACCTTCCGTCCAGCGACCAGGATTTGGCTCTGGTTACCGTCACTTTACAAAATTGCCCGATCAGGGCGGCATCTCCGGGAAAATCGATGGTTTTTCCTCCGGACGTCTTTCCCGAAAGGCATTCCGGATTGTTTTTGCTGACCGATTCAACGTAGACCGTATAATCCCGGCCTTCCATTTCCTTATTTTTGGCCAGGCAGATCGGATGCTGCGCCGCCAGAAGCCGGTTGAACCGCTCCTTCTTCACCTCTTCGTCGATCTGGTTTTCCGCCGCGGCCGCCCGGGTTCCGGTTCTTTTGGAATAAAGAAACGTATAAAGGTTATCGAACCGCACCTTTTCGATCAGATCCAGCGTGCGCTGAAAATCCTTTTCCGTTTCTCCCGGAAACCCGACGATAACGTCGCTGGTCACAACAACATCCGGCATGACCCTGCGCGCATATTCGATCAACCCATAATAATCCTCCGCCGTATAGTGCCGGTTCATGGCCTTGAGAATTACATCACTGCCAGATTGAAAGGGAAGCTGAAGCTGATGACAGATTTTCCGGGACGCCGCCATCGTATCCAGCAGCTTTCTGCTGCAATCCTTCGGATGGCTGGTCGTAAACCGGATCCAGAAGTCCCCATCCATCCGGTCGATCGCCGCCAGTAGGTCGGAAAAATCCATCTCCCCCTCCAGATCTTTTCCGTAGGAGTTTACGTTCTGCCCCAGCAGCGTGATATCGCGATAGCCGGATCGCACCAGCTCCTGCACCTCTTTCAGGATCTCGGCGCTGGCACGGCTCCGCTCGCGCCCCCGCACATAGGGAACGATGCAGTATGTGCAGAAGTTATTGCACCCGTACATCACCGTTACCCACGCCTTATGGGCGCTCTCCCGAACGATCGGCAGATCTTCCGCGATCTCCGGCCGCTCTCTGCGCGTAAACACCCGGTTCCGTGTTATCAAAGCCTCTTCCATCATCGACGGCAGCTCCGGGATCATGGACGGGCCGAAAACAATATCGACATGGGTGTATTTGGAGCGAATCTGCTGCTGCACCGTTTCCTGCTGCATCATGCAGCCGCAGAGGATGATCAGCATATCCGGCCGCGCAGCCTTCAGCCCCTTGAGGGCGCCCACGTTGCCAAACACCTTCAACTCTGCGTGCTCCCGCACGGCGCAGGTGTTAAACAGTACCAGATCCGCCTCCTCGGTTCGATCCGTAAAATCGTATCCCATGCAGGAGAGCATTCCGCTGATCCGTTCGCTGTCCGCCACGTTTTGCTGGCAGCCATAAGTGCGCACGCAGGCAAGCGGACGGTGCCCCATTGCCCGGGTCAAAAGCCGCACCCGCTCCATAACCGCCGGCCGGCTGTTTTTATCCTGATTGTCCATCAATACCAAATTCTCCATTATAAATACATGATATTTAAGTATATCATATTTTAATAGAGATGTCCATAACAGAAATGAAAAAACGGCATGAAAAGAATTTCCATGCCGTTTGATTTCATTTTTATTCAGCGTCCGCCGTTTCTTCGGCAGGAGCAGCCGTTTCAGCAGTCTCTTCCGCAGCCGGGGCTTCAGCGGCAGCTTCCGCAACCGGGGCTTCAGCAGCTTCATCAGCAACCGGGGCTTCAGCGGCAGCTTCCGCCGCAGCAGGCTCCTCTTCCACAGCCGGAGCGGAAACTTCCTCATCGGGAGCAGCCTCCTGCTTTGCCGCTTCCTCCTCCAGCAGAGCGCGGATCGAAAGTCCAACTTTCTGGGTCTCCTCATTGATATCCACGATCTTGGCCTGGACCTCATCGCCGACCTTCAGAACATCCGCAGGCTTGGCGATATGCTTGGTGCTGATCTGAGAAATATGGATCAGGCCGTCGACGCCGTCAATGATCCGGGCAAAGGCGCCGAAGGGCATCAGGTTCATAATCGTGACCGTTGCAACATCGCCGACATGATACTGATTTGTGAAGAGAACGAAAGGATTGTCCTCCGCCTTCTTATACCCCAGGGAAATTTTCTTCTTTTCCTCGTCGATGCCCTTGATATATACGTCGATCTCGTCGCCGACGTTCATGATATCGCTGGGATGCTTGATCTTCTTCCAAGACATTTCCGTAATATGGAGAAGGCCGTCCACGCCGCCCAGATCAACAAAAGCGCCGAAAGTAGTCAGGGACTTGACAACGCCTTTATAACGATTGCCCACCGCAGCGTTATCCCAGAATTCCTTGCGGGCCGCCTTGCGCTTCTCCGCTTCCAGAGCGCGCATGGAGCCGATCACCTTCTTGCGGCCGCGAACGGTGGAGATCTCCGCGATCTGCAACTCCACATTCTCGTCCATCATGGTATCAAAATCAAAGCTGCGCGGCTTGCCGGACAAGGACTTCGGCACAAACACCCGGGAGCCTTCAACCATAACGGTCAGGCCGCCGGTGGTTACCTCGACCACCTTGCCTTCCAGCGTTTCCTTTTCTTCGCAGGCCTTTTCCAGCCGCTCAAGACCGGCCAGCGCGTCCACCTTTTTCTTGGAAAGAGCAACAGTACCCTCGATATCGTTGACCCGCAAAGCGATGCACTCGATCTCATCGCCCACCGAAACGGCGGTCATCAGATCCAAAGAAGGATCAGAAGAATAATTGTCCTTGGTAATAAAGCCGGAATATTTCGCGCCAAGATCAACCTTGACTTCAGAAGGATTGATTCCGACAACAATGCCCTTCACCCTATCTCCGTTATTGATTACTTTTAAGGAATTTTCAAGCATTTGCTCAAAGGTCAATTCTTCCCCAACCAAGTTGACATTTTGTTCCGACATAATTCGTTTTACCTCCTCGATGGTACAGTCGGGGGTGGAAGCCCCGGCTGCAATACCAATCTTCCCTTTGTTATATAATAAATTTATTGGTATCTCGTTTGCCTGCTCGACCAAAAGAGAGCAGGGGCAGAGCTTTTCCGCTATGGAATAAAGCTTCGCCGTATTGGAACTCTGACGGCCTCCGATGATGATCATCAGATCGCATTTTGCCGCCAGCTCGGCGGTTTCCCGCTGCCTGATCTGAGTCGCTTTACATATTGTATCATAAACTTTTAAATTTTCAAAGTTTTTTTTAAGAAAACTACAACATTTTTCAAATTCGGTTAAATTAAAGGTCGTTTGCCAAACAACTACTATGTATTTTGACGAAAAAGACCGGATCGTTCCACTCATTTTTTCCAATTCTTCCGCATTGCGAAACACCAGCGTTTTATCGCCACCGCAGCTTCGGATCCCGATCACCTCGGGATGATCGGGATTCCCCCCGATCAAAACCGGATGCTCCGCTTCTTCTGCGACAATACGGTGGATCTTTTCAACAAAGGGGCAGGTGGCGTCCACGCAGCGAACGCCCCTCCCCATCAGATACTCCATATCCTGCCGCGGGATGCCGTGGGCCCGGATAACGGCGGTCGCTCCGGCGGGAATATCCCGGATATCTTCTGCGATGCACACGCCTTTTTTCTGCATTTCCGCGATGATCTGAGGATTGTGGATAATGGGCCCTACGGTATAGATCGGAGCGGAACCTTTTTCGATCTCGCGGTTCAGAAGATCAACCGCACGGGACACCCCGAAGCAAAAACCAGCGTGTTTGATTACCTCTACGCTCATGGCCTGCGCAGCCTTTCCTGCACCGTCTGATAAAGCAGCGCAAGAGATTCATCAAAAGAGCAATCGGAGGTATCCACGATCACGCTGTCCTCAGCCGGCTTCAACGGTGCAACGGAACGGTTCATATCCTGCTCGTCCCGGCGGCAGACGTCCGCCAGAACCTGTTTGTAAGACACCTGCTGTCCCCGTTCCAGCAGCTCATTGTAGCGCCGCTGCGCCCGTACCTCCGCGCTGGCGGTAAGAAAAATTTTCACCTCGGCGTCCGGTAAAACCACCGTTCCGATATCCCGCCCGTCCATAATGACGTCGTGCTCCTCCGCCAGCCTGCGCTGGGTTTCAAATAAAAAGCGCCGCACCGCGGGAACCGCGCTCACCAGAGATGCGTACTGGCTCACTTCGTGGATCCGGATATCGGACGATACGTCCTCGCCGTTGAGATAAACATACTGCTCGCCGTTGATATACCGCAGCGAAACCTCGATTTCCGGCAGCGCAGCCTCTACCTTTTCCACGTCGGAGGGATCGATCTTCTTCCGCAGAATATAAAGCCCCACCGTCCGGTAAAGGGCGCCCGTATCCACATAAATATAGTTCAGCCGTTCTGCAAGCTTGCGGGAAAGCGTGCTCTTTCCCGCACCGCTGGGGCCGTCGATCGCAATATTGATTCCCATTTTTTCTACTCCTTTGCCGCCGATAGACCGGCAAGATATCCGGTCGAATAGGCGATTTGTAAATTATAACCGCCGGTCAGCGCGTCCACATCCAGCACCTCACCGGCAAAAAACAGACCCGGAACCCGCCTGGACTCCATGGTGCGCGGATCGACCTCCTGAACGTCGACGCCGCCCGCCGTGACCACCGCTTCCGAAAATCCGCTCTTTTTTAAAAGTTTTACCTGAAAATGCTTGATTATGTAAACCAATCCCCGCCGCTGTTCCCGGGTGATCTGATGAACCTTGATCTCCGGCCGGATCCCGCTTGCCGCAATCACAGCCGGGATCAGCTTTTGGGGCAGAAGCTGATCCAGCGCATTTCTGAAATCCTTATTGACATAGCCTTCAAAATCCCGCAGGATCCGCCGATCCAGCGTTTCCTCATCCAAAGCCGGCTTCAGATCGATTTCTGCAACGCAGGGAAAATCTTCTTCCCTGAGATAGGAGGAAGCCGAAAGCACGATCGGTCCGGAAATCCCCGTATGAGTAAAGAGCATCTCTCCAAACGAGCTGTAAAGTTTTTTTCCTTTGCAGTCCAATACCGTTAAAGTCACATTTTTCAACGAAAGTCCCGCCAGAGAAGCGCAGAGCTCACCTGCGGCGATCAACGGAACCAGGGCGGCAGACGGCCGGATCACCCGGTGTCCCAAAGCGGAGGCAAAGCGGTAGCCGTCCCCCGTTGAGCCGGTCGCCGGATAGGAGCGCCCGCCGGTTGCCAGGATCAGCGCATCGCAGGTATGGCAGCCTCTGCTGCCGCGGATTTTAAACGGATCGGCCTGCACTTCGGCAACCCGATCCCGGAGGATCGCAACGCCCGCGTTCTCCACCGCGCGCCGCAGTGCATTCCGAACATCCACAGCCCGATCCGAAACCGGAAAAACCCGGTTTCCGCGCTCGATTTTCAACGGAACGCCCTGTTCTTCAAAAAAAGCATATGCATCGTAGGCGTCGAAGCAGGAAAACGCCGCATACAGAAATTTCGGATTGCGGACGACCTGCCCGATCAAATCTTCCTTCCCGGAAAAATTGGTGACATTGCAGCGCCCCTTTCCGGTGATCAGAAGCTTTTTTCCCAACATTTCATTTTGTTCGATCAGAGTAACCTCCGCACCCGCCTTAGCCGCGGCATACGCGGCCATCATGCCGGCCGGCCCTCCTCCGATAACAACGATCTTTTTCAACTGTTCCCTACCTTACCTCATGAATAGTTTCATTTTAATCTTTTTGGCTGAAAAATGCAAGTAAAATTTACGCCATACTGTCAGTTTATATAATTCGTTCAAATTTTAATATTTCCTGTTCCATGCTTGAAAAACAACGTTCCTCATGCTATAATGCGCTTGAAAAGCTTATATTAAAGGAGGAAGCATCATGGAGATTCAATTTTTAAACCTTCCGGAGCATCTGAAAAAGCCCCTTACCGAAGCGGCGCCTCTTCTTTCCTTTTCCATCAGCGAGAAAGGCGTGCCCGTTACGGTGCGGCAAAATGAAACCGGCCCCAAAATCATGGCGGACGGCCGCTCCGTTACCCTGGAGTACCATAAAATTCCTGAATTTTTCCGGATGCTGACCATGCTGCCGGAAAGGATGCAATCCGGCGGCTGCTATGAGGAATTTCCGGCGCAGGAGGATCTTTGCCTGATGTCGGATAATTCCAGAAACGCCGTTTACAATCTGGAGGGCGCCAAGCGCATGATCCGTTATCTGGCGCTGATGGGGTTCAATTCCTTCATGCTCTACACCGAGGATACCTATGAAGTGCCCGAATATCCCTTTATCGGCTATATGCGCGGCCGTTTTTCGCAGGAGGAGCTGAAGGAGATCGATGATTACGCCCAAATTTTCGGCATCGAGATGATCCCCTGCATCCAGACCCTTGCGCATATGAACGCCTCCATCCGCTGGCCGGCCTTCAACGAAGTGACGGACGTTTCCGATATCCTTCTGGTCGGCGAAGAAAAGACCTACGCCATGATCGATGCCATGATCAAAGCCTGCCGCTCCTGCTACCGCAGCCGCCGGATCCACATCGGTATGGACGAAGCCCATCTGCTTGGCTCCGGAAAATATCTCGACCGCAACGGCTACCGCACACGCTCCGCAATCATTCTGGAGCATCTGGATCGGGTGGTGAAGATCTGTGAAAAATATGATTTCAAGCCCATGATCTGGAGCGATATGTTCTTCCGCATCGCCTTTCATACCTACTATGTCGATGAAGGGGAGATCTCGCCCGAAATCATTGATATGGTGCCAGAAAATCTTTCTCTGGTCTACTGGGATTACTATACCACCGATGAAAAGCGCTTCCGCCATATGGTGTACTGCCATCAGCAGTTCCATAACCCCATGATCTTTGCAGGTGGGGCGTGGAAATGGTCCGGCATGGCGCCCCTGAATCATTTTTCACTCTATGCCAACGACCTTCATCTGAAGGTCTGCCGCGAAGAAAAGGTGCCGATGGTCATCGCCACCGCCTGGGGCGACGACGGCGCCGAATCCTCCCATTTTTCCGTCCTGCCGACCCTTCAGCAATACGCGGAATACTGCTATGCCCGCGGCGAGGATCGGGATTGGGTCAAAAAACGCTTTGCCCAGACTTTCGGCGTTTCTTTTGACGATTTCATGCTTCTGGATACCCCCACCCTTTTATCCGACATCGATCCCCACACAAGACGCTGCACCACAAAAGCGCTCTTCTACAACGACCCCCTCGGCGGCTGGATCGATTGCGCGGTCAAGCCGGAATACGGCGCGGAATACGCTGAAAAAACAGCCCTGTTCACATCGGTTCCGGAAAACAACTTCAGCTATCTTTTCCAAACCTCCGAAGCCCTTTGCAGATTTCTCTCCTTAAAAACCACCCTTTCCCTTGATATCAGAACCGCTTACGCTGCCGGCGATAAAGCCGGGCTGCAAAAAATTGCCGAGGAGCGCATCCCCGCCGCGCTCGGCGCGCTGGAGGAATATCTGACTGCCGCCCGGGCGGAATGGTACCACGATAATAAAACCTTCGGGTTCGACGTGGTGGAGATCCGGATCGGCGGCCTGAAAGAGCGGCTCCGTACAACGGAACGGACACTAAAGCAATATCTGGAAGGAAAAATCGACCGGATTGAACAACTGGAAGAAAAACTTCTGGAGGTTCAAACCGCCCCCCACTGGAAGCTGATCGCATCCGGAAACATCATATAACAAAACAAAAAGCCGGCGCTTCAAGCGCCGGCTTTGCTTTTTTTAAACATAAGATAGATGCAGAAGAACCCTGCGGCAAAGAGCGGCAGGCAACCCCAGGAGAGATCTGAAAGCTGAACCCCGGCCAGCAGCTCCCCGACAGAGCCCAGAACAAATCCCAAAATAATCAGGTAAGCCGGTGTTTTATGACGTGAAAAAAGATAATCGACCGCTCTGGCAGTCAGCAGAACGCCGATGATCACGCCGATGGCAAAGGGAATCAGCGCCAGAAAATCAAAGGTGGAAAGGGAGATCATCAAGCCCTTATAAATCCCCAGGACATACAGCATATGCGATACGCTAATCCCGGGCAGAACCAGCGCAGCAGCGGCAATGATCCCGCCGATCATCTGTAAAAAAATGCCGCTAAGATCCCGAGTTTGAGAAATTTCAAACAATCCGGGCGGTATCATCTGAAGCAGAAGCACCAATATAATCCCACCCAGCAGAAAGGGGACATAATACCATTTGAACGCCGTATCCTTCACCTCATGGAATATGACCGGGATCCCCCCTGCCACCGCGCCGGCAAAGAAAAAGACCACCAGCACCGGATACATCTTCATCAGCCAGACGACGACCCAGGATAGCGCAAGAACTCCGGTCAGGCCCCCGGCGCAGAAGAACAGAAGAAATCGAAAGCTTTCCCACTTTTCCCTGCCGCGCCCGATCAGATTGTTGACAGACCGAACCAGCTGCTCATAAATGCCTAAAATCATAGCCATTGAGCCGCCGCTGACGCCGGGAACCGTCAGAGTTCCACCGATCCATAATCCCTTTAAAAATACGCTTAAGTACCGCTTCATACCGATCCCTTTCACCGGATAATTCTCTATTATAAGTATAGAGCAATTTAGGGAAATTTAGACTTTTCCTTTCTCTTCCCTGCGAATTTTTGCCGTATCATCTCCAGACGCGGCAAAAATCCGGGGCTGCGCCGCCGGAAATCAAAATGCCGTACACGCAGGCAGTTAAAAACTGCAAATTAACAAAATCCGGCAAGACGTATTCATGAAACAAAAGCTCCAAGCCTTTCGGCCTGGAGCTTATTGGAGCTGGAGATCGGATTTGAACCGACGACCTACTGATTACGAATCAGTTGCGCTACCAGCTGCGCCACTCCAGCATATTTATTTTGTTTATGATCCATAACGGCTTGATTTTCAGAGAAGAAAGACGCTTGTATCCGCGTATTTCTCCTCTGTAAAGGGCACCGCACCATCTGCAAAAGCTATCGCAGAAGCCCTTATTTCACAAGAAATGCGATCAAATCAGCCGAATAGCCCTCTTTTGTTTCGATCAGGCTGGCAGATTCACGGCTCAGATTGAAAGAAAAATTCATATTCAGATGGATCCGCTCGTCCGGCGGAAGATCTTCATCCTGCTCTTCGTCGTAGTAGATATTCAGATAGATTTTGTCCTGATTCAGATCATAGGATCCGGTATTGCGCAGGATATAATCGATTATCACCGTTTCATCGGTAAAACGATCGCCGATCTGATAATCCGGATGATAATACCGCACCAGCGTTTGGATCAGCTGATCGCTCTTTTCGCCAATCGAGGAGATTTTAAGCGCGGCGGAGGGATAGATCATCTGGAAGGTTTTGAATCCCAGGCGGCGTGAAACCAGAGGGATTTCCACCTTGAAGCCGATATAGCGATCCTCATCCTGAGCGCCGAGGGTCAAAATACAGGCGACCGGCGTGCGCTCGCAATCGGTGATCGAAAACCGAAGCTCGCCATCATATTCCTCTTCGACTACGCGCACACACTGCTTCATAGGGCTTAACCTTTCTTCAATAACTTTAGTACTTCCTCATAGAAGGAATTGATATCCTTAAACTGGCGGTGAACCGACGCATAGCGGACATAGGAAACCTCGTCCAGATTCTTCAGAGCCTCCATAACCAGCTCGCCGATATACTCGGTCGTTATTTCCTTCTCCATGGAATTATACAGAACCGATTCGACGTCGGCCACGATCTTTTCCATATCAGCCACGCTGACCGGACGTTTCTCGCAGGCGCGCAGCAGACCTTTCATGATCTTGTCCTTTGAAAAAGGCTCCCGCGTCTTATCCTTTTTTACCACTACCAGCGGAATCGTTTCAATCGCCTCAAAGGTCGTAAAACGCTTCCCACAGCCGGCACATTCGCGGCGGCGGCGAATTTTTTCCTCATCGTCCGCCGGACGTGAATCGATCACCTTACTCTCCGGACAACCGCAAAAAGGACATTTCATGGAGGCGCCACCACCTTTCATTTTTCCTGCAAGAAGACTTACGCTACCTATTATAACACCCGTTTATTCATTTTGCAAGCACAAATTTATTTTCAAGGAATTTTTTTGATTCCCCGATTTCCTCCCGCACGCCAAAATTTTTGCGGTAAACCTCGATCAGCCCGGGGCCGTTGTAGCCGGCCTGATCCATAATCCCGGCGATCCGGTCATAATCCACCGTCCCCTTGCCCGGAAGAAGGCATAAATGCGTATCGTCCCGGTCGTTCACGTGGAAATTCACGATAGATCCGCCCATCGCTTCCGCAAGATCATAGGCGTCCTGCCCGCCTTTAAAAGCCTGCTTGATATCAAAGGTGAACCGCACTTCCGGCAGGCGCTGGCGCAGCCGAGCCGTAAAGGCGGGGTGGTTGACGCTGTTGTAGAAAACATTTTCCAGCGCAAATATAACGCCGGTTTCCTCCTGAAGCTTCATCAGCGGAGCGACACATTTTACATATTCATCCAGATCCTCCAGCCCTACGCCCCGGTCGCCATGGATATTAACGACTTTAGCGCCAAGGATTTTGGCAGCCGCCGCATAGCGGCGGTAGAATTCCACCGAATCGGCGATGCGGCGCGGATAGGGAGAAAAAAACAGATAGTTTTCCAGAAAACTGGTAAAGGGATGCAGGGAATAGACGCGCATATCATACCGGTCGCAAAGCCCGCGCAGCTCATGCAGATAATTCTCCTCCAGCTCGCTGAAGGTATTCAAAAAAATCTCGCAGACCCTGATATTCAGGGCAGCGGCCTCCACAACGGCTTTTTCCGGCTCCAGCGGATAAAAGCAGGCCAGCGACATTCCAATCTCCATTACACCCATCCCCCGTTTCCTCAGGCGGAAGCTTTCCGCTCTTTCAGCAGCTTTTCAACGGCAGCGATCCGCACGCAGACAGTAAAGCGCTCCATCGCCTCCTCAAGCTCCCCGATGGGCGGATAGGAGGGCGCCAGCCGAATGTTGGAATCCAGCGGATCTCTGCCGTAGGGGAAGGTTGCGCCGGCCGCCGTCAGGGCAACGCCGGCGTCGCTGCACAGCGCGCAGATCCGCTTTGCGCACCCGGGCAGAACGTCCACGCTGATGAAATATCCGCCGAGAGGATTGCTCCAGTTTGCGATTCCCCTGCCGCCCAGATCGCGCTCAAGAATGCGAAGAACGGTCTGGAATTTCGGCCGGAGGATATCGGCGTGTTTTTTCATCTGAAGCATCAGGCTTTCCTTATTCTGAAACATCCGCACATGCCGGAGCTGATTCAGTTTGTCCGGCCCGATCGTCTGCACAAACATCTTTTCCTTGATATGTGCAATATTATCAACGCTGGAAGCCAGCATCGCCACGCCGCTTCCCGGATATGTGATCTTGGAGGTGGAGCTGAACATATAGACCATATCGGGCCGGCCGGTCTTTGCACATTCCTCCAGAATATTAAGGATCTGCGGCTGCTCGTCGTAAAGGTCGTGAACAAGATACGCATTGTCCCAAAAAATCCTGAAATCCTTTGCCTTGGGGTTCAGGGCAGCAAAGCGGCGCACCACTTCGTCGGAATAGACCGTTCCGGTGGGGTTGGAATATTTGGGAACGCACCAGATCCCCTTTACCGCTTCATCGGTCGAAACAAGGCGTTCCACCACGTCCATATCCGGGCCGTCCTCCAGCATCGGCACCGTGATCATTTCAATGCCAAACTGCTCGCAGATCGCAAAATGCCGGTCGTAACCGGGCGCCGGACAAAGAAACTTGATCCGGGGCTCCTGACCCCAGGGTCTTTCGCTTTGCAGATTGCCAAAGCAGAAGGCCCGCGCCACCGTATCATACATCATATTCAGGCTGGAATTTCCGCCCAGAATCAACTGCTCCGGTTGCACGCCCAGCACTTCGGCAAAAAGCTTTTTGGCTTCGGGAATCCCGTCCAGAAGGCCGTAATTGCGGCAATCGAAACCGTTTTCATCAAAGCAATCTTCGTTTTTTTGAATGATGCCCAGCATCTTCTCGCTCAGCTCAAGCTGATCTGCCCCGGGCTTTCCCCGCGTCATATCCAAACGAACCGTGCTTGCTTTATAGCTTTCATAGCGGCTGTTCAGCTCGTGCAGCTCCGCAAGCAGCTCCGTTTTTCCGACCTTTGCATAATTTTCCATGTCTACCTCTTTTCTGCCTTTCAAGCTTCGTTGCATTTATTTCGCGTAGTGATACACGCAAAGGGATCCGGCCTTTCTGAGAAGGCCGGATCACATCTATGAAACCACAACCGTCAACTGATATTTTCCGACTGCGCCCACCTTTGAACCGTCCGGGAAGGTCAAAACCACCGTCAACCGGTTGGTTCCGCTGGGCAGCGCCTGGTTGCGCACATCGACAACGGCGGAGATATCCTCCGCGGTCAGCGCCTTAAGATCCTCCGCGATTCCGCGGACGCGGACGGTGAGGCTCCCCTCGGAGATCTGGGCGTTCGTTCCGTCCGGAACATTCTGGAGCACCAGATTGGTCACCTCAAAGGTGCGCGTTTGGACGTCGTTAAACGCGACGGAAACCTTGGCCGTTTCAACATTATTGACATTTTTGATCCCATTCGGCAGCACGACCGTGACGCTTGATTCAAAGTTCTCGGTCTGCTCCGCCACATCGATGACGCCTAAGTCGATCGCATTGATCGTATCCAGCGTTTCAGCGCTGCCGGTGATGGTGATGTTTTCAGGCTCTACCGTCGCTGTGCAGAAGGCGCTGTCCATTCCGCCGCTGCTGTTGACGATGCTGACGGTCAACGGAACCGTCTTTTGCTTAACGACCGTTACCGTCACCTCTATCGTTTCGGTATCGGTCTGCAAAAATGTTTTTTCAACGACGTTTCCGTCGGCATCTTTAAACTCATAAGAGCAGCTGAAGGTGCTGGTTTCCGGGAAGGATTCCTGCACGATCTCGATCTCGGCGGAAGCGATGGTATCGACGATTGCTTTCGGCCCCGACACGGTAACAAAGTTATTCAGCATGGTCGGTTCTTCCAGGATATATCCCTCCGGCACGGCGCCGGTAACGGTTACGTTGACCTTGACGCTGGAAACAATATTTGTATCGAAACGAACGCGAACCGTTTCCACAGACTGATCAACCAGCTCCAGATTCTGACCGCCCAAATCGATGCGCACCGGCAGATCATACTCGCCGCTGCGGGTGACGTTGCTCAGATCCAGGTATGCGGTGATCTTGTTATGGTTCATCAGCGCGATCGTATCCCGGGAGCCGCTGACCCGAACCGAAACCGCTTCATCAACGGTCGTCATAATGTCGAGCCCTTCATTTTGCGGAACAGACCCTTCATAGTTCACCGCGATTTTAATATTGGAAACCGTTGTGTCCGTTTCCGGATCCACATACTCACAGATCACAAACCAGATCACAAAGGCAAGCAGCAGAGAAAGCAGCTTCCACTGCCAGTTCCGCACAAAGAAGGCGACAAGCTTTTCCTTGATTTGTTCCTTCACGCTTCCACCTCCGCCTTTTTCCTGCGCTTATCAACGATAAAGTTTTCTTCCAGAACCGCGCGCAGCTCATCGACGGTGATCCCGATATGAATCTCCCCGTTCTCCGCGTAGGAGATCTTTCCCGTTTCCTCGGAAACCACAACCGTCAGCGCGTCGGATATTTCGCTCAGCCCTACCGCCGCCCGGTGACGTGTTCCCAGCGCCTTGCTGATCTCCAGCCTCTGGCTCAGAGGAAGAAGGCAGCCGGCGGATATGATCTTAAAATCCCGGATAAACACGGCGCCGTCGTGCAGCGGAGTCTTGGGGAAAAAGATCGTTACCAGCACCTGAGCGGTCAAATCACAGTTCAGATAGGTTCCGGTCGCTTCCACATCTCCCAGCTTGGTCGTCTTTTCAAAAACCATCAGCCCGCCGATTCTGCGGTTTGAAAGATCGGCGCAGCAATCGCAGACATTGCTGATCTTTTCCGAGATCCACTCCCGCTCGCTGTTGGCCGTCTTTGAAAAGGAAAACGCCCGCGTCAGATTGACGCGCCCCAGCTTTTCCAGAATGGAGCGCAGCTCCGGCTGAAAAACAATGATGATGGTAATAAAGCTCAATTGCAGCACGTTGGTCATCAGATAGCCCACGGCGCTCAGATTCAGCCACTGCGCCATGATGATCAGCACAAACAGGATGACCAAACCGCGCATCAGGTGGCCGGCCCTCGTTTGCTTGATAAAATTCAATACGCTGTATATCAAGTAAGCGACAACCGCAATATCAATTAAGTCTTTCCACTGAATCGTGCGAATCACGTTCATAAAGTGATCAAAAAAATCGGCTATCATTGATATTCTCCACACTTTCCACATCTAATTTGCCCGGCGGAATGGCTCCGCGCGCCGCATCATTTAGAGCATTATTGATTATTATAGCATATATATTTTTTAAAATAAATACCTTTTTAATAAAAATTATGAGAAATTTATCAGACATCTCGCCAGTTTATCAATTTCCCGTTCCGTATTATAGCAGCCAAAGCTGATCCGCACCATCCCTCTCTGCTCGGTGCCCATCCGCTTATGGAAGAGCGGCGCGCAGTGTACGCCGCCCCGCGCATAGATCCCCTTCTGATCCAGATAGGAAACAACGTCGCCGGAATGGCGGCCGCGCATATTAAAAGGAATCACCCCAAGGCATTTGGAAGCGTATGGCGCCATATAAAGCTCGATTCCCGGAACGCTCCGCAGCGTGCGGTATGCGTAATCGGTCAGCGCACGTTTGTGCTGAAAAAGCTTTTCCATGCCGACCGACCGGATATATTCCGCGCCCGCCAGCATGCCGGCGCAGATCGGAGCCGGAAGGGTTCCCGCCTCCAGCCGTTCCGGAAGGTCTTCCGGCTGCTCCGGATTCAGGCTTTCTGTTCCGGTCCCGCCGAAAACCAGCGGGCGGGGCGGCCGGTTGTTTACCAGGATCACGCCGCCGCCCTGGGGGCCGAGCAATCCCTTATGGGAGGGCGCGCAGTAATAGTCGATCCCTGCTTTTACCACGTCCACCGGCAGAAAACCGGCTCCCTGGGAACCATCCACGATCAACAGAACCGAGGAAGGCTTTTCCCGGGCGATCCGCTCGACCGGCAAAACGCGCCCGCATACGTTGGAGCACTGGGTGCAGACGATCGCTCTGGTCTTGCTATTTATCGCGCGCATCATATCTTCAACGATCTTATCATCATCGGCAAAATCAACGCGCACAACGCTCACCGCCACGCCCCGCTCCTGCAAATACCAGAGCGGGCGCAGGACGCTGTTGTGCTCCAGATCCGTTGTGACGACGTGATCCCCTTTTTGAAAAAGTCCAAGCAGCACGGTATTGAGCGCATAGGTGGCATTGGGAACCAAAACAACATTTTCCGGCTGATCCATGCCAAACAGCGCGCCCAGAGAAACCCGCGCATGATAAACCATTTCCGCCGCGTCAACAGACATTCGATGTCCGCTGCGGCCTGGATTTGCCCCGTTTTTTTGCAGCCATTCCCCCACCGCCCGCACAACGCATTGCGGCTTCGGATGAGAGGAGGCGCCGTTATCAAAATAAATCAAGGCCGTCCCTCCGTATACCAGGCGGTCATTTCAGGATTCCGCCGCCTCTTAAAATCTGCCGCGCAGCGGCGGCATGCTTTTCCGTAACATTCAAATAATAATAGCAGCCCGCTTCTCCGCTTCGTTTCCCAACATGGGAGCCGATGCCGTTTTGATGAAGCAGCTGCTTCCCCTTCATTGCATAGGTAGCACTTTTTACCGGGATCTCCATTTGATCATCTCCTTTTTCATGCTTACCCGTTTATCCTATGAACAAACGATTTTAATGTTGATTTTTCCAAAAAAAAGCCATATAATTAATGAGGAGGTAATGAACCATGAATCAGCACATTCAGCCGTCTGAATTTTCAGAAAAGGTCTTTCCCCTGATCGAACAGGATTGGATGCTTATCACAGCCGGGTCGGAAAAAGGCGTCAACACCATGACCGCCAGCTACGGTAGCCTGGGGATCCTCTTTGGCAAGCCGGTGGCGCAGATCTATGTCCGACCGGAGCGCTTCACCTATGGATTTCTGGAGGAGCAGGAGTATTTTTCCCTTTCCTTTTTTGATGAAAAATACAGAGAAAAGCTTCAATACTGCGGTCGTACCAGCGGCCGGGACGCAGACAAAATTGCCGTCTGCGGGTTCACGCCTCTCTTTGACGCCCACCAGGCCCCATATTTCAAAGAGGCGCGCCTGACGGTTATTTGCAGAAAAATCTACGCCCAGTCCCTGAAGGCGGAGCTTCTTTCCGACGAAAAGATCCGCCGGGCAGTTTACGGTTCCGGCGGCGTTCACCGGATGTATGTGGGCGAAATCGTCGATATCTTTTATCAGAACTGATCCGCCCGCCGGAGCCGAAGCCGGGCGCGTCCCCGTTTCCGGCGCGGCGGCCAATATTTATAAGGAGAAGAAATAATGATCAACAATCCCTGCAACTGAACTTTTCGCAAAAGGATCGCTCCTTTTGGGGGTTCCTTTTGCCCTTTGCAAGATTGTTCCATTCTTTCGCGCTCCCATCCTGTTCCCTCCATGCTTTTTGAGCCGCAAGAAGTTCTTTCTTGCAGCTCATTTTTATTTTGTTGTTTTCAGGAGGAACAAAGCCATGGCCATGATCAGCATTGAAAATCTGACCTTTTCCTATCCCACAAGCGCCGATCCCGTTTTCGACAACGTCAGCTTCCGGATCGACACCAATTGGAAGCTGGGCTTCATCGGGCGCAACGGCAAGGGGAAAACGACCCTGCTCCGCCTGCTGCTCGGCAGCTATCCCTATCGGGGCAAGATCGAAAGCCCCGTGGAATTCATCTACTTTCCCCACCCTGTTGAGGACAAAACGAAGAGCACGACGGAGATCCTGCGGGAAATCGCGCCGGAAGCGGAGGAATGGCAGCTCAGGAGAGAGCTTTCAGCCCTTGGCGTCCGCGAGTCGGCGCTTTTACGCCCCTTTGCGTCCCTCTCCGGCGGAGAGCAGACAAAGGTTTTGCTTGCCGCGCTTTTTTCAGAGGAGAGCCGGTTCCCGCTCATCGACGAGCCCACCAATCATCTGGACGCCGACGCCCGATCCGATGTGGCCGCCTATCTTGCAAGAAAAAAGGGGTTCATTCTGGTTTCTCACGACCGGCGGTTTCTGGACGGATGCGTCGATCATATTCTCTCCCTCAATCGCGCCACCCTTGAGGTGCAGAGCGGAAATTATTCCTCGTGGCAGGAAAACTTTGAGCGGCGCCAGAAATATGAATCCACCCAAAACGAACGGCTGCACAAAGATATTGCCCGCCTGAAAACCGCCGCGCAGCGCTCCTCCGGCTGGGCCGATCGGGTGGAAGCCTCGAAAATCGGAGCGGCGGACAAGGGGTTTATCGGCCATAAATCCGCCAAAATGATGAAACGGGCGAAATCCATTCAGGCGCGTCAGCAGCGTGCCATCAAAGAAAAAACAACGCTGCTCAAAGACGCGGAACGGACCGACGCGCTGAAGCTGCGTCCCCTGACCTACCGCAGGGATCTGCTTGTATCCTTGAAGGGCGTGGCGCCGGTTTATTCCCGATCCCCCATAACCAGCCCGGTGTCCTTAGAGATTCGCGCCGGAGAGCGCGTTTTCCTTGATGGAAAAAACGGGAGCGGAAAAAGCAGCATTCTCCGCCTGCTGCTGAACCACCCCATCGACCACACCGGAAGCGTGGAGATCGGCTCCGGCCTGATCATTTCCTATGTGCCGCAGAGCGCCTCCTCTTTAAACGGAACGCTTTCCGCCTTTGCAAAAGAGAACCGGATCGATGAAAGTCTTTTTAAGACGATACTCCGGAAGATGGATTTCAGCCGCCCGCAGCTGGAAAAGGATATGCAGGATTTTTCACAGGGGCAAAAGAAAAAGGTCCTGCTCGCAAAAAGCCTTTGCGAACAGGCGCACCTCTATATCTGGGATGAACCGCTCAACTACATTGACCTGTATTCCCGCGTCCAGATCGAACGGCTGATCGCAGAATTTTCTCCCACCATGCTTTTGGTGGAGCACGACGCCGCCTTCCGGGAAGCAATTGCAACAAAAGTTATCCATCTCTAAAAAAGCGGCACGGCCTCTGGCCGTGCCGCTTTATTCTATTCAGAGGATCCGGATTTTTTCGGATCGGACTGCGTCGAAGATCTCCCCCAGATCCTCGGCGACCGCAGGCATTGCGATTCCGCCCAGGAGCGGAAGATGCTCCCTGTTGTGAAAATCGGTTCCGCCGATTTTCATCAGTCCGTAATTTTCGGCGTACTGATCCGCCAGGAAGTTGGCCTTCGGCGTATTACATTTATTGACCGTTTCCACTCCGTCGGTCAGCCAGGGGATCAGGCGGATCATTTTAATATAGTGCCGCTCCCGAAAGGGATGGGCGTGGATCAGAATCCCGCCCTCGGAACGCACCAGCTCGCAGTAACGCACCAAATTGATATCAGCAAGCTCCGGATGCGCCATGAGCCATTCCCGCCCCAGCCCGTAGGTGAGAATTTCCGTTCCCTCATAATTATACTCCCAGCCGAAAAAGACCTGCAGGCCGCATTTTTCCCCTTCAGCCCGGGCGTTTTCATATCCGGCCATAAAGCCCCCGACCCATTCCTCCCAGGGCAGTTGTTTATCCACCGCCGTATTGCCGCCGTAGAAATGATCGGTGATCACCACGCCCTGATATCCCTTTTCTGCGTAAATGCGCGCCAGCTCCCCTCCGCTCAGGGAAGCGCAACGGCTGCCTTCCGCCGTATGGCAGTGCATTTCATAAATAAACATTTTTTATCACCCTTCAGACTTTTTTTCCATTATATCACCCCGCCGCCCGATTCACAAGACAAAACTCTGAAGGCATCGGGCCCGATCAGCAGTTCGCCCCATTCTTTCAGAAGGGATTCGTTCATGTAATGATATCTGCAGCGCTGCCCAAATTCTTCCAAACGAAGCAGGAAAAGCGCAAACTCCGGCGTTGCCGTATCCGGCGGCGCAAAAGAAAGAAGCGCATAAAAATGGCTCTGGTAATAATAAAGCGCGCTGGTTTCCGGGCGGAATGGCTTCATATTTTTAAAAAATTTAAAAACATCCGTACCGTGGTCTATCTGAAAGATATACATCTCTCTGTCGGTGCGGTCGGCCTTATCGAATTCAAATTTTTCCTCCCCTTCCTGTTCGATTTTTGTCAGAAGGATATAATAAGTTCTGGAAACGCCCGGCACCACCTCGATCATCACCCGGCAATCCTGAAAATCCACGCCGGTCTGATCATAGGTTTTTCGGATCAGCTCATAAATAAAAGCCCGCGAAAAAGGGTCGTCGTAATTCAGCTTTTCAAAGGGCAGATCATAGAGCTCGATATCCTGATCCTCCATCAAGATTTTTACCCGGTTTTCATCCAACACCTTCACAAGCATCCGCTCTTCCTCCTATCGCCTGATATGGCCGCCCCTTGCGCAAGGGGCGGGAAACTTCCTCCCACTCTATAGGATATGAACAGGGCGGCCGGCCGTTACAGCTGGCTCTTGATCCTTTTCATCGCGCCTTTTTCCAGCCGGGAGACCTGCGCCTGAGATATTCCCACCTCCTCCGCAACCTCCATCTGGGTTTTTCCCTCCAGAAACCGCATTTCAATAATGTTCTTTTCCCGCTCCGGCAGTTGATTGATGGCGTCTTTGATCAGAAGCTCGTCCAGCCAATCATCGCCCCCCTGGCCGGAGCTGACCTGATCCATGACATAGATCGCATCATTGCCGTCGGAATAAACCGGTTCAAAGAGGGAAATGGGATCCACAATAGCGTCCAGCGCCAATACCACCTCTTCCTTTTTCACATTCAGCTCCCTTGCGATCTCCGATACCGTCGGTTCCCTGTTTTTTTCGTTGGCCAGCCGCTCCTTGACGGTAAGAGCGCGGTAGGCAAGATCCCGGGTCGCCCGGGATACCCGAACCATATTATTGTCGCGCAGGTAGCGGCGGATCTCGCCAAGAATCATCGGCACACCGTAGGTACTGAAGCGCAGCCCCAGGCTGAGATCAAAATTATCGATGCTTTTGATCAGGCCGATGCAGCCGACCTGAAAAAGATCGTCCATGCTCTCGCCGCGGCCGGCAAACCGCTGCACCAGCGAAAGAACCAGCCGCAGGTTCCCCTCGATAAACTGATCCTTCGCTTTTTTATCGCCGTCTTTGATGCGGCGAAGAAGCTCGTTTTTTTCATCATTGGATAAAACAGGAAGCTTCGACGTATCCACCCCGCTGATCACGACCTTATTATACATGACCGTCCTCCGTTTCAACTATTCTCAACCTCATTATTTCCATCTTTCATTTTTCTTATGCGAACGAAAAAACAGGTTCGGCATAAGATGAACGGAGGTGATTGATATGCAATATGAAACATTTTGCGCCGCCAACAGCGGAGAAGGCTTTATTTCATTTTTCGATACGCTGGTGGACGAGAAAAAAATGCATGTTTACTACATAAAGGGCGGCCCGGGCAGCGGAAAAAGCACCCTGCTCCGTCAACTGGCGCAAAAAGCAGAGGAAGCGGAGCTGATACGCTGCTCCGGCGATCCCGGAAGTCTGGACGGGATCATCCTGCCGGATCAGAAGGCCGTTGTTATCGACGCGACTGCGCCGCACAGTCATGAACCGCACTATCCGGGCGTCGGCGGCAATCTGATCGACCTCGGAGAAGGCTGGGATCCCCAAAAGCTGGACCGGGATAAAATCATGGAGCTGACCGATCGAAAAAAAGAGATCTACCGGTGCTGCTACGCGCTGCTGCGCGGTGCGAAAAATCTGCACGAAGGCGTCTTTTCGGCGTTATATGCCTACACCTCCCCGGCCAGGATCCAGGCAGCCGCCGAGAAGCTGCTGCGCCACAACGGTCTTTGGGAAAACCGCGGGCGAAAAGGAACGGTGCAGCGCCGCTTTCTTTCCGGTATCACGCCGGACGGCCGCGTCACCATGAACGAAACCATCGCCGCCCTGAGTGAAAACATCGTTCTTCTGGAGGATCGCTGGATGATCGGGCAGCGGTTGCTCTCCTATCTCGACAACCGGCTTTCTGAAAACGGGATCGACCACATCAACGGTTACCATCCCCTGCTGGGAAAAAGCGCGCTCCAGCATATCCTTGTTCCGGAATACGGCATTTCCTTTGTCAGCCGGGATGGCGTATTTCCTCTGGATCTGCCGGAAGAGCGGATCCAAAAAAAGCTCACCATCCAGGGCATGATCGATCGATCCTACCTCAGCGATCACAAAAACAAGCTGACCTTTTTCAAACGCCTGCAACGGGAAATCCTGGATCTGGCCTGCGAAAAGCTGGCCGACGCCCGCACCCTTCACATGGAAATCGAAAGGGAATATGCCAAAGGGACCGATTTTGAAGCCACCCGTTCTCTTAAAGAAAAATTAAGTAATAATATCTTTACACAGCCTTGATTTTAAGATGGAATTGTGTTAGAATGTTAAAAATGTTTTAGGACGCCCAAACAAGGAGAAACTACATGAAATTAATATCATTCGCCGTTCCCTGCTACAATAGTGAAGCTTATATGCACCGCTGCATCGACTCTTTGCTGCCGGGGGGAACCCGCGTGGAAATCATCCTGGTCGACGACGGTTCCACAGACCGGACCGGTGAAATTGCCGATTCGTATCAAGAGAAATATCCGGAGATCATCAAGGTCATCCATAAGGAAAACGGCGGTCACGGTTCCGGCATTATGGCGGGGCTGGAGGCTGCCGTAGGACTTTATTACAAAGTGATCGATTCCGACGACTGGGCCGATCAGGAATCTCTTATGAAGCTCCTGGATCTGATCGAAACCTTTGAACGGGAGCAGAAAACCATCGATCTCTTTATTTGTAATTATGTTTATGAGCACGTCGGGAAAAAGCCCCATACCATCCATTACCGCGGGATATTCCCCCGCAACCGGATGTTCGGCTGGTCGGAGTGCGGCGTATTCGACATTACCCGCTATATGACCATGCACTCCGTTTTCTACCGCACCGCGCTGGTGCGCAAGAGCGATCTGCAGATCCCGCTCCATACCTTCTATGTTGACAACATCTATCTCTATACGCCCCTGCCTCTGGTGAAGACCCTCTATTACTGCGATACGGATTTTTACCGTTATTTCATCGGCCGCGCCGATCAGTCCGTCAACGAAGCGGTCATCATCAAGCGGGTAGATCAGCAGATTCTGGTATCCAAGCTCGTTCTGGAAAGGCATGATCTTGAAAAAATCCGCCCGGACAATCCGAAGCTTTACCGCTACATGCTCAACTATTCCAGCGTCATGGTTCTGGTGGCCTCGGTTTTCCTCACGCTGGACGGTTCCAAGGAAGCGATGAAGAAGCTCAAAGACTTCTGGATCTATCTCAAAACGACCTTCCCCAACCAATACGGTCATTTTCGTTATCGCTCGCTGGCCGGTATTTTTTCTCATACCAACCGGGTTTTCCGCTTCTTTTCCGTGGCAGCTTACCGGCTTGTGCGCAAGATTTATAAATTTAATTAAGGTGTATTATGACGAAAATCAAAAAATTCTTTCAATCAAAATACGGCCATGCCCTGATGCTGATCTACTTTCCCTTTTATCTGCTCTGGTTCGGCTGGCTCAACGTATTCACTCCCCAGCGTGATTCTCTGATTGAAGTATACTCCCGGCTGGATGATCTGATCCCCTTCTGCGAGCTGTTTGTGATCCCTTATTTATTATGGTTTGCTTATATCGCCGCCGGATATATTTTTCTGTTTTTCAACAACCGGTCGGATTTTTTAAGAATGTGTTGCTTCCTTTATACCGGCATGACCATATGCCTGATCATCTACACACTCTTTCCCAATTATCAGGCGCTCCGCGTTGATTACGAAACCCTGGGCAGAAGCAATTTCCTGATTGAAGCGCTCCGGCTTCTTCAAATGGGCGATACGCCTCATGATGTTTTCCCCAGTATCCACTGCCTCAACTCCATCGGCATGAATATCGCGCTGGTGCGCAATGAATGGTGCAAAAAGCATCCCGGCCTGATCGCCGGCGTTACCGTGCTGACGACGCTGATCTGTCTTTCCACCGTTTTCGTCAAGCAGCACTCGATTCTGGACTTTTTCGGCGCGGCGGCTCTTGCCGTTCCCCTTTACTTCATCAGCTATAAAATCAATTGGAAAAATCTTCTACATAAAAAGGCGCGTTGATCGTCAAACAAAAAGCCCGGATCATTCCGGGCTTTTTTATTTCAATGGCTCCTGCGGCCGGGCGTTTCGATAAAGAAAACCCCCTCCGGGCGGCGGGAAATACCCGCCGCCCGGAGGGGGTTATTCATGTCGATCATACATTATTGGGGATTTTTTCGTAGCCCTTTTCGTTTTCTGTCAGCGTAATGGTTTCCACCCATTCAGCATAGGCTTCTTCATAATCAGCCGATTTTTTATCGGCGATACAATCGGATTTCCATGCGGCGATCCCCTCGCCAATGTAGTAACAGATCGCATAGCCGCCATCGATCGCAATCGCTTCAAAATCGCCGGCCTGGCGAGATGCGTCATAGGCCCATGCGCCCATGTTCCCCTCAAAGGAGCTTTCCTTATAATTCTCGCAAAGGCCGCCGTTTGCAGAGGTCGTCGTATTTTCGCTGTATTCCGCGGCATACTTTTCAAAGGTTTCCTCTGTCAGACCCTCGCTGACCATCTCGGTCATGATTTCCGTTGCCTTCTCCGCAACTTCATCCTCCCCATAGGTGGTTTCCGTCAGAACGATATCGCGGATCGTCCGGGTCGCGCTCTCGTCCCGATACGGCGTCGCCGTGCAATAGTAAACGGTATAGGTGCCGGATCCATCGTCGGCCGTATAGGTATCCCCTACCGCCGCTTCATTGAACAGCCATTCGGAAACTTCGTCGTCCTCCGTATAGGTGACCTGGGTGGATTCTGCGCTTTCCAGCTTGGATGCGACATCACTTTCCAGATCCTCTTCCGTATAGTCCTCGGTGATGGAAGAAGAGGAACGGACATCTTCTTCGATCCATGCCCTGAACGCATCCACGCTGTTAACGGCAGCCAGCTCCTCCGCCTTGCTCTCTGCCGCGGCATAGGTGGTGGAATCCTCCGTATCCGACGCCGAGATGGCATAGCTGTAATAATCTACATACCGGTAGGTATTGACGTTCTCCTGATAGTATTCCTCCAGCTCTTCGTCGGTATATTCCAGAGAATCCTGATATTCCTGCAGATATTTTTCCGCCAGAACGGAAAGCTCCAGACATTTGCGCACATCGCTTTCGTTGACGCCGGTGCCAAACACCGCGCTGATGAACTCCGCGTCCTCCAACCCGGATTCTTCGGCATAAGCATAATAGTTATCGATCGTTTTCTGGATCTCGCTCTGATCGTCGTCGTCCAGCTCCATACTGTTCGCCAGCGCGTTTTCGGCAAGATACAGATATTCCTTCACCTGGCTTCCGGCCGAATCTGCAAAATAATCGAACCAGGAGGAACCCTCCTCGAAGGTGCAGTCCTGACGGCGCAGGGAAATGCTGGTATCCAGACCCAGCGAAGAAAGATAGGAAGAATAGTTGTTGACAAACGTATTATACTGCGTATAGAAGAAATAGGACATCATCGCCGCATCAACGGTATAATTTTCCGTTTGCAGCACCACCGTATCGCGCTGGATTTCGCCTTTTCTATATGCGCTGGTGTATATGGCGTTATAAATCAACCCCACCGCCAGGCTGACAACCAGAACCGCCGCGATAACAGAAACCGATATTTTGGCAATCTTATTTCTTTTGGCTTTTTTCAAAGCCTCAGCCTTCTTTGCTTCTCTTTCCTCTGCGCGCTCGGCGCGCACCCGTTTTCCTTTACCCATGGTAAAACCTCCGTGCAAATATTAACAATAGATTCATTATACATCAGATTTTAAAATTTGTGAACAATATTTTAGTAAATAAAATGTAAATAAAGTCCCTCCCGCGGGAGGGACTTTATGCGTTTCTTCCTTACTGATCGCCGAACCGGTTTCTGGCAACATAGCTTGTATGCAGCAGCTCATGAGCCTTATGGCTGCCGGGATGCTCAAGATATGTCTTATAAAGTTCCTGAATCATCGGATTATCATGGGACTTTCTGAGCGCCATGGAAGCATCGGTATCGTAGAGCGCTTGCGCACGCATTGCCCGCAGATCTTCAAAGTTGCGGATGGAAGCAGGCTGGAAGGGCTGCCCGCCGCCGTTGACGCACCCGCCGGGGCAAGCCATGATCTCGATGAAGGTATAATCCGCTTCCCCGGACTGCACCTTTTTCAGCAGCTCCTTGGCATTGGCCAGGCCGGAGCAGACCGCCACCTTTACGTCAAGGCCGCCCACCTGATAGGACGCTTCCTTGATTCCGGCGGTACCGCGCACATCGGTAAACTCCAGTTTCCCCAGCTCCTCGCCGGTCAGCGTTTCCACCGCCGTGCGGAGAGCGGCCTCCATCACGCCACCGGTAGCGCCGAAAATCAGGCCGGCGCCGGAACCGATCCCCAGCGGATGGTCAAATGCGCTGTCCTCCAACTTGGAGAACACAATGCCGGCGCGCTTGATCATCCGGGCCAGTTCACGGGTGGTGATGGAAATATCAACGTCCGGAAGGCCGGCAGCGTTCTGGTCTTCGCGCCCTACCTCGAATTTCTTGGCGGTGCAGGGCATCACCGAAACGCTGACGATATCCTTGGGATCGATATTGTTCTTTTCGGCGTAATAGGTCTTTACCATCGCGCCGAACATCTGCTGGGGAGATTTACAGGTAGAGAGATGGGGGATCATATCCGGGAAATTATATTCGCAGAATTTGATCCAGCCGGGCGAACAGGAGGTGATCATCGGCAGCGCGCCGCCGTTCTGAACACGCTCAATCAGTTCGTGCGCCTCTTCCATGATGGTCAGATCGGCTGAGAAATCGGTGTCGAACACCTTATCAAAGCCCAGCCGCTTCAGCGCCGTCACCATTTTCCCTTCGACGTTGGTGCCGATTTCCATATCGAACGCCTCGCCCAGCGTCACCCGGATCGAAGGAGCGACCTGAACCACCACATGCTTGGTGGGATCGGCAAGAGCCGCCCATACCTTATCGGTATCATCCCGCTCCGCAAGGGCGCCGGTGGGACAGGCGACGATGCACTGCCCGCAGGATACGCAGGACGTAAGGCCGAGACCATCGTCAAAAGCGGAGCCGATATGCGTGGCAAAGCCGCGCTCGTTTGCGCCGATGACGGATACCGCCTGGGTCTTTTCACATACGGCGACGCACCGGCGGCAAAGGATACATTTATTATTATCCCGCACCATATGAGCAGCCGTATCGTCGATGGGATAGACGTTCATCTCGCCCTCGTAGGCGTCCTCTTTTTCCACCTTATATTCATTGCAGAGCCGCTGCAGCTCGCAGGTCCCGGACCGCACGCAGGACAGACATTTTTTATCATGGTTGGAAAGGATCAGCTCCAGCGTCTGCCGGCGCGCCTTCAGCACCATCGGGCTATGGGTATGGATCTCCATTCCCTCCGCAACGGGGAATACGCAGGCCGCAACCAGCCGGCCGTTGCCGTTGACCCTATTCTCCACCACGCAGATCCGGCAGGCGCCGATTGCATTGATCTCTTTCAGGAAGCACAGCGTAGGGATATCGATATTCAATGTTCTGGCAGCTTCCAGCACGGTGGTGCCGGCAGGCACGCTGACCGGAGTGCCGTCGATCGTCAAATTTACCATTTGCATTCTTTTTTACTCTCCTTTACTTCCTGATGATCGCCTTAAACTTACACTTGCTCATGCAGACGCCGCACTTGATACATTTATCCTGATCAATCTCGTGCTTATTCTTGACCGTTCCGGTAATGGCGTTGACAGGGCAGTTCCGGGCGCAGAGGGTGCAGCCTTTGCAATCGTCGGTGATTTCATAGTGCATCAGATCCTTGCACACGCCGGCGGGGCAGCGTTTTTCCACCACATGCGCTTCATATTCGTCCCTGAAATAGCGCAGCGTGGAGAGAACGGGGTTCGGAGCGGTTTGCCCCAGACCGCAAAGGGAGTTATTTTTTATGTAATAGCAAAGATCTTCCAGATCGTTCAGATCCTTGAGCGTCGCCTTGCCGGAGGTGATTTTATTCAGATACTCCAGCATCCGCTTGGTGCCGATCCGGCAGGGGGTACATTTGCCGCAGGACTCATCAACAGTAAACTCCAGGAAAAACTTTGCAATGTCGACCATGCAATTGTCTTCATCCATCACGATCAGGCCGCCGGAGCCCATCATGGAGCCGATGGCGATCAGATTGTCGTAGTCGATGGGGGTATCGATCAGAGAAGCGGGGATACATCCGCCGGAAGGACCGCCGGTCTGAGCCGCCTTGAATTTCTTGCCGTTGGGGATGCCGCCGCCGATATCCTCGATCACCTCCCGCAGAGGCGTGCCCATCGGGATCTCGACCAGGCCGGTATTGGTGATTTTACCGCCCAGCGCAAAAACCTTGGTGCCCTTGGATTTTTCCGTACCCATGGATGCGAACCAGTCCGCACCCTTCAGAATGATCTGGGGAATATTGGCGTAGGTTTCCACGTTGCAGTTCATGGTCGGAATCCCGAAAATTCCCTTTTCGGAGGGGAAGGGCGGGCGGGGACGCGGTTCGCCGCGGTTTCCTTCAATAGAGGTCATCAGCGCGGTTTCCTCGCCGCAGACAAAGGCGCCGGCGCCCAGGCGGATCTCCATATCAAAATCAAAGCCGGCGCCGAAAATATCCTTGCCCAGAAGCCCATATTCCCGCGCCTGGCTGATCGCCACCTGCAGGCGGTGAACGGCGATCGGATATTCGGCGCGGACATAGACAAAGCCCTTGCAGGCGCCCACGGCATAGGCGGCAATCGCCATCGCCTCGATAACGGCATGGGGATCGCCCTCCAGAATGGAACGATCCATAAACGCGCCCGGGTCGCCTTCGTCGGCGTTGCAGCATACATATTTCACCTCGGCCTTGGTGCGGGAAGCAAGATCCCATTTCAGGCCGGTGGGGAATCCGCCGCCGCCCCGGCCGCGCAGGCCGGAATCCTTGATGCACTGCACCACTTCCGCCGGGGTCATCTCGGTGAGAACCTTGCCGAGCGCCTGATAGCCGTCGTAGGCGATATACTCATCGATCACCTCGGGATTGATGACGCCGCAGTTCCGCAGCGCCACCCGCTTCTGTTTCTTATAGAAATTCGTATCGTTCAGGGAGGCGTGAACGCCCTGCTCTTCCAGCACGGCGGTTTCGTTATAAAGATATTTCTTGACGATACGCCCTTTGATGATATGCTCCGAAACGATTTCCGGGATCATCTCCGCCGTGACGCGGCTATAGAAGGATCCTTCGGGATACACGATCATAATGGGGCCGAGGGCGCAAAGACCGAAGCATCCGGTCATAACAACCTTCACTTCGTCCTGAAGGCCGTTTTTCTCCAACTCGGCATTCAGCGTTTCCATGATGCCGGCAGAGCCGGAGGACGTGCAGCCGGTACCGCCGCAGATCAAAATGTGGTTTCTTATCATTGTTTTATATCCCCCTTATTTTTCGTAGGCACCGATGGTGTATTCCTGAACGACCTTATTATTTACAAGATGCTCTGTTACCACTCTGGCAACTTTATCTTCCGTCATTTTAACATAGGTGGTTTTGCTTCCGTCCGGCATGATGACCTCGACCACCGGCTCATACCGGCAGATGCCGATACATCCGGTCTGGGTGCAGATGATATTGTTGAGATGCCGGTCCTCGATCTCTTTCAGGAATGCGTTCAGAACCGGGCGCGCGCCGGCGGCGATCCCGCAGGTAGCCATCCCCACCACAACACGGATGGTCTCTTCCCCTTCCGTTGCACGCAGACTGACCTTATTCTGCATTTTTTCCTTGATCGCCTGCAATTCTGCTAAAGATTTCATTTCTATATTTTTCCTCCTTGAATATTTTCGAGATTCTCATTGATATACGCATGGAGCCAGCTCAGCACCGCGGGTTCCGATAAAGGAACGTCGCCCAGCTGCGCGTGCAGCTCGTCCGTATCCAGAACAAACGTGCCCTGATCCGTTTTATGGCGGTAAATAAACCGGATCTGATCGTTTGCCTGGATCAGGCTGACCAGCGTGCTCCCCATATCCCCGATGGGGGCCCGGTCCAGATGATCAAGCTGAAAGGACGCATATACCGCCGTCCCCTCGCCCACTTTGGACGTGATGGTAAAGGTTCCGCCCGCGTCCTCCGCGCTCTGCTTGAAAAGCGGGATCCCCAGCCCGACTTTTCTGGTGGTGCGCGTCGTCACAAAGGGATCGGTGACGCGGCGGAGAAATTCATCGTCCATTCCGCAGCCGTTGTCGCGGATCTCGATCTCAATCAGATTTCCGGTCGTGCTTTCGGATATCCCGATCTCAATCCTGTCCGCCCCGGCCTTGATGGAATTATAAGTAATATCCAGTATATTGAGCGATAGTTCCTTCATGGAGCTCAGCCCATATATTTTTTCAGGATGTCCGCCACGTCGCCAACGACCAGCCGGCCGTAGACTTCGTCGTTCACCGTCATGACCGGAGCCAGTCCGCAGGCGCCGATGCAGCGCGTTGCTTCAAGAGAAAATCTTCCGTCCGGCGTACATTCGCCTACGTCGATCCCGATGATCTCCTTGATCTTATTCAAAATATCGCCGGAGCCTTTCACATAGCAGGCGGTTCCCAGGCACACCGCAATCTTATACTGGCCTTTCGGCGCCAGAGAAAACTGGGCATAAAAAGTGACTACACCGTAGATATGTTCCAGAGGAATATCCAGCTCTTCGGATATGATCTTCTGAACCTCGATCGGCAGATAGCCATAAATGGCCTGGGCTTCCTGCAAAACAGGCATCAGGGGGCCGTCCTGATCTTTATGCTGCGCGATGACCTCCCGCAGCTTCTGCTCTTGCTCTTTTGTTCCCCTGAACGGAACGGGACTCTTGTTGCTCATTTTTTATCCTCCTTAGTATTGAGACTGCTTAGCAGGGATCTCCAACTAAAACAAACATATCAATTTTAACATAGAACTATACCAATTTCCACATTTTTTTCAATTTTTTTAAAAAATAATACAAATTTTATTGGTGGCGCAGGTAATCGATCAGCGCAGCGACGCTTTTTTCCGGCAAATCCAGAAGATTATCGCCGGAATGTTCGCCGATATCCTGCAAATAATGGGCGTCGGAATCATGGATATAGCGGTAAGGCCGCCCGCCCAGCCCCGGCGTGGCCGCCAGAAAGCCCTCCGGCAGATTCCGGGACAGCTCAAAGCTCCGAAACCCCATATATTCCCCCACCATGCCGAAATTTCCCACCAGGCTTTTCGTCGGCTTATCGATATGGGCGGGAACCGCCACGCCGCCGTAACGCTCCGCCAGCCCGGCCAGCCCCTCCAGCGAGATCCCGGTGGCGTTGATCAGAAAACGGGAATCCTCCCCGATGATCCGGTCCTGCTCGTCCATCAGATGCTGAACGCCGAAAATCTCCGGACGGTTCAAAACCGGCGGGAGCGCCGGCCGCACCTGCTCCTCGTCGAAAGCGCAGGCGGCGTCGACCGCCGGAAAAAGACACAGCACATGGATCTCTTCCGCGGTTTCCAGCTCCAGCGCAGGCACAACCGTAATGCCGGCCGCCGCCCCGACTTTGACCACAGCCGCCACGTTGCCGGTGGTATTGTGGTCGGATACGGCAATGAGATCCAGCCCGCATACCAGCGCCATATTTACGATGTTGTTCGGCGTCATATCCTCGTCTGCACAGGGAGAAAGCGCCGAATGAATATGCAGGTCGTACCGCAGCTCCATTTCGACGCGCCTCCTATCCAGCCAGAACCTTTCCGATCTTCAGCGCCGTCGCATAGGTGGGCTCTGATGAAGATAAAACGATCACGTCGTTTTCCCTGGCCTTTTCTAGTGCTTTTTCATCCGGCCGGACCCCTTCGGTCAAAATCACGCAGGGCAGATCCGCCATCACCGCTACGGCGATGACATTGGGATTGGACATCACCGTGACCAGAGCGTCCTGATCTCCCGCGCGGCCGATGACCCAGGAAAGCAGATCGCAACAATAGGCGCCCTCCACCGGGCGCGCTTCCAGCTCCTTGCCGTTGAAATAGGTAAAACCGCAGGCTGCGGCAAGCTCATGCACATTCATCATTCCATAATATCCTTCAATCTGTTTTTTAATACCAGCAGGCAGTCCGACATTTTGGCAGTTTCCTCCACCACGTCGACAGCAAAAGCGTGGCAGGAGGGCGAACCGCAGGCCGAGCAGTCGATCCCCGGCAGTTCCTTTTCGATCCGCTGGATTTCCTGCATTTTCCGCATGGCCGCCTGCAGATCCTGATCCAGCTGCATCACCGGATCGTATTCAACGGGGGCGTTCCAGAGATAGGCCTCCGGCACCAGATCGAAATCCTTCATATGGCTTCCGGCGACCGGCATATATTTTCTCAGCTGCCGTACCCGCGTTCGGGCGATATAGGGATTCTCGATATTCAGGCACCCGCCGACGCAGCCGGAAACACAGGCGCCCAGCTCGACAAAATCAAGATCCCGCAGCTTTTCATCTTCAATTTCCTCCAGAATATTGATCACATTTTCCATTCCGTCCGCAGCGAGATATTTATTGCGGAGCAGGGCGGTGGCTTCGCCGCCGGTATAGCCCCAGGAAATACCCGTCAGCCCGCATCCGGAAAGGGGCTTCGGCTGCTCGATCTTATTCATGGCCGCCAGGAGCGGTTTATAAATATCGGATATGGCAAGAACGCCGCTCAGCTCCGATTTTTCCATTCCGATGGGCTGGTGCATCGCCGTCACCTTAGCCGGGCAGGGCGCGATGAAAAAAACGCCGATCCGACCGGGCGGAAGCCCGGTCTTTTGCGCCGCCTCTTTCCGCGCGATCTCGGCGGCCACGTCCACCGGCGCCTTCACCTTCAGCAGATGGGGGATCAGCTTCGGAAAGCGGACCCGTATCAGGCGAACAATGGCGGGGCAGGCGGTCGATATGACCGGGCGCACCTGCCCGGGATCCGAAAGGATCTGCCGGGTCAGCTCCGATACCAGCTCGGCCGCCCGCGCCACCTCAAAAACATCGTCAAAGCCCAGGCTGAGAAGTCCGGTCAGAACGTAATCGATGTTGCTCAGATTGTTGAACTGCCCGTATAGCGCCGGAGCGGGCAACGCGACGTTGTAGTCATACTCTTTGAGCAGCTCCAGCTTATCAAAAACCGCTTTCTTTGCATGATGCGGGCAGACGCGGATGCATTCGCCGCAATCGATGCAGCGCTCCCGGATGATGGTGGCTTTCCCGTTTTTGACCCGGATCGCCTCTGTGGGACAGCGCTTGACACATGTAATACATCCATGGCAGCGGTCTGTATCCAATGTCACAGAATGGAAATATTCCATTTTTGCTCACCTCTATGTATTGATCTGTATGGTCAGCGTCGTGCCGACGCCCAGCTCGGTTTCCACCTTTAAATCGTCGGAATATTTTTTGATATTCGGCAGCCCCATTCCGGCGCCGAATCCAAGATTCCGCACCTCGTCCGGCGCGGTGGAATAGCCCTCCTGCATCGCCAGCGCCACGTCCTTGATCCCCGGCCCATGATCGGCCAGGATGATTCGAACTCCGCTCTGGGAGATCTCCACGGTGGCTTCTCCGCCGTCGGCATGGATCACCATATTGATCTCCCCTTCATACATCGCGATCGCGACCCTGCGGATCAAGTCCGGCGAAAAACCAAGCTGCTTCAACGTCTTCTTGACCGACGACGACGCTTCCCCGGCCATGCTGAAGTCGCTGCCGTCCACCTGATATTTTAAAATGATCGGTTCCATTATACCTTGTCAATCCCTTCGCTGTATAGTCCGTTTGCATAAAGGATCCCGCAGGCGGTATACATCCGGTAAGCGCTCGCCATCACCATGATGCCGTTTTCCTCCGCAAGAGAAACCACCGCTTCATCCGGGCGCTTGCCGCGCACAAATACGATACATTTCATATCCATCATCTGCGCTGTCCGCACCGTCTGCGGGTTCACCAGCCCGGTGAGAAGAATGCTCTGATCCTTCACAAACGCCAGCACGTCGCTCATCATATCTGAGCCGCAGGCGCTTTTTACCTCGGTATCCAGCCCCTCTTCACAGCAAAGAATCTCGGCGTCCAGCAATTCGCAAACCTTTGAAAGTTTCATCTTTCCGTTCTCCTTCTATGATTTTGCATAATAACAGCGAAAAATACCGTCTTTATTTATTTATTATATCATAATACCAATGAATAATCAAGCAGAAACCGCTGAAAAATGAGTTGACTTTTTGCGTATGAACACCTATAATATAAATTAGTATTTTATTTTTGAAAGAAGGTTGTATTTTACATGAGAGTTTACAATTTTTCCGCAGGTCCCTCCATGCTTCCTCTGGAAGTTCTGGAAAAAGCCGCCGCCGAGATGACGTCGTACGGCAATTCCGGCCAGTCCGTCATGGAGATGAGCCATCGTTCCAAAGAATACGGCGCCATTATCGAATCCGCGGAAAGTCTCCTGCGTAAAGTACTTTCCATTCCCGATCAGTATAAAGTTCTGTTTTTGCAGGGCGGCGCCTCCAGCCAGTTCGCCATGGTGCCGCTGAATCTGATGAACAAGAGCGGTAAAGCCGATTACGTCATCACCGGGCAATGGGCCAAGAAGGCTTTCAAGGAAGCCTCGCGCTACGGCGCCTGCCGGGCTGTTGCCTCCAGCGAAGACAAAACCTTTTCCTACATCCCGGAGCTGAACAGCGCAGATTTTGATCCGGAAGCCGATTACTTCCATATCTGCTACAACAACACCATCTACGGCACCAAATTCTATCAGCTGCCCGAAACCGGATCTGTGCCTCTGGTCGCCGATATGTCCTCCTCCATTCTCAGCGAGGAAATCGACGTTTCCAAATTCGGCCTCATCTATGCAGGCGCGCAGAAAAACATGGGCCCCGCCGGTCTTACCGTCGTTATCATCCGCGAAGATCTGATCGGAAACGCCCGCGATATCACGCCTACGATGTTCAACTATCAGATCCACGCCGATAACGGCTCCATGTTCAACACCCCGCCCACCTACTCCATCTACATCATGAAACTGGTTCTTGACTGGATCGAAAGCATGGGCGGAATCAAGGTTCTGGAGGAGAAGAACAAAAAGAAGGCTGCGCTGCTCTATGATTATCTGGATCAGTCCTCCCTCTTCAAGCCCACCGTAACCGGCCCCTCCCGCTCCCTGATGAACGTTCCCTTCGTCACCGGAAACGACGAGCTGGACAAAAAGTTTATCGCCGGGTGCACCGAGAACGGATTCGTCAACATCAAAGGGCATCGTTCCGTGGGCGGGATGCGCGCCAGCATCTATAACGCCATGCCTTATGAAGGGGTAGAAGCCCTGGTTGCCTTCATGAAAAAATTTGAAAAGGAAAATATGTAACCATGAAAATTCTGACCATGAACAAAATCGCCAAAGTCGGACTGGACGGCTTTGACCAAAACTATGAAATCTGCGATAGCTGCCCCGATCCGGACGGCATCGTTGTGCGCAGCGCTTCGCTGCACGATATGGAGCTTCCCGATACCCTGCTGGCCGTCGCCCGCGCCGGAGCCGGCGTCAACAATATTCCGCTGGACACCTGCGCGGAAAAAGGCGTCGTTGTATTCAACACGCCGGGCGCGAACGCCAACGCCGTTAAGGAGTTGACCCTCACCGCCATGCTGATCGCCTCCAGAGATGTGGTCGGCGGCATCGAGTGGGCCAGAAGCCTTACCGGTGACGACATCGCCAAGCAGGTAGAAAAAGGAAAGGCGCAGTTTGTCGGCCCGGAAATCATGGGCAAGAAGCTGGGCGTCATCGGACTGGGCGCCGTCGGCGTTCTGGTCGCCAATGCCGCGCAGCATATGGGGATGGAGGTTCTGGGCTATGATCCCTATATCTCTCTTCAGTCTGCATGGAACCTGAATCACCACGTCCGCAAGGCGGCAAACATCAACGACGTCTTTACCGCCTGCGACTATATCTGCCTCCACGCTCCCCTTACGGAGGAAACCAAATACTGCATCAACAAAGACTCCCTTGCCATGATGAAGGACGGCGTTCATATTTTGAACCTTTCCCGCGCCGATCTGGTCAACGACGATGATATCGCCGAAGCGCTGGAAAGCGGCAAGGTCGCAAAATATGTTACAGACTTCCCCAACGCCAAAACGATCAAGATGAAAAACGTGATCCCCATCCCCCATCTGGGCGCTTCCACCCCGGAAAGCGAAGAAAACTGCGCGGTCATGGCGGTAAAGGAGCTGCGGGAATATCTGGAATACGGGAATATTACCAATTCCGTCAACTATCCCAGCGTTTCCACCCCCTTTAATGCCGGGCTCAGGATCTGCATCTGCCACCGCAATGTGCCGAATATGCTTTCGGCCTTTTCCACCATCATTTCCGCAGCCGGCGTCAACATCGAAAACCTGCTGAACAAATCGAAAGGCGATTACGCCTATACCATCATCGACTGCAACAAGGACATCGGCGACCGCGTTGTGGACGCCCTGAAAGCGCTGGACGGCGTACTGCGCGTGCGCTGCATCCGGTAAAAAATACAGCATTATAAACACCGCGCGCCTGCATTTTGCAGGCGCGCGGTGTTTTATTGTGTTGTCCGCTCTTCGGGCCAAAAGCGCTCCGGCACACGATCCATGTCAATCCTGCGGGCGGTCAGCCGCCGGTTTCTCCGCCGAACGCACCCGGATCCTGCTCCAGGCTTCGGCAAGCCGGGCGGCGCTCCAGGCCGCATTGGCCGGAGAGGTCGAGGGCAGCGCGGCCGCCTCCAGCCCAACGGAGGGAAGGAGATACCGATCGTAGTATTTTTTTGCGGTCCCGCCGTTTACAAAAATACGGTCGATCCTGCTTGCCGCCAGCAACGGCTGGATATCATTGGGGATCACGTTGCCAATAGAACTATCAGCGCTGCCGGAAATCGTGCAGGATGCAACAACATCCCACAACGCCACTTTATTGCGTTCCAGAAAGGCTTTTTTCTCTTCGATCGCAGCAGGAACCGGCTGATCAAATACCTCCGCCAGAACAAGCCAGAAGCGATTACGCGGATGCCCGTAGAAAAAACCCTGCTCCCGGGACTTGACGGAAGGAAAGCTGCCCAGAATCAGAATTTCGGAATCGGGGCGCCAAAACGGAGGAATCGGATGAAGAATGGGTCGGGCTGTCATTCCGCAACCGTATCGCTCATCAGCGCGCCCCGGTAGCCGTGCTCATAGCACCAGCGGCAGGAATCCAGAATCAGCTCCTCAAAGCGCGCCCGATGGTTTACATAATCTGGATAAAAATATTCCTCATGCATCAGCAAAGAGAGAAAGCCCGCCCGGTGGGGATCCATCGCCACCTTCTCCAGAGCGGCTACGGCTTCCTGGGGATCGTCATAGTAATTGAGCACCACATCGATTCTGCCGAACATGATGTCCTCCCGGTTATCCTTCCAGAAATCCCGGCCGCCCACATGACGCACCAGATCCGGCGGATAATGATAAGCCACCAGCGGCGCACCGTGCCGATCGATCTCGAAATAACCGGCCAGCCCGCGATAGCCGTATTCCCGCAGCGCCCGCGTCACCTGGAGATTGGAGGCGCCGAAATGAAGGGTGGTAAAGGGAGAGAGAACCTCCTCGCCGGCAAACCGGACGATCTCGCGGTGAACCTTTTCCATATCCGCCGCCACCTCGGCGGCCGTTGCATGTTGATAGGGCGCATTGGGATAATTCTTGCGGGCATGGAAGGTCAGCTTGAGCCAATCGGCGTTCGCCTGCCATTCCGGCTTGAACCGATCGGTCATCATGGAAAGATCAAAGGGCTCTTTATGGGCGGAAAAATCCGCCATCTCCTCTTCCCCGTATTCATAATAGATATTGATATGAACACAGGCGCCGTAGAGGTCGTGGGCTTTTTTATAAACAGCCAAATAGGGATTTTCAAAAATGGAGCGGTATTTGTCCTGATTGTCATTGATATCCTTCAGGAAAAGGATATTATCATCGCTGGAAAGGCGGTATTTTCCCACCGGGTCATGAAGCTTATAAACCGCAATCGCCGCGGTGGTTCCGGCAGCGGTCGCTTCCAGAACGGTACGGTAATGCCGGATCACCACCGGACACCGGTAGCACGCTCCGTCCCAGCGGGCGGCAATCCCGTTGACGGCAAGCTCCAGCCCCGGCGCAGCCGCAACCTGCACCTCAATGTGAAGACCGTCCTCCCGCTCTTCGCCGTCGTAACGATTCAGGCAATCCCCGTCCAGAGGAAACAAAAAAGCGACGCCCTGTTTTTCATCATAAATGTCTGCCATTTTTTTCGCCCCTTTCAGAATCTTTTTTAAAAAAAAGAGCCCGCATATCATGCGGGCTCGATTTTGAGAGTATCAAACAACCGAACAACCGCTCAGAAATCAATACTTTCTCTTTCTGGCAGCTTCGGATTTCTTCTTTCGCTTTACGCTGGGCTTCTCATAGTGCTCTCTCTTCCTGATCTCGGAGAGAACGCCGGATTTCGCGCATTGTCTTTTGAATCTTCTCAAAGCACTATCCAAGGACTCATTTTCCTTGATGCGGATTTCTGCCATTTGGTCTTCCCTCCCTCCGCTTTAACGACAGTCCTGTATAACACAGGTACAACGTGTATTATACATAACTCCTGAAAAAATGTCAAGCTTTTTTAATGCAAATTCACACAAATTTTTTCGCCCGACACGCTGCAATGGATCACGGAGGTTTCCTCTGCGAAACGATCGATCAGTTGCTGGGCGATCTGATCCTCCAGCTCTCTCTGGATGGTGCGTTTGAGGGATCTTGCCCCGAATTTACGGTCATATCCATGCTCCGCAAGATAGTCCAGAACCGCAGGCTCCACCTCCAGAGATATGGCGCGCATCTCCAGACTCTTGCGAAGATCATCCAGCATGATTCCGGCGATTGCGCGGATGGTTTCCCGCTCCAGCGGATGAAAGGTGACGATTTCATCCACCCGGTTGATGAACTCCGGCCGCAAAAACTTCAGCAGCGCCCGAGTGGCCCGATCCTTTTCCAGCTCTGATTCCGAGCGGTTGAATCCGGTGGCGTTGGCCGTATCGGCGGTTGCATTGGTCGTCATCACGATAATGGTGTTTTCAAAATTGACCGAACGACCCTGGGCGTCGGTCAGTTTGCCGTCGTCCAGCATCTGAAGCATGATGTTCAAAACGTCGGGATGCGCCTTTTCGATCTCATCGAACAGAATGACGCTATACGGCTTTCTGCGCACCTTCTCGGTGAGCTGGCCGGCGTCGTCGTAGCCAACGTAACCCGGAGGCGCGCCGATCAGCTTGGAAACGGAATGCTTTTCCATATATTCGCTCATATCCACCCGGATCAGCGCTTCCACGCTATCGAAAAGCGCGATGGAAAGCTGGCGGACCAACTCCGTTTTTCCAACGCCGGTCGGCCCGGTGAAGATGAAAGAAGAAGGGCTGCGGGAAAGGGATACGCCCACCCGGCGCCGTTTGATCGCGCGAACGACGCAATCGATCGCTTCATCCTGCCCCACGATCCTGTTCTTCAAAACGCTCTCCAGTTGATTGAGCTTTTCAAATTCCTGCTGCTTGATCTTGGCTGCGGGAATCCCCGTCCAAAGCTCCAGCACATATGCAAGGTGGTCAAAGGTCAAAACGGCGTTTCCGGCCTCGCCCAGCTCCGAAAGGGCGGCGTCCAGCCGGCATTTTTCACTATTCAGCTCCGCCAGCTCCTTATAGGTTTCCTCCTTCTGCTCCCCTTCTGAAAGGACGTTCATCCGCGCTTCGATTTCCGTCAGTCGGCGCTGGGTGCGGATCCGCTCGTCCAGCGATTTGTTTTCCAGCGATGCGCCGCTGCACGCTTCGTCCAGCAGGTCGATCGCCTTATCCGGCAGAAACCGATCGGTAATATACCGCTCCGACATCTGCGCCGCCTGAACCAGCATGGCGTCCGGGATTTCGACATGATGGTATTCGCTGTAGCGGGGACGAAGCCCCTTCAGGATCTCAACCGTGTCCGCAAGAGAAGGCTCGTCCACCATCACCGGCTGAAACCGGCGCTCCAGCGCGGCATCCTTTTCAATATATTTCCGGTATTCCGCCAGCGTCGTTGCGCCGATCACCTGGATCTCGCCCCGGGAAAGGGCGGGCTTCAGAATATTTGCGGCATTCATCGTCCCTTCCGCGTCGCCGGTACCCACCAGGTTATGGATCTCATCGATCACCAATATGATGTTGCCCAGCGCCATGACCTCGCTGATCAGGCTTTTGATCCGGCTTTCAAACTGGCCGCGGAACTGGGTTCCGGCCACCAGAGCGGTCAAATCCAGCAGGTAGATCTCCTTCTCCATCAATTTCGCCGGAACGTCGCCCCGGGCGATTTTAGAGGCAAGCTCTTCTGCGATGGCCGTTTTTCCAACGCCCGGCTCCCCGATCAGGCAGGGATTATTTTTAGTTCTGCGGTTGAGGATCCGGATCAGGCGATTCAGCTCCACCTGACGCCCTACTACCGGGTCCAGCTCGCCTGCCCGGGCCTTGGCGGTGAGGTTCACGCCGTACTGATCCAGCATTTTACGCTTTTTATCCTTCTTTTTTTCGCCGCTTTCCTTTTTCTTTTCCGCCGTTTCGCCTCCGGTCTGCTCCGCGCTCTGGCCGAAGATTTTGCTGAACAGCGGAGGCAGCGAAGGAGCGGTCTGGGAATCCAGCTCGCTGCTGTTTAATCCCAGCTGCTCGCTCATCTGATCAAACTCATCGGCAAATTGTTCCAGATCTTCATCGGTCATGCCCATTCCCTTGATCATTTCGTTCACCTGCGGAATCCCCATCTCTTTCGCGCATTTCAGGCAGAAGCCTTCGTTGACCGGTTTATTGCCGTCCATTCTGGAAACGAATACCACCGCCGTTCTTTTTTTACATTTTACACAAAGCATATTGCTCTCCTTTGAGTTTTAGACCGCCGCGCGGTCCGGAATTATTGAAAGGCCAGTAAAATCGGATTGATTTTATTGATGTTTTTCAGCAGAATCGTCTGATCCAGTTCCTCTACGGAAAGGAGGATATTTCCGCACGCCAGACCGTATATGACCGCGCCCAGCACCATCACAATCAAGATGGCGCGGATCACGCCGAAAATGATACCGCCGACGCGGTTGAAGCTTTTCCCGAAGGGCAGCATCTGAAACACCGCGTTCAGCAAATGCATCACGACAAACAAAAGAATGAAGAAAATCAGCGCCAGCCCAATCAGCGCCGCCGCCTTGCTGACGGTGCTGCTGATCGGCTCTGCAATGGAAGCAATCAACTGATCCTTGGCCGCCGCCGAATCGCTTACCGCATTCTCCGCCTCGGCGATAATGGCGTCCACGTCGACGTTGATGCTTTCCAGAAAGCTGCGAAGGCTATCCGGCATTTCCTTCAGCGTTTCCACTACGTCTACCGTTTCCAGCGCCTCGTCGTAGCTTTCGGATATGGAAGAGCCGTTGACGGCGGAAAGAACCGCGCTGTGAACCGCGGGGCCAATATATTCCCTGTCAAGCCAGTTGGCCACAGGAGTGCTGAACCAGACCGCCAGTACCACGGCAAGAATCCCGCCGACCAGGGAAAACAACGTCTTGATCATCCCTTTTTTGTATGCCAGAAAAACCGAAAGCGCAACGATCGCTATTATTAAAATATCCAAAACGATTGCCATAAGTATAGCCTCCTTAATTTACTACATTATATACACAGCCTGTTTCGCTTATAATCACCACCGCATTTTTCCCCATAAACGCAATGTTGATCGCGCGTTCGGGCTGGGATTCCCAAAGCTGGCTCCCGGACTGCTTATAAACGCCGCACTGCTGATTGCCGAGAACGGCAATGTTCATATCGCAATAATCGACCCGCACCGCATAGTAATCCAGCGTTACCGTATCCTGCACCTCGCCTTTTTCGTTGCAGACCACGATGGTGCCGTCGCCGTTTTCCGCCGCTGCGGTCACAAAAATATTTTTGGACGAATCATCCAGCGAATAGCATTGCAGCACCTGATTATCCAGAAGATACCGGCCGATTTCCTCCCCGCCGGTATTCAGCGCGGCCATCCCCCAGCTGAACAATCCGCAGATCGTGCCGTTTTTCTTGGCGGAAAGCTGAATACACGGCTCTTCGCCGAAAGAAACCGTCCACTGCATCTCTTCCCTGCTGAGCTTAAAATAAAGGATTTCCGAAAGGATCTCCGAGCCGTCTATATTCAGCGCGGAAACAGCCAGCCCCTTCTGATCGGCCGTAACTACCGCATCCAGAATGTATCGGCTGAGGCTTTGATAACGATAGATTTCCCGATAGGAGGAGTCAAATACATAAACCTTCGCCAGATAGCCGTCGCCTTCGGTCACAACTGCGATATATCCGCTGTCATTCATCCTGGCGGTAATGATCGGATCATCCATCTGCGTTTCAAAAAGCACCGAAAAGGAATCTGTGACCATCAAACCGGTTCCGCCGCTGTCGTATACCATCACGTTGCTGGCATTGGCCGTAATCACCGGCTCCCGATAGCCCAGCGCGGTGTTCTGAAACTCTGTTCCATTCTTATCGGTAATGATCAGCTTCTCTACCGTCGCGTGCGCAAAACCGTCTTTATAGACCACCGTTTCGCCGGAGCTGCCGGTATCAAAATAGACCTCGCCGTCTACTGCGGTGGAAGTTGAAAAACCAATATTGATTTTGGCAAGCAGACGCCGGAGATTATCACCGCTGATCTGCTCCCGGTTCGAAAACAGGAAGATCAGCGCCACCAGTACCATAATCAGAAGCAGCAGATATCGAACATATTTTATCGTCGTACGCGCTCTGGGCGCAGGCTGGGCGGCATCCAACCCGGCATGCAGTTCTTCGCCCAGCTGCTCTTCACCGCTCAGATTTTCTTCGTCATTGGGATTCCGATTCATGGGGCACCTCCTCCCTTTTGTAGTACACTTTTTTAAGATACAGCCCGTAAGCAGGCATTGTTTTGCCGCAGGCGGAACGATCCCCCGCTTCGATGATGGACGACAGCGCCGCCGCATCGATTCTTCCGGCTGATACAAACAGGAGCGTGCCCGCCATGATCCGCACCATGTTATAAAGAAATCCGTCGCCCACCACCCGAAAAGTCACGTCGGCGCCCTGGCGCTCTACGCTGCTGAAAAAAATGGTGCGCACCGTATCCTCAATTTTGGAGCCGGCGGACATGAAGGCTCTGAAATCATGCCTGCCCATAAAATGCCCGGCGGCACGGTTCATGGCCGCGGCATCAAGACCATGAGGCTCATAAAAGGCCAGCCCCTGTTTGAAGGGATCCGGCGCGGATCCATCGTAGAACCGATAGAGGTACTCCTTGGCGACCGCATGGTAACGGGGATGAAAATCCTCCGGCACCTCCTCGCAGGAAAGGACGCTGATGCTGCGCGGTAAAACCGCGTTGAGGGCAAAGGGGATCCGTTTGAGCTCCATGGAACGGGGCGGATCAAAGCACAGGCAGTATTCCAGCGCGTGAACGCCGCTGTCCGTCCGGCTGCATCCGGTGATCCCCACGCGGGCGCCGAATATTTCTTCAACGGCGTCCTGCATCTGTTCCTGAACCGATTTGCCATTTTTCTGTACCTGCCAGCCAACATAACCGGCGCCGTTGTATCGAATTTTCAAAAGTAGTTTCTGCGGCATTGTTTTAAAATATCACCATCAATATAATCAGGCTCAGCGCTGCCAGCATCAGGGCAAGCGCCACCCAGTCGCGCCAGCTGAAAGAATAGACCTTATACCGCGTGCGTCCCTCGCCGCCGTGATAGCAGCGGCATTCCATGGCGTCTGCCAGCTCTTCCGCCCTGCGGAACGCAGAAATCAGAAGAGGGATCAGGATCGGCACCAGCGCCCGGGCCCGGCGGACGATGTTGCCTGTTTCAAAATCTGCGCCCCGCGCCTTCTGGGCGTTGATGATCTTATCGGTTTCGTCGATCAGCGTTGGAATAAACCGCAGCGCAATGGTCATCATCATGGCAAGCTCGTGCACCGGGATGCGCAGCACCTTTAAGGGACGGAACAGCCGCTCCATGGCGTCGGTCAGCATGACCGGGCTGGTGGTATAGGTCAGATAAGAGGTTCCCAAAATCAGCAGGATGATCCGGATGATCATGAAAAGCGCGTTGCGCACGCCCTCGGCCTTGAGCCACCCCAGCCAGGATATGCCGGGAAAGAGCGGCTCGCCCCCGCCATACAGAATATTGAAAAAAGCAGTAAAAACAATGATGAATATCAGCGATTTCAGGCCGCGGAACACCACCCGCAGAGAGATCCCGGAAAAGGCAACCACCAGCCCCATCAGCGCACCAATCACCAGAAAGCCCCAAAAGTCGGGAACCAGAAAAAGCGCCACAACATAGAGAAGCGTCAGCAGCAGCTTCATTCGCGGATCCAGGCGGTGAACAAAGGAATTTCCCGGAAAAAACTGACCGATGGTCACATCCTTAAGCATGCTGATCACCGTCCTTCCCCAGCAGCCGCATCAGCTCGGCCTTGCCCTGCTCGATTGTATAAACATTGCGGGAAACCGGATATCCCTTTTCCTGAAGCGCAATGAAAACCTTGGTGATATGGGGGACGTCCAGACCCATCTGAATCAATTCCTCCGTCCGATCAAAAACCTCCGAAACCGATGCGTGCATGGCGCACCGGCCGTGGTTCATCACGAGAATGGAATTGGTATTGCGGCTGATATCCTCCATGGAATGAGAGACCAGCAGAACCGTGCTCCGGGTTTCCCTGTGATAGTCCCGGATCCGGCTGAGAATCTCATCTCTGCCGCGGGGGTCCAATCCGGCGGCAGGCTCATCTAAAATCAGCACCTTTGGCTCCAGCGCCATCACGCCGGCAATGGCCACCCGCCTTTTCTGCCCGCCGGAAAGATCAAAGGGAGATTTTTCCAGAATCGAGCGACTCAGCCCCACAAAATCCAACGCTTTCTTTACTCTTTTATCAATTTCTTCGCCGGAAAGACCCATGTTTTTGGGGCCGAAGGCGATATCCTTATAAACCGTTTCTTCAAAAAGCTGATGCTCCGGATATTGAAAGACCAGGCCGACGTCGAACCGGGTTTGAATACGGGTTTTCTTTTCCTCGCTCCAAAGATCATGCCCATCGATCAGGATCCGCCCGGAAGTGGGCTTCAGAATCGCGTTGAAATGGGAGATCAGCGTGCTTTTCCCGGACCCGGTATGCCCGATCACGCCAACATAGTCGCCCTTCTCGATATGGATATTGATATCCTCGATCGCCGTGATTTCAAAGGGCGTACCGATGCCGTAGGTATAGGTGAGATGCTCTGTTTTGATCATTTTTTGGCACCTCCCAGCATTTTTTCAAGAACCTCCAGGCATTCCTCCACGCTCAAAACAGCGATGGGAACCTTGATATCCTCCTGCCTGAGAGCAAACATCAGCTCCGCGGTCTGAGGAACATCCAGCGAAAGGCTGTGCAGCAGGCCGACATTCTGAAAAACCTCCCGGGGCGTGCCGTCCAGAATGATTTCTCCCTCCCCCATTACAACGACGCGATCCGCCTGAACGGCCTCGTCCATATAATGGGTGATCAGCACCACCGTGATTCCCTGCTCCCGGTTAAGGCGCCGAATGGTTTTCATCACTTCCCTGCGTCCCTGGGGATCCAGCATGGCGGTCGGCTCATCCAAAACAATGCACCGGGGACGCATCGCCAGAACGCCTGCGATCGCCACCCGCTGTTTTTGCCCGCCGGAAAGGCGGTGCGGCGCATGATGGCGGTATTTTGTCATCCCAACCAGTTCCAGCGCTTCATCCACGCGCTGCACCATCTCCGGATAGGGTACGCCCAGATTCTCCAGCGCAAAGGCCACATCCTCGTCCACAACCGTTGCGATCAGCTGATTATCCGGATTCTGAAACACCATCCCCACATTCCGGCGGATCTCCAGCAGATTCTGCTCCTCCGACGCGTCCATATTCATCACTTTCACACTTCCGCTTTCCGCTTTCAGCAGTCCGTTGAAATGCTTGGCAAGGGTGCTCTTCCCGCAGCCGTTATGGCCGAGTATCGCCAAAAATTCCCCTTCCTCGATGTCCAGAGAAACGTCGTGAAGCGCCGGACTTGATGGATTTCCATCTTCCTCAGGATAGGAAAAACTCAATTGTGAAACTTCAATGATTTTTGCCATTTAATCCTCCGAGAGCCATCGTGCTGCCGATCCGGACGGAAAATCCATTCCATCGGCTGTGCGCAGCCCGATCTCTCCGCTTTCAAAGCGGCCGCCGAGCCCTTTCGGGAGCGTCAGCCGCAGAAGATACTCCATTACCGCCGCAGAAAGGCCGGTGGAATAGGAGTTCAGAACAAAAAACAAAGGCCGCGGCGATAGCAGCCGCATAACCCGCGTCATAAGCGGATAAAGGGTTTCCTCCAGCTGCCAGACCTCACCGCCCGGTCCGCGCCCGTAGGAAGGGGGATCCATGACAATGCCGTCGTAGCGATTCCCGCGGCGGTTTTCCCGCTCCACAAATTTCATGCAGTCGTCCACCAGATAGCGGATCGGGCGGTCGGCCACGCCGCAGAGAACGGCGTTTTCCTTTGCCCACTGCACCATACCCTTGGACGCGTCCACATGAACCACCGAAGCGCCTTCCCTGGCGCAGGCCATCGTGGCGCCGCCGGTATAGGCAAAAAGATTCAAAACCTTCACAGGTCGGCCGGCTTTGCGGATCTGCTCCCGCATAAAATCCCAATTGACCGCCTGCTCCGGAAAAATGCCCGTATGCTTGAAATTCATGGGTTTGACCTGAAAGGTCAGATCCCGGTAGCTGATTTTCCAGCTTTCAGGGAGCGACCGGATCTCCCAATGCCCGCCACCGCTGCCGGAGCGATGATAAACGGCGTTGGGCGCTTTCCAGCCCTCATGCCTTTTTGCGCTCTGCCAAATCGCCTGCGGATCGGGCCGCACCAGAATATAATTTCCCCAGCGCTCCAGCCGCGCGCCGCCGGAGGTATCCAGAAGCGCGTAATCTTTCCATTGGTCTGCAATCCACATAACATTTACTCCTCAAAGCGCATCTGCGCCGGCTGCTCCGGATCCGGATTCAGGCCGAGATGCCGGTATGCGTTCGGCGTAACCATCCGCCCCCGCGGAGTACGCGATAAAAAACCGATTTGCAGCAGATACGGCTCGTAGACATCCTCCAGCGTTATCGCCTCTTCGCCGATGGTAGCCGCCAGCGTTTCCAGCCCGACCGGGCCGCCGCCGAAATTGCCGATGATGCTTTCCAGCATCCGACGGTCGATGGCGTCCAGCCCGAGATAGTCAATTTCCTGCGCCTGCAGCGCAAGATCTGCGATCTCCCGGGTGATCATCCCGTCGCCCTTTACCTCGGCAAAGTCCCGGACGCGCTTTAAAAGGCGGTTGACAATCCGCGGCGTTCCGCGGGACCGCTTTGCAATTTCCATGGCGCCTTCCGGCTCGATCGGGATCCCCAGGATCCCGGCCGAACGCAGAACGATATCCCGGAGCTCTTCCGGCTGATATAGTTCCAGCCGGGCAAGAACGCCGAACCGGTCGCGCAGCGGCGCGGAGATCTGGCCCGCGCGGGTCGTTGCCCCGATCAGGGTAAAGCGCGGCAGGTCCAGACGGATGCTCCGCGCCGAAGGCCCCTTCCCGATGATGATATCAACGGCATAATCCTCCATCGCCGGATAAAGAACCTCTTCTACCGCCCGGGACAAACGGTGGATCTCATCGATAAACAGGACGTCGCCGGGCTGAAGATTGGTGATCAGGGACGCCAGATCCCCCGGTTTTTCGATGGCAGGCCCGGAGGTGATCCGCAGATTGACGCCCATCTCATTGGCAATGATCCCCGCCAGCGTTGTTTTGCCCAGTCCGGGCGGCCCGTAAAGGAGGCAGTGATCCAGGCTTTCGCCCCGTTTTTTTGCCGCTTCGATATAAATTTTCAGATTTTCCTTCGCTTTGTTCTGGCCGATGTAATCCTCCATCCGATGGGGGCGCAGCGACGATTCGATTTCGCTATCCTCCCCGGTGAAGGTGGTAGAAACAATGCGATTCTCAAAATCACTTTCAATCATTGATTAAATCCTTTCAGAGCCTGCGTGATTGCCTGCTCAACCGTCATGGCATCGAGATCCAGGCCGTTCAGCGCGTGCCTGGCTTCCGGCTGGGTAAACCCGAGCGCCATCAAAGCCTCCATCGCCTCCAGACTCTTGGAGGCGGTTCCCTGCCGGGGCATGGAAGCGCTTTGATTGACCTGCAGAGCCGACATTCCCTTGAATTTGTCCTTCAGCTCCAAAACAAGCCGTTCCGCCGCCTTGGGCCCAACGCCCCGGGCGCGGGTGATATTCGCCTTATCTCCCATCATCACGCTGGCGGCAAGCTCATCCGGCGTCAGCTCCGAGAGGATCGCCAGCGCGCCCTTCGGCCCGATGCCGGAAACATTGATGATCATCCGAAAGCAATCCCTTTCATCGGGATCCGGAAAGCCGTAAAGCTCTATGGCGTCCTCCCGGATTACCATGTGGATGTATAAAAATGCGTCGGCGCCCTCTGCGCTCAGCTGATCCAGACCATGGCGCGAAAGAAATACAAGAAAGCCGACCCCTCCGCTCTCCAGGATCACCGATTCGCCGCTTTTTTCCAAAATTTTTCCTCTCAAAGACGCGATCATAGATTCACCTTCAGCAAATTAGATTTGGAGCTGTGCGCATGGCAGATCGCCAACGCCAGAGCGTCGGCGGCGTCGTCGGGCTTCGGGATCCGCTCCAGACCCAGAAGCTGGCGGGTCATATCCATCACCTGATGCTTTTCCGCCCGGCCGTAGCCCACCACGCTCTGCTTGACCTGCAGCGGCGTATATTCATATATTTCCACGCCCTTTTGACATCCGGCCAGCAGAATCACTCCCCGGGCGTGCCCTACCTGGATCCCGGTGGTGATATTGGTATTGAAAAAAAGCTCCTCCACCGCCATGCAGTCCGGCCGGTAACGGTCGCAGAGCTCGGTGATGCCTTCGTGGATGATTTGCAGGCGGCGCGGGAAATCCAGCCCGGCCTGCGTTGTTACCGCGCCATAGTCCATAACGCGGAACCTGCCGCGCAGATATTCCAAAACGCCGTATCCGATTGTGGCATAACCGGGATCAATGCCCAAAATGATCATAGTAATAAGAATCTCCATGCATATTTCAGTTTATTATATCACAACCGCAAAATAAAATAAAGAGTTATCTTGATAAAATTCAAAAAATGTCCAAATTCCGCGCCGCCCGCAAAGCAGGCTCCCGGGCAGCAAAAAAGCGCCGGAGCTAAGAAAATCTTTGCTCCGGCGCCGGCCTTAAAGCACCATGCTTCTTTTGATTTTACCGATGCATCGGCGAAGCAGAGCCTTGCTCCGCAAGATCGCCGCCCGCACCCAGAAAAAATCGCACCACAAGTGAACGTAAAACCGGTACCGGCGGTCTGAAACCTCTATGGTTTTCCCGTCCCGAACCACCGCCGAGAGAACGCCGAGGATCTGCTCGTCTGTGATTCCGTATTCCCGCTGCCAGCAATGATCGCCGCAGAGGACATAGTCGTTTTCCCGCACCTTCAGGATCCGGTGAAGGACATAGGAGCCGTCCTTCCGTTTATACAGCGCGACGTCATATTTCCCGCACCGCCCGGCCTGCTTTTTCTCCAGAACGATCAGATCACGTTTCTGGCGCAGAAGGGGGAGCATACTGGTGCCGACCTGGGTGAAAACCAGCTTCCCCCGGGCGTTCAGCTCCTCTTCATAGCTGATCAGATTACGCTCATTCATCCAACGCCTCAATTTCACGCAGCTGATCCAGAACCCGGGCAACATCGCGATCCGCCGTTTGGCGATCTACTGCAAAGCGGTCGGTCACCGCTTCGGCGATTGCCTCCGGGGTCGTTTCCTTTTTCAGGCAATCGATCATAAAGGCCGCCGTGCGGTTGCTGCGCACCAGTCCGTGGAACCGCTCCGCCATCTCCCCCACGGCGATCATCAGCGATTCGCCGTCTGACTCGTGAATAACAAACCCTTCCTTGAGCTTCATTTTGCTTCATCCTCCCGGCGCTCCCGCGCCATTCCCGCATATGCCACTCTGGCCGCTTCCGGCTCCATATTGCATCCCAGCCGATAAAACCGCGTCCCCTTGGAAAAACGATCCAGCAGCTTCAAATAGCACGCCATCTTCTCCGCCCCGGCCGGGCGCTGGCTTTGCTCCAGCAGAACCGGCAGAGCCTCCCGCCCGGAAACCGGCTCGATATGATTGACCGTATCCCGGGTCAACAGACAAACGCCCCGCAGAGGAACGCTGATATTGCTGCTCAGCCGGTGCTTTCCATCCCAGGGCGTTCCGCAGACCCAAATGCCGTCCTCCGTTATTTTCAAAAGCGGCTTATCATCGTTGACCATCTGAACGCGATCCCCAAAGACCGCGCGCCAGAGGGCGACGTGGGTTGATTTCCCGGTTCCGCTGGGGGCGGTGAACAGGTAGCCCGCGCCGTCCAGAGCGAGGGCGGAGCCGTGAAACAGCATGATATCCTCGCTCAGCAGACATTCCGCGATCTTTCGATACAGCGCCAGCTTTTCCAGATACGGCGCCAAAAACGGGCGTGGCGGCGAGCCGCCGCGAAAAAAGGAGCGCTCCTTTTCAATCTCTTCCGGTGAAAGGGCGATCTGAAATGCAGCCGGTTCCTCGGTGATATAATCCCGGCAAAAGTCCCGGGTTGATGGATAAACCGACGAAACCCCGAGAACCTTCCCGGCCAGTTTGATTCTAAATTCCATGCCGCTCCCCCAGCTTAATCAAAAGGGACAAAAGGCAGCTCGACATCGCTTGATCCGGAATCCCCGGTATCATCAGCATTGCCGGCGTCGCCAGAATTGCCGGTATCTCCGGCGTCCCCGGCGTCGCCGTTATCATCGGAATTGCCGGAATCCGGCACGTCCTCCTGACCGTTTTCCCCATCCGAAGTAGAATCTTCCGGATCATCCGGCTGATTCGTCTGGGAAGAATCAGAGGAAGTGGCATCATCCAGATCGGTTTCAGAGGAAGGAGCGCCGGAATCCTCGCCGCTCTGCCCCGCCCCGGAATCGCCCGAAGCTTCAGAACCGCCGCCGGAGCTGCCGGAAGCCGATCCGCTGCCGGAGCCGCCGGAGCTGCCGCCGGCATCGGCGCCCTGCTCCTCCGACGAAGAATCCTCGCCGGAAACAGCCTGATCCTCCTCCCCGCCGGTGCTTTCCTCCTGCTGGCCGGCGGTGGATTCGGGCTGATCGCTCCCGGCCTCATCCTCCTTGAACCACCCACAGCCGGAAGCTGCCAGCATCAGGAAGGCCGCCAAAAGAAGCGCTGCTGTTATTTTTTTCATCATCCATCCTCCATCCTTGCATCCGCCGCCGAAAGCGACGCTCTTTTCAGGCGCCTGCGCAGCAGGAGCCAAACTTCATTTTGGAAAAATTGGGTGCCGCCTTGCGGCGGCGCCCAATTTATTCTGTTACCACTATTACCACTCATCTCCTCCTGTTTCGATATCATCACCTCCAGGCACACTATCATTAGTGATAATATCCTCCGGTTGGAAATGAACGATTTCGATCACCGGTTCTTCGTATAATTCCTTCATGGCAGTTACCTCCTCGCTTGTTTTAAGCCTGCTGTAATGATTTCACATAGTCTATTGTTTCAGCATAATACCAATACATCGCTTTCATAATATTGATTTCTGCTTTTGAATACAAATTCTCCTTTTTCAGCTTGTTCTTTACATGAGTCATCGGTCCGTAGCGAATAGTCATTTCCTCATTGGTGCTGGTATTTCTTACCTTAACGGTCAACATCTTGCCAAGCTGCTGTGAAGAGAGTCCGGACGTTTCGATATAATACCAACCGACCCAGCCTTCCGTCGGAGAAGCTTTCAGAGGTGTTTCGCTGCTGTCTGAAGCAACCAATGCAAAAGTATAATTTTCGATATCACCGCCCTCGGCCAACTTGAAATAATGACGAATCGACGTATAGGAATCCATCATCAGCGTACTGCTCTTGATGGTCAATCCGGCAACGGAGCCGTTCTTGCTTTGAACAAACTCGGTGTCGCTGATCGATACATCAACCAAAACCTTTTGTGCATCAGTTAGGTTCTTGTTGGGAAGATCATCCGTTCTATCGTTATTTCGGGTCTGAACAGAGGATCCATAGTTGAGCAGCGCTATGACAAGATTTTTGGCTTCATTAGATGCGCTGCTGCGCAAGACGGTTTCACCGTAATCCCTGACAGAGTATGTCACAACGCGGCTTGCCGTATCAGTATCAACAATAAACTGAGCCGATATATCGTTTGCCATTTGCAGGGAGTTGACCCTGCAGGTAAAGACGTAGACTGCTCCTTCTCCTTCGGTTGGGATAGTAATTCCTTCGGGTGCAGTTTCCGCTGTGAGTGCTACAAGATCTTTGCGATATACCGTCTGCGTTTCGTCGTCAAAGGTAAATTGCATATAGGCAGTTTTGCTGTTCTCAACGTTATTATAAAGGTGCACGTAGTAATTCACGCCGATCTCGCCGCCGAGGGTCAGAGATGCACCGAGGAAGTCTGCGCCGATCTTAAAGTCATAGGTGAAGTCCGTATCCTTAGTAAACGACGTT
>CALXGQ010000010.1 GCA_944387895.1 uncultured Clostridia bacterium
TAAAGAAAAAGTTGTTTATATAAAAAAGAAAGAAGAAATAGATAGGATAATAAACGATTGATTTACGAGGGTTCGAACATATAGGTCAAAAAACCAAAAGACTTCGAATTTGAGCTACCCTTCCACCACGTCGGAGCAAAGCACGCTTTGCTCCGTTTTTCTTTGTCAAGAAAAACATCCGCCCGCTTCCTTGCTCCTCCTTATCCGTGAAAAGTCACGTTTGCTGCGGCCATGCCTTTGTAAACGCAGGCATGACGCCTTCGCTGCACTACCAACTTTTCACGGTGATGCGCCTTCGGCGCGCGGCGTCCATATCGTGCACGAAAGTCAGCGTGATGCTGAACCCGATGCGTTTTGGGCTCAGCGTTATTTTTTTGTGACCGCGAGAAAAATCTTTTTTTATAGCCCTAAGACAAGAAGAAACGGCGATTTTCCTTTGGAAAATCGCCGTTTCTTTTTGTTTTCTTCACTTTTCAATCAAATTGCCGGTTCCGTCGGAAAAAGCCGGTATTCCGCAGGTCTGTTTCGCGTTATGATTCCCTTTTAAGCCGGTTGGAAAATGCAATCAGCTTATCGTTCATGATATATCCGGCCTCCGGATCCAGGCAGGCACCGCGGCAGAGCATGGTTTCATACAGCATGCTTTGTTTATCAAAGGCCTTTCTTGTCGCAACATATCCGCAGCCTCCGTTTGCAAGGGTGGCGATGATATTTTTTGCGGAGGGAGATCTTTTTTTGATTGCAAGCCCAAAGTCCACATATATTTCTCCCGGATAGGCATAGAGGTATACATCGCCGATCCGGATGACCTGCAGGTAATGTTTTACGGTTTTTTCGTTGCTGGTAGCATGGAAAAAAGCAATGTTTCGGATGGAGGTGAGCTGCTTGGCTTTGACAAATTTTTCTATATCGTTCAGCACCGATTCATTTGTATGCGCTCTCAGGGGCAGCTCGACCAGTTCTTTACAGACGGCAAGCGTATCGCCTTCCACGGGACCGGCGGTTTTTTCCGCCTGAATCACCTCTTCCCCAAGCCGCTTGCCCATGTGAATATACCAATCCTTTGGCATCTCTACAATGTTGGGATCGATATGATTGATATCTCCGCAGGCTCCGGGCAAAAACACCGTGACAAAATCGTTGCCGTATTGTTTTTTCAATTCCTGCGCCAAAACATAGGCAAATGCGCCGGAATATGCGGTTCCGGGGTTTACGTCCTGATGGCAGGCATAGCTTACGATGGCGCCCTTTGGGGTTCCGTCTTTGTCCCGGAAGAAGAGGAAGGGCACGTCGGGATCGATTCCGGAAAGGGTATCGACTATGTCGGTGAATTTATTCGTGCGATAAGTGCCGTTGCGCAGGATATAATTGCGGTTAAAGGCAATGTCGTCCGCGTAGCCCGAGCCAAAACGGACGGCGACGTCGCTGAGTCTGCGCGAAGCAAGGATCGCGCAGTCGGCGATAAGCCGGTATACAACATTTTTATAGGGTTCATCGGCATATGCGTCGATTTCAGGGCTGCTCTCAATCGGGATTCCCTTGTGGGTATGCGTAACGGAAATAAGAATGTTTTCAGGGGAGATACCGGTGTATTCCATGATTCTTTTTGCCACGGCGTCATGGAGGTCATCGGGAAATTCACAGGCGTCTATTCCAATGATTGCGACCCTGCGGCCGTTGCTTTCTATCACCGCCGCGCGGACAAAAAGAGGATCTAAAACATCCTCGGCAAACCAGCGGCAATAACTGCCCACAAGGAAATCACCAAGAGGCGGCGTGATATCCTTTTCATAAAAAGCGGCTTTCATAGCATCAACTCCTCTCAAAACAGACTGCCGGCGCATTTTCCGTTCGGGATTTTTCAGACCCAGCAGCATTTCCAAATAGAAATCATTGCCGCAAAGAGCGCAGACGCTATCCTCCTATCCATCGGCCTGCAAGCGATGAATCAGAAGATAAAATAAGCTGGCGGCCATATTTTATGTATATCATAAAATGTTGGGCATGTCAAGGGAAGGGTGTAAAATTTCACTCCTCCTTTGTTTAGATCAGGGTCTGGAAGGGGTATAATTGGTCATTTTGCCGAAAACGCCCCGTTTCATTTGAAAAAAATTATGAGATATGAAATATTTATCTTGACTATGCCGCGCAAAGTATAGTAAAATAAAAACAGAAATCTATTTATCGGGAGGGATCTTTATGCCCACTTCAAACACCTTCAAGTACAAGACCAAACGCAAAAATCTCATTTTGCGCGTTGCCCAGGGGCATTTTGCCACCATCAACAGCCATACGAATTATTATATCGACGTGGCGGCTCAGAAAAGCCGTCTTTCCGAGGCGAAAGCCGTGGCGGAGGAGCTTTGTTCTTATATTTATGCCAATACGATCGTGGATACGATCCTTTGCCTGGATGGCACCGAGGTGATCGGCACCTGTCTGGCGGATCAGTTGACCCGCTCGGATTTTGTCAATATGAACGCGCACCAGACGATTTATATCGTGACTCCGGAAAACTCCAATGCGGGGCAGTTCTTCTTCCGGGACAATCTCATCCCGATGATCGCCGGAAAGCACGTTCTGATTCTGGGCGTATCGGTAGGCTCCGGGAAAACGGTGGAGGCCGCGATCGATACGGTGAACTATTACGGCGGCATGGTGGCGGGGATCACCGCGATTTTCTCCATTACGGAGAAGTGCTGCGGCATTCCGGTTTATTCGGCCTTTAATCCGAAGGATTTGCCGGACTATAATTTGTATCCCGCTCATGAGTGCCCGATGTGCAAGGAAGGGAAGAAGCTGGACGCTTTGATCAATTGTCACGGTTTTTCCAAGTTGTAAGCTGCGGTTCTCCCGGCGGGCTCCGGGCGGTTCCGGGGATCCTTTTGTGTTTTTTATGCGGCGCCGAAAGGAGCGGGAAAGTGCCCCTTTCGGCGCCCTTTTCCTGAAGGCGGGACTGCGTGATTTTGTTACAGAACGGATCGCGGCATTCTGGTAAAATAATGGCGGTAGCGGCGTAGGAGCGCTGCGCCCTATGGGGCGCCGGGGCTTCGGGCGCCGCACGGACGCTGCTGCGCGGCGGTTCGGAATTTTCTGATGGGAGCGTGACAGACTGTGCAATATCTGCTATCTTTTCTGGAGGGGATCATTACTTTTATATCGCCCTGCCTTTTACCGATGCTGCCGGTTTATTTTTCGTATTTCGCCGGCGGCGGCGCCCGAAGCACGAAAAAGACCCTGATCGGCGCGGCCGGATTTGTGGCGGGGTTTACCGCCGTCTTTGTGGCGATGGGGGCGCTGGCGGGAACAATAGGTGGTTTTTTGCGGGAATATCAAACGGTGGTAAACATCGTTTCCGGCCTGATCGTCATTTTCTTCGGGCTGAACTTCCTCGGCCTTTTCCGGCTCCCGTTCTTTCGGGGCGGCGGGAAGGCGGCGGAGCCCGGCAATATGGGCTTTTTTCCGGCGCTGGTATTCGGAATGGTCTTTTCCATCAGCTGGACGCCCTGCGTTGGCGCTTTTCTCGGCTCCGCGCTGATGCTGGCCTCTCAGCAGGGTCATGTGGCGGAAGGGATGCTGCTTTTGCTGCTTTATTCCGCCGGGCTGGGCATTCCGTTTCTGCTCAGCGCGGTGCTGATCGATTATTTCAAGGGAGCCTTTGACTGGATCAAGCGAAATTACCGGATCATCAACTGGATCAGCGGCGGATTTTTGATTCTGGTGGGGATCCTGATGGCAACCGGAACCCTGGGCCGGCTGCTGAGTCTGATCGGCTGAGGAGGGCGAGATGGAAAAGAAGAAACTGTTTTTGATCCTGCTGGTTATTTTTGTTTGCCTGATCAGCAGCGCATATTTTGTCTATTGGCGGATGGATCGGGCGGTGGAGCAGCTCTCCGGCGCGGACGAGCAGACGTCGGACTCCGCTTCCGGCGAGGAAAAAGATCTGGATCCGGCGGAAGATTTTACCGTTTACGACGCCCAGGGCAACGCCGTTGCCCTGACGGATTATATCGGCAAGCCGATCGTTTTGAATTTCTGGGCAAGCTGGTGCGGCCCCTGCCGGAATGAAATGCCCGATTTCCATGAAAAATATCTGGAGCTGGGCGAGCAGGTGCAGTTTCTGATGGTGAACATGACCGACGGTGCCCGGGAAACCCGGGATTCGGCGGCGGACTTTGTGGCGGAGCAGGGGTATCAGTTCCCGGTTTTTTACGATACCGATTCGGACGCCGCAAGGGTATACCGCGTTTATTCGCTGCCAACGACCTATTTCATCGACGCGGAAGGCTATATCGTGGCTCAGGCCATGGGCGGGATTGACGCAACGACCCTGCAGCGGGGGATCGATATGATCTATACTCCCTGAGCCTGCGCCGGGGAACCCCCGTTCCAGCGGGTCGGTTTTGGTTTTTTGATCCAATGATGATGATTTAATAATAAAAATAAGGATGGGATTTTTATGGATGCAAAGTATGAAGCGCTGTTTACGCCATGGAAAATCGGCAATGTGGAGATCAAAAACCGCATTGTGATGTGCCCGATGGGCGGTACCTCTCTCTTTGGCTGGATGGAGCATACCGGCAATCATTTCGACCGGGAGGCCGCGCGGTTTTTCATTGAAAAGGCCAAAAATAACGTCGGCCTGATCATCCCCGGGATCGCGCCTATTAAAAGCACCTTTATGAACCAGTGGCTCTATCAGAATAAAAAGATGTTTGAAGAGCTGAAGGTGTTTATGGATGAGATCCATGGCTACGGCGCCAGGCTGTTTGTGCAGATAACGGCGGGGATGGGGCGCTCCTGGGCGATCCCCACCTCCATGGTGGCGCTGCACAACGCCCCGGTGCTGCGGGATATCATCAAGCCCATCATCAACATTCCCTACCAGAGCGCAAGCCCCAGCCCTCTGCCCTCCCGCTGGTCGGATAAAATGACGACCCGGGCCATGACGGTGAAGGAGATCGAAGAAATTGTTGACGCCTTTGCCAAAACGGCGGTTCTTTGCCGGGAAGCGGGAGTAGACGGCGTGGAGGTTCACGCGGTTCACGAGGGCTATCTGCTGGATCAGTTCTCTATGGAATATACCAATAAACGAACGGATCAGTACGGCGGTTCCTTTGAGAACCGGTATCGGTTTGCCGTTGATATCGTAAAGGCGATCAAGACCGCCTGCGGCGCCGATTATCCGGTTTCCCTGCGCTATTCGGTGGTGTCCAAGGTGAAGGATTTCGGCGTGGGCGCTGTCCCCGGCGAGGAGTATACGGAAATCGGGCGGGATATGGAAGAGAGCGAAAAGGCGGCCAGATATCTCCAAGACGCCGGCTATGATATGCTGAATGCCGACAACGGCTCCTATGATTCCTGGTATTGGGCGCATCCCCCCATGTATATGCCGCTAAACTGCAATTTGGAGGATGTGGCGCATATCAAAAAATTTGTGGATATCCCGGTGGTTTGCGCCGGCCGGATGGAGCCGGAGGCAGGGGCGCAGGCGATCGCCGAAGGGAAGATCGATGCGATGGGCGTCGCCCGCCAGTTCCTGGCCGATGATCAATGGGTCAGCAAGCTGATAGAAAACCGCATGGAGGATATCCGCCCCTGCATCTGCTGTCATAACGCCTGCTTTAATATGGCCCATTACAAGGGCGTCGCCAATGCCCAGACCATCTACGACGCCAGCCATATCGCGCGCTGTGCGCTGGATCCCCGGGTCATGCAGTCGGATAAATATAAGCTGATACCGGCCGGAAAGAAAAAGAAGATCGCCGTGATCGGCGGCGGGATCGGCGGCATGGAGGCGGCCATCGTTGCGGCCCGCCGCGGCCACACAGTCGCTCTTTATGAAAAATCCGACCGGCTGGGCGGCGTTTTTATCGCCGCCGCGGCTCTCTCCTTCAAGGAAAAGGATCGGGCGCTGATCGCCTGGTATGACCGGGAAATCAGAAAATATCCGATCGAGCTTCATCTGAATACCGAAGTGCGCGGGCTGGAGGAGCTGGACGCGGATGAAATCATCATCGCGACCGGCGCGGCGCCGAATCGTCTGCCGGTTCCGGGCGCGGAACGGGGGATCGAGGCGGTCGATTTTCTGCTGGGGAAAAAGCCGGCGGGAGAGAAGCCGCTCATCGTGGGCGGCGGCCTGACCGGCTGCGAGATCGCCTATGAGCTCTTTTTGCAGGGCAAGCGTCCAACGATCGTTGAAATGCAGAACGATCTGATCGTTTCAGATAAGGTTTGCCTGGCCAACTCCAGCTTCCTGCGGGACTTTTTCAGCGCCAATCAGGTTCCGGTCTATCTGGAAACCCGCATTGCCGAAATCGGAGAAAACAGCGTGACGGCGGTGGATCGGAACGGAAAGATCTTTACGCTTGAGGCCGACAGCGTGATCCTCTCGGTGGGGTATCATCCTGCACCGATGGCCCGGAAGGGGCGGCGCATTCATATCGTCGGCGACGCTTACCGCGTTGGCAGCCTGCGCACCGTGATCTGGCGGGCGTGGGACGTGGCCATGAAATTATAAGAGCAGCGGCGGGATCCATCCGGATCCCGCCCTTTTGCGCATAATGAATAAAATGAATGAATAATATACAAAAAATGCCGGATACCCCCGCCTCATCGGGGCAGGGTGGGATAAAAATCAACAAAATCCGGTCGTTTTTAAGGCGTTGTGTTGTGAATAACCGAGAAAATGAACCGACCCGTCAAAAGGACTTGCATTATAAATCAATGTGTGATAAAATTTATTCACAAAATTTGAATTTTATTCAATCGGAGGCTTTTAAGATGAATAAAGAGAATATCAAAAAGGTAGTTCTGGCTTATTCCGGCGGTCTGGATACGTCCATTATCATTCCCTGGCTGAAGGAAAACTACAATAATTGCGAAGTGATTGCCGTTTCCGGCAATGTCGGCCAGGCCGACGAGCTGGAGGGGCTGGAGGAAAAGGCGATCAAAACCGGCGCCTCCAAGCTGTATGTGGAGGATCTGACGGAAGAGTTTGTAAACGACTTTGTTTTTCCCGCCGTCAAGGCCGGTGCGGTTTATGAAAACTATCTGCTGGGCACCTCGCTGGCCCGGCCGGTGATCGCCAAGCGGCTGGCGGAAATCGCCATCGCCGAAGGAGCCGACGCGATCTGCCACGGCTGCACCGGAAAGGGCAACGATCAGGTGCGCTTTGAGCTGGCGATCAAGGCTTTTGCGCCGGATATGCCCATCATCGCGCCCTGGCGTGAATGGAGCATCAAATCCCGGGAAGAGGAGATCGCCTATGCCGAAGCGCATCAGGTTCCGCTGAAAATCAACCGGGAAACCAATTATTCCAAAGATAAAAATATGTGGCATCTTTCCCATGAGGGGCTGGATCTGGAGGATCCCGCCAACGAGCCGCTTTATAACAAGCCGGGCTTTTTGGAGATGGGCGTTTCGCCCGAGATGGCGCCCGATCAGCCCACATATGTGACCATCCATTTCGAGAAGGGGATCCCCACCGCCATCGACGGCGTTCAGATGAACGGCGTGGCGCTGATTCAGAAGCTCAACGAGCTGGGCGGCAAAAACGGCATCGGGCTTTTGGATATCGTGGAGAACCGTCTGGTCGGCATGAAGTGCCGGGGCGTTTATGAAACGCCGGGCGGAACCATCCTCTATAAGGCGCACGAGGCGCTGGAGATGCTCTGCCTGGATAAGGCGACCTCCCATTATAAAGCGCTGGTCGCCCAGAAGTTTGCTGAGATCATTTACGACGGGCAGTGGTTTTCTCCCCTTACCAAGGCGATCTGCGCCTTTGTCGACAGCACCCAGGAAACCGTGACCGGCGATGTGAAGCTGAAGCTCTATAAGGGCAATATGATTCTGGCGGGCGTTACTTCGCCTTATTCTCTCTACGATCCTGAAATTGCGACCTTTGATGAGGACCATGTCTATAATCAGGCGGATTCGGCCGGGTTCATCAATCTTTTCGGCCTGCCGATCAAGGTCAACGCAAAGATGCGCAAAAAAAACGGTTTGGAGCTTTGATTTTATGAGTAAATTGTGGGCCGGCCGGTTCCAAAAGGAGCTGGACCGGGAAGCGGACGACTTTAATTCCTCCCTTCATTTCGACAGCCGGATGTTCCGGCAGGATATTGAAGGTTCCATCGCTCATGCGGCGATGCTGGCAAAGCAGGGGATCCTGACGGAAACGGAAGGCGCGCAGATCATCGAGGCGCTGGGCGGGATCCTGGCCGATCTGGAGAGCGGCGCGCTGGCGTTTGACGCGGAAGCGGAGGACATTCATATGTTTGTGGAATCGGTTTTGACCGAGCGGATCGGGGATCTTGGTAAAAAGCTGCATACCGCCCGCAGCCGCAACGATCAGGTGGCGGTGGATCTCCGTCTTTATCTGCGGGACGAGTGCGCCGAGATCATCGGGCTGGTAAAAGCGCTTTTGGAAGCGGTTCTGGAGCAGGCGAAGGCGCACGCCGATACCATTATGCCCGGATATACGCATTTGCAGCGGGCGCAGCCCATCACCTTCGGCCATCATCTGCTGGCATACTGCATGATGCTGATCCGCGATTGCGGGAGGCTGGAGGACGCGGTGAAGCGGATGAACCAGAATCCGCTGGGCAGCTGTGCTCTGGCAGGCACCACCTATGCGACCGACCGCAGCGATACCTCCCGGGCTCTGGGGTTCGACGGATATACCCGCAACAGCATCGACGGCGTTTCAGATCGGGATTTCTGCCTGGAGCTGATGAGCGCTTTTTCGATTCTGATGATGCACCTTTCCCGGTTTTCCGAGGAAGTGATTCTCTGGTCCAGCTGGGAATTTAAGTTCGTTGAGCTGGACGACAGCTATACGACCGGCTCCAGCATTATGCCGCAGAAGAAGAATCCCGATATGGCGGAGCTGGTGCGGGGGAAAACCGGGCGGGTTTATGGCAGCCTGGTTGCGCTGCTGACGACGCTGAAGGGTCTGCCGCTGGCCTACAACAAGGATATGCAGGAAGACAAGGAGGCGATTTTCGATAGTGTGGACACGGTGAAAAAATGCCTGCGGGTATTCGCGCCGATGATCCGCACCATGCGCGCCATTCCGGAGAATATGTACGCGGCGGCCGGAAAGGGCTTTATCAACGCCACCGATCTGGCGGATTATCTGGTGCGCAAGGGGCTTCCCTTCCGCACGGCCTATAAAATCGTGGGGCAGACGGTGGCGCGGGCCATCGAGGAAAACGTGGTGCTGGACAAGCTGCCTCTGGAAACGCTGAAGGAATATTCGCCCCTCTTTGAAGAGGACGTATATCAGGAAATTTCTCTGGAAACCTGCGTTTCCAAGCGGATCTCCGCCGGGGGAACAGGCCCCTGCTCGGTGCGGGAGCAGATTGCTTATGTGGAAGATTTTTTATCTGAACGGAGCGGAACATGAAAAGAGTTTTTATCGACGGCAGCGCCGGAACCACCGGCCTGCGGATCCGGGAGCGGCTGGAAGGCCGCGATGATCTTGAACTGCTGGTTCTTCCGGAAGAGCTGCGCAAGGACCCGGCGGCCCGGAAGGAAATGCTGAACCGGGCGGATATCGTTTTTCTCTGCCTGCCGGACGCGGCGGCGCGGGAGGCGGCGGCCATGGTCGAGAACCCCGATACGGTCGTATTGGATACCTCCACCGCCCACCGGACGGCGCCCGGCTGGTGCTACGGATTCCCGGAGCTTTCACCGGAGCGGAAGGAAGCGGTTCGGCAGGCGAAGCGGATCGCGGTGCCCGGCTGCCATGCCAGCGGCTTTATCGCGCTGGTGGCTCCGCTGGTGGCGGCGGGGATTTTGCCCGCCGGCGCCCTGCTGACCTGTCATTCCGTCACCGGCTATAGCGGCGGCGGGAAAAAAATGATCGCCCAGTATGAAGACGCCGGGCGGGATCCTCTTCTTTCGGCGCCGCGACAGTATGGCCTTACGCAGGCGCATAAGCACCTGCCGGAGATGAAGGTGATCACCGGCCTGGAGCGGGAACCGGTCTTTTGCCCCATTGTCGCCGACTTTTACAGCGGCATGGCGGTGACGGTGCCGCTCTTTCAGGAGCAGCTCAGCCGGGGCTGCGGAGCGGAGGAGATCAAAAACGTCTACAGCCGCCTTTACCGGGGTCCGGTGGTATCCTGGCGCGAGGATCCCAGCGAAGAGGGCTTTTTCTCCGCCAACGCGCTGAGCGGCAGCGACAGAATGGAAATCACGATCCAGGGCAACGAGCAGCGCCTTTTGCTGATGGCGCGCTACGACAATCTGGGCAAGGGCGCCTCCGGCGCGGCGTTGGAGTGCATGAATCTGGTGCTGGGCGATCCGGAGGATAAAGGTCTGGAATAAGGCACGGATAAATTTTTGAAGGAGAACAGGAAATATGGAGTTTGTTAAGGGCGGCGTTGCGGCTCCCCACGGCTTTATGGCCGGCGGGATTCACTGCGGAATCCGCAAAAACAAGGATAAAAAGGATCTGGCGCTGATCTTCAGCCGTTATCCTGCCAAGGCGGCGGCGGTTTACACCACCAATCTGGTGCAGGGCGCGCCGCTGACCGTTACCAAAGAGCATTTGAAAAACGGGCTGGCTCAGGCGATTATCTGCAACAGCGGCAACGCCAACACCTGTAATGCGGACGGCATCGAGAAGGCAAAGGAAATGGCGCAGCTTGCGGGGAAGGCGCTGAATCTTTCCCCGAAGGACGTTGTTGTGGCCTCTACCGGCGTGATCGGCCGGCCGCTGGATCTTGCGCCGATCGCCTCCCATATGGAGGAGCTGGTTCATCATCTCGACCATCGCGACAGCAAGGCTGCGGCGGAAGCCATCATGACGACCGATGCGCAGGTCAAGGAGATCGCCGTGCAGTTTACCGTCAACGGCAAAACCTGCACCCTGGGCGGCATCGCCAAGGGCAGCGGCATGATCCATCCCAATATGGCGACGATGCTGGTCTTTCTGACGACCGACTGCGCCATCAGCAGGGATATGCTGCAAAAAGCCCTTTCTCAGGACGTTCAGGAAACCTTCAATATGACCAGCGTAGACGGCGATACCTCCACCAATGATATGGTGGTGATTCTGGCGAACGGGCAGGCGGGCAATCCCGAAATCACCCGGGAAGGCCATGCCTTTGAAACCTTCATGAAGGCGCTGAACACCGTTACGGTTCAGCTTTGCCGCTGGATCGCCGGGGACGGCGAGGGCGCGACCAAGCTGTTGGAATGCAGGGTGAAAGGCGCGCCGGATCCCGCCGTTGCCAAAACGGTGGCGAAGAGCGTGATCTGCTCATCGCTGACCAAGGCGGCGATGTTTGGCGCCGACGCCAACTGGGGGCGGATCCTTTGCGCCATTGGCTATAGCGGCGCAAAGGTCGACGTAGCCAAAATCGAGGTGCGGTTTTCTTCCGCCGGCGGAGAGATCCTGGTTTGTGAAAACGGTGCCGGCGTCGATTTTTCCGAAGAGCTGGCAAAGAAGATCCTGCTGGAAAAGGAAATCGACATTCTGATCGATCTGCACGACGGAGAGGCCTCTTCTGCGGCGTGGGGATGCGATTTGACGTACGATTATGTGAAAATCAACGGAGATTATCGTACTTGACGAACGGATCAACAGAGGAGGCGGGGCGACGGTGTCACCTTGGCCTCCTTTTTTCAAAAAATAAAAAGCCGGAGGGAAAATATGGAAGTTTCGATTACCAATGCGCAGCGCGCCGAGGTTCTGACTCAGGCGCTGCCCTATATCAAAAAGTATAACGGCAAGGTGGTCGTGATCAAATACGGTGGCAACGCCATGATCAACGATCAGCTCAAGGAGCAGGTGATGGAGGACATCGTTTTGCTTTCGCTGATCGGCGTAAAGGTGGTGCTGGTCCACGGCGGCGGCCCCGAGATCACCGAAACCATGAAAAAGGTCGGGAAGGAAAGCGTGTTTCTGGACGGCCTCCGGGTGACGGATAAGGAAACCGCCGAAATCGTTCAGATGGTTCTGGCTGGAAAGATCAATAAAGGGCTGGTTAATCTGCTGGAGGTCAAGGGCGGCCGCGCCATGGGGCTTTCCGGGATGGACGACCGCATGATCCTCTGCGAAATGAAGGATGAGCGGCTCGGCTTTGTGGGAAAGATCACCCGGGTCAACGTGACGCCGGTTCTGGATCTGCTGGAGAAGGGCTATATCCCGGTGGTATCCACCGTTGGATGCGATAAGGAAGGGAATGTCTATAATATCAATGCGGATACGGCGGCGGCTTATATTGCCGGCGCCATGCAGGCGGAATGCCTGATCACCCTGACTGATATCGCGGGGATCCTCAAGGATCCTGCGGATCCTTCTTCCCTGATCCCGGCGCTGGATATCCAGGAAGCCCACGCCCTTTTCGGCACCGGCGTGATCACCGGCGGCATGATCCCCAAGGTGGAATGCTGCATCGACGCGATCAACCGGGGCGTCAGAAAGGTCTTTATCATGGACGGGCGCGTTCCCCATTCGATTCTGATCGAAACCCTGACCAACGAAGGCGCCGGCACCATGGTCGTGGCGGAGCGGCATAAATCATCGCAGCAAAGGAGTGGACTGCAAAAATGACGACATTTGAAAAGGATGCCCAATACATTGCCCATACCTATGCCCGGTTCCCGGTAGAAATCGTGCGGGGCGAAGGGTCTTTGATGTGGGACGCGGAGGGCAAGGAATATATCGATTGCGCCAGCGGAATCGCCGTAAACATTTTGGGCGCCTGCGATCCTGCGTGGATCGCGGCGGTGGAGCGGCAGCTGCATATGGTGCAGCATACCTCCAACCTCTTTTACACCCGTCCCCAGGCGGAGCTGGCGGAGCTGCTCTGCCAGAGAACGGGGATGAAGAAGGTGTTTTTTGCCAACAGCGGCGCCGAGGCCAATGAATGCGCCATCAAGACCGCCAGAAAATACGCGGCGGATAAAAAAGGCGCGGACTGCTATCAGATCATCACGCTGATCAACAGCTTTCACGGCCGGACCATCACCACGCTGGCCGCCACCGGGCAGGAGGGATTCCACCGGGATTTTCAGCCGCTGACGGGCGGGTTCCTTTATGCGCCCGCCAACGATCTGGAGGCGATGGAGAAGCTGGTGGCGGAGCATCAGATTGCGGCAATCATGATCGAGCCGGTGCAGGGCGAGGGCGGCGTTTTGCCGCTGACGGAGGAATTTTGCCGCGGGCTTCAGAAGCTGGCGGATCAGCAGGATATCCTGCTGATCGTCGATGAGGTGCAGACCGGCAACGGAAGAACCGGAAAGCTGTATGGCTATATGAACTTTGATCTTCATCCCGACCTGGTAACCACCGCCAAAGGCATCGGCGGCGGGCTGCCGATCGGGCTGTGCATGATGGGGGAGCGGGTGGAAAACGTGATGACGCCCGGCCTGCACGGTTCCACCTTCGGCGGGAACCCCATCGCCGCGGCCGGCGCCATTTCGATCCTTTCCCGGATCGACGAGCCGTTTCTGGCCGAAGTGCGGAAAAAATCCGCTTATCTGAAGGGGCGGCTTACGGGCGCGCCGGGGATCCGGAGCGTCAGCGGCATGGGGCTGATGCTGGGTCTGGAAACGGTTCGGCCCGCCGGCGAGGTGATCGACCGCTGCCGGGAAATGGGCGTGCTTGCGATCAAAGCCAAGGATAAGGTGCGGCTTCTGCCGCCCCTCAATATTCCGGACGCGCTGCTGCAAAAAGCGGCGGATATCATTCTGAAAGCGGCGGGGGAGGATTGAAGGGATGGATCGGATTTTAAAAAACGGCGCGCTTAAAAACAGAAATTTTCTCAAGCTTCTGGATTTTTCCTCCGCAGAGATTGAAAGTCTGCTGGATCTTGCGGCGGAGCTGAAAAGGAAAAAGAAGGCGGGGGAACCGCATCCGCTGTGTGCAGGGAAAAATATCGCGCTGATCTTTGAAAAAACCAGCACCCGCACCCGGTGCAGCTTTGAGGTGGCGGGGCATGATCTGGGGATGAACGTGACCTATCTGGATCCCGCCGGCTCCCAGATCGGGAAAAAGGAAAGCATCGCCGATACCGCGCGGGTTCTGGGTCGGCTGTACGACGGGATCGAGTACCGCGGATACGGGCAGGAAATCGTGGAGCAGCTGGCGGAATATGCCGGCGTCCCCGTTTGGAACGGGCTGACCAATGAATTTCATCCCACCCAGATTCTGGCGGATTTTCTGACCATCCGGGAGCATTTCGGACGTCTGAAAGGGATCAAGCTGGTCTATTTCGGCGACGCACGCTATAATATGGGCAATTCCCTGATGGTGGGCGCCGCAAAGATGGGGCTGCATTTCACCGCGGCCGCTCCGAAGAAATACTGGCCGGATCCCGCGCTGGTGGAGGCGTGCAGAGCCATCGCGGCGCAAACCGGATCGGTTCTGGAATTTACCGAGGATCCCAAGGCGGCCGCCCGGGGCGCGGACGTTCTTTATACGGACGTCTGGGTCTCCATGGGTGAGCCGGCCGAGGTATGGGAGGAGCGGATCAAAGCGCTTTCTCCCTATCAGGTGAATGAGGCGTTGCTGCAAATCGCCGGGGAAAAGGCGGTCTTTATGCATTGCCTGCCCGCTTTTCACGATCTGAAAACCGAGATCGGCAGGAAAATCAGCGAGGAGTTCGGCCTGGCCGAGATGGAAGTGACCGACGCGGTTTTTGAAAGCAGACAATCGATCGTTTTTGAGGAAGCGGAGAACCGCATGCATACCATCAAAGCGGTTATGGCAGCGACGTTAGAAGGAGCGTATATCCATGAGTAAGGCATATTTGATACTGGCGGACGGAACGGTTTTTGAAGGAAAGTCCTTCGGGGCGGAAACAGATTCCGTCGGCGAGCTGGTTTTTACGACCGGCGTGGAGGGATATCTGGAGACCCTGACAGACCCCAGCTACTATGGGCAGATCATCATGCAGACCTTTCCGCTGATCGGCAACTACGGGGTGATCCCCGCGGATTTTGAGGGTGCGTGCTGCGCCCGGGGATATGTTGTCCGGGAATGGTGCACCCATCCTTCCAACTTCCGTTCGGAGGGCACGATCGACGCGTTTCTGAAGGAGAAGGGGGTCCCGGGCATCTGGGGCGTGGACACCCGCGCGCTGACCCGCATCATCCGTCAGCACGGCGTGATGAACGCCAAGATCGCCCATACCCTACCGGCGGATCTGGAGGAGATCCGCAACTACAGGATCGTGGACGCCGTGGCGGCGGTAACGGTCCGGGAGCAGAAGGTGTATCCGGCGGAGGAAGAAACCTGCCGGGTCACGGTTCTGGATTACGGTGCAAAGCGTAATATTATCCGGGAGCTGAACAAGCGCGGAGCTACGGTGACGTTGGTGCCCTGCCATGCCACCGCCGGGGAGATCCTGGCGACCAAGCCCGACGGCCTGATGCTTTCCAACGGCCCCGGCGATCCGGCGGACTGCAAGGAGGAAATCGCCACGCTGAAGGAGCTTTTCGGGCAGCTGCCCATTTTTGGCATCTGCCTGGGGCACCAGCTTCTGGCGCTGGCGGCCGGCGGAAGAACCGAAAAGCTGAAATACGGGCACCGCGGCGGAAACCAGCCGGTTCGGGATCTGGATGGAACCCAGACCTATATCACCAGCCAGAACCATGGCTACGCGGTGGTGGGGGAAAGCGTTCCGGTGGGAAGGGTCGGCTATGTGAATGCCAACGACGGAACCTGCGAGGGGATGTATTACCCCGATCAGAATGCCATGTCGGTGCAATTCCACCCGGAGTCATGCTCCGGTCCTCAGGATCGGGCCGGATTGTTCGACCGGTTCTTTAAAATGATGGGGGTGCAATACCATGCCGTTTAATAAAAGCATCAAAAAGGTACTGGTGATCGGCTCCGGGCCGATCGTGATCGGCCAGGCGGCGGAATTTGACTACGCCGGCGCGCAGGCCTGCCGCGTTTTGAAGGAAGCGGGCGTCAACGTGGTTTTGGTCAATTCCAATCCGGCCACCATTATGACGGATAAGGCCCTTGCCGATGAAATTTATCTGGAGCCCCTGACGGCCGAAACGGTGAAGCGGATCATCCGAAAGGAAAAGCCGGATAGTATGCTGGCGGGGCTGGGCGGCCAGACCGGCCTGACCATCGCCATGCAGCTGCATCATGAGGGCTTTTTGGAGGAATCCGGGGTCCGGCTGATCGGCACGAACGTGGAAGCGATCGATAAGGCGGAGGACCGCCAGCTTTTCAAGGATACGATGGAGGCCATTGGCGAACCCTGCATCCCCTCGGATATCGCCCATAGTTTGGAAGAGGCGCTGGCGGTGGCCGGGCGGATCGGGTATCCGGTGATTGTCCGGCCGGCGTTTACGCTGGGCGGTTCCGGCGGCGGCGTGGCCTATAGCGAAGAGGAGCTTCGCAGCGTGGCGCAGATCGGGCTGGACGCCTCTCCGATCACCCAGATTCTGGTTGAGCGTTATATCTTCGGCTGGAAGGAAATAGAGTTTGAAACCATGCGGGACACGGTGGGCAACGCCATCGCGGTCTGCAGCATGGAGAATTTTGATCCGGTGGGCGTTCATACCGGGGATTCCATCGTCGTCGCCCCGGCGCTGACCCTTTCCGATAAGGAATATCAGATGCTGCGGAGCGCGGCGCTGAACATCATTTCCGCGCTGGGCATCGTGGGCGGCTGCAACTGTCAGTTCGCGCTGAATCCCGATAGTTTTGAATATGCGGTGATCGAGGTCAATCCCCGGGTCTCCCGTTCCTCCGCGCTGGCTTCCAAAGCAACGGGCTATCCCATTGCGAAAATCACCACCAAGGTGGCGCTGGGATATACGCTGGACGAAATCAAGAACGACATCACCGGCAGAACCTGCGCCTGTTTTGAGCCGGCGGTCGATTATGTTGTGGTTAAATTCCCCAAGTGGCCCTTTGATAAATTTGCCGGTGCTTCCCGCAAGCTGGGCACGCAGATGAAGGCGACCGGCGAGGTGATGTCCATCGCGCCTTCCTTTGAGATGGCGATCATGAAGGCGGTGCGGGGCGCGGAAATATCGCTGGAAACCCTCAATGCGCCGCCGCTGGATCAGGCGCCTCTTGCCGAGCGCCTGAAGCGGGTGGACGACCGCCGGCTCTTTACGATCTTTGAGGCGATCAAGGCGGGGATTTCCATCAATGAGATTTTTGAAATCACCCGGATCGACCGGTTTTTCCTCTATAAACTGAAAAATCTGGCGGATTTTGAGGCCGGGTTCCGGGGGACGGACGCGGATTATGCGGAGGCCAAAAGGCTGGGCTATCCCGATTCCGCGCTGAAGAAAATGTTTGGCTATGTTCCGGAGAAAAGCCGGGATTATGCCTATAAGATGGTGGACACCTGCGCCGCGGAATTTGACGCGGTCACGCCGTATTTCTATTCCACGGCGGATCAGGAGTGCGAAGCGCGGAGCTGGAAACGCAGCGGAAAGCCGGTGGTTCTGGTACTGGGCAGCGGCCCGATCCGGATCGGGCAGGGCATCGAATTTGATTATTCTTCGGTCCATTCGGTCTGGACGCTGAAGGATATGGGCTATGAAGTGGTGATCGTCAACAACAACCCGGAAACGGTATCCACCGATTACGATACGGCGGATCGGCTTTATTTCGAGCCGCTTTGTCCGGAGGACGTGATGAACATCATCCGGGTGGAAAATCCCGTTGGGGTGGTGGTCGCCTTCGGCGGCCAGACGGCGATCAAGCTGACCCGCTTTTTGGATCAGAACAACATCCGCATCCTGGGCACCTCTGCCGAGGGCATCGATCTGGCTGAAGACCGCCAGCGTTTCGACCAGCTTCTGGAGAAGATCGGCGTCCGCCGTCCTTCCGGGAAGGGCGTGGAAACGATGGAAGAGGCTCTGGCTGCGGCCGATGAGCTGGGCTATCCGGTTCTGCTGCGCCCCTCCTATGTGATCGGCGGCCAGAATATGAAGATCGTCCATAACGCCGGAGAAGTGCGGCTGTATATGGAGCGGATCCTTGCTCAGGGCATCGATAATCCCGTGCTTGTGGATAAGTATATGATGGGCGTGGAGCTGGAGGTGGATGTTATTTCCGATGGGAAGGAAGTGTTGATCCCCGGCGTTATGGAGCATATCGAACGCGCCGGTGTGCACAGCGGCGATTCCATCGCCGTCTACCCGCCCTACAACCTCAACGACAGAATGCTGGAAAAGCTGCTGGAGTGCTCCGAGAAGCTGGCGCTGGCGCTGGGGACGCAGGGGCTGGTCAACATCCAGTATCTGATCTATCAGAACGAATTGTTTGTCATCGAGGTCAATCCCCGCGCCTCCAGAACGATTCCGTATATCAGCAAGGTAACGGGCGTTCCGATGGTGGATCTGGCGTCCCGCGTGATGCTGGGTACGCCGCTCAAGGAGCTGGGGTATGGAACCGGGCTTTACCGGATCCCCCCTTATTATGCGGTAAAGGTTCCGGTATTTTCCTTTGAAAAACTCGGCGACGTCAACGCCTATATGGGGCCGGAAATGAAGTCCACCGGCGAGGTGCTGGGGATCGGGAAAACGGTGGAGGAAGCGCTGTTTAAGGGGCTTTGCGCCGCCGGATTCAAGATGAAGCACGCCGATCAGGAGGAAACGGGCTTCTTTATCAGCGTCGACGACCACGACCGGCTGGAGGCGGTGAGCCTGGCGAAAAAGCTGGACGATCTGGGCTTTAAGCTCTATGCGACGGAGGGAACGGCCGAGGCCATCCGGCCGCTGGGCATCGAGGTGACCACCCTGCCGGGGATCCGGGCGGAGGATCGCATTTTTGAGCTGATGGAGAGCGGAAAAATCAGCTATATTCTGTATACCGGCGCGCTGCTGGATTCCAGCATGGAGCAGTATATCACCCTGCACCGCCGCGCTCTGCAGCTCTCCATTCCCTGCCTGACTTCTCTGGATACGGCCAACGCCCTGGCCGATAGCATCGCCAGCCGCTTCAATCAGCAGAATACGGAGCTGGTGGATATCAATCATCTGCGTGAAAAGCGGGAGGAGCTGCACTTTTCCAAGCTGCAAGCAACGGGCGACGATTATATTTTTATTGAGAATTTCGATGAAAAAATCACCTGTCCGGAATCGCTGAGCCTGAGCCTTTGCGACCGTCACCGCGGGATCGGCGGATACGGTATCGTGCTGATGGAGCACTCCCAGAAGGCGGATGCGCGGATGCGCGTCTTTAACCGGGACGGCTCCCCCGGCGCCGTTGCCGGAAACGGCATCCGCTCCATGGCCAAATACCTCTATGACAAGGGGCTGGTGCCCCGGGAGAGGATGACCATTGAAACAGACAGCGGCATTTGGTCGATCCGGGTCTATACCTCCAGCGGAAAGGTGACGTCGGCCAGCGTGGAGATGGGGCAGGCTGTTTTGGAAACCAAAGCGATCCCCTGCACGCTGCCGGTGGAGAAGGTGGTGGATTATCCGGTTCAGATCGGCGGAAGAACCGTGCGCATCACCTGCGTCAACGTGGGGAACCCCCATTGCGTGGTGTTCTGCGACCGGGTGGATACCCTGGATCTGGAGAGCTGGGGCCCGCAGTTTGAAAATGCCCCCATCTTCCCCGAGCGGGTCAATACGGAGTTTGTCCGGGTCGTCAATCCCACGACCATCAAGATGCGCGTTTATGAGCGCGGCAACGGCGAAACCTCCGCCTGCGGAACCGGCGCCTGCGCGGCGGTGGTAGCGGCGGTGGAAAACGGATTTTGCAGGAAGGATACCGATATTACCGTGAAGGTTCCGGGCGGCGATCTTCTGGTGCGCTATTCCGACGACGGCCTGATTCTTTCAGGCGGAACGGTTCTGGTTTATGAAGGCGTGACCACCTATTGAGGCTTGCCCGCAGGTAACCGTTTGCAGGCGGCGCCCCTTTCAGATGAAAGGGGCGCCTTTTCTTTTATGCGCCGGCGCCTTGCGGCGGGAAAAAAGCGTTCTGCGGCGGAAAAAAGAACCGCCTCCGTTGATGCCAAGCATCAACGGAGGCGGTTTGATGTTGAATGCGCCGCCGGATCCCGTCATAGACGGCTCATTTCGTTTTTATAGAAAGGAGCATATCTCAGAGTATGGTTACGGTGCCGTTAGCTTCTACCCGGATATGATCTCCTGTTTGCACCGCTTCCAGAAATTCATCGCCCAAAGAATCGATGGCGGGCATGGCGCTTTCGGTCCATACGTCGGAGAGGATGGCGCCCGCCGCGGCGAGGGAGTCGATCGGTTTGGAGAAAAGCATACAGGCGGGGCCGCGCTTCATGGCGTTGGCGCAATAAAGCACCATCCCGCCGGTGGTGGAGCCGATCGTCTGGGGGAGGCAGAGGGCTTTCCCCGCCATTTCCCGGCCGTAGAGATCCGGGTTGTTCTGATCGCCGCAGGTGGCTTTTTCATCGCCGAATTGCAGCGCTTTCTGGAAGGAGGCCAGCGTATTCAGTCCGCCGTGAGAAACCAGGGCTTCCGCTTCGCAGCTCCCCGGCACGATGACGCGTCCGTGAAATGTTTTCATGTTTATTGAACTCCCTTCGTGATGGAATCAAGAATCTCGGCATCGGTATAGTACCGGGCGGTGGTATAGGTGCGCAGCTTATTGGAATTGGTGATCACCGGCTTTTTTGCGGCGATGGGGTTGTTCATATACATCAGGGGACAAATGTAGCTGAGAATAACGCCGGTAGCCTTCAGCCGTGGCGCATAGGGCGTCTTTTCAAATTTTTCCACCACAGCCGGCGGCGCGGTAAAGACGGTGGGGATGACGACCCTGGCGCGTCCGTTTTCCTTAAGCTTTGCCTCCACCTGTTCTGTCCAGGAGATCAGTTGGTCGTAGGTCAGATGGGGGCAGCCGACAAAGCAGAGCCGGGGCCGGGCGTCCGGATTTTTCCAGACGACCGGGTATCCATTTTTGATCCGTTCCAGCTCGGCGTCGTCGATCACATAGGTTTTGGCGCCTGGGGCAATCAGCTTTTCCCCTTGCTCAACCGCTTCCGGCGTCAGATTTTCAACGTGATAAAGCCCTACTGCGCCGTTGGAGGCGGTGGCGGCGCCAAAATCCTTCAGATAGGCCTTGTTTTGCTTATTGAGCTCCTTGCCCAGCCAGCGATCCAGCCCTTTGATATAGGGAACCTCTTCCAGAACCTTCATGCCAATCGCGGAGCCGAGTACCTGCGCTTCCGGCATTTTTTCCGTTTTGACCTCAACGATCCAGGTCGCCTTCCGCCCTTCGTCGGTCAGCAGGCCGAAGCAGGGAACATAGCCGGCGATGGAGCCGAAAAGCTCAATGATGCCGGAGTTGCGGTTGCAGCGGGCGCCAAGCACGGAATTGGCGTATACCACGGCGCTGGATTCCGCCCAGGAGAGGATGTCACCCTTTTCCGGCGTATTCCCCACCTCCTCCAGATAGCAGGCGCAGGTATAGGCGTTTTCGCTGAGCAGCCCCAGCTTTTTCAGCTGGGCGTCGTAATTCTCCTGCTGCGTATACATGAATTTTTTGAATACAAGTCTTTCCAGGAAATTGGCCGGAACCTGCGGATCCAGCGGCTTGGGATCAACGGAAAAAGGCTGCCCGGAAACAGCCCCTGCCTCGATGAGCTGATCCATCAGCTCATAAACCGCCTTCATCGCCTTGAGGTCGAAGCTGGTGACCAGATGCCCTTTTTCGGAGGTGACCGGCACCATCTTTTCGGCGCCGAACGCTTCTCCATACATAACCAGCGTTTTCAGCACCTTTGCCATGGTTTCGCCCTGCTCTCCGTTCAGGATGGATTGCTGCTCCGGAGTCAGCTGCATTTTTGTTGCCATCGAAAATCATCCTTTCATTTTATTACCTCTATTGTATCATGCCGGCGCCGGTTTTTCAACTCCCGTTCACAGGAAGCAGATGGGAAAACATATTTACCCATTGACAAGGTAGGCAAATGATGATATGATGAACAAAACAGGGTTTTCGGAAGGAACCCGGCCGGAGCGGTGCGCCGCGCAGGGAAGAAAAAACCGGAGCGGAGCCGGAAGCCCGGCAAGGAAAATCAGGGAGGAAAAACCAATGGGTCTTTATACGTCTGTAGAGCAGTTGATCGGCAATACGCCGCTTTTGGAGCTGAAGCGGCTGGAAAAGGAGCTGGGGCTGGAGGCGCGGATTCTTGCCAAGCTGGAGTATTTGAATCCGGCGGGATCCGCAAAGGATCGGATCGCGCTGGCGATGATCCGGGAAGCGGAAGAAAGCGGAAAGCTGAAGCCCGGCGCCGTGATCATTGAGCCGACCAGCGGAAATACCGGGATCGGCCTGGCGGTCGTTGCGGCGGCGCGGGGGTATCGGGTTGTGATCGTGATGCCGGAAACCATGTCGGTGGAGCGCCGCCTGCTGATGAAGGCTTATGGGGCGGAGCTGGTGCTGACAAAGGGCGCTTTGGGAATGCAGGGCGCGATCCAAAAGGCGGAGGAGCTGGCGCGGGAGATTCCCGGCAGCTTCATTCCGGGGCAGTTTGTCAATCCGGCCAATGCCCGGGCGCATTTTGAAACCACCGGGCCGGAGATCTGGGCGGATACCGCAGGGAAGGTGGATGTGTTTGTGGCGGGCGTAGGAACCGGCGGCACCATTACCGGAGCGGGCGGTTATCTGAAAGGGAAAAATCCGGAGATCCGGGTGGTGGCGGTGGAACCGGCGTCTTCCGCCGTGCTTTCCGGCGGGGCGCCCGGCCCGCATATGCTGCAGGGCATCGGCGCCGGGTTTGTGCCGGAGGTGCTGGACACCGGGGTCTACGATGAAGTTCTCCCGGTTACCGAGGAGGAGGCCTTTGCCGCCGGGCGGCTGATCGCCGGGCGGGAAGGCGTGCTGGTCGGGATCTCCTCTGGGGCGGCGCTGCACGGTGCGATCACTTTGGCCAAAAGGCCGGAAAACAGGGGAAAAACCATCGTGGTTCTGCTGCCGGATACCGGAGATCGGTATCTTTCTACGCCTCTTTTCGGCGGGGAATCCGAAGCATGAGCAGGGCGCGCCGACGGAACGGAGGATGTTGCTTATGATGATATCCACCAGAGGGCGCTATGCCCTGCGCGTGATGATCGATCTGGCGGAAAATCAAAACGGCGGTTATATTCCGCTGAAGGAGATCGCCGGCCGCCAGCAGATCTCGCTGAAGTATATGCAAAGCATCATGCCGGTTCTGGCCCAGAACGGATTTGTGGCGGGGATCCATGGCAAGGGCGGCGGCTATCGCCTGAACTGCCGGCCGGAGCAATGCCGGGTCGGCGATATCCTGCGGCTGACCGAAGGTTCGCTGGCGCCGGTTTCCTGCCTGGAATGCGGGGCGAAGCCCTGCGGGCGGGCTGCGGATTGCCGCACGCTGCCGATGTGGAACCGGCTGCATACCCTGGTGGCGGATTATCTGCACAGCGTGACGCTGGCGGATCTGATGCGGGAAACGGTCGAATAAGAACCGGCAGCGCCGTCCTTTATGGATGGCGCTGCCGGTTTATTGGGGATCAGTTGTTGATTCCATGGTGACAGGTGGGGCTGGTTTCGTCCAGCGCGGCAAAGGTATAGCCGTTGGCCAGACCCCATTGGATGATTTCCTCCACAGCGTTGACGCTGAATTTTTTGATATCATGTTGCAGAACATTGGCGTAGCGGCAGGAAAGGATGCCGTTTTTGACGTTTTTCACCACCTCGGCGGTCGTGTTGACCTCCCCGGCGTCGCCGCTGGATACGTTCCAATCGAAATAGACCATTCCCCGATCGGTAACGGCTTTGGTCAGACGGGTCATGATCCCCTTGTTGAAGTTGCTGACGGTATTGGAGCTCCCGCCGGGGAACCGCATCAGCCGGGTGGGGGAGCCGGTCTGCTCAATGATGATGTCCTGCATGATCTGCTGATCGGCGAAAAAGGCTTCCTCGCTGGCATAGATCTCTTTATAGTTATGAGAAGCGGTGTGGATCCCCACCGCATGACCTTCCTGCGCCATCCGGGCGATCAGGTGGTTATAGTCCGGCTTATTGGTAACGAAGAAGGTCGCCTTGACATTATATTTTGCCAGAACGTCCAGCAGCTTGGCGGTATAGGGGCCGGGGCCGTCGTCGAAGGTCAGGTAAATGGTTCTGTTTTTCGGCAGAACCGTGTTGCCGGTGGAAGCGGCCGCCTTCACGGTAACGGTGCGGGAAAGGGAAGCGGCGTTGCCGCTGCTGTCTTTCACCTCATAGGTCAGGGTGTATGTCCCCGCCGTTTTGGTGTCGACCTCTCCGGTCACCGTGATCTGAGAAGTGAGATCCCCGTCGTAGCCGTCGCTTGCCGAGCAGCCGGGATCCTCAAAGGCGGCTCCGGCGGTCAGGGTGATTTTTTCGCTGCCTGCCAGCTGCAGCACCGGCGGCTGGGTATCCACCACACGAACCGTTCTTTCGGCTTCGCCCGACCAGCCCCATTTCCGGGCGGCATAGCGGACGGTATAGCTGCCGGTTTTTTCGGGATCCACAGGATCCTCCGCCGTCACCGGCAGCTCTTTTCCTTCCTTCATGAAGAGAACACCGCGCAGGTAGGCGCCGGCTCCCGGGTCGGTATAGCTGCTGCCGTATTCCAGCGTGATTTCCGGCTCGCCGTTCAGCTCGATCTCGATATGAAATTTGTTGGCGTAAAACAGCGCCGCCGCCGCGATCAGCAGTAAAACCGCCGCGGCAACGCAGATCCATAGAATTTTTTTGTTTTTCATCCTGTTTCCTCCGGTTTGATGTTGCAGATCCTTCTGCGGCAAAATCGCGCAGAAAGAGCATGTCCCTTTTCATTATAGCAGGTTCCCGGATAAATGCAATAGGCTGTTTGGTGCGCTGCCGTAAACTACAGTTTGAACTTCTGAATAGGATCAGGCGTGAGTTTTTTGGAGCGCGGAGCAGGAGGGGAAAACCAGGGTTTGGTATGGCTCTGCGCGGACATTTTGCCGCGGCCGAAGTTCGCTCCGCTCCCGGTAAATCCCTCTGCGCCTGATGTTTTGGCCGCCCGTGTTCCCCCGGATAAAAAGATGTAATTTAACCTTGACAAGGGCAAGGGTTTATTATATAATGGTAAAGCAAAATTCAATGAAATTTTCGGTACTGTATGGAGAAATACTCAAGAGGCCGAAGAGGCGCCCCTGCTAAGGGCGTAGGGTGGGCAACCGCCGCGAGGGTTCAAATCCCTCTTTCTCCGCCATAATAGGAACATAAAAAAGATATGTTCGGCAAAAAGCCCGTGGTTACGGGCTTTTTTGCTGCCTAAATGCCGGGATTTCAAGATGCATATTCGTAGATATAAAACGGCCATTTTTGCTTTGCGTAGAGATTTGAACTCCCGTACAACTGAATAACTGCTGAATTGGCAGGCAAGTCAGAGAAAACTTGCCTGCCGTTTTTGTTATCTATCTGCCCGAAGTTTTGCAAAAGACTTCGGGCTTTTTTCATTTCACGAAAAGGAGATGACACAATGTATTTTACCGATACTCCCGCCCTCAACAGCATTGAGGCGATCATGAAAAAACTGCCCTATGGCACACAGAAAGGCGGCGGTCGATTTCGAAGCCCATACAAATACACCAAGAAAGACTGTGATTGCCGCCTCTGTCTGTACCACAGAAAAAAGGGTGGCTGCTCACTTCCGGTTTGCCCTGTACTGGACATCCGTTTGGAATGCGGCGCTGTCACTTTAAAGGAAGCCGTTTTATCCGCATTTCAGGATGTGCCGCACACGCCGTTTCAGCGGCGGCTCGCCAAACTATACAAGCGAAAGGATGATCTCCCCATGATTTTTCAAAACGAAACCCACAAGCGAATTTTTGAAGCTGAGCGCACAAAACTCCGCAAGCCGGATAATCGGGCGCTTGCCGCCCTGTATCTGCTGACGGCGGAGCATTCCCTATGGATCAGCGCAAAGCATCATATCGGCAAGGACGGCAAAGTGGATTTGCAGAGCGTCCGCCTTGGAAACATTTCCACGGATGGGTATGCCCTGTGGAAAGCGGTCAAGGAATTGCAGACTGCCGAAAGGCAGATATCCCAGTGTGAGCTGTCCGACAGCGAGGTGATCTCGGACAGAGCCTTCCGCCTTATCGTACAGGCTATGACCGCAGCCCGGTTTGGCGCTGCGGTATTGACAGAACAGGAGGTGCGCCATGCTTAACGCGCTCATTACAAGCGGAGAGAAAACGGCAATTCTAACGCTGCCAAGTGACAGCTTCACGCTGCAATACGAGCTGGCACAGATCGGTATCCGTAAGCGGCTTACAGAGATTCCAATCAATGATGACGAGGAACAGGATATTCAGATCAAGCTTTTTGCCGATTCGGATATCGGAAACAACTTGGCTGTGCTGTTCAATCCTACCCACACGCTGGAGGACGCCAACTTGTGCGCACACATGGTAGAAAATGCGCAGCCGGAGCTTCAGGAGGAAATCGAGCAGAATATTCTGATCGGGCAATATACCTCCCCACAAGCGCTCATGGAGGATATCCGCTCCATGACCGATGGGCTGATAGCCGTGACTGTCAATTACTACTGCCCCCTGTAAATCCACATGACCGATGAGGAATACGGAGATTGGGTTGAGGTGGACAACGGCTATGCACTGACGAATGAGGATGCCGTCCGGGAACTGCTGCAACAGGAGCAGGCCCGCGACCTCAACAATATGGCGCATTATTTTGACGGCAGCGAATCTGCAAGGGCAAAGCTCATATCCGCCGTGTGGGATGTGGAAGAAGCGGACGGTGAGCTGTTCGGCGTGATCCGCACCGGACTGCGGGAAGCCTTCTCCCCGGTCGAAGAACGGGAATGGATTGATGAACTGATCGGTCAGGCGGCGGACGGCTTCGGAGAAGGGCTGGAACAAAGAGAAATCCACACCGATGACGGCGATCTGTATGTGTCTTTCTGGAACGACGGAGATGATTA
>CALXGQ010000011.1 GCA_944387895.1 uncultured Clostridia bacterium
GCGATAACGCAACGCAGAAGAATCAGTGGTTCAAGGCGCTGACCAATCCGCAGTTTAATATCACCACCGAATCCCACGCCATGAAAAATGTTGTGGAGCAGGCCATCAAGGACTGCCTGGCATACGGCGTATAAAATCTGATCCCGCGGTTTCGGCAGCCGGGCAAAAACCGGCTTTGCAGGATTCCGGGCAGTATACGGAAAGGCGCCCCTCGGGGCGTCTTTCTGCTGTTTTTGGAAGCCGAAAAATCATGATGAGGATCTTCCTGCGATCTCTGAATTTTTTGTATTTTCAATTCGGATCCGGGTAAAAACAAGTTGTGATTTTCAACAAAATTATCGCAAGAAAATTATTTATTTTTAACAAAGTCGTTTTCTTTGACCGAACAATTCAATAAATCTCTTGCATCTTGCGTTAATATTATATATAATATTAACATAACAAAAAGGGAAGTCCCCTGTTGAGATGGAGGTAACCGAATGAAAACCCTTAAAAGTTTTATAGCAGCCGTTTTGATGGTTGTTATGATCGTCTGCCTGAGCGTTTCCGCTTTTGCTGCGTATGAGGAAATTTCTTACGACGACGTGAGCGAAATGTATGGCACTACGCTTTCCGGCGTGAATACCCTGTATATCAAATTCGCGGATAAGCTGGGGATCATTCCCAGCCTGACGGACGGCAGCTTCAACCCCTCCGGATCGATATCCCGCATCGAAGCGCTGAAAATTGCTTACCGGATGCTTCACTATCAGTATGACGAGCTGGCCAACTACAGCAACGTCAACACCGATTTTGATGAGAGCGGCGAGGAAGGTGATATCAGCGACGTTTATATGCTCAAGAGCTACATTGCCTGGGCGATGGATTATCAGCTGATCAACTCTCAGTATGTTCCCGATAAGAAGTTTGAGCCGGCGGCAGATATCACCGGTGAAGAATTTATCACGCTGATTGCCAAGGTTCTGGGCGTTGCGGATGAAGACAAAACGGTTGAGGATTACGAAACGGATCTGGAAGTGATCCTTTCCGATTCCGAGCTGACCGCATCCAGCACCTCTGTCAGCAGAGAGCAGGCGGCTGTGATCGTTTCCCGTGCGATGATGTATGATCCTTCCTACGGTTCGATCGAGGAGGATATGTTCGTTACCATTTCCAACTATGATCTGGACTGCCTTGCAACGGAGGTCTACGGTGTATATAATACCAGCCTGACGGTGCGTGCCACCAAGCAAAGACCGCTCAATTATGAAGATGTGAACAGCGATGTTCTCTTCTCCAATGGGGTTCAGGTGGATGTCGGTGCCGACATGAGCGCTTATATCGGCTATCAGATGGATATCGTTTTTATTGATAAGGACGCGTCCGGTACTTTCACGCAGGACGAGGAGATCATCACCTACCAGATGGTTTCGCCCTGGGTTTATACCGCCAGCCTTTCCGATCTGACGATTTCGTCCTATGCCGAGATCACCGGTACCTATTCTTCCGAGGTTTTCTCTCTCCTGACAACTTCCATGCTCTATCTCAACGATGATCTTTGGCCGGATAGTGAGATCTACAATCTCACGAAACTGGTGGATTATATCGAATTTGCACCCAGCGGCGAGTCAAGGCCGGCAACTTCGATTATGAATCGTCCCAATCTGGAGTTCACCTTCATTAAAATGAGTGCAAACGCCAACTCCGACGTGATTCTTGCCACCGAGTGGATCCCCGGCAAGATCGCCACGGTAACGGATAATTATATTTCGGTATTCAGTTATTACGACAATGAGATCTATCTGTTTGAAGACAACAATGTCGTTATGACCAAGCTTGCCAATCCGAAGGCCGGCGATTATGTCAACTTCTATACGGTGGGCGATAAGCTTTATCTGACCTCCGGGACAACTGCCGAGCTGGTCGATTATTCCATCACCACCGGCGACGACGGCGAGGTTCTTGTCGGTGAAAACGAAGCAGGCGAATCCACCAACTATCAGCAGCATCTCTTCTACAATAAGGGCAGCAATCCTGTGACCATGCTGGACGGAACCGTTGTTGCGGTTCTGGATACGACAGGCACCACCTACCTTGCTCTGGAGGAAGCCCGGGCCAGCGAAGATGTCGCGATCGAGATTCTTGACGCAGCCGTTAACGCTGATTCGGAGGATTATGCTGATATTCGGTATAAGGTTCTGGCTACTGGAGAAACCGGCACCATGACCGTTGAGATCGCCAATATTTCTTCCGCTACGGGCGTTATGGATATCGGGGATTATTATACTTATTATACGACTCAGGACGGCGACGTTATCATGTCCAAGGTCGATCCCATTACCACGACCGTGATCGAAACAGAAGATTATTTCATCACCGAGGGCGGTCAGAAATATCTCAAGACCGATGATTTTGTTTCCGATAGCGAGGAGTTTTACAGCGGTACCGCAACCATTCTGGTTGACTGCTACAACGGCGTCTGGGCGGTTGAAGCTGCATAATAATCACGAACGCGGAAGGTGAATGCCTTCCGCGTTTTTTTCTTTCAGCCGCCCTTTGGCCGGCTGAGGGCGGCGGGGCAAGGCTGATTCAGGCAAGCCGCAACGGACTGAAAAAACGCCGCTTTGGCCGGCTGAGGGCGGCTGCATGGGTGGCGGGGCAAGGCTGATTCAGGCAAGCCGCAGCGGACTGAAAAAACGCCGCTTTGGCCGGCTGAGGAAAGACCGGCGCATCGGGCGGAAGAAGAAAGGCTGCCGGATCTCAGGCCGGATCCGGAAAGAGAAAGGGAGTGCTGAAAATACCCAAGTCTGCGAAAAGGAAAGATTATAACCGGCATGCCGACCGGTTTTACGATTATATCATGGCCCACAGGGGCGAGGTTTTACGCTGCGCCGCCGCGCTGCTTGTTACCGGGCTGATCGAGTATCTGCTGGTGCTTTTCCTCCCCTTCGGCAGCGCCAACAACATGATTGCTTTTGCGATCCGATTTTTCCTGCTTTTTTATATAGCAAAATTTTGGGTCTATCGCGAGATCGGCAGCGGCGGTTTTTATACCGGCCGTCAGATGATGCTGGCTATCATGATCATGACCGTTTCCGTTTTTGTCTTTAATTATCTGACGATTTTTCTGGCCGGTTTTTTTGAAAAGCCTGTTTTGATCCGGTATATCCTGCGGGCTCTTTTTGAAATCCTTTATTTTGCTGTTTTCCAATTTTTAATATTTAAAGAGCCTGAAAATCATTGATTTTTTTTATCTGGTATGTTACACTAAAAACAACGACATAGAAATAAGAAAGGAAGTATAAACCATGAAAAAGAGCCAGATCATCATATTGGTTTCCGTACTTTTGAGCGTTTCTGCAGCTGTTACAGCGACCATTTTGCTCCTGAAGCATTTCTCCAGGAAGAAAGCGTTGATTGCTCCTGCCGATCTTACCTTTGAAAATGATTTTTCCGATGAGGATGCTGTTCCCGAAGAGGGCTGATTTTTGAAAGAAACGGCAGGCTGGCGCCGATGAGCGCAGTCTGCCGTTTTTTGCTGCCGGAAATCAGCCGATGCGGGCATAATGAAAAGAGCTGCATAAAAATGCAGCTCTTTTCACCAAACAAAAGAGAAATATGAAAAGCGTTGCAGACTGATCTGCCACGGTTATTATTATAGTAGAAAAATATGAAATTGGTATGAACGACCTGTGAAAAAAGAAATAATGTTTCCGCCAGGTCTGATTTGACTTTTGATGGAAAAAAGAGTATACTGTTCCTGCGATAAATTATAATTAAGGAAGTGTTTTAAATGGGTTGTACGCACGATTGCGATTCCTGCTCCGCCTCCTGCACCGGCAAGGAGGAGCAGGAAGGGTTCATGGAAAAGCCCCATGAACTCAGCAGCGTTAAAAAAATCATCGGCATCGTATCCGGCAAGGGCGGCGTCGGCAAGAGCCTGGTTACCAGCCTGACGGCGGTGGCCATGCAGCGCCGCGGTTATCAGACGGCGATCCTGGACGCCGATATCACCGGGCCCTCCATTCCCAAGGCCTTTGGCCTGAAGGGCAGAGCGGAGTCGGACGGTACCGCGCTCTATCCGGTGCGCTCTAAAATGGGCACGCAGGTTATGTCCCTCAACCTCCTTCTGGAGGATGCGGAAGCGCCGGTGGTTTGGCGCGGTCCGGTCATCGCCGGCGCTGTCAAGCAGTTTTGGACGGATGTGATCTGGAACGATGTGGACTATATGTTTGTGGATATGCCGCCGGGCACCGGCGACGTTCCGCTGACGGTCTTTCAATCGCTCCCTGTGGATGGTATTATCGTTGTCACTTCGCCCCAGGATCTGGTTTCCATGATCGTTGGGAAAGCGGTGAAGATGGCGGAGATGATGCACATTCCCATCCTGGGCATCGTTGAAAACTACAGCTATCTGCGCTGCCCCGATTGCGGGAAGGAGATCGCGGTTTTCGGCGAAAGCCATCTGGAGGAAGTGGCTGGGAAGCATCAGCTGAAGATTCTGGCAAGATTACCCATCGATCCGGAGCTGGCTGCGCTCTGCGATCAAGGCATGATCGAGCTTTACGAAGGGGATTACGCCGAGCCGATTGCCGATCAGCTGGAAGCGCAGTAATTTTGAAGTATATTAAAGAAGGCCGGTATGGCTGCCCCTTGGGCAGCCATACCGGCTTTCCTTTTTTGCAGGGCAAGGACGGTGCATGCGCGGGCGGAGATCGGGCATACTATTTTTAAAAAAGGAGAATATGCCATGAAAATCCCTTCTGACCTGATGATTGAGCAACTGGAAATGGCGGAATCGGCGCCGCCCCGCGGTATCCGCAGCGAGGTGCAGGAGCTGCGTTATTGCACCCTGACAGAGGTGACGGTGGAGGACGACGAAGGCGCGGCGGCCATTGGCCGGGAACGGGGCCGGTATATCACGGTGGAAACAGAAAAAAGCTATGAGATCGGAGAACCGGCCTTTGAAGAAATCGCCGGCCTGCTGGCCGGCAGATTGAAGGAGATGCTTGGCCCGTGCCGGAGGGTGCTTGTTCTGGGAATCGGAAATCCGAATATCACGCCGGACAGCCTTGGTTCCAAAGCGGTGGAACGGCTGATGGTGACCCGGCCGATGCATCCGCGCCCCGAAGGGTTTAAAGAGGTCGGCGCGCTGGCCACTCCGGTTTTCGGCGTCAGCGGCATCGAGAGCGCAGAGCTGGCGGAAGGGCTGGTGCGGGTGCTTCAGCCGGAGGCGGTGGTGCTGATCGACGCGATGGCAACAAGCCGCCTGGAACGGCTTTGCAAAACCATCCAGCTGGCGGATACCGGCCTTACCCCCGGCGGAGGGGTGGATAACGCGCGCCGGGAGATCTCGAAAAAAACATTGGGCGTTCCGGTACTTTCCATCGGGATGCCTACGGTGGTGGACTGCCGCGCGCTGCTCCGGCATGTGGCGGAGGAATGGGAACCTTATGGTGAAAAATTACACCCTTATGAGGAAAGCCTGATCGCTGTTCCCCGGCAGATGGAGCTGGCCACGGACGTGGGCGCCAAGATCATCGCATTCGCTTTGAACAAGGCACTGCACGGCGGTTTGCCGACAGAAGAAATTTTGAAATATTTATACTGATCGGATCATATCCTTTGGTGAAAGGATGTGACGCGATTGCAAAGGTGGATAAGCATCGGGGTGATTTTGGTCATTGCGCTGACCGGCGGGTGGACCTGGAAATACTGGGCGCCGGCCGTTGCGGAATTTTCCCTGCGGCAGACAACGCAGGCGGCGCCGCTGCGGCAGATGGGGATGACGCTGCTGAAATATACCGATCCGGTGATGCGGAACGTGGGAAGATATCTGATTCCGGAGTTTACCGACGAGGGGGAGGAGTATTTTCTGTATTTTGATCAGGCGGAGGAAGAGGAATCGGAGGCGGAGTCTGGTCAGGATGCGATCAAGGCGGCGAACCTTTCGGCGCTTTCGGGAACATATACCCAGATCAACGGGACCGCGGTAGCCAACGCGACGGATTTTGACGTAAGCGCTCTTCTGAACGATACGGTTGAAATGCCGGAATTTACGCCGGGGGAACCGGCGGTTCTGATTTATCATACCCATACGACGGAGTGCTATCGCAACAGCGAGGGGATCAGCAATACGACGGACGCAGAGCAGAATGTGATCGCCGTTGGCGCGGCGATGGCGGAGGTTTTTGAAGCGGCTGGGTACAAGACCATCCATCTGACGGATATTTTCAATCAGCCGGATTTCAGCGGCGCCTATGCCAATTCCCGCGCCGCCGTAAACCGGATCCTTGCGGAAAATCCCACCATTCAGGTGGTTCTGGACGTTCACCGCGACGCCATCAGCAGCAACGGCGTGGATTATTATCCGGTCACGGAGGTGAACGGCAGAGAGGCGGCGCAGATCATGATTGTCTGCGGAACCGACGCCAAGGGACTGGAGCATCCCAACTGGCGGGATAATTTTACCTATGCGCTTCAGCTTTCCAGAAAAATGGGCGCTCTTTACGGCCAGCTTTCCCGGCCGGTCAATCTGCGGCGCGACCGGTTCAATACGCATTTTACGCCCTATACGCTGCTGCTGGAGGTGGGGAGCGCCGCCAATACGCTGGAGCAGGCGATTTACGGCGGCGAGTTGACCGCCGAGTCGATGATCCGGCTTTGGGAGGATAAAACTTCTTGATTATTGTGAAAAAATATTGTATAATAGCGTAAAGATTTTTTTCACAGGAGCGATCCATGATATACTTTGACAACAGCGCCACAACGAAGCCTTATGAAGCCGTTTCGGCGCTGATCGCCGAGGCGGAGCAGAAGCGCTTTGCCAACGCCTCCGCTCTTTATCGTCCTGCGGTTGAGGCGGAGGAGGGGATTAAGGCGGCCAAACGCGCCGTCGCCGGCGTTTTGAAATGTTCGCCCGGCGAGGTTCTGATTACCTCCGGCGGGACTTATTCCAATAATTATGCGATGTTCGGCGCGGCGGAAGCGCGGCGCCGGGCCGGGAAACGGATCGTGATCAGCAGGGTGGAGCATCCGAGCGTGTATGCCTGCGGCGCCGCGCTGGAAGAGCGCGGCTTTGAGGTGGTGTATGCCGCGCCGGACGCCCCGTCCTTTGAGGCGGCGATCGATTCCGCAACGATCCTGGTTGCCATGATGCTGGTCAATAATGAAACTGGGCAGCGGCTTCCGGTGGAGCAGGTCGCGGGGGTTATCCGCCGCAAAAAAGCGCCCGCTCATTTTCATGTCGACGGCGTTCAGGCCTTCGGGAAGATCTCCCTTTCGGTCGACGCTCTGAAATGCGATAGCTTTTCCGTTTCCGCCCATAAGCTGAAAGGCCCCAAGGGGATCGGCGCGCTGTATCTGCGCAAGGGTACGCGGCTGAAGAATCTTTTGTATGGCGGCGATCAGGAAGGCGGGCGGGTGCCGGGAACCTACAACAGCCCCGCTGCGGCCGGGTTCGCCGCGGCAGTCGCCCTTTATCAGAAGGAGGATTTGGCGCGGTTTGAGCGGCTTCGCGCCCGGTTTCTTGCGCGGGCGGCGGCGCTGCCGTTTTTGCAGATCAATTCCCCGGCGGACGGAGTGCCCTATATTTTGAACGTTTCCTGCATGGGATATCTGGGAGAAAACGTGCTGCATTTTCTGGAAAGCCGGGAAATCTACGTTTCTCAGGGCTCCGCCTGCTCCGCCAGAAAGGGGCGGGAACGCTCGGTTCTGGGCAGAATGGGCCTGGATGAGGCAACGGTGATGGGCGCGCTGCGGATCAGCTTCGGGATCGAGAACACCGAACAGGAGGTGGACGCCCTGATGGACGCCCTGGCCGAGGTGCCGGAAAAAATTCAAAAACGATACAAGGATGTATAAAACGTGGAACAGATTATTTTGGCAAAATGCGGGGAAATTGTTTTAAAGGGCTTGAACCGCAACCGGTTCGACCTGATTCTGATGCAGAATCTGAAGGCTTCTTTGGAGGATCTCGGCGCATTTGAGATCAGCATGGCGCAGTCTACCGTCTATGTCCGCAGCCTGTCCGGCGCCGATATGGAGGAGGCCTTTAAACGGACCCAGCGGGTTTTTGGCTTTGCGGCCGTCTGCATGGCCTATGTCTGCCCCAAGGATATGGAGAGCATCAAGGCTCTCGCCGTGGAATGCCTGGCCGGGCCTCTCGGCGAGGCGGAAACCTTTAAGGTGGAGGCCAAGCGCAGCGATAAGCGTTTTCCGCTGAAATCTCCGGAAATTTGCAGCGAGATCGGCGGCGTTCTGCTGGAGCGGTTTCCCCATCTCCGGGTGGAGGTTCATCATCCGGACGTTACCGTTACCGTCGAGGTGCGGGATTTCGGCGCTTACGTCCATGCGGTTCGGGTGCCCGGCGCGGGCGGAATGCCCTATGGCTCCAATGGCCGCGCCTGCCTGCTTCTTTCCGGCGGGATCGATAGTCCGGTGGCGGGCTATATGATGGCCAAGCGCGGCGTGAAGCTGACAGCCGTTCACTTTTTCAGCCCGCCCTATACCGGGGAACGGGCAAAGCAGAAGGTGCTGGCGCTGGCTGAAGAGCTGCGGGTCTATTGCCCCGGCATGAAGGTGACGACGGTGCAGTTTACCGCGGTGCAGGAAGCGATCCGGGATCATTGCAACGAGGAGTATTTTACGGTGATCATGCGGCGGTTCATGATGCGCATCGCCCATGAGATCGCCCGGCGTACCCGCAGCGGCGCCCTGATCACCGGCGAGAGCCTGGGGCAGGTCGCCAGCCAGACGATGGACGCCCTTCAGCTGACCGACAGCGTAACGGATTCGCTGGTTCTGCGCCCGCTGATCGGGATGGATAAGGAAGAGATCGTGCGCATTTCCCGCAGGATCGGGACCTTTGAAACCTCCATTCAGCCCTATGAGGACTGCTGCACGGTCTTTACGCCCAAGCATCCCAAGACCAAGCCGACTCTCCGCCAGATCGAGCAGGAGGAATCCCGGCTTGAGGTGGAGCGGCTGGTGGAACAGGCGCTGGAAACCATTGAAATTACAGAAAAGTGAGGAAAGCAACAATGAAGAATGCAAAAAGACACCTGATCAGCGCGGGAGTAACCCTGCTTTTCGGCGCGGTCGTTTATTATTTCACTCTGCCGGCCTTGAACATTCACAACAGCGGATTGCTGGGATTTATTATTTCTCTCTGCGCCGTCTACGGCGTGATGTTTCTGCTGCTGGGGGCTCGCTCCACCGTTGTGCAGGTCAAGGATATCCGCAGCTTCTCCGGCGTCCCCAAAACCATCAAGGTGCTGCTGGGGATCGTGATTCTCTGCGTTCTGGTGGGCATCATCGGCAGTATCTGCGGCGCTAAAATCTTCAATGCCAAAAGATATCGCGCGCTGCTGACGGTGGAGGAGGGGGATTTCGCCACCGACGTTTCGGCGATTACCTTCGATAATATCCCGCGGCTGGATCGCTCCTCTGCCCAGAAGCTGGGCGACCGCAAGATGGGGGAGCTTTCCGATATGGTCAGCCAGTTCAGCGTGATGGATAACTATACCCAGATCAATTACCAGGCCCGTCCGGTGCGGGTAACGCCGCTGGCCTATGCGGATGTGTTCAAATGGTTCTCCAATGTGCAGGAGGGGATCCCGGGCTATCTTCTGATCGATATGGTGACGCAGGAGGTGGAGCTGGTTCGGCTGGAGGAGGGAATGAAGTACTCCACCGCCGAGCATTTTGGGCGGAACCTCCAGCGCTATCTGCGGTTCCGCTATCCGACCAAGATCTTTGCCGCCTACAATTTTGAAATCAATGAGGAGGGCGTTCCCTATTGGATTTGCCCCACCTATTCCTACAACATCGGTCTTTATAACGGCCGGGATATAGAAGGCGCGGTGCTGGTCAACGCGGTGACGGGCGAGCATCAGTATTATGACGTTTCCGAAGTCCCGGACTGGGTGGATCGCGTTTATACGGCGGAGCTGATTATTGAGCAGTATAACTATTACGGCACCCTGGTCAACGGCTTTTGGAATTCCGTTTTTGCCCAGAAGGATTGTCGGGTCACCACCGACGGCTATAACTATATGGCCCAGGGCGACGACGTATATATGTATACCGGTATCACCAGCATGGCTGCGGACGAATCGAATATCGGCTTTATTCTCTCCAATCAGCGGACGAAGGAAACGAAATTTTACGCCATCGCCGGAGCGGAGGAATATTCGGCCATGACCTCGGCCGAAGGCCAGGTGCAGGAAATGCGCTATACGGCGACCTTCCCGCTGCTGCTGAATATTTTAGATGAGCCCACCTATTTCATGGCGCTCAAAGACGCCGGCAATCTGGTAAAAATGTATGCGATGGTGAACGTCCGGCAGTATCAGATCGTTGTGGCGGCGTCCACGGTGGAGGAGTGCCAGCAGCTGTATGTGGAAAAGCTGGCGGATTCCGGGTTGATTGAAGGCCAGCCGGAAACGGAGGAGCAGGCCAGCGTCACCGGGGTGATTACCGAGATCCGCAGCGCTGTTTTGGAGGGGAATACCCACTATTATTTCCGCCTGGAGGGGAGCGATCTTACCTTTGCTCTCAGCATGGCGGCGGACGACCGCGCCGTTATGCTCAATACGGGGGATACGGTGACCTTTTACTGGAACGAAGAGGAAGAAACCGATGGCATCATCACCGTCGGGAAGCTGGAGATCTGAGTTTGAGGCTTTCCGGAGCGCCGATCCGACGCTCCGGAAAGCCCTTATTTTTTTTGAAAAAATGCTTGACTTTTGCAGGATGATCTTGTATAATAAATCACGTCGCGAAGCAACGGTATATGCGGGTGTAGCTCATCTGGTAGAGCGCGACCTTGCCAAGGTCGAGGTAGCGAGTTCGAGCCTCGTCACCCGCTCCAAACGTAAAAGCAGCCGGGGAGCGGCTGTTTTTTTGTTGGAATGGACCCGTTGGGGATGCATGGAGAAAGAAGGGGTATTTTTGAATACGTTGTTGTCTGTTTCTGTTGCGCTGCTGGCCGGGCTGATCATGACCCGTTTTTTCAAGCCGCTGCGGCTGCCTTCGGTAACGGCTTATCTGATCGCCGGCGTGCTGATCGGCCCTTATTGCCTGGGCGCGCTGGATCTTTTGCCCGGGTTGGGCTTTTCCTCTATGGAAGCGGTGAGCAGTCTTTCGCTGATCTCAGAGGTCGCTTTGGGCTTTATCGCCTTTTCCATCGGCAATGAATTCCGGATCGGCGATCTGAAAAAAACCGGGCGGCAGGCGCTGATCATCGGGATTGTTCAGGCGCTGACCGCCACGCTTCTTCTTGACGCTGCGCTGATCGCGGCACATTTTATTGTTCCGGATAAAATTTCCATCGCCCAGGCGATCACGCTGGGCGCAGTAGCGGCGGCCACCGCGCCGGCCGCCACGCTGATGGTGGTGCGCCAGTATAAGGCGAAAGGCCCTCTGACAAAGCTTTTGCTGCCGATCGTTGCGCTGGACGACGCCGTTGGCCTGGTGGTGTTTGCCATTTCCTTCGGCGTGGCCAAAACCATGGTCAGCGGGCAGCTGGATATGGTTTCCATTCTGCTTAATCCGATGATCGAAATTGTCTGCTCCCTGCTTCTCGGCGCGATCATGGGCTGGATCCTGACCCAGCTGGAAAAGCTTTTTAATTCCAATACCAACCGGTTGAACCTGACCATTGCTCTGGTTTTTCTCACCGCTTCTCTGGCCATGATGGAATTCCGCGTCGGATCGGTGCAGATCCAGTTTTCCTCTCTGCTGGTATGTATGATGCTGGGAACGGTATTCTGCAACATCTGCCCGCTTTCCGCCGATTTGATGACCGCCTCCGATAAATGGACTTCTCCGCTCTTTGCCCTGTTTTTCGTCATCAGCGGCGCCGAGCTGGAACTGAGCGTTTTTACCGATCTGGTGATCACGGCCATCGGCCTGATCTATATCGTCTTTCGATCGGCGGGCAAATATCTGGGCTCCTATGTCAGCGCGAAGCTGACCCGGTGCTCTCCCCAGATCTGCAAATATCTGGGCATCACCCTTCTGCCTCAGGCGGGCGTGGCGCTGGGCATGAGCACAACCGCCATGCAGCTTGGCGAGGCGGGCAGCCTGATCCGCAATATTACGCTTTTTGCCGTTCTGGTCTATGAGCTGTTCGGCCCCCTTCTGACCCGTCAGGCCCTTCAGGCCGCAGGGGAGATCCAGCCGATTTCCGAAGAGGTGCGCAACCGGCGCCAGGCGAAGCTGGAAGCGGCAAGAAACGCAAAGGAACAAAAATAAGGATTTCTGCTTTACGGAATCAAAACCGCCCTCTTCCATGAGGGCGGTTTTTTCGCGCTATCGGTGGTTGGTATGCAGCCGGGAAAAGCTGCTGCGGTATGCGCTCGGCGTTGTTTCGGTGTGGCAGCGGAAAAATTTTTCAAAGAGGTTGGCGTCCGGATACCCCAGCTCCAGAGGGATGCGGCTGACGGTCCAGTCGGTGGTTTGCAGGAGCAGCTTGGCGCGGTTCAGGCGCTGAACAACGATTTCCTGCCGGAAGCAGCAGAAAACTGTTTGGCGCGCGGCTCAGGCGTTCCGCGCCGGCGCGGAGGTGAACCCTTCCCCGGACTACGGGGATCAGCTCATGGGTATCAAGCCCGCTGCTTCGACAGAAAGCGCTTTACGCCCCCTATTGGACGGAGGAGGCGGCGTCCTGCCTGCTGCGCTACATCCCTTATTATGCGTTTGCCAATCGCGGCGCCGACGATATGCAGGTTTGGGTCTTGAAAAAATAAAAAACGGGTCAGCTTCCAAAAGGAAGCCGATCCGTTTTTTTCTATGCAAGCAGCCAGTCCTGGATCTCCGAATGAGAGGTGGCGATGCGGTCTACCGGCCGGTCGGCCGCGGCTTTTCCGGGATTATACCACCAGTGGGTAATCCCGGCGTTGATGCCGCCCTGCATATCGCCGGTCAGCGAATCCCCGATGATGACGCACTCCTCCCGGGGGCTGGGAATGGCGGCAAAAACGGCGTTGAAAAACCGGACGTCCGGCTTTTCATATCCGATCTTCTCCGAGATGAAAACGCCGTCCAGCATTTGATCCAGCCCGCTTTTCTTCAGCTTGCGCTGCTGGGCGTCGGCAGTTCCATTGGTAACGGCGTATTGCAGGTACCGCCCTTTCAGCGCCGCCACGGTTTCCGCGGCGCCCTCCTGAAAAAAGGCAACGTCGCCCAGATACTGCTGATAAGCCCGGTTAAAGGCCTCGATCCGGGAAAAGGAAATGCCTTCACCTTGAAAAAATGCGCGGAACCGCTCCTCCAGAACCTCCTGCTTGCTGCATAAGCCCTGCTCCAGCTTTTTCCACCATGCGCTGTTGATGGCGGAATAGCGGCGGAGCATTTCTGCGCTGCATTCCCCCAGCCCGAAAAGGGAGAAGCATTTTTGGATGCCGTATTTTTCGGATTGGACAAAGTCCAAAAGCGTGCCGTCGACATCCCAGAGAATGGTTTTGATCATCGTCTTATCCTGCCTCTTTCAAAAGAAATGCGGAGAAGAGGAGACTTCTCCGCATCGGTGTTTATTCGTTGTTCTGGGCGGCTTTCTGCGCGTTTTCCATATCGATCAGCGCGTCCTTGCGGGAGAGATTATACCGTCCCTTGGAATCGATCTCCATGAATTTTACCCAGATTTCATCGCCTTCGCTGAGCAGGTCTTCCACCTTTTCAACCCGCTTTTTATCCAGCTTGGAAATGTGAACCAGGCCTTCCTTGCCGGGCGCGAATTCCACAAAGGCGCCGAAGTCCATGATCTTGACGACCTTGGCGCGGTAGATCTGCCCGACCTCCGGCTCAAAGACGATCCCCTTGATGATCTCCAGCGCCTGATTGGAGGCGGCGGGATTGGAGGCGGAGATGAATACGGAGCCGTCGTCCTCGATATCGATCTTGGCTCCGGTATCGGCAACGATCTTCTGGATCACCTTGCCGCCGGTGCCGATGACCTCGCGGATCTTATCGGGATGGATCTTGAAGGTGATCACCTTGGGCGCCCAATCCTTGACCTCCGCGCGGGGCTCTGCGATGGCGGGGGTGATGACCTGATCCAGAATATGATAGCGGGCGTCGCGGGTTTTGATCAGCGCCTCCTTGATGATGGCTTCCGTCAGACCGTCGACCTTGATATCCATTTGAATCGCGGTGACGCCCTTTTTGGTGCCCGCAACCTTAAAGTCCATATCGCCGAAGAAATCTTCGATGCCCTGAATATCCACCATGGTGACAAAGGTGTCGTCGGGGCGGGTGATCAGGCCGCAGGAGATTCCCGCAACGGGCGCTTTGATGGGCACGCCCGCGTCCATCAAAGCCAGCGTAGAGCCGCAGATGGCGCCCTGAGAGGTGGAACCGTTGGAGGTGAGAACATCGGAAACCAGCCGGATGGTATAGGGAAATTCCTCAACAGAGGGGATCACCGGCTCCAGCGCCCGCTCCGCCAGCGCCCCGTGGCCGATTTCGCGGCGTCCGGGGCTCCGGGCAGGCTTCGCTTCGCCCACTGTGAAACCGGGCATATTGTAGTGATGGATATAGCGCTTGGAATCGACGTTATCCAGCCCGTCCAGCATCTGCGCTTCGCTGATCATGCCCAGGGTGCAGACGGTGAGAACCTGGGTTTTGCCCCGGGCAAAAAGCCCGCAGCCGTGTACCTTGGGCAGCAGATCGACCTCCGCCCAGAGGGGTCGCATATCGTTGAGCCCCCGGTCGTCGACCCGCTTCCCTTCTTCCGAAATCCAGTTCCGGACGATATATTTCTGAAGCTTGTAAAGACATTCGTCCAGCTGGCCGGCGTCCTCGCCCAGCTCTTCATCGAAACGCTCGTGAACCTTGGCGGCAACCGCCTTGATGTTGTTGTCGCGGGTGAGTTTATCCGCCGTATGCAGCGCCTCCTTGGTCATCTCCTCGGCGTATTCCTTTACGGCGTCAAAGAGCTCGTGGGGCACTTCATAGGAATCAAAGGTGAATTTTTCACGGCCGATTTCGGCAACGATGGTGTTGATGAACCGGATCAGCTCCACGTTGACGGCGTGGCCGGCCATGATCGCTTCCAGCATCTTCTCTTCCGGCACCTCTTTGGCGCCGGCTTCGATCATCGTGACCTTTTTCTCGGTGGAGGCGACCGTTACCGCCATCAGGGAACGGGCGCGCTGCTCCTCGGTGGGATTCATGACGATTTCATCGTCGACCAGCCCGACGGATACGCCGCTGATGGGGCCGGCAAAGGGGATATCGGAGATGGAAAGGGCGATGGAGGCGCCGATCATTCCGACGATTTCAGGAATGCAGTCCTGATCGACGGCCAGGATCATCAGGTTGACGTTGACGTCGTTGCGCATATCCTTCGGGAAAAGCGGACGGATGGAGCGGTCGATCACGCGGCTGCTGAGGATGGCCTTTTCGGAAGGACGGCCCTCTCTTTTCAGAAATCCGCCGGGGATCTTGCCTGCGGCATACATCCGTTCTTCAAAATCAACGGAAAGGGGGAAGAAATCGATCCCGTCCCGCGGTTTGGCGGAGGCGGTGGCGGTGGCCAGAACGACGGTTCCGCCGTACCGCACCAGCGCGCTGCCGTTGGCCAGCTGGGCAAACTTGCCGGTTTCAACGGTCAGCGTGCGGCCGGCAAATTCGGTTTTAAAAATCTTGTGGTTTTCATACATCGCAAAATTACTCCTTACTTTGAAAAAATAATCCATTTCAAGAGGACGTTTTTAGCACTTAATCGAAAGGCTTCGGGGTCGGAGCCCTTTGATTAACTGCTAAATATGCCGCTCTTAAAATGGGAAAGAGGCGGAAAAAGGAGCGCTTTTGCGGCGCCCTTTTTCCACCTGCTTTGATCACTTTCTGATATTGAGCTTTTCGATAATCGCCCGGTAACGGTTGATGTCGACTTTGATCAGGTAGTTCAGAAGATTTCTTCTGTTACCGACCATTTTCAGCAGGCCGCGGCGGGAATGATGATCGTTGGGGTTCTTTTTCAGATGCTCGGTCAGCTCATTGATCCGGGCAGTCAGAATAGCGATCTGAACCTCAGGAGAACCGGTATCCGTATCGTGCAGCTTGTTTGCGGCGATGACGGAGTTCTTTACATCCTTCTTCAACATAGCGTTTACTCACCTTTCTTCAGATTTGTCCAGCCGAACCGGGGCGCCGCCCGGTGAGAGGCGCGTGCCTAAGCTCGGTTAACTGACGTTTTTGTATTATACTATACTCTTTGAAAAAAGTAAATAGCTTTTTCGGAAAATTCAAATTTTTTATTAGGAATGTGCAAACGCCCGTTCTATTTTCTTCAGAGGTCTTGCAATTTTACCCGCCGTCTATTATAATATATAAATAACCGTCCGGGAATCAATCGGATCTCAAAAGGCGGCGAACGAGGATGTTTATGAAAAGATTTTTATTATTGCTGATAGGGAGCCTGACCCTGCTGCTGACCGGCTGCTCTTTTGCAGGCGGTGAAATGAGCGCCCTTCTGACCCCGCCGGCGCTGAGCGTCGGCCGCGAGGCGCTGAACAAGGCGATCAAAAACACCATCGGTGAGGAATATGAACTGGTCTATCCGCTGGCCGGCTCTTACCGGACCGGCATTATTTCGGTAGATCTCAACGGCGACGGCGAAACGGAGGGCGTTTGCTTTTACCGCCCCACCCGATCCGACGGCAAGCTGAGCTTTCTGGTGATGCAAAACCAGAGCGGCAACTGGACGATGCTCTGCAAGGTGGAGAGCGAAGCGGCGTCTGTGGGGCGGGTGGCCTTCGGCGATCTGGACGCCAACGGGATTTCGGAGATCGTTGTGGGATGGCAGTATTTATCCGACGCTGAGGGGAGCTATAACGTCTATTCCATGGAAAACGGCGAAGCGGTGAGCTATCAGACCGGGCTTTATACCCGGTTCATCATGATGGAAGGCGAGCCGGCCCGGCTGCTGGTGATGAGCCGCAATTCCGCCACCAAGGCGGTTACCGCCTCCCTGATCGGCGCGGAGAACGGCGTGATCGGGCTGGTGAATACGGTGGCGATGTATGGCAGGGCGGTGGATTATCTGGCGCTGACCTCTGCGGTTACGAGCGAGAACGATCAGGCGGTCTATGTTGACGAGCAGCTGGAAAACGGCCAGTACTTCACGGAGGTTTTGGCCATCGACGAGCAGGGCAGGCTGACCAATGAGCTTTTGAACCAGCCGGAGGCGTCGTCGCTGCGGTATACGGCGATCAGCTGCCAGGATATCGATCACGACGGCGTGCCGGAAATCCCGGTGGAAGAGGCGCTGCCCTCCTATCTGCGCAGCGGGGTGGAGGAGCATCTTTATCTGATCTGCTGGAATTCCTTCGACGGCAAGACCCTGACCCCGGTTTCCCATTCGTTTGTGGACGTCACCGAGGGCTTTTCGGTGGATTATCCCGACGATTGGTACGGCAAGGTCACGGTCGAGCGGGCGGAGGATGAGAATCGCTCCTTTGTCTTTAAAACGGTGGAGGGCGAAGCGCTTTTCACCATCCGCGTATGCAGTCTGACGGAATATACCGAAAGTCAGGCGGAGGCCGGATGGAGCAAGCTTTATTCCGATAGCGATCATGTTTATATCATCTATTGCGAAGAAAATTCCATGGGCATCAATTATGCCCGGGTCTATGGTCTTTTTGATGTCATCAATTAGGAGGTTTGTCGTGAAAAAGGTTTTGATACTGGAAGACGAAGAGGCGATCCGCGCTTTCGTTGTTTTGAATTTGCAGCGCGCCGGGTATGAAACGCTGGAGGCGTCCACCGGCGAGGAGGCGCTGGCTCTTTTCGACCGGAATCCCGATATCGATATCGCGGTTCTGGATGTCATGCTCCCCGGGATCGACGGGCTGGAGGTCTGCAAGACCATTCGCGCCTCCAATCAGAAGATCGGCATCATGATGCTGACGGCGAAAACCCAGGAAACGGATAAGGTGGCCGGCCTGATGAACGGCGCCGATGATTATGTGACCAAGCCTTTTTCTCCCCTGGAGCTGATTGTGCGCGTCGATAGCCTTTACCGCCGGGTGCAGATGATGAAGGGCGTGCAGACGGAGAGCGGCGACGAGCTGAAGGACGGACCCTTTTCCCTAAACGTCAAGAGCCGTCGGCTGTATAAGGACGGGAAGCGGATCGACGTGACCCAGGTGGAATTTCAGATCATGAAAATCTTTCTGGAGAATCCGGGCAAGGCTTTCTCCCGGGAAGAGCTTTTCCGAACCGTCTGGGGCGACGCCTTTGCCGGCGACCGCCATAAAATCGTCGACGTGAACATCCGGCGCCTGCGGATCAAGATCGAGGAAAATCCCTCCGCCCCGAAATTCATTCAAACGATCTGGGGCTTCGGATACCGCTGGGGCAATGAATAAGCGTTTTTTTGAAAAACCGAAAAGCTGGGCGAAAAAGCTGGGCCGTGCCGCGCGGGATCTGGCGGGCAAAATAAAGAATCTGGCCGAAATGGCGCAGAAGCATATTTTTACCGGCATCACCCGCCGGTGGCTGATCAACGTGTTCGGCGTTATTTTTCTGGTGGTGGTTCTGGTCTTCTCGGTGCTCTGCGCGGTGATCAAGAGCTTTTACTACAGCAACTGCACCAGCACGCTCAAGGCCAGCGGCGAATATATGGCCAAGTATTTTGAGAAGCATATCTATCCGGAATACCATAGCGTTTCCACCGGCTTTATGGTGATGGTGGAGGATTTTGAGGATAAGAGCATCATGGAGATGCAGGTGATTTCCATGAACGGCAGCCTGGTTTTTTCCTCTACCGGCTTTGCCATTGAAACGCTCAATGAAACGCCGGATCTTTTGCAGGCGCGCACCGGAAAGACCTCCAGCTGGATCGGCTACAACGCCGCCTCCGACGAACGGGTGGTCAGCGTTTCCCTTCCGCTCTATACCGACGATGGGATCATGGTGGGAACGGTGCGGATGATGGCCTCCCTGCGGCAGGTGGATCAGGCTCTGATGCAGATGAATCTGATCATCGTGGCGATCGGGTTTCTGATCATCCTGCTCACCACCGTGACCGGGATTTATTTTATCAAGTCCATCGTGGTGCCGGTGGGCTTCATCAATGAAACGGCCCGGGAAATTGCCGACGGCAATATGACCGCCCGGGTCAAGCAGGTCAATAAGAACGACGAGATCGGCGAGCTCTGCCGCACCATCAACACCATGGCGGAGGAGCTTTCCCAAAACGAGCGGCTGAAAAACGAGTTCATCTCATCGATATCCCATGAGCTGCGCACGCCGCTGACGGCCATCCGCGGCTGGACGGAAACCATGCTGGCGGTGGGCGAAAATATGGACGAAACCACCCACCGCGGCGTGGAGATCATCTACAGCGAAACGGAGCGGCTTTCCAAAATGGTGGAGGAGCTTCTGGATATGTCGCGGATGCAGAACGGTTCGATGAAGCTTTCGGTGGAGCAGTGCGATCTGCTGGCGGAATTTGAGGAAACCGTCTTTATGATGAGTGAGCGGGCCAGAAGCGAAGAGATCCTCATCGAATATGTGCCGGAGGAGGAATCCATTCCCGCGCTGGTGGACAAGGATCGGGTGAAGCAGGTCTTTTTCAACGTGATCGACAATGCGATCAAGCATTCTCATCGGGAGGGGCGCATCGAAATTGCGGCGCGGATCAAAGGCGATCATGCGCTGTTTATCGTGCAGGATTTCGGGGAAGGGATCAGCGAAGAGGACCTTCCTCATATCAAGGATATGTTTTATAAAGGCAGGAGCCAGAAACGGGGAAGCGGAATCGGGCTGGGGGTTTCGGATGAAATCATGCGGCTGCACGGCGGTTCCCTGGAGATCGAGAGTAAGGTGAACGTGGGAACGGTGGTAACGATTCTTTTCCCGATAAACCGGCAGGAGGAAGACAAGATTGCAGCAGATTGACGTCAGGATAATCGAATGGATCCGCGAAACGCTGGTCGCCGACTGGCTGACGCCCCTGATGAAAGGCATCACCTTTTTCGGCGAATACGGCGCCGGATGGATCCTGATCGCCCTTCTTCTGCTGTGCTTCAAAAAAACCAGAAGAGTCGGGCAGACGATGGGGATCGCGATGCTGGCCGCCTTTCTGCTCGGCGAAGTCTTTTTGAAGAATGTGATCCAGCGCCCGCGGCCCTTTACCCTCTGGCCCGAGATCCCGCTTCTGATCCCGGAACCAAGCGGTTATTCCTGCCCCTCCGGCCATACGGCGTCTTCTTTTGCCGCGGCGTGCTCCATCTTTTTATACCATAAGAAGTGGGGCGCGGCGGCGCTGGTTCTGGCCGGGCTGATCGGGTTTTCCCGGATGTATTTTTCCGTCCATTATCTGTCGGACGTATTGCTGGGCGCCGCTCTGGGCGTGGCAATGGCCTTCATGGCGCGGCAGATCCTGATCCGGTTCCGCCGGCGGGGCGGAAAAGACTTGTAATGGACGAAAAAGTTTGATACAATATCCCGTGTTGTCTGAAAGGAAGGGGATCGCAGCGTGAATTTTCTCGGAATCGTATTGCTGGTTCTATTTTACTTTTATACGGTGACCTGCGTGTTCTTTACCGTGGAAGTCGCAGCTCTGAAGGGCCGGCGGCGGCGCTGGGGCTGGCTGGGGCTGTTCTTTGGCCTGATCGGCCTGGTGGTGGTATGCTTTCTGCCCAATGCAAAGGGCGTGACCGGTGAAACCAATCCCATCCGGGTGCTCTGGCGCAAAATAACCGGCGCCGTTTCTCCCGTAGCGGTTTGGATCATGGTGGCGGGAATCACCGTTGTTCTCGGCGGTACGCTGCTGGGAACGCGGCTGACTGTCTATCTGGAAAACCGCAGCCATGAACGGGAGCTTTCCTCCTCCGAATCGGAGAAGGAAACGATGACCCCTGCGTCTGTTACCGGCAAGGTGGCGGGCGTGGCCTGCGGAACCGGCTGTAATTTCGCCGTGACGGAAAGCGGCGATCTCTATGGCTGGGGCACAACCCAGATGACGGCGCTGGACGAAAGCGGAAAAATCTATCAGAACGTCCAGAAAATCTGCGCGGCAGGCGATACCATCTACCTGCTGACGACAGATCATGTCCTTTATGCCAAAGGCGACAACACCAATTCCCTGATCCCCGGGCAAAGCGCCGAATATGTCGAGAGCTTTGTGGAGGTGGAGGGAAAGGTGCGGGATATCGCCCTTTCCGAAACGGCGGGCGCCATCCTGAAGGAAAGCGGCAACCTCTATGTGGTCGGCGTCAACACATACGGCCAGATGGGGCGTTCTGCCGAGCGGGTCACCGATACCTCCCAGCGGATGGCGGCGCAGGTTTCCAAGGTGGTCGTCACCGGGAGATCCCTTTACTATCTCAATGAATCCGGAGAGGTCTACGGGGTCGGCAGCAATGCCTACGGCCAGTTCGGCCTGGGGCATAAAGAGGCGCAGGCGGCGCCGGTGCTGCTGACCGGCAACTGCGTCGATCTTGCCGCCGGAGAGGATTTTCTTCTTGTCCTGAAAAACAACGGTACCCTCTGGAGCGCCGGCAGCAACTGTTTCGGGCAGCTCGGACGTGAGCCGGAGAGCGAAGAGGAAACCGGCGATGCAGCAGAGGCGGCGGAAGAGAACGCTGTTTCCGCGGCGCCGGAGATAAAATTCGGGCAAATCGACCTGGAGGGCGTAACGGCTGTTTACGCAGGCGGACGCAGCGCCTTTGCCATGATCGGAACAGAGGTTTATGCCTGGGGGCAAAACCATCTGGGCCAGCTGGGGACGGACGGCGGAAACATCGCCCTGCCGAAGCTGGTTCACCGTAAAGCCGTTCAGCTGGCGGCCGGCGGGAACTGCACCCTGCTGGTAACGGAGGAAGGCAGGCTGATGGGCGCCGGCGACCGGCGCTATTACCAGCTGGGCACCTTCAGCGACGGTTCCGGCTTTCAAGAGATCGCGGAGATAAAGGAGGCGGAGGGCTGATGCAGGAAACGATCGGACATATCAGTTTTGCCTTTGCGGCGCTGTTTGGCTTTTTGCTGATCCTGATGCTGCTGCAAAATACCAAAAAGAAGAGCCTGAAGGTGCGCAAAAAAATCAAGGCGCGCCGCAGCTTTTATAGCATTGCCGCAGGCCTTTTCCTGCTGGTGGGTCTGGCGCTGCGGTTCCTCGATTTTTCCGCCTCGGAGCTGAAAAGCTTTATCAGCACCACCTCTCCGGTGGAGGCTTACACCGCGGAATCCGGGGCGGCGGAAGCAAAATATCAGGCGCTGCCCGGAGAGCTTTTTGCCCTGGGCGACGATTACTATGTCCGCACCGTGGACGGAGATGTTTACGGCTATTTGCAGATCAGCCAGACCACGGAGGATGAAGAAGGGAACGAAACGACGGTTCAATCCTATCAGACCGGGCTTTTTTCCCGGGACGCGGTGCAGCTCTCCGGGGGAGAGAATCTGATCGCGGCGCTGAGCGAGCGCGGCGTTTTGCGGGTTTCCGGCGCTTTTGAGTATCTGACCTATGAAAAGGACAGAACGGTTTTTGACCGGGAGGTTTACAGCAGAAACTGCACCTATGTGAGCGCCACCTCCAATTCGCTTTTTTATGTGCACGACGGCGATCTCTGGAGCGCCGGATATAACGCCTTCGGCAAGCTGGGGGACGGAACCTCCCGCAACCGGCTGGAGGGCGCGATGGTGCTGGAGGACGTGGCGTCGGTTTCCGCCAGCGAAACCCATACGCTGGCGGTGGACGTCTATGGAAATCTCTACGGCTTTGGGGACAACAGCTATTCGGAGATGGGAAACCGGACGACGGCGCAGACCAGCACCCCCGAAAAACTGATGACCGGCGTGAAGCAGGCGGCTGCGGGGCGGTATTTCAGCATTGTGCTGACGAAAAACGGCGAGGTCTATTCCGCCGGCCGGAACGATCAGGGCCAGCTGGGAACGGGGGACGACCGGGATTATGCCACCTATAAAAAGATTCTGGACGGCGTGGTCAAGATCGCGGTAAACAAAAATTCCTGCGCCGCGCTTACGGCCAGCGGGATCCTTTACGTCTGGGGCGCCAACGGCGACCGTCAGCTGGGGTTGGGCGACGACGTGATCCTGACGCCCACCCAGGTGGCTACCGACGTCTACGATATGGCGATCGGGGAAAGCTCCATGGGTGTGATCAAGTTGAACCGGGACGTTTACGTGACCGGAAGCGCCCGTCAGGAAAAAAATAACGTGTATTTGCAGCCCCTCTGGCAGTTCAACGCTACGGTTCCGGAGGAATATCTTTATCGTGAAACGGTGGTTATGCCGTCGCGTCCGGAATAAAAAAATCGAATTTTTAAAAAAACACTTGATTTTGCCGGAGAGATATGATAATATAATCCAAGTAATGAAGTCTGAACGGAAAAAGAGGTGAAAAACCATGAAGGAAGGGATTCATCCCAACTATGATACGGCTGTCGTGAAGTGCGCCTGCGGCAATACCTTTGAAACACGCTCCACCAAGAGCGAGATCCGTGTTGAAATTTGCTCCAAGTGCCATCCTTTCTTTACTGGCAAGCAGAAGCTGGTGGATACCGGCGGACGGGTTGACAGATTTAAGAAGAGATACAATCTGGATAAGTAAATCAAACAAGGAGGAGCATCCGCTCCTCTTTTTTGTTTTGCGCGTTTTTGCCCGGTGATTTTGGCGGGGCGCGCAGGGGAGGCGAAAATGATAACAACGATTCTCTGGGATTTCAACGGAACGGTGATGGATGACCTGGGGGCTTCGGTTCAGGCTGTCAACGCCATGACGGCGCGCCGCGGGCTTCCGTCCATCACGGAGGCGTGGTACACGCGCCATCTGGAGATGCCGCTGGAGCGGTTTTATGCCGGGATCGGCTTTGATATGGAGCAGGAGCGGCTCGGCGACGTATCGGCTGAATTTCAGCGGGAGTGCGCCGAGCTGCCCCGGCCGGTTTTCCCGGAGGTGCGCAAGGCGCTGGAGGCTTTCTCCGCCCGTGGACTGCGGCAGCTGCTTTTTTCCTCCCTCCATCAGGAGCTTTTGGCAAGGCAGGCGGAGGAACGGGACGTTTCCCGCTATTTCGACGCGATCGTCGGCCGCAAGGATCATTCCCTGGGCGGCAAGGAAAAGGCGGCGGAGGAATATCTCAGGCGCCACGGGATCAACGCCGCAGAGGTTCTGGTGATCGGGGATCTGGTCACCGACTGGGAGATGGCGCGCTATCTGGGCTGTCCCTGCGCGCTGATCGAAAAGGGGCACCAGCATCGGGATGTTTTGAAGAAAACCGGCGCTTACGTTCTGCGTGACGCGACGGAGCTGGATTTGATATTGGAGGAATTTGCATGAATCGTATCGAAAAAACCATTGAAAATCTGAAGAAAAACCGCATGGAGGTCACTTTCCTGCAATCGGCTGCGGAGGTGGCGCCGCTGGTGGAGCGGCTGATCCCGGCGGGATCGACCGTTGGCAGCGGCGGCTCGGTCACGCTGGCCGAAACCGGGGTGATCGATCTGCTGCGCAGCGGGAAATACCGGTATCTGGATCGCGCCCGTCCCGGCATTACGCCGGAGGAGGTGCGGCAGGTTTACCGGGATACCTTTTCCGCCGATTTTTATCTCTGCTCGGCAAACGCCATTACCGAGGAAGGGGAGCTGGTGAATGCCGACGGAAATTCCAACCGCATCGCCGCCCTTGTCTACGGGCCGGAATCGGTGATCGTGGTGGCCGGCGTGAATAAGCTGGTGGCTGATAGCACGGCCGGGATCCGCCGGATCAAAACCGTTGCTGCGCCCCGAAATACGGTGCGGCTGAGCTGCAATACCTATTGCCGTGAAAAGGGCGTCTGCATCGCTGCGGACGGTTCTCTTGCGGCGGGCTGCTCCGCTGCGGATCGGATCTGCTGCAATTATCTGATCAGCGGCCCCCAGCGGGTGCGGGGGCGGATCCGGGTGATTCTGGTGAACGAGGAACTGGGTTATTGAAAAAAACGGCCGTCTTTCCGCCGCCGCGCGGAAGGAGGGCCGCTTTTTTTGCCTGTTTCCAGGGGAAGGCATGTTTTAAAAAAATACATCGATTGTTTACAAAAAATTTCAAATTCTATTGACAGAAAAAAAGCCGTATGTTAGAATAAATCTAATATTATTTTAGAAGAGAAAAGCGGCGCGAACAAGTGCTTTTCCGGGAATTCCGGCGGCGGTTTTGCCGGCGGAGCAACGCGGGCGCAGCTTGCGGCCTGCCTGTCGGAAGCGCTCCTGCCGCGGCTCTTTCCTCCTCCTGAAATGATGAAATTTTTGCAAAGGAGTATAACTGGGATGAAAAAGTTTGCTAAGATTGTATGCTTGTTGACCGTTCTGGTGATGGCGCTTTGCTGCTTCGCCGGATGCGGGGAAAAGACGAACGACGCCATCAAGCTCGGCGGTACCGGACCGCTGACCGGCGGCGCCGCGATCTATGGAAACGCCGTGAACAATGCGGCGAAGATCGCCGTTGAGGAAATCAACGCGCTGGGCGGGATCCAGTTTGAAGTGAAATATGAGGACGATACCCACGATCCGGAAAAAGCTGTGAACGCATACAACAGCCTGATGGACTGGAATATGCAGATCTGCCTGGGCTCCGTTACCACTAAGCCGGGCGAGGCTACTTCTGTTGAAGCCAATGAAGATCATATCTTCTATCTGACGCCCTCTGCGTCCTCCGCCAATGTTCTGGGCGGCGTTGCCGATCCGCTGACCGGCGTTGTGGACGTTGAGCGGAAGGACAATGTTTTTCAGATGTGCTTCATGGATCCGAGCCAGGGTAAGGCCTCTGCCGAGTATATCAGCAGCCAGAAGCTGGGCGAGAAGATCGCGATCATCTATAAGAACGACGAAGTCTACTCCACCGGTATTTACAACAGCTTCAAGCTGGAGGCAGAAGCCCTGGGGCTGAACATCGTTTCCACCACCACCTTTACCGACGATACCGATACGGACTTCTCCGTTCAGGTGGCTGCCGCCAAGGATGCGGGCGCCGATCTGGTGTTCCTGCCCATGTATTATGAATATGCCGCGCTGATTCTGAAAGAGGCGAAGGATATCGGCTATGCGCCCAAGTTCTTCGGCGTAGACGGCATGGACGGCATCCTGACCATGGATGGCTTCGATACCTCTCTGGCCGAGGGCGTAATGCTGCTGACTCCCTTCAACGCCGACGCTGAGGATGAGAGAACCAAGGCCTTTGTTGCCAAATATCAGGAAGAGTATGGCGAGATCCCCAATCAGTTCGCGGCCGACGCCTATGATTGCGTTTACGCCATCTATCAGGCGCTGGACGAAGGCGAGGCGCTGAAGAACGAGGACGGTACTTATAATTACGACATTACCGCGACGGAGCTTTGCGATATGCTGATCGAAGCCTTTACCGCTTCTGATTTCACCTTCTCCGGTCTGACCGGCGAGAACATGACCTGGACCGCAGACGGTGCGGTGTCCAAAACGCCGAAGGGTATGGTAATCCAGAACGGCGCTTATGTCGGTATGTGATTTGCGGCATACGATTAAAGGAGTTTACCGGGAGGGCTGCCGAAACCGGCAGCCCTCTTTCCTGTATTTCTACCGTTGAGGGAGGGCGTCTGAAAAGCAGCAGAAATTCTGCTGCTTTTCAGACAGCCTCCCACAATTTGATAAATGAGGTGTTACCGTGTTGTCTTTTTTGAATCATTTAATCAACGGCATCAGTCTGGGCAGTATCTATGCGATCATTGCGCTGGGCTACACCATGGTCTACGGTATTGCTAAAATGCTGAACTTTGCTCACGGCGATATCATCATGGTGGGTGCATATGTCTGCTTTTTTGCCGTTTCCAGCTTTCAGCTGCATCCGGTGGTGGGTCTTCTGCTGGCGATTATCGTCTGCACCGTTCTGGGCACGCTGATCGAAAAGCTGGCCTATAAGCCCCTGCGCCAGGCAACGTCTTTGGCGGTGCTGATCACGGCGATCGGCGTCAGCTATTTCCTTCAGAACGCGGCGCAGCTGCTCTGGACATCCAATCCCAAGCTGTTCCCGGATATTTTCAACGGCGCCGCGATTAAGCTCTTCGATGGGGAGCTGATCATCACGGTGAGTACGCTGGTCACCATCGCGGCCTGTATTGTGATCATGATTTTGCTGACGGCTTTCATTGATAAGAGCAAAACCGGCAAGGCGATGCGCGCCTGCTCTGAGGACAAGGGTGCGGCGCAGCTGATGGGGATCAACGTCAACCGTACCATCTCCATCACCTTCGCCATCGGCTCGGCGCTGGCGGCGGTCGCCGGCGTCCTGCTCTGCACCACCTATCCGTCCCTGGTTCCGACAACCGGATCCATGCCCGGCATCAAAGCCTTTACCGCGGCGGTTTTCGGCGGGATCGGATCGGTTCCCGGCGCGCTGCTGGGCGGCATCCTGCTGGGCATTATCGAGATCATGGCCGGGGCCTATATTTCCACCAGCCTTTCCAATGCGATTGTATTTGCCGTTCTGATTTTGGTTCTGCTGATCAAACCCACCGGTCTTCTGGGCAAGCAGATTCGGGAGAAAGTGTGAGGTGGCCGGTATGAAGAAGTTTTTTACCAGTAAAATGAAAAAGAGCAACTGGCTGGTTTATGCCGGGGTGATCCTTGCGTTTGTGGTCTTTCAGGTCATGAGCGGCACAGGGGCCTTGAGCTCAACGATGGAAGGCCAGCTGGTTCCGGTCTGCGCCTATGTGGTGATGGCTCTTTCGCTGAATCTGACCGTCGGCGTGCTGGGTGAGCTGAGCCTGGGTCATGCCGGGTTCATGAGCATCGGCGCCTTTACCGGCGCCGTTACCGCCGCGGCTTTGGAAGGCGCGATCCCAAACAGCGGCCTGCGTCTGTTGGTCGCGATGATTATGGGCGCCCTTTTGGCCGCTGTGGCCGGGGTTCTGGTGGGCGTGCCGGTTCTGCGCCTGCGCGGCGACTATCTGGCGATTGTGACGCTGGCCTTTGGTGAGATCATCAAATCCATCATCACAAATCTTTATATCGGGATGGACAGCACCGGCCTTCATTGCAGCTTCCTGAATCTGAATTTCACGATGCAGGACGGAAAAATGCTGCTCAACGGCCCGATGGGCGTGACCGGGATTGAAAAAATATCCACCTTCCTTTCCGGGTTTCTGCTCATCATGGTCACGCTGGTGATCATTTTCAATCTGGTCAACAGCCGCTCCGGGCGCGCCATCATGGCGCTGCGGGACAACCGCATCGCTGCGGAGAGCGTGGGAATCAACGTGACGAAATATAAGCTGATGGGCTTTGTCATCTCCGCTTCTCTGGCCGGCGCGGCCGGAACGCTTTTCGCTCTTTCCCAGAATACCATTATGGCAAACAAGTTCGATTTCAACACCTCTATTTTGGTGCTGGTCTTTGTGGTTCTGGGCGGTCTGGGCCGGATGTGGGGCTCGATCATCGCTGCCGCTACGCTGACTGTGCTGCCGGAGCTGCTGCGGGAATTTTCCGATTACCGGATGCTGGTGTATGCGATCGTGCTGATTCTGATCATGCTGGCAACCAACAACCCCACCCTCAAGGGATGGTTTGCCCGGATCTTTAAGCGGAAAGGAGCGGAAAAAGAATGAACTATCCTTTTCAGAAAACAAAAATGGTGCCGGTCCCCAGCCATTCCATTATCCCCGAGCGCGATCTGGGGAAAACGCCGATCCTGGAGTGCCAGCATTTAGGCGTTGATTTTGGCGGCCTTCATGCGGTAAATGATCTGAATCTGGCCATCGGCCGAACGGAGATCGCCGGGCTGATCGGCCCCAACGGCGCCGGAAAAACTACGGTTTTCAACCTGCTTACCAAGGTTTACCAGCCCACCCGCGGAACCATTCTGCTGGACAGCGTGGATACCGCCGGAAAAACGACGATGCAGATCAACCGGATGGGGATCGCCCGTACCTTCCAGAATATCCGCCTCTTCTCCAATATGAGCGTGGAGGACAACGTGAAGGTCGGCCTGCACAACCAGGAGCGCTATTCTGCGGCTGCGGGGATTTTGCGGCTTCCCAAGTACTGGAAAAAAGAGAAGGCGATCCACGAGCGAGCGATGGAGCTTCTTTCCATTTTTGATATGCAGGACATGGCAAACTGGAAAGCCGGATCCCTGCCTTATGGCGCCCAGCGCCGGCTGGAGATCGTTCGTGCGCTGGCGACCAACCCCTCTCTGCTGCTGCTGGACGAACCGGCGGCCGGCATGAATCCCTCGGAAACGGCGGAGCTGATGAAAAACATCGTAAAGATCCGCGATCTTTTCCAGATCGCCATCCTGCTGATCGAGCATGATATGAACCTGGTGATGAATATCTGCGAAGGGATCTGCGTGCTGAATTTCGGCGAAGTGATCGCCAAGGGCACCGCCGAAGAGATTCAGGGCAATCCGGCGGTTATCGAGGCCTATCTGGGCAAAAAGAAGGAGGGTTGAGCCGATGCTGAAAGTGCAGGATATCAATGTTTATTACGGCAGCATCCACGCCATCAAGGACGTTTCCTTTGAAGTGCAAAGCGGCGAGATCGTTACCCTGATCGGCGCGAACGGCGCCGGAAAAAGCACCGTTTTGCAGACGATTTCCGGCCTGCTGCGGTCCAAGACCGGCTCCATCCACTTTCTGGATCAGGATCTTTCCAATGTTCCGCCTCATAAGATCGTGGCGCAGGGGCTGGCTCATGTCCCGGAGGGGCGCCGGATCTTTTTGCAGATGACGGTAGAAGATAATTTGAGCATGGGCGCCTTTACCCGCCCCGGCAGCGAGGTCGACGCCAGTATTGCCGATGTATATGAACGGTTCCCCCGCCTGATGGAGCGGCGCAAGCAGATCGCCGGCACCCTTTCCGGCGGAGAGCAGCAGATGCTGGCCATGGGCCGCGCGCTGATGAGCCGGCCCCATCTGTTGATGCTGGACGAGCCGTCCATGGGTCTTTCTCCGATCCTGGTGCAGCAGATCTTCGATATCATCAAGGAACTGCATAAGGCCGGCACCACCATCCTGCTGGTAGAGCAGAATGCGCAGATGGCGTTGTCTGTGGCGGATCGTGCCTATGTTTTGGAATCGGGCAGAATCGTTTTGAGCGGCACCGGCGCGGAGCTGGCAAAAAGCGACGCGATCAAAAAAGCCTATCTCGGCGGTTAAAAGAAAAAGCGTGAAAGCTTTCGCTTTCGCGCTTTTTTGCTGCACGGCTTTTTGCTGCGCTCAGGAGCGGGGCACTTCCTCCAGAAGGCGGCGCAGACGGGCGCCTCTATGTCAGCGAGGCCACCATCCGCCGGGATCTCAATGAACTGGAGCGTCAGGGGCTGATCCAGCGGCTTCATGGTGGGGCGGTTCTGCTGGAGGGGATCAGCCAGGAGCTGCCGCTTTATGTCCGCCAGCAGCAGAACAACGAGCCCAGAGGCGGATCGCCGCTCAGGCAGCAAAGCATCTGCAAAACGGTCAGGTTCTTTTTCTGGACGCGTCCTCCACGGTGATGTATCTGATCAGGCATCTGTAGGCCCGCAGCGCGCTGACGATTGTGACCAACGGGCTCAAGACCGCTCAGGAGCTTGCCCGCCTGAGCCATAAAGTTTACTGCACCGGAGGGCTGATGCTGCATAATTCTTCCGCATATGTGGGCGCATATGCGGCGGACTTTGTTCGCCATTTCAATGCGGATCTGTTCTTTTTTTCCAGCCGGGGCGTATCCGAGGAGGGACTGATTACCGACGCCTCCGCTGAGGAAACCCATCTGCGCAAGGTTATGTTTGAGCAAAGCAGGAAGCGGATTTTTCTGTGTGACCGCAGCAAGCTGGGGCAGGTCTACTGCTATAATCTGTGCACCACCGCCCAGACGGATGACTATATCATGGACTGAGTCTTTTGGTTTTTTCAGGCAGACAAAAGGGCAGATTCTGCGTATTTTCGCAAAATCTGCCCTTTTGTCCGGCGCGGCTGCCGGATGGTTGTCTTATTCGTTTTGATCCTTTCAAGGCATAGGTCAATATCGCCTGATACGGATGAAAGGAGATCGGGGGAACGGGTTTCCGCCGCTTATTTTGTAAAGACAAATGTCGCCGAGCTATTAGACAACCACTCGGACTTAACCGATAATTCGATCGTCGACCAATTTTCCGGCACTTCCAACGGATACCAAGCAACTATTTTTTTACCGGGCGCAATGCTGCCATTCAATCCTCCTTCAAATATGCAAGCGGCACTAATGGAATAATCGCATTGGATATCGTCGGCATAGCCGTTGAAAAGCAAAAGCGAGCTGATCGATTGCTCTTCGTCTGAAATGTTTTCAATGGTGAATTTTACGCCAACAAAAACATTTCCTGAGTCTGGATTAAAGAACGTTGTGCCTTAGGATTCTTTGAGTTCATTGGCAGTAAACTTTAAATCTTCGAATACGGCGGTTTCATTAAGACCAAAGGTGGTTTCTTCGCTCACCTTTGCAGGTTCGCTGGTTGTTTGTCCTGTGGGTTCTGCTTGTTCTTTTTGGGGTGCATCTTCTCCAAAGCAGGCGGATAGCGCCAGACACATTGCAGCAGCAACAATGATGAACAGTACTTTTTTCATAATCTTCCTCCTAATTATTTTTAATGAAATGACATCGTGTGAATGTCATTTCACAAAATAGTATAACATATAATTTCATCATTGACAAGAACTAAATGTCAAAAAAGGAGGAAATTTCATGTTTATAAACAAAACAAAAGAAGGGCTTAATAATATCTGCGGAAAAAATATTGCAAAATTACGCCTGGAGATGAAAATATCGCAACGCGCATTGGCCGACAAAATGCAATTAGTGGGGATAGATATTGATAAAAACGCCATTCAAAGAATAGAATGCGGCAAGCGATTTGTAACAGATATTGAAATAGCTGCTTTCGCAAAGGTTTTTGCGGTTGCGTATAAAGATTTATTGGAATAAATAACAAGGCGCAGGCTTGTAATAAAAAAATGTAGTTGCTTTGAATGATATCGAAGGAACAAAAACGACTGTCTCTGATATTTTGGAAAACGAAGTTGACTCGAAATCAGTTGTCCGGCTCATACCGGACCAAGGGTTCGAATCCCTTACCCTCCGCCACCGAAAAAGCCTGTAATCAAGCCGATTGCAGGCTTTTTTCTTATGTCTTTTTCTAAAAACAAGTGGTCAGAGCATACCGCATTTTGTGCTCTCCTAAATTTGGGTTTCGCCATCCTCCCATCGACTTCCGAAATCACCGCTTTCGGGCAAAGCAAGCCCTGTTTCCATTGCCTGTGCTGAGGTAATTTTAGAGCTGTAATCAAGGTGCGCATAGATATTTGCCGTTGTGGTAAAATCGCTGTGCCCGAGCCACTCCTGAATGTGCTTAAGCGGTACGCCGTTTGCAAGCAGTAGACTCGCGCAGCTATGCCTAAGATCGTGAAAGCGCATACGGCGCAATCCGTGTTTCTCCAAGAATTTAGGAAAAGCACAGGTGAGATACTGCGCTCTCATACGCTCGCCCATTTCGTCCACGAACACAAAGCCGTCGTATTCGTAGTTGTAGCAATTCCCGCAGATTTTCTTGTTCAGCTCCTGAGCCTCTTTCACCTGCATAAAGTAGTCACGGAAGCTGCCGATAAGCGGCAAGGTGCGTAAGCTTGATTTTGTCTTAGCCGACTGCTGTTCAATTTCCTTATGCTTTCCGTCAACAGAAACTGTCGTTACCGTGCGCTTGACCGAAATAGTGCCACGTTCAAAGTCTATGGCATCCCATTTCAGCCCCAGCACCTCGCCACGGCGAAAGCCGTAAAAGGCGGCGACCAGTACAGGAAGCTCCAGCCTTGTTCCACGGAGTGCTTCAAACATCTTCTGCATTTCCTCTGCTGAAAGAAATACCGGCTGAAAGTCGTTTTTCTTCGGTCGGTCAACCTTGTCCGCCACATTCTGCAATAGCATATCGGTTTTCACCGCATATTTGAGTGCCGAATGGATGACAGCGTGATAATGAATGACGGTGTTTGCTTTAACCTTTTTGAGTTGATCGGAATAAAACATCTGCAAATGCCTTGCTTCAAGTTCACGAAGCGTCAGCTTCTTTTTGCGAAAATAGGGGGCGATAGGATTTTTAATCATTGCCGTATAAGAACAATAGGTCGCAACAGCCAGCCGCCCTTTGGCAATTTCCAGCCATTCAAGAAGATAATCGGCGAACGGCATATCGCTGCTTAAATCGCCCACCTCCTCGGGAACTTCAAATTCCGCCCGCAACTTTGCAAGCTCGGCTTCGGCTTTGCGCTTGTTGCCCTTTTCGGGCAATCCCAATGAAATCCATTTTGTTTTTCGTTTGCCCTCGGCGTTTTTGTAATTGAGTACGGCATAATAGTTGCCGTTCTTTACGGATAAATGTCCTGCTACCATTTTATTTAACCTCCTGAAATTGAATTTGCAGAACAGAACTCCAAACCGACGGATAAAGTATACCATCGGTTTGGGGCTCTCTCCACTGTGCGATTTGTTTTGCCGTATTCGTATCAATACGAATCAGCGTGCATCACGGTTGCGTTCTCTCTGCCGCTTTAACAGTTCCAAGCCCTTGATGATGTCCCGGCGCATTTGCTCGTCGGTATAACCAGCCGGAAAATATTTTTTCAAATCCTCACGCTTGAACTTTATCTGCTCCTGCTGATTCGGCTTTTCCTCCGACATCACCGCATAAATCATCTGATCGTCCAGTACGCCCTCCTGCGACAGCTTTTTCAGGCGAATACTTTGTGCGTGGGACGGCGTGCAGTCGTTTAGCTCCATAGCGTCCAGCAATACTTGTTGTTCCGATTGCTCTAAATAAGATATTTCCACCGCAGGGTTGAAAGCAATTTTATTTTCGTCTACCATTGAAAGCAGTTCGGGGATTAAGTAAGTTAAGCGGATATAGCGCAGTACTTGGTTTCGACTGTCACCTCCCTCCAGTCCTATCTTTTCTGCTGTCAACAACTTCTCCCCAACTTGGGGAGAAGTAATACCTTGGTGATTTAGTGCATCTCGTTTCATCTTATAGGCAAATGCTTTTTCGCTGGGTAAAATCGTTTCCCTTTGCAAATTCGCGTCCACCATAGCAATCACCGCTTCGTCGTCTGACATCTCGCGGATGATGACGGGCATTGTCTCGATACCGAGCACCTGACACGCCGCAAGCCGTCTATGTCCTGAAATTAACTCATAGCCGCCGTCAGGCAGCGGTCGGGCGAGTGCAGGCGTGATTGCGCCCACCTTGCGGATGCTTTCAATCATTCGCTCCATCTCCTCGTTGTTCTGCACCTTAAAGGGATGATCCTTGAACGGGTGCAGTTTGAAAAGCGGAATATTCTGCACACGCTCCAACTTTGCATCTTCCCGCATTTCCTGCGTGGTGAATAAATCGTCCAGCGTAGGTAAAGTAAAATCTGATTTTCTCATTGTCGTTTTCCTCTCTTTCCTTATTTCCATTTGAGTTTGCTTTCGGCGGGGCGTAAGAAGGTCGCCTCAATGTCCGCCTGAAAGCGGTGCCAGCGGTTTGCTTCGTTTTTCAGCATCGGTACATCAATAAATCCCAGCGTATGTGCTTTGGCGGCAAGCTGATTGATGTTGTTGCCGATCACGGACAAATTCCGCATTGCTTCATAGAAACGCCCGTCCGGTTTTTCTCTCGGCTCATAGCCACGGATAAGCAATCGGACGACCGCCGTTTCGGTAAGTCCGGCAAGCTCTGCCTTGCGTTTTAGCTCTTCGGCGTCCTTGGGTGACAGCCAAAACTGTTTTTTAATTCTTTTGTTCATAATCTTTCCTTTCCGCAAGAGGTTTTAGGAAACTTCCTAACAAGTTTTTTACCGTTTGGGAGTACAAACGGTCTGCTTGCTAAAGATTGTGCAGACTAAACTCTCCGCTTCGTTTTATTACTTAAGTAAATTTTCTATTGTGTTAATCCGATAGAGAATTTCGCTTCTTTCGAGTGAATCGAAATCCTTTTTCAGTTGCCTAACCAGCCGAAAAGTCTTGTAGATTTTCTCATCGGTTGCGGCTTTTACATTCTTTCCAAGCCCCAATCTTCTGAGATATTCCGACAGAGAAAGTCCGCAATAAAATGCGTTTTCGCTGAGCTTTTCTTTTTCGGCAGCTGTCACTCGCACATTGATTTCGAGCGTTTTGCTTCGCATAATCTCACCTCCTCCCGCAGTTTTGTGACGGCAATGACAGTTGTGACGGGCTTTTTGCTATATAGTGAAATCGCTGTCATTTTCGTCACCGCCGTCATTTCGTATAAGCTTTATAAGCCTGCTTTTGCCTGTGCGTTTCGTTCGGTACTCAATGCCCACAGGCTCCAACACCTCGCAGGAAAACTGCCCTAAGTACTTTGTAACCACATTGGGTGTGGTTTCGATCTCTTTCATTTCGGCAAGCAATTCGGTTGCCGTGCCTACCCATTCGGCTCGGCTTTCCATAAAGTCCACCACCCGAAAAAGAAATTTCGGCAGCTCTGCCTTGTGAATATCCTCGCTGTTTTTTCGCTCCACCAGCTCCCAAACAAGGTTGTTAAACTGCAAGGTCAGCTCCTGATATTCCATATCACGACCGCTGACTAAAAGCGTTGCGGCGTTTGTGCTTCGCTTGCGTTTGAACACATAATTGGTGTCCGCCGCACCGATAATTCCAGTTGAGCCGCTGACCTCATTGAACGGATCGTCGCTGTCCTTCAGCTTTCGCAGATGGTGAACGAGAAGAACGGCGATGTTGTATTCGTCGGCGATTCGCTTTATCGAGGAAATATCGTCGTAATCATTTCCGTACATTCCCGTCTTGCCGGCGCCGCCTTTGGTGTCTCGCACCTTTTGAAGCGTGTCGATAATCACAAGCTTTGTTTTCGGGTGGTCATTCAGAAAATCGGTAATCTGTTCCTCCAGTCCGCCGCCGATGAGTCCGCACATCACGGCAAAATACAGATTGCTCGGCGCTGTGTCGGTCAGGTTATAGAGCCTGTCCTTAATGCGCCTCTGCGTGTCCTCAAGACTTAAATACAACACATCGCATTGCTGTGTCGCCAGTCCCCAAACGGGCAGACCTTGTGATACCTGAAGACCCAGCCACAGCATCAGCCAGCTTTTGCCGATTTTGCTTGCACCGCTGATGACATTGACGCCCTGGGGAATAAGGTTTTCGACGATGAACATTGTTTTGTTCATCGGTGTGGATAACAGCGTTTCCGCATCCACGGTTTTCAGTTTGTTTTCCATAATAAAAATCTTCCTTTCATTTTTGTGTGGACAGTTAGAAAGCCGAAATCGGGGGTTTTAGTATATTTACCCTAACAGCCCCGATTCGGCTCAAAAAAGCCCTTATAAACAGGGCATTTCCGCGCCCCTAACTGTCCGCTCGGCGCTTTCTTGCGCTCGCGTTTTTCTGCTTTCGGTGAACCTTTCGGCTGCAAGCCGGGCAGTATTTTTGTCGGTTGGAATTGGGCACAAAAGCCGCCCCGCACTCGGCACAATGATAAGTACGCTGTCTGAAAATCTCCGCATAAAGTTCCTTTTCGGCAGGTAAAACCGCATTTCGGAAATACTTGCATATCAGGGAAAGCGAAATCATCTGCACGCAAACACACCCGTCTCCCTCGTCCAACGGCAGACAGTTGCCGTTATCGTAATTGGCACAAAGTCTGCGAATCAGACGGTTACAGCGTGTCCGCTGTGTCGGTGTAAGCTCTTTTCTGTCAGGCACTCGGTTTCACCTCCCTTCGCTCCTCGGTCACGAAATTGATTACGCTGACCTTCGGAATTTTGAGTGATGATCCGATTTTGACCGCCTGTATTTCCCCGTCGTTAATCAGCTTATAAGCAAGATGTCGGCTGATGCCGAGCATTACCTGAAGCTGTTTGACGGTTACAATGTCCGGATAATTCGGAAACATCATTTGATATAGCTCTTTGAGTTCTGTTTTTTTCATAGCATTCATTCCTCCTTTACAGCTATGTAAAATCGAATATCGGCTGAGGAATCCCTTGCCGCCGATATCCGCCGCCGTTTTACCCGAATGTCGTTTTTTCTATCCCTGCCCCATCTCAGCGGCGTTGCTTCGCTCTCGTCGTCTCCGACTGTCATCGCAAAGTCATATCCCATTCGGACGGTCATTCAATTGTCAAGGTTCACTGAAGGTTTCTATCCCCTCAAGGAGTAGCCGGCTGGATACGGGGTGAATATCAAACAAATGAAAAAGTTTTTTCCTTATCCACTTACTAACCAATGGGCAAATTTCTTTGGAGTTTGGCAAAAAACTTTTTTAATGTCCTAACTTTTAATTGCTGACTTTTTTGAAGATACGGAAAAATGAAATCTTTGTATTTGCTTATTTCCGCTTAAAACTGCCTTGTTTTCATTGTTTTATCCCTTCACTAGTTCCGAATTGGGTCGGTTGTTCTGGCAGGTCTTTTTTGAAAAAATTTTTTTGCTCAAAACACGAAAACCGCTAAAAAGCCTGATAAACAGGGCGTTTTCAGCGGTTAAAATTTTTTGAATTTTTGTTTCTTTGATTGCAAAAGGGAAGAAAATCGGCTATAATTATAAAAAAGGTCAACTTATGATATGACAGGTGATGAAATGTATTTTTCCGATTTGGTGCACACTTTGCAGAATATTTCTAAGGATGAAAAGGCGGTATTTGTATCAGGACAGCCCGGCTCAGGCAAGACCTTTACTGCGCTTCAATTTCGTGCCGAGCATAAAGGAAGTCTGTATTTTTCTTTCAAAAATCTTGATACTTCCTTTGCGCTTCAGGTGTTTTGCAATGCTCATTCCAAGATATTCGGCGTTTGTGAAAGCTGGAACGACTTTTTCGGTTGCCTAAAGAATTACGGCAATAAAAAACACCCGCTTGTCTTTTTTGACAATGCAGGTGAACGGAATGATAAAGATGATTTTTATGCGGCGCTGAATAATTCTTTGGAATCGGATAGCAAAGCAACGGTTGTATTGCTCGGCAGACCTTGGGAGACTCCACCTATTCCTTGTCGGGAGGTAGAAATCCGCTGCTTTTCAATGCCGCAGCTTGCGGATGTCTGCTCACTGGCGGATGAAACGGCAGCGAAACTCTTCTGCTTAACCGGTGCAATTCCGGCATTGCTTTCCTTGTACAATAAAGAACTGTCCTTTGAGGACAATGTAAGAACATTTTTACGTACCGATTCAATCTTCTATCGTTTGGCGGCAAGCTGGATGAATGAAAGCTTTCGCACGCCCGAAAGCTATAACACCCTGCTCTATGCAATGGCAAACGGTTGTAACCGCATCGGTGAGATGGCAAAGTTCTCAGGCTTTCCGAAAAATAAATGCGATAAATACATAAAGGCTTTGATAGAACACGGATTAGTTATTAAAGAACCCGGCGAAAACGGACACACAAAATATCTTCCCGCAAACACTTATTTAACCCTGTGGTATAAGTGCTTGCTGACTGCCGTACCGAACCCCGACGGAAGCTTCGGTGAGGATGTTTTCAATCGGTTTATGCAAGTTTTCAATGATGAGCTGGTGGCGGATTTTTATAAAGATATGTGCGCCTATTGGCTGGAGAAAAACATTAACTCCATTTCAACCGAGTACATCGACACCAAAAATTCAAGTTATCATAACGTCAAGGTAGGCAATGTAACCTTTGATTTTGCCTGCGAGAAAAAGCAGGCTGTATATGCGTATTACGATATAACTCCCGGTGGAAGGCTTACACAAAAGCTCTGGAATGAGATTGAAAACAGCACCACAAAAAAGCGACCGTTTTATGAGAATGAATATGTTATCTGCACCGTAAACCGTGTGCCGGACAGCTTTTGGACTTTAAGTAAGCGTTACGATAACGTGCATATCGTCTCTCAGAAAATGTTATTTGCAACATACAAGAAGGAATACAACAAAATAGCGCATCCACGTTTCGTGCCGTCGTTTGTATGAAAAAATTGAATACATTACTATATCAAACGGAGCTGTCAAAAAGACCGCTCCGTTTTTGTCCGCTTGGATTTATGAAATTTTCCCGTCTTTCCTTTATAAATCCGCAATAATCCTTGATTTCATGGCTAAAATATGCTATACTAAAATTGTATAAATATATCTACCCGAAAGTGAGGATAATCTAATGGATTCCAACATCGAGCGCTGGTACTCAATGAAAGAAATTTGCGAATACCTCGGTGTCAGCCGTGACACCGTACTCGCTTGGATAGAAAAAAGAAATATGCCCGCCGCAAAAATCGGTCGTCTTTGGAAATTCAAGGTCAGCGAAGTAGACGCTTGGATGAAATCCGGCGTTGCGGCGGATAAATAAGGGCACGCATTATGAACGAAGAACGCTTAAACGCTTTTGAAAAAATGCTTTCCGACATTCTTGCGCAGTACGACTCGGTTACAGAGAAATTGGCGGTGCTCAAGGCTGAAGGCAAAGAGAAAACCGTTACCTATCGCCAGCTTTTTGCAAACAAGCTGCAATATCAAACGATATTGTCGTACTACCGGACATACGGTCTTTTGGATAATGATAAGAAATAACGGAGGTGCGAAATGGCACTTGAAAATAAATTAGGGCTGACAAGCTCTGCCGAACTTTCCCGAGAAGAAGAACGCATCAGCAAGAAAAAGGCTGCGGAGCTTTTTGAAAAGGGTATTTTAGATAATCTTCCTGTCGGCATGTTTTCTACATTGCAGGCAATCCATAAATATCTCTTTCAGGACATTTACGACTTCGCAGGTGAGCTCAGAACAGTCAATATTGCAAAGGGAAATTTCCGCTTTGCTCCCTTAATGTACTTGCAGGCGGCACTTGAGAACATCGATAAAATGCCGCAGTCAAACTTTGACGAGATAGTAGAAAAGTATGTTGAAATGAATATTGCCCACCCGTTTCGCGAGGGCAACGGTCGCAGCACCCGCATTTGGCTTGACCATATCTTGAAAAACGAAATCGGTAAGGTTGTCGATTGGAGCAAGGTTGATAAAGAAGATTATCTGCTCGCAATGGAGCGCAGTCCGATTAAAGATGTGGAAATCAAAGTGTTACTAAAAGGTGCACTTACAGACGAAATAAACAGCCGTGAAGTCTATATGAAAGGCATCGACCACAGCTACTACTACGAGGGATATACGACCTTTAAGACGGAAGAATTATGATAACGAAATGAGGTACAAATATGCCCGACAAGAATTGGCAATTTGAACTTGAAGAATATATAAAGCAGGGCGAGCCTGAAAGAGCCGAAAAAAGCGAAGCGTGGCAAGCTGCTATCGGTTTGCAGGCAGTTGACGGGTTGAAAACCTCTGATTATTTACTGGATACTGCAAAGAAACACATCGAGGGCAAAATCACCATTGATGAGGCTCAGAAGCGTATTCACAGCTATTATGAACAGAGAACTAACCGCACCGAAGCCGAGAACGAAACCAAAGAGGCGGATATTGTATCTGCAAGAATAACGAAGCTTTTGGGCGAAAAAGCATTCCAGTTTTCCCCTGCCGAGTGGATCACCATTCACCGCAGATTGTTTGAAGGCGTATTTGACCACGCCGGACAAATCCGTCAATATAACATTTCCAAAAAAGAGTGGATACTGAACGGCGAAACGGTTATCTACGCCGATTTTAACAGTATAAAAGACACTTTGGATTATGATTTTGCCACCGAAAAGCAGTTCTCTTATGAAGGACTGTCGGTTGAAGCGTCGGTGATACACCTTGCAAAATTTGCATCGGATATTTGGCAGATTCATCCTTTTGGCGAGGGTAACACAAGAGCCACCGCCGTGTTTATGATTAAGTATATGAAAACCTTTGGGTTCCGTGTCAATAACGATGCGTTCCGTGAAAACTCTTGGTATTTCCGTAATGCGTTGGTTCGAGCAAACTATAACGATTTGCAAAAAGGTATTCATTCCACCACAAAGTTTTTGGAATTGTTTTTCTCAAACCTTCTGCTCGGTACAAGCTACGAATTAAAAAATCGTTATATGCACGTTGATTTTGTGGATGAAAACGCTCTCCAAAGTGCCAAAAACGAAACGCCAAAGTGCCAAATTGACACTTTGAAGTGTACTTTAGAAGAACTTGCCGTGTTAGAATTAATAAAAAAGAACCCGTCTGTTAAGCAAACCGAGCTTGCAGAACAAACAGGAAAGTCAGTCAGAAGCA
>CALXGQ010000012.1 GCA_944387895.1 uncultured Clostridia bacterium
GTTTCATCTACAAATCTGTTGCTCTCGCCGAAGAAAACCTCCACCGTCGTTTCCGTTCCGGGCGTGACAGTATCGGCAACCGTCAGCTCAATCCCCAGAACCTTCTCCACGGAAGGAAACGGAACCGAAATGGCGTCTGTCCAAATAGTCATAAAACCGGTTTTGGTGTCGCCATTTCCTGTTAAAAACGGCTTGCCATCCGGATTTTGGACATAAGGCACCTGTACTGTACCCACTCCAGGCACTTCAACATCATAAGTTTCTCTTACTTTTACCTCGGAGAAAAATTCTTTGTCGTAGGTACCGTCGATGCTGATTGCCTTCATCGGGGAATAGTTTTCAAGGCTTACAACAAGGGTGACTTTCTGCCCGGGTTTAACGACACCATCCGTAGCGTCGGACGCTACTGTCATTCCCAGTACCCCTTCTGCAGAAGCAACGGAAAATGTGCACAACATGGTAAGGAGCATTACCAATGTTAGTGCAACTGCGCTCACTCTTTTTAACATAATATACCTCCTCAAAATCATTCTGTCTGCATGAAGCGGGATACCGGAGCAGGGTGGCCCGCTTCAGGGCGGCGTTCTCTACCGCCCGCATCTTGTCTTTAATTATAGCAGAGCGCGCCAGAAAAAGATACCACTTTATGTTGCTTTTTTAACACATTTTGTGCAATCTTTTGCATTCTTTAGTCAAATCATCCAAATATACCCTTCTGCGCCCGGCAAAAAAGGGGAAAACGGCCGTGGAAAAGCAGCTGGGGAACGGCAACGAGAGCGAGAAAAGCCCGAGGAACCCCCGGAGAGCCAGAATCGCCGGGGCAGGAGGCCGGAGCAACCGAGGGCAAGGATAACCGATGCGGAAAGGGGAGGGGAGATCGGTGCGAACGAGGGCAGGAGGGCGAATCAACGGGAGGATTGGCGATGGGCGGACGAAAAAACAGCGAGGGGATCGCCGAACGGAGGAGGGTTGGCGGGATGGAAGAAAAAAGCCGGGGCTGGGGCGTGGGGGGAAGCCCCGGGAGGAAGAACGTCCACCGAGAGGGGCGCAAAATCCGGCAGGGGCGGCGCGGATCCCGGCGGAAACGGCGGAGAATCCGGCAGGGGAGCCCCGGCGGCAAAGAAAACCCTGCCGAAGCTGCAAATCCCGGCGCGGCGGGCGCGGGAAGCGGGGCAGGAGTGCCCTGTGACGGCGCAAAAGCTGGGGCTGGGGCGCGGGGGGGAAGCCCCGGGAGGAAGAACGTCCACCGAGAGGGGCGCAAAGTCCGGCAGGGGCGGCGCGGATCCCGGCGGAAACGACGGAGAATCCGGCAGGGGAGCCCCGGCGGCAAAGAAAACCCTGCCGAAGCTGCAAACCAGCCGGGCGAGCGATTGGCCGGAGCGGGGAAAAGCGCCGGGCGGGGCACGGCGGGGGAGCATGACGAAGGCACACCCAGCAGGGCAGCGGGGAAACGAGGGGCAGGGCAGGGACGGGGCGCTGAAGTATAAAAAAGGTCGGAGGGCGCGAAAAAACAAAAGAGCGCAGGCCGGAGGCCTGCGCTCTTTGCGCTTGGTTTACGTTTGGATTGGTTTACGATCGCCGGTATCAGAGCGAATCATACCATCCGTTCAGGTATTGCAGCAGGTAAACAACGTCGGCGGTATTAAAGCTGCCATCGCCATTGACATCGGTTACCCCTGTGCCCGGATCGGTGATCGCCTCATCGCCGTTTGCCAGCCGCAGCATCAGAACAGCGTCGGCAATGGTGACGGCACGGTCGCCGTTGATATCGCCCTTGATGACCGAGGAGATGGTGAGGGTTCCTTCAGCCTTTTCAAAGGGAACCTCGTTGCCAGCCGCATCCGAAGTATCGGTCGCCTCAACGGTGATCGCCGTGGCGTTGCCTTCAGCAGCCGCCAGGACTTTGAAGGTCACCGTTGCTACAACGTTGTCGCCGATGAGATTCTCCGCGTTGGCAAAGGAAACATGGACTGTTCCGTTTTCGGCGGGACCGCCCTCAATCATTATGTCCCAATCGCCTTTGGCAACGGACACATACTCCAGAACGTTTTCGTCATAGGTGATGGTGAAGGTCTCGCCCGCAAGACCGGGATTGTTGTTGAGCCTGATATCGACCGTCATCTCTTCGCCGATCACGCCGGGCAGCGCTTCAACGGAGAGGTAAGCAATCTTGGGAATTGTCTGGGTATCTTTATAGCCGCACTCGGTACAGGTGCGCGTCTTCAGGCCTTCCTGCTCCCTGCTCGCCGGAGTTTCCGTCACCCAGTCGCCGAAGGTGCAGCCTACCGTTTCCGTATGGTTGGCATCGTTGGCGCAGGTGCGGGTATGCTGAGAACCATCGCCGGAGGTTTCTTCCACATGGCTCCAGGCGCTCCAGTCATGGCCGAGCTTGGGGGAGGTCTTGGTATAGGTCGTGCCGCAGACCGAGCAGGCATGCTTGGTATAACCATCCTCGGTGCAGGTAGCTTGCTTGGTGTCGGTGATGGTCAGCGTACAATCGACCGCAGCGGCGGTATTGCCGCAGACGCAGGAAGCGGAATGCTGAGCATCCTCGGGATCCGCATTCGGATCAACCGACGTCGGCGCCTGATTGAAGGTGCAGTTCTCCGTCTTGGTGGCGGGACAGGTTACTCCGCCGGAAGTCCAGGTGCAGGAGCAGGTATGGGTATCGCCGCCCTCTACGTGCGTGTAATTGCCCCAGACATGGGTATGCTCAGGAACAACTGTACCTTCGATGGTTCTTTCTGCCTCAAAGACGTCCGTACCCAGATTTCCTTCATAGTTCCAAATGGCGGAATCCATGAATTCCTGGGTGATGCCGATGAGGGTACCGTTGATGTTGGTGTATTTCTCCGTCACAACGGCTTCTCCCCCTTCAGCAGGCGTGGCGGAGAAGGTGATCTTCAGAGGTTTATCCTCCTCGGTGCCGAATACCGGATACTCCTGCTCGGGATCCATGACCCACCAGGCGCTGTTTTCACCAAGGTTTGCAGCATAAGCAGCAGCGCCGCTCTTGGCATCTTCATTGGTGATGGTGGTGGAGGAAGTGACAGCAGCATTCGTTTCGGTCGCCGTGGTGAACAGGTTGGTCACGGTGCTTCCGGCCGTGTAGCTATTAGCAGCAACGGTTGCCGGACTGCTGTTGCCGGCGATGATGATATTATCGGCAGTCAGAGTGGCTTCATTCTTCACATCGCTGGCGAGAACGCCGTTGAGCGAGCCGGCAGTAAGGGTGTTGCCAAAGATGCCGATGTTGTTCGCCGTGTAGGTCCCATTAGTCATCTCCGCCGTCAGATAGCCGACGCCCCAGCCGCAGCTGGCCGCATTGATGGTATTATTGCGGACGATGACGTTTTGCGCCGTCATATTGCCGTTGGCAGGGCCGACCAGCAGGCCGACATTGCCCTTATCGCTTATGCCGAGGTCATAAGTCAGGGTAACGCCCTCGACCAGAACATTATTGAAGACGGCAGTACCCAGATTGGTGCTATCATTCCCGATCTTGCCCAGCAGGCCGCCGAGACCGTTTTCTGCTTCTCTGTTGTTGTTTCCAGACTTAAAAGTCTTGGTATTGGAGGAATCAAGCAGGTTGACGTTTTCAAAAGTGACCGTGCTGTTGGCCCCTACGAAATTCACAACGATACCGCCGGAATTGCCGTTGTTCATGATGGTGAAGTCCGCAAAGGTGATGTTTTTAATGGAAGTGGTCTGATCGATCCACGCGTTTCTCTTGGTAACGCCGCTGACCGTATGACCCTGACCATCGATGGCAGCGGTCACCTTCCACCAGCTATTGGCGGGAGAGCCGGGCTCTACAACGATATCATCCTCGAAATAGAGGGTCTTGCTGCTGCCGAACAGGTCGGTATGCAATGCGACATATTCCATATCGGCCAGATCATAGATCTTATAGCCGGCCGCATCGGGATTCTCCGCAGCTTCATGAGCCGCAGGCAGCACGCCATCCTTCAAGATGATACCTTCCAGAACCGCAGAAGCCGCAGCCGCATCGGCGGTGCCGGCGACGATCTGACTCTTCAGTTCGGTGAGGTATACCTCCAGAGGGGTTCCGTCTGCCGTCTGATAGAGAGAGGCGTTCTTGGCTTCCACCGCTTTGATCTCGGCTTCCAGCGCCGTATAGTCGGTGCCGTTGAGGGTCACGTTGACGGTGACGTCGCCGGTGAAGCCCGACAGGGTGGCGCCGTCCAGCGTGCCGAAGGAACCATCAGCCAGGGCATAGGTGGCGCCGCCCAGCGTATAGGACAGCTCTACCGTATCGCCCAGGTTGGCATAGACATACTGGGTATTTTCGCCGCAGACCAGGGAGATGCGTACCGTCTGATTCTCGGCGGTGCCGAAGACGGTCTTGCCGTTCTCCACGGTATAGTAGGTGCGCTGACCCTTGCTTTCCTCATATTTGCTGTTCAGCTTCCAGGCCAGCTCGCCGGTGGAATAAGCGTCGTCGGACAGCTGGTACTCCGGGGTGTTGTAGACGTTAAGAACAGAAGAGCCGCCGGATTCAAGCTTTTTGGTATAGAGCGTATAGGAATTGGAAATAAGGTTAGCATTACTTGTACTACCATTATACCGGACAAGACCGGTGGTGGTGCTGTTCTGCGCGATGACCAGACCGGCGTTGAAGGAGTTATAGGTGTGTGCTCCGTCCTGACACCAGTCGTTCAGGGCCGCAGCATGATCATCACCGCTGATGTTGCCGATGTTGTAGCAACCGTCGATCACGGTGCCGAGATTACCGCGGCCGACCAGACCGGACACGGAATAGCCTGTATGGTGGGTGGAACCGACGGTGACCATCACGTCCGCGCCGTTCCAGCAGTTGATGAATTGCGCGCCCCCGCCGATCGCTGTGGCTCTGACGGCCGCGCCCGCCAGAGCGCCGATGCCAACGCCGTCACCAGTATTGGTATAAACCGCGTTGATCAGACCGCTTTCAATGCCCAAATCCTGAACGATTCCGGATACAGCCACTTCCGCGATCAGACCGATCGGTCTGTTGCTCACCGTGGCATTGATCAGGATATTCTTAAAGACATGGCCATGCCCGTTCAGGGTACCGGCAAAAGCCGTGTTCTTGGAGAGCGGCTCCATATCGGTATCTTCCATATCGATATCGGCGGTGAGATGCAGCGTAACGCCAGCAAAGCTGTTGTCCGACTCGGCTACAGCCGCCAGCCAGTCTGCCTTCTCGGCGATGGCCCACTCGTTTTTCGTATTGATCGCCTCATAAAGGGCTTTTTCGCTATATTGAGGATAATTCGGATAGGTGCAGGAAAGGGTCAGAGGAGCTGCTGCGGTATTGGCCGTGGCGGCTTCGTTGATCAGCGTGATCACGGCAGCCTCCTGCTCCTCGGACAGTTCCTGATCTTTATAGGTCAGGGCTTCGCTGGCTTTTTGATAGGCGGTCTTGTTGTTTTCCACAAACAGATCGATATCATAGCCCTCATACTGGGCAACGATTTCTTCGGCGGGGCCGAAATCCAGGCCGGAGAGATCGTAGCACAGCTTAACGTCCTCTGCGGGCATCACGCCGTTCGTCACGTCAGATGCGTCCGCATTGAAGGTATAACCATCATAAACCGGGAGCGCGCTTCCGGCGTTCAGATAGATCTCCTCCTCGGACCATGCCGTTCCGTCGGCCAATCTCTTGACGATCGTCGCCTTATGAGTGGCGTTCTCGGCGGTGCCCCAGACAACGTCGTCGCCCAGAACGGTCCAATCGGTGGTCAGATTGCTATTATTCAGATAATATGCAACCGCACCGGGGTTGGCTCTATCAACCATATCAGAGGTTACCTTCGTCTGATGCGCGGCTTCGGCGATGGTGTTCCCGCCATCGATTCTTATGACATCAGCGAAATAGTAGTTGTTGCTGGTGCCGTCAACCGTACCGCCGCTGTTGGAGCCGGCTACACGGGCGCCATCGGCCTCCGGGTCGTTGATGACGGAGATGTTCGTCCAGCAGTCGGTGATGTTGATCGTGCCGCCCCAGGTACGGCCCATAACGCCGCCCAGGTTATTGGGGTTGCGCGAAGCGGGGTTCAAAAATTCAAAGGTACCGGTGACAAAGCAGTTGTTCACCGTCAGGGTTCCGCCGGGACGGTCGATGATGCCCGCGGCATAGGTATAGCTATTGACGCCTTGAATGCTCTCATAGGTGTAGTAGATATCCACCAAACCCAGATCCTTGACAAAGCTTGTGTCGGTGGAGCTGGCAATCAGGCCGGAGCAGGCGTTGGCGCCGTCGACCGCGGCATAGACCTTCCAGTTTTTAATGATATGGTTGTTGCCGTCCAGCGTGCCGGTCCAGTTCCCGCCTTGCCCATCGGCAATGGGCGTGAAATGCGCAAGGCCGGGCAGGAGGGTCTGATCCGCCATATCGATATCGGCCATGATGTTGATGTTGCCGTTGCCATAGACGGAATTATATTTCCCCGTGTTGCTGACCAGCGTCAGAACCATCAGATCGTTGGCAGAATCGACTTCCACATCGTTCATCGGATGCTCCTCATCAGCAACCGCGCCGAAGCCGCCGTTTCTGTTTTCAAACAGCGTGGCATAGACGGAGCTTCCAGTTACCCAGCTCGTATCGCCGTTGACGTTGGAGGTCGTATGAGCGGTACGCTTGACCAGAACCTGATCGCCGCTCTTATAGGTCAGAACGGGATAGCCGGCCGTGGAAACCTCGAAGGCTACAGTATAGTCCGCGCCGTTGCCTTCCACCAGCTTGGCGCCGGCATTCAGCTTAGCGGCCACACCGTTTTCATCGGCAGCGTTCAGAACCTCAGCGGTTACGCCGGTGGCCTGATCGTTGGTCTTGATGTCCGCAGCCGCAAAGTCATAATCGGCCGACAGCGTGGCGCTGCCATCGATCAGCTCCTTGCCGGAGCCGGTCTTGCCGCGGCCGGTGACATAGAAGTTATTGGCGTTTTCGGTGCCGCGCGCCTCCGTGAAATTAGCGTTCAGGATGACGCTGTATTCATGGAGCTCGTTGTTTTTCGATACACTATCAAAGCCGGAGACGATCTCGCCTGCATTGTAGCAGTTGGCGACATAAGTATTCGGATCATTGATCCAGCCCACGATACCGGCGGACTTGGAGGAGGGAACGATGACGGTTCCCAGGTTATAGCAGTTGACAACCTTGGAGTCGCCGCCGGCCACACGGCCGACCACACCGGCGGTACCGTCGTAGCCGCCCACCACGGTGGCCGCGCTCCAGCAGTTGATGAGATCCCCGCCGCCGATGACGGAGCCGGCAACAGCGCCGGTCCACCGGCTGCCGACGACCAGACCGCTGGCAATGCCGATATTCTTCAGCGTGCCGCCGTTGACGCAGGCAAACAGGCCGCCGCCGCCTACGCCGCCGCCGATGGAGCTGTTCTTCACCGTATAGAGCTGATCAATGGTGAAGCCGTTTCCATCGAAGGTGCCGGAAAAAGGATTGCTGTCGGCATACCCGATGCCGGCAAAGGGCTCCCAGCCCATGTCGATATCGTTTGCCTGATAAATGGTGACGCCGGACAGATTATTGCCCCCGTTCACCAGATCACGCAGTTTTTTCATGCCTGCGAAATCGGTGATCTTATATTCAACCGTGCCGCTGGCATAGTCTTTGATGTCCGGCAGGGCAGACACGTCCTTCAGGCCGGTGGCGCTGACGACTTCGTCATAATACCCCTCGGCGGCAGCCGGGAGCACAAACGCAGTCAGCAGCGACACGACCATCAGAACGGCAACCAGGCCGGACATCAGTCTTGTCTTTTTAGTGACCATACTTGTTCCTCCTAAAAATAATATTTTTAGAGCGCGTCTCCCTCTTCGGCGAAGGGAAATCTGCCCATCGTATGCATCTATTTTAGCACACGCTCTTCATATTTTACATTGTTTTATGTTGTTTTTTTCAAACATTTTGTGACATTTCTACAATATTTCCCGTCTTTACCGCCCCGGCCGGGGCGAAAACTCCCCGGCGGTGCGGTCTTTTTTCCCGGATGAGCGTTCTTTTTTCCGGCGAGGCGGTCTTTTTTTCCCGCCGAGGCGGCGCGGCGGCGGTTCCTGCCGGGGCGAAAACTCCCCGGCGGTGCGGTCTTTTTTCCCGGAAGAGCGTTCTTTTTTCCGGCGAGGCGGTCTTTTTTTCCCGCCGGGGCGGCGCGGCGGCGGTTCCTGCCGGGGCGGCGCAAAAAAGCCTGGGGAAAATTTATGATAACCCTTTATTTTTCATAAAATATATGGTATGATGTGTGAGAATGTTGAATTCTATGAAAGACGGGTGAAGCGATGGATAAGATCATCATCAACGGGCCCTGCCGCCTGGAGGGAGAGGTGGAGATCGCCGGGGCCAAGAATGCGATCGTGGCGATCCTGCCCGCCGCCATGCTGGTGGACGGCGTTTGCCGGATCGAAAACGTGCCGAAAATCAGCGACGTGGAAAATATCTGCAATATCCTTTCCGCCATGGGCGCCGCGGTGCGGCGCGTGGAGGAGAAAACCCTGGAGGTGGACTGCTCTTCTGTTCGCTGCTCGGAGGTGCCCTATGAATTTGCCCGCAAGTTTCGCGCTTCCTATTATTTTCTCGGCGCGCTGCTGGGGCGCTTCCATACCGCTACCGTCGCCATGCCGGGAGGCTGCCATCTGGGCGCCCGCCCGATCGATCAGCACGTTAAGGCCTTTGAGCAGCTGGGCGCCACGGTGGAAATCAAGCACGGCAACGTCCATTGCCGCGCCGATCGGCTGACCGCCTCCGGCATCTATCTGGATATGGTTTCGGTGGGCGCTACCATCAACGCCATGCTGGCCGCCGTGAAGGCGGAGGGACTTACCGTGATTGAAAACGTCGCCAAGGAGCCGCATATCGTCGACGTGGCCAACTTCCTCAACTCCATGGGCGCCAATATCCGCGGCGCCGGTACCGACGTGATCAAGATCCAGGGCGTGAGCAGGCTGCAGGGCGGCTCCTATGCCGTCATCCCCGATCAGATCGAGGCGGGAACCTATATGGCCGCCGCCGCCGCTACCGGCGGGCGCGTTCTGATCAAAAACATCATCCCCAAGCATCTGGAATGCATCAGCGCCAAGCTGGAGGAGATGGGCGTTTCCATCACCGAATACGACGACTCCATCCTCGTGGACGCAACCGCGCCCCTGAAAAAAACCAATGTCAAGACCATGCCCTATCCCGGGTTCCCCACCGATATGCAGCCGCAGATGTGCACCGTTATGCTGCGGGCGGAGGGGATCAGTAAAATCAACGAGAGCATCTGGGACAGCCGCTTTAAATACACCGAAGAGCTGACCCGGATGAACGCCGTGATCTCAGTAGCCGGAAAGGTTGCGACCGTGGAGGGCGGGCACCAGCTTCTCGGCGCCCCCGTTCGGGCCTGCGACCTGCGCGCCGGCGCCGCCATGGTGATCGCCGGGCTGATGGCCCAGGGCACCACCGTGATCGAGGAGATCGACCATATCCGCCGGGGCTACGAACAGATTGTGGAAAAATTTGCCGCGCTGGGCGCGGATATCCGCCTCGTTTCCGATTGACCTTTAAAAAATATGTTCATTAAAATTAAAATAAAGGAGAGAGAATCATGAATCAATACCGGGAAAACACCGCCAACGCGCCGCGCCTCAAAACCGACGCCCTGCTGATGGATTTTGAGCTGCGCAGCGAATTTTCAGGCTGCATCGAAAAGGCTTTTCGCTTTATTCACGACGAACAGCTGATGAATGCCGCCCTTTGGACGCGGTTTGTGGAGCAGTTTCGGCTGGGGGACGATAGCGTAAAAGGCGCCTGGCGCGGCGAATACTGGGGCAAAATGATGCGCGGCGCCTGCTTTGTCTGGAGCCATACCCGCGACGACGCTCTTTTCCGGGTGCTCCGGGGCACCGTTGAGGATATCCTCACCACCCAGGACGAGCACGGCCGGATTTCTTCCTTTAATATAGAGAAGGAGCTTTTCGGCTGGGATATGTGGTGCCGGAAATATGTGCTGCTGGGGATGCAGTATTTCCTGGAGATCAGCGAGGACGAAGCCTTCAACGGGCGGGTCATCGACTCCATGCGCCGGCAGGTGGACTACCTGATCGCCAAAATCGGCGACGGGGAAGGGAAGATGAGCATTTTTGAAACCTCCCAGACCTGGCGCGGCCTCAATTCCTCCACCATTCTGGAACCGGTCGTCCGGCTCTACAGCCTGACCGGCGAGCAGGCCTATCTGGATTTTGCCCGATATCTTGTGGACTGCGGCGGAACCGCCCTGGGCAATCTGATCGATATGGCGCTGGAGGATCGGCTGATGCCCTATCAGTATCCCGTCACCAAAGCCTATGAAATGATGAGCTTCTTTGAAGGCGTGCTGGAATATTACCGGCTGACCGGCGAAGAAAAATATAAAACCGCCGTGCTGAACTACGGCCGCCGGATCCTGGAAACCGATATCACCATCATCGGCTCCGCCGGCTGCACCCATGAGCTGCTGGACTACAGCAAGGTGCGTCAGGCGGATCCCAACACGCTGGCAGGCCACGGCATCATGCAGGAAACCTGCGTCACCGTTACCTGGATGAAATTCTGCCTCCAGCTCCTGCTGCTCAGTGGCGAGGTGGTCTTTGCCGACGCCATCGAGCAGGCGCTTTACAACGCCTATCTCGGCGCGATCAATACCGAAAAGAAGATCGATCAGGACACGCCGACCAAAGGCCCGGAATGGATTCTGGAATACCTGCATTTCGATAGCTACAGCCCCCTGCTCCCCGACATCCGGGGCAAGCGGGTCGGCGGGCTGCAGCTGATGCGGGACGGGCATTACTATGGCTGCTGCGCCTGTATCGGCTCCGCCGGGATCGGCGTCGCCCATAAGGCGGCGGTGCTGCAGGCCCGGGACGGCGTCTGCCTCAATCTCTACATCCCCGGGACCCTGCTGACCCGGACGCCCGAGCAGAACCCGCTGCGGCTGACGACCACCACCGAATATCCCGTTGGCGAAACGGTGCGCATCTCCGTTGCGCCGGAGCAGGAAGAAACCTTTACCCTTCAGCTGCGGATCCCCGGATGGTGCAAAAACGCCTCTGTTTCCGTCAACGGCGCGGAGCCTGCTCCCGCAAAGGCCGGCTGGCTGCCGCTGCGCCGGAGCTGGAAGACGGGGGACACCGTGACCCTCCGGCTGGATATGCCCACCGAGGCCCTCTATCCCCTTTCCTACGGGGAGATTACCATAAATACCGACTGGCACCCGAAGGAGGATATTCTCAGCCCCGTCAAAATCACCGAAACGCCGGAGAACCGGAAGCATATCGCCTTCCGCCGCGGCCCGCTGATTCTGGCCGCCGACGCGCGCCTCGGCTATGATCCCGCCGCGCCCATCGAGCCAAAGGTGGAAAACGGCCAGGCCGAGCTGCGGATCCTGCCCGCCTCCGCCGCGTCCTTCGACGCCACGCTGGTCGCCGCCCTGCGGATGGCCGACGGCTCCGAGCGCACGCTGGTCGATTACGCCTCCGCCGGCAAGACCCTCTCCGCCGAATCCAAAATGGCGGCCTGGATGCCCACCAAATAAGCAAAAAAGAAGCGATCCTGCGGGATCGCTTCTTTTTTTGCCGGCCGCCGGGGCTTTTTCCCGGCGATTCCACCCCTTGCGGAGCAGAGGCTCCTTTTTTCACGTTTCATGATAAACGGCCCATTAAGAAAAGCGGGCGCGTACCAAAAGAAGCGGCCATTCTCCTTTTGAGAATGGCCGCTTCTTTTTGGTGCCGGTGACCGGGATCGAACCGGTACGGGTTATGCACCCACGGGATTTTAAGTCCCGGGCGTCTGCCAATTCCGCCACACCGGCGCCTGATGAACATTTGAAAGTGTATCATAATCCGCCGGGTTTGTCAATTGATTTCCCGGATATTTATCAGCTGAAGCGCCCGGCAGCGCCCGGTCTTTTCATCCAGCTCCGCCGCCAGCCCGCAGACGATGGCCGGGCCTTCGGCGTCGGTGATTTTCATCCGGTGCTCCGGATCGATGAAATTATGGATACACGGCTCCAACCCTTTGCCGAGAATGCTGTGCTGGGCGCCGCACATCCCGAGATCCGTGACGTATCCCGTCCCCCCCGGCAGGATCTGGGCGTCGTTGGTCTGCACATGGGTGTGCGTTCCGAAAATCAGCGCCGCCCGGCCGTCGAAGCAGCGGGCAAGCGCCTGTTTTTCCGCCGTCGCCTCCCCGTGGAAATCCACCACGGTCAGATCCCGGGGCGTGCTCTCCTTCAGCAGCCGATCCAGCACGACAAAAGGATTTTCACAGTCGTTCATGAAAAGGCTGCCCTGCAGGGAGATCACCCGCAGATCGTAGCTCCCCTTATCCACCCGACAGGCGCCGCGGCCAAAGGCCTTTTCCCCCCAGTTGGCCGGACGGAGCAGATCGGGCAGCTCCTCGTGCAGCTCCTCCGCGCCCCGGCGCTGGAAGGAATGATTTCCGCCGGTCACCACGTCGGCGCCCAGGGCGAAAAGCAGCTCGGCGGCAGCGCGATCGATCCCGTTGCCGACAGCGCTGTTCTCCCCGTTTATGATGATGCAATCCGGCCGGTATTTTCTTTTCAAATCCGGCAAAACCTTTTCCACCGCCCGCAGCCCGCAGGCGGAAACGACGTCTCCCAAACACAACAGCTTCATTCCTGATCTGAGCAAAAGGGCGGTATAAAGCTCTCTTTTGCCGTTTCTCCTTCCTGTATGTATGCCTTTTCCCAGCCCAGCCGCCGGGCGTAGTCCACCACCGTCTGATAAGCGGCGGCGGGCAGCGGCGCCCGGAGCTCCGGCGGCAGGTCGTCTCCCACCGGCGTATACTGGTTCATCAGGCTCAAAAGCACCGTTTCCCCATAGGTGCGCCATAAATACCCCAGATTCATCATCGCTTCATGCTCCGATCCGGGCAGCACCAGCAGCCGCACGATCACGCCCCGCCGCAGCAGGCCCGCACCATCGAAAACCGGCGGGCCGACGGTCTGCACCATCTCCTGCAGCGCCGTCCGCGCCCGCTCCGGATAGTCGGCGGCGCCGCTGTATCGCGCGGCGGTTGCGCTTTCGGCGTATTTCAGATCTGTCAGATAGATATCCACCGTTCCCCGGAGGGCTTGAATCACCTCCGGCCGTTCATAGCCGCCGGTGTTGTAGACCACCGGAAGCCCGCCTCCGGCGCTCCGGTACAGCCCCGCCGATTCCACCACCGCCGGGGCGTAGTGGGTCGGGGTGACCAGATTGATGTTGTGGGCGCCCTGCCGCTCCAGCCGGAGATAGATCTCCGCCAGCTCCCGGGTGCTGACCACCCGCCCAACGCCGCCCCGGCTGATCTGCCGGTTCTGGCAGTAAACGCAGCCCAGGCTGCAGCCGCAGAAAAAGACCGTTCCGGAGCCTCCGGTGCCCGAAAGGGGCGGCTCTTCCCAAAAATGCAGCGCCGCCCGGGCGATCCGGATTTGAGCGCCCGCCCGGCAGCGCCCCGCCCGCTCATAGCGGTTCACGCCGCAGCGCCGGGGACAAAGCTCACACTTTTTTAAATCGAACATGCAGCACCACCACCCCGGCCAATACCAAAACCATCCCGAAAAGCTCCGTTCCGGATGGGATCTCGTGAAACACCGCCGCGCCCAGCGCCGCCGCCGTCACCGGCTCCAGCGAAGCCATGACCGACGCCCGCCCCGCCTCCATGCCGGCCAGGCCGCGCGTATAGAAGGCATAGGGCAGAACAGCCGTCAAAAGCCCCATCAGCAGCCCGACCGCCCAGCCCTGCCAGCCCTGCGCCGCAAGAACGCCGGCAATGCCGGGCAGATCGGCAAAGGGCATCACCCCCAGCAGCGCGATCCAGAAGGTATAAAGAAGGATCGTGAAGGGATGATACCCGCGGTTCAGGGCGATCCGGCTGAAAATACTGTAAAGGGCATAACCGAAGGCGGCAAGAAGGCCGGTGATCAGCGCCGTGGAGGAAAGGGAAGCCCCCGTTGGACTGCCCACCAGAATACAGCCGCCGAAGGCCAGCAGGCAGGCCAGCCCTCTGGAGAGGGTGATCCGCTCCCGGAAAAACAGCGCCGACATCAGAACCACCATCACCGGCGCCGTATAAAGCAGCACCGCCGCCACGGACATGGAGGTCAGGGCGATGGTTTTGAAATAGCAGAAACTGAACATGGCGATGGAAACCAGCCCGGTTCCGGCAAAGATCCAAAGATCCCCCGGCCTGACCCGAAAGGAGGCGGGGCGCAGCACCGCGACCACCGCCGGGAACAGCACCGCCGCCACCGCCACCCGGATCAGCACCACGTCCATGGCGCCCAGCCCCAGGCGGTTGAAATGCCGCACAAAGATGCCCATACTGCCCCAAAGGACGGCCGCCCCCAGCACCAGCAGGGTGGAGGCGGTATCGTTTTGCTTGCTGCTCTTTTCCATGCTCTCTCCCGGATTCTGCGCCCGGCGGGCTCCCCGGGGGATTCGCCGCGCGTTGGTTCCCGGCCGCCGGACGGCCGCGTTATGAATATTGTATCACGCGCCTTTCCGGGTTTCAATAGCCTTTTTGCGAAAATCTTCCGGCGGGCGGCGCCCGGCTTTATTCCAGCTCAAAGGCGCCGGTACAGAGACGGTAATATACGCCCCGCTCTTCCATCAGCCGACTGTGGCTGCCCCGCTCGATGACCGAACCGTGGTCGAGAACCAGAATCAGATCGGCGTTGCGCACCGTGGAAAGGCGGTGGGCGATGACAAACACCGTCCGCCCCTTCATCAGCCGATCCATTCCGGCCTGCACCAGCGCCTCCGTCCGGGTATCGATGGAGGAGGTGGCCTCGTCCAGAATCATCACCGGCGGATCGGCCACCGCCGCCCGGGCAATGGACAGCAGCTGGCGCTGGCCCTGAGAAAGACTGCTTCCGCCGCCGGTCAGCACCGTTTCATAGCCCTGGGGCAGCCGGCGGATGAAGTCGTCCGCCCCCGCCAGCTGCGCCGCCGCCACGCATTGCTCGTCTGTCGCCCCGGCATTCCCATACCGCAGCTTTTTCCCTTCCTTTTCCCAGACATTGAAAACAAAATCCACCCGATTCGCAGCTGCCAAAAATTCCGGCGCCGTCGGAAACATCTCAGCCAAACGCTTCCGCTGCGGCAATAACTTTCAGTATAGATTCATCCGCTTTGTCCCTTCCGTATGCGTCAAGGAACCGTTCCCGGTATCGATCGGTCTTCAGATTGAACCAGAGCGTCCAGATCCCCCAGAAGATATCGATGTGCCTGTCGCCAACGCCGCCGCACCCCACGTCCACAAACCCGGAAAGCTTCCAGTTATCAAATATCATGTTCGGCAGGCAATAATCGCCGTGCAGCAGGACCCTGCTTTGCAGCGCCGCTTTCTCCGCCCGCAGAAGCGCATACGCTTCATCGGCGGAGCGATAACCAGATCGGTCGGGGAAGCGGGAGGGGGCGTAGTTCCCCATGCGGTAATTTTTTTCGGCGGCGGCAAGGTATTCCGCCGTCCTGTCCGGCACCGGGCAATCATGGTGATCCAGTTCGTGCAGGGCTCTTAATGCCCGCGCCATAACGTCGCACAGGCGCTTGGGATCCGATAGATACCTTTCATGGGTGCCGTCCTCCCCGGGAACGGCGGCCGTCAGAAGCCAGTCGCTTTCGCCGGAGATATAGGCCAGCACTTCCGCCCCCAGCCCTTTTGCCCAAAAATATTTTGTCAGTCCGGCTTCTCTTTCAAGGGCTCCTCTGCCCGCGCTTTTTAAATAGTACCCCCGGCCCTTCTCGATCAACCAGACCTTTGCTCCGGCGGAGCAGGAGCTATCATAAAGAGCCGCCCCCGCCGCAAAGCGCCGAAGCTCCTGCGGCGTTTCATCCGGCAGATGAGCCACCAATGTTTTTTTCATCCGTTTTCTCCTGTGCGCAAAAAAGCCGCGCCATGGCCTCCGCATGGACTGCGTTGATTTCATGAATGGAACAACTGCCTATCCATTTGCGCAAACATTTCCATCGTATTCTGGCGGTTTGGCGGAAACATCTCCGCCATCAGCGCAGCGCTTACCGATTCATCTCATCAACTATATCCCTGGGCTTTACGGTCATCTCAACCCATGCGGGCATAAAACCGCTTTTTATTGCGTTCCGAGCCGATCTGACATTGGACCATGCACAACAATAAAACGGCACTTTTCCTCTTTCCAGAATTTCGATGGCCAAATTACTTGTAAGAGCAGACGCAATGCCTTTTCTGCGATATTCCGGCAGCACATCGACTCCGATCTGCCACATACTGCCGCAATCGGCAGAGCAGGCGGCAAGACCGATCAATTTATCGTTTTCATAGGCGCCGATTCCCAAAACATCCAATTCTTTTCTGTCCTTACACAAAGCATTGCTCCATTCAGGCACATACAATGCTGAAAAGTCCTTTTGCTCCAGCTCTTTCCGTTCATAAGAACAGGACAAACGAGAAAGTCTATCCATATCGGGAAGAAAATACTCTGCCATGAAACAGATCTTTTGTCCCATTTTTTCCATCTGCGCATCCAGCCAATGCATATTGGGCGTTTCAAAACAACGGTAAAATTCAAACTTGGCTATATACGCCTCAATGATTTCCCTATAGGCATCTCTAACTGACGCAACTACATTATTTCCATATGAAACCAGATTACATGTGATCGGTTCTTTATAATACTTTCTTGCCGAAGAACCAACCTCCGATCTGACAATAACATTCGTTTCTTTTAAAAAATCTGTATATTGCGCATTGATGTCTCTTGCAGACTGCTGCATTGCAATCTTTATTATTTCCTGATTACTAAACATACGCCGCCTCCATATATTATGTCAGGCCAAATGGATTCAGCAGCGCCCCGATCCCGGCATCCGCGCTGCCGAGGTTGTCCAGATACGCCTGGGCCTTTTTCCGGTTTTCCTGCTCCAAGGCGTCCACATAATCATCAGCATTCCCAACGTCCTTCTCGGCGCTGTCAGGGAATTTATCCTGAATGTCCTCGGTATAGTGGCTTCCGTCGCGGGGCTCCCAATATTCCTTCAGGGTATATTCCCCGCTCTGGCTGACGGAGAAGGTGATGGCGGCGGGGCCATAGCTCCCCCCAACGACCTCCAATTCCCCGCCGTAGGCGCTATAGCGCTCATGGAGCACCAGAAGATAGACGGTTTCCTCTACGCTGTGTCCCGTCTGTCCCACCAGAGGCGTGCCGCTCAATCCCACATGCTCCAAGAGCATATGGCTCTCCACGCGGATCAGCCCATCCGGGTTGTCACTGGCATAGTGTTCGAGAATAGCCCGGGAAACAGCAGAGTCCAGAGCGTCCGACATCTGCTTTTTTTCGGTTTCCAAAGGGACAAGCTGAATGGTTTCGTCCTGATAGATCATATAGCCGATCTCCAGGACTTCCTCGCTGGCATAGGCTCGTTTGGTGACCAGGAGCATCCCGTTCTCCATCGACAGGGTATAGTCGTATTCACCCCGATCCTCCAGAGTGTAGCCGGTACCGTTTGCGTAATCATAAATGACGACCCGGTCGTCCACGATGCCGGAGCCGATGGAAAGGCTGGAACAAAGCTCCGGCAGACCGTCGCCGGTGAGGTCGGCAAAATAAACGCTCCAGATGGGAAGGCCGGTGTAGAGCGGTGTAACGGCTCCATCCCGGGTGATGGCCTCCACCTTCTCCGGGCTCCAGCGGAAGGTCACGTTGGGAAAGGCGTCCAGATCGATCTCCCGGAGGCCGCTCCAATTAAAGGAGGCGCTGTGGTAATCATCGAACCACATTTGCGCCTGAGCAGGTTCTGGGGTGGTGCTCTTGGAATCGGCTTTCAACGGCTCTTTCTCAAAGCTGTTTTCATAGATGTCCAGAAAACCGGTGACAAAGGCCGCCTGGGCCTGAGCCTCCTCCGAACCGGAGGTCACCTGCCAGCCGTAGGTTTTATAGGCGGCATAGTTGTTCCGGGAAATGGACGGCAGATCGTTCTCCTCCCGGATCAGCGCAAGCCCCTGGGCGTACAGCTCCACCATGGTATCAAAGGCTTGATCGGGGTTCTTGAACACGGCTCTTCCGTATTGGTCGGCACCGATGGCAAAGTCTTCATGGATCTTTTCGTATTCTTCTTTATCCACATTGCCCACCATCCCATCCCCACCGGGCGTATATTCCTGTACCCAAGGGTTGCGGATCTCGGAAACCGGATCCGTAAGGAAGCAGACCGCAGCGATCACGCAGACGATTACCGCCACCAGGATCATCCAAAAAGCGGGCTTTTTGTAGTTCATCACCGATTTGACCCGCTCTTTCACCCCCACCTCGCCAAAGGCCAGAGGACAGGCGGCGATCCTGCGGCGGCTGGCGCTGCAGAGGACCAGCGCCCGGGTGTAGAAAGTTCTTTGTTCGCTGTCAAGATCCTTGATGACCTTTTCATCACAAGCCATCTCAATATCCCGGCACAACAGAATGTACGCAAGCCACATCAACGGGTTGAACCAGTAAACGATCAACAGCAGGAACCCCAATGGCTTCCACCAGTGATCCTTCCGGCGGATATGGGCGCCTTCGTGGGCCACCACATACTCCAGATTCTGACCGTCCAACTGGAAGGGCAGATAGATCCTCGGCCGGAGGATGCCCAGAACAAAGGGAGAAGGAACATTCTCACTTTGATAGATGTTGTCCCGGTACCGCACGGCGGTGGCGACCCTCCGGCGCAGACGCCAATAACTGACGGCGGTATACGACGCCGGCAATACCATGCCCACGAGCCAAATGGCAGAAACCACCGGGATCAAAATCTGAAGGGGGTTGGCACTATCCTCCGGTGCGGGGGCGAAGGATTCTGTGAGCACAGGATTGACCAGCCTGTTCAGGGCTGGAATGCCGGTGGAAATCTCCGGGGTACGATCCACCATAATGTCCGATGGAATGGTCTGGGCGGCGGGGATCAGGCTCAGGGCGCTTTCCATGGAGAACGGACAGATCAGCCGCAGGGCAACCATGCCCCACAGCAGCACATTCACCCATTTGGGCGCTTTTCTCAAAACGAACCGCAGAACCAGCACCGCCAAAACCAGCCAACTGGCAGATATGCTCATGTTGACGATCTTCAAAAAGAGTTCATTCATTCTTTTCCTCCTTTTCGGATGCGGTCGATCATACGCTGTACCTCGTCAAGCTCTTTCTCGGAGAGGTCTTGGCGCCTGGTGAACGCTGCTACAAACGCAGGCAGGGATCCTTCAAATTTCTTCTCGACCAAATCGTCAATCTCGTATGCCTGGGCTTCATCTTTAGATACCAGAGAGGTAATGGTCCCGTTATCATTCTGAAGGACGCCGCGCTCTCCAAGACGTTTGATCACCGTGTAGGTCGTAGTCCGTTTCCAGCCCAACTGCTCCTGACACCGCTTTACCAGTTCCACAGACGTGACAGGCTCATGCTCCCACATAATCAAACAAAAATGATACTCACTTTCGTGAATCTTGGGGATATCCATAAATCAGCCTCCTTGTCTAATGATGTAGACTTCTTAAGAACAGTCTACACCATTAGACATGCGAGGTCAATAGCGTTCATAAAAAAATACAAAAACGCCCGTGGGGGATCTCTCTCACGGGCAGTATAACAATCCGTTATCGTTTGGTCCAAAGCGCCCCGCGCTCCGCAGATGTCGTTGCCAGGCGGGAACAGATAGACTTTGCCGCATCGGCTGTATGGTTCATGCCGTCCCAACCGCTTTTGAAGCCGGGCGGATCCTGTGCTATGGGATCTACAGCCTCCTCCCGCTTTCGTTTTTCAGTACTTTTTCCAAAAATACCGCAACGCCGTCTTCATCAGCGGGCAGCGTTATTTCATCCGCCTTTTCCTTGACCCTCTCCACCGCATTGCCGACAGCCACTTTATATCCCACCTGTTCAAACATGGATAAATCATTTATATAGTCGCCAATTGCAACGGCTTCTTCTTTTCTGATGTTTAACATTTCCAATAGTTTTTTTACGGCGTTTCCTTTACTGGACTCGATGTTTGCCACGTCGCAAAAGACGGATCGATCCTCTTTGAATGCCGCGTCCAGCAAACCTTTATGCCTGTTTTTTATTTCTACGTTTTCTATTGCTTCTATTTGGGGCATCAAATTTTTGATTTTGTTGAAGTCGTCGTCTACTATCGTACATTGAACGACGTCGTTTTGATATACAAACGCTCTGATGTCTTCCTCCAGCTTCTTTTCCCGCTCCGGATGATCCACTTTATTGGCAACCCGGCCTTCGCCGACGTTCATCATAAATTTAACGTCTTTTGCCTTGGCCAGTTCATATAATTTTATGATGGCTTCTTTATCCATTTTATTGATATATAAGCTCTCATCCCGCTCATAATCATGGATGCTGCCGCCGCCCGATGTAATGATATATTTACTCGCAGAGCATGCTCTGCTCACCTCTTCCGTATGCTTTCGCGGCCGCCCGGAGCACAACACCACCAGAATCCCCGTTTCACAAACCCGCTTTATTGTTTCTTTTGTCCGCTCCGAGAGGTTTTTATTGCGATGTTTTAATGTTCCGTCGATATCAATAAAGACTGCTTTTATCATCCGGTTGCCCTCCATAAAAACTCTATTGTATCCTGAAAGCCGATAGATTCAGGAATTACCGGCCGTTCTTCCGCTCCAGCAGCGCGCAGACTTCGATATGGCGGGTGCGGGGGAAAAGATCCACCGGCGTGACGCTGCGGGTCTTAAAGCCATGTTCCTCCAGCGTTTTCAGATCCCGCGCCAGGGTGGCGGCGTTGCAGGAAATATAAACGACCCGCTGCGGCGCGATTTGGCAGATCGCCTCCAGCGTGGCGGCGTCGCACCCCTTGCGCGGCGGATCCACTATCACCACCTCGAAGCTCCTGCCCTCCGCCGCAAACCGGCGCGCCGCCTCCTTTGCGTCCGCGCAGAGGAACGACGCGTTTTCGATCCCGTTGCGCCGGGCGTTTTCCATCGCGTTCTCCACCGCCTCCGGCACGATCTCTACTCCCACAAGCTCCCGGCATTGCCCGGCCAGGGAAAGCCCGATGGTGCCGATTCCGCAATACAGCTCCAATACCCGCTCCCGCCCCGTCGGCGCCGCCGCCTGGATCGCCCGGGTATACAATACCTCCGTCTGCCGCCGGTTTACCTGATAAAAGGACTGGGGCGCGATCCGATAGCGCCTGCCCAGAAGAAGATCCTCGATATAGCCCGGGCCATAGACGCTTTCCGTCCGCGCGCCCAGCACCACGTTGGTATCCCGGTCGTTATAGTTGATAAACACCGCCGCCGTCTGGGGGAAGGCGGCTCGCACCTCCGCGGCAAACTGCTCCTTTTGCGCAAACGTCCGGCTGTTGACAACCAGGCAGACCATGATCTGCTGCGTTGCCTCCCCCCGGCGCAGATAGAGATGCCGCACCAGCCCGGTGCGTTCCCCTTCGTCATAGGCTGCAAGCCCATAGCGCTCCATGAACCCGAGGGTCCAGTTCAGCAGCTCATTGAAAACCGCAGGCTGGATCGCGCAGGGCGCGCCGGACACAACGCCATGGCTGCCGGGCGCATAGAATCCGCCGCAGGCCCGCCCCTTCACGCAGCGGATTGGGAACTGGGCCTTATTGCGGTAGCCGGTCTGCTCCGCCGCGCCCACCGCCGGGGAGATCTCCAGCTCCAGCCCGCCAATCCGCCGGAGCTGTTCCTGCACCCGGGCGGCCTTCAGCCGCAGCTCCTCCCCATAGGAAAGATGCCAAAAGGCGCAGCCGCCGCAGCGCTGCGCCAGAGGGCAGGCCGGCTCTTCCCGCCAGGGGGAAGGGGAGAGCACCCGCAGCAGCTTGCCGTAGCCGTACCGCTTCCCGGCCTTGACCACCAGCACCTCCACCTCTTCTCCCGCCACCGTGCCCGGAACAAACAGCACATATCCTTCGGCTCTGGCGATCCCAAAGCCCTCGTCGGTGTAGTCTTCTATTTTTACAATGGCTTTCTCGTTCTTTTTCATAGCTCTATTCTATCATAATTACAGTTTGTTCACAATAAAAAGATTTACAAATTTCGCCCGTCGTGCTATACTTTTTATAACTTGACCGATGGGGAGCGATTCGATGAAATTCTTTTTACGTGCAACGGCTGTTTTCCTGATCCTGCTTTCCCTGACCGCCCTTTCCGGGTGCGGTGAAAAAGCCTCCTATGCCATTTTGGTGGAAGATCTGGAGATCACGGAAAACGATTATTACCGCAATACCGTTCTGCTGCGCAGCAACTTTCTCAGCGTAGCGGGGGAGGAGGATACCGAAGCCTTCTGGACCGAGCCCTCCGACGACGGCACCACCGTTTCTCAGGCCTTTACCGATTTTATCAACGAGTATCTGATCAACGCCAAGCTCTATGCCCTGCAATTTGACCGGCTGGGGCTTTCCTTCACCGAATCGGAGGAGAGCACCATCCAGAACGCCCTATCCGAGGCGGTGGAGGACGCCGGCAGCATGAGCGCCTTCACCGAGCAGATCGGCACGCTGAACTATACCTATGAAGAGTATGTGACCGAGGTTTACGACTCTGCCAAAAAGAGCAAGGTTCTTTCCTATTATTTCGGTGAGGACAGCGAGGATCCAGTTTCCCTGGACGATATCAAGGACTACTATAATCTGCATAACGCCCTGATCAAGGCGGTCTATATCACCAAGCTGGATGGCGAAACAGGGGAAACGCTGGATGAGGAAGGGCTGGCCGAAGCGGCCCGGCGGGCGGAGGACGCGCTGGCCGCGGCGACGACGCCCAGCGAAACCGACACCTTCGACGACGTGATCAGTATTTACAGCGACACCACCCTTTCCCAGGGGGACGGCGTCGTCATTTCCGACAACGGCAACTATGACGAATCCATATCCGACGCCGCCCTTGCCCTGAGCGTGGGCGAGGTGGCCAAAATCGAAACGGACACCGCCTACCTGATCATCAAACGCTACGACGGCACGGCCGACGACGTCTTCACCGCCACCATGCAGCAAACGGTGCTGGAAACCCTCCGGGAGGAGGAGATCACCGCCCTGCTGGAGGAATGGCGGGCGGAAACCAAGATCAAGATCAACACCGACATTACCAATCAATACGCTCCGGAAAAGCTGATCGAAGAAGAATAACCCCAAGCGGCTCCGCCTCCCCGGCGGAGCCGCTTTTTTCCGGCAAAATTCGGTCGCACCGGAAAAATCCCATCCCCCTTCCCGGCGGAGCCGCCCTTGACCTTTCCAAAGTAATTTGCTATAATGAAAAAAATTCGGCGCTGTCCGGATCGCCCTTTCTCTGCGGAGAAAAGCCGGTTCGAGCGGCGGAAGGGCTGGTGTTGGCATGAACGGGCTATTGACAATCGTGATCCCCTCCTTCAACGAGGAGGGCAATATCCGCAATACGGCGAAGGTCGTGCTGGAGCTGATGGACAGCCGCCGGATCCCCTGCGAGCTGCTTTTTGTCAGCGACGGTTCCAGGGATCAAACCTTTGCCGCCATCGAAAAGGCGGCGGAAGAGGATCCCCGGGTAAAGGGCATCGAATTCAGCCGTAATTTCGGCAAGGAGGCCGCGATCCTGGCCGGGCTTGCCCGGGGGAGCGGCGATTGTTTTGTCGTGATGGACTGCGACCTGCAGCACCCGCCGGAGAAGATCGCCGAAATGTATCAGCTCTGGCAGCAGGGCTATGAGATCGTGGAGGGGCTGAAAAAAAGCCGCGGCAAGGAATCCGCCCTGCATAAAAAGTTCGCCGGGTTCTTTTACGGGATCCTTTCCTCCCTGACCGGCTTTGACCTGCAAAACACCAGCGACTTCAAGCTGATCGACAAAAAGGTGGCCGACGTTCTTCTCCAGATGCCGGAACGGCGCACCTTCTTCCGAGCCCTGACCTTCTGGGCGGGATTCAAAAGCTGCAGCATTTACTATGACGTGGCGGACAGAATGATCGGGGAATCCAAATGGTCCCTCCGGAAGCTGATCAAATACGCGCTTTCCAACATCATTTCCTTCAGCTCCATTCCTCTGGGCATCGTTTCCTATCTCGGCGCCGGCGCCATCATCGCCGGTTTCCTTCTGGGGATCCAGACCCTCTGGCGCTGGATCGCCGGAACGGCGGTGGAGGGCTTCACAACGGTCATTCTCCTTCTTCTGCTGATCGGCGGCTGCATTCTGCTGGGCATGGGACTGATCGGCCTTTATCTGGCCGCGATCTACGACGAAGTCAAACGCCGACCGCGCTATATCGTTCGCCTGAGCTGCAATCTGGAGGAGTCCAAAAAAGAAAAAGAGGAATAACCAAAAAAATGCGGCGCCGGCTCTTTTTGCCTGCCGCGCCCCGGAACGCTTTGCATAAAAACCAGAATAAATCTCCTTTGTTTACAAATACTAACATCACGATTTGAGATAAAAGGAGAGTCCATATATGAAAGCAACAGGAATTGTTCGGCGCATCGATGAATGAGGTATAATAACACCAAGAGCTATAAAGCAGCATAAACACTGGGTTTTTCGCTGATCATGTCCAAACAATTATCGAGAAAACAGGCGGCTTTAAGCCTTAGTTTCTAAGGAATCGAGGTGTTATAAGCATAAAATATGCCGGATGAGCATCCTCGCTTATCCGGTTTCTTTATGTTCTCTGTCGCAAAATTTGTATAAGATTTGCGACAAAACAAATCATAATAAAACGAAAGAAAAATTTCTCTTATTTTGAGTTCGCTTGACAAATCAAAATAAAACAAGTATAATGAGACCGTAATTTTGAGTTGGAGGAAACGTTATGCATCGATCTGGTGAGTATATCAGTAACCTAACCGGAGAAGCAATGTATAAGTCTTTTAGACCTGCTCCCTTGCCTCCGGTACTTAATATGGATGATGAGATGGTGTCTCAATTGACCAGTGCAACAAAAGCTCTGGCCACCCTGGACACGCTCTCTTCTTACATTCCTAATATGAATCTCTTTGTTTCGATGTATGTTCGTAAGGAAGCATTATTGTCTTCCCAGATTGAAGGCACACAAGCGACACTTGAGGATGTCTTGGATCCGTTAATCGAGAAAAATGCAAATCAAAATGTTGCAGATGTTGTCAATTATATTAAGGCTGCGGAATTTGCTCTTGAAAGAATGAATACCCTTCCTCTTTGCAATAGGTTGATCAAGGAAACCCATGCGGTGTTGATGTCCGGTGTTCGCGGTCAAGAGAAAAATCCCGGTGAATTCAGAACATCTCAAAACTGGATTGGTGCGGCTGGTTCTTCGCTTAAGAATGCACAATATATTCCACCTAACCCGGAAGATATGATAAATGCAATGTCTGATTTGGAGAAATACATCAATTCGGAGGATTCCTTAGATGTGCTCATTCAGGCAGCGTTGTTACATTATCAGTTTGAAACCATACATCCATTCCTCGACGGCAATGGTCGTGTGGGTAGACTCCTGATTACTCTTTTCCTAATGGAGAAAGGCGTGCTGAATTCCCCTGCACTCTATATATCATACTATCTCAAGAAGAACCGAATTGAGTATTATGACCGTATGAGCGAGGTTCGTAACAAAGACAATTACGAACAATGGATTAAGTTCTTCCTGAATGCTATTAAGGAATCTGCAGTTGAGTCTGTAGATACCATTAAGAAACTTTCAGACCTACATGATGCCAATATTGAAAAGATAAACGGGATGGGGCGTGCAGCTAAAAATGCCCGAGCAGTGTTTGATTATCTTGAGCAAAATCCGATTATTGATATTGGTAAGACTGCTGAGGAACTCAAGCTTGCATTCAGTACTGTTTCACTTGCGGTAAATAGACTTGTTGATACGGGTATTTTGATCAAGACTAATAATGCAAATCGAAACCGAGTGTTCTCCTACGAAGATTATCTTGCAATATTGAGAAAAGACACATAATTGATGATTACATTCATAAAATCGAATATTCAAACTGCCACAAAGCCGGATGAGCGTAAAAACTCATTCGGCTTTTCTATTTTCACAGAAAGAATGATTAGCTTAACAGAGCCACCCCAAGTACTATTCATGCAGAGCGTGAAAGCTACCGGAACAAACTCAAAGTTTACGTTGCTTATGTTTACATCCGTCAGTCTACTGAAAATCTGATACTGTGCGTTCGGCTTCTGAATTCTCTGCGCGTTGTTGCCGTCAGGAACCTTATTATCGACTGTGCATTCATGTCCCTCGCGGTCATCCGTACACGCCGAGGACGGACTCCATTTAACCGTTACGCCTTTGCCGTCATATGTACCATGCCATCTGTAACAGCCTCAACAAATTTCGCGAAATCCATCGTGGTACCGTTGGCCGTCCCGTCATCGCCGTCCGCGGCAGATACCGTAACGCCGGAAATAAAGCCTATACACATCACCGCGGTGAGCAGAAAGCTCAATAATCGTTTCTTTGTCTTTATTTGTTTCATTTCCTTTCTTTAGCTGATATACTACCTCCATGCTCTGACAACATAAAAAACACAACTCACCCGTAGTAAATCAGGCAAAACACGCCTTTATAACTTTTACATTTTTCGGCTTGGCAGAAAATTGGCACAGCTATACTTTCCTTTTTAAATTTACACATCTGCCGTCATTTCTGCTAAACCCTTATGGGCAAGTTTACACGTTTATTTATACCATAAAACCGGCTTATTTTCATATCATTTTATGCGGCAATGTATTTCGCAATAGAAAAATTCATTTTTTTCCATTATATGTAGATAATGTTTTCATGTGTATCACGCGATTTGGAAGTAATGATCTTATCTGATACAGGTTGTAACTAAATATGGATAAACACGGAATTATGAATAAAAGGGTGGTAGAGTCCGGAACGTATGGTGTTTAAAGACATAGCGAGGGCGCATTTTACGGTGAAAAAACAACAGAAACGGCAGCCGACTATTATACCGGCTGTCGTTTCTGTTAGGAAAATAGGATTATGTTAACTCTTCCCGACTACGGACCCGTAGTTTTTTAAGGAATTATTCCATTTGGCGTATTCAGCGTCTGGGCGATGATCGGTCAACAACTCTGTTTCGCTTAAAAATTCGGAAATATAGCGTGTTACCTTGACCGCGCCGGAGTGATTTAAGTGATCTCCTTTATCCCGTGTATCTTTATTCCAGTCGATTTGCACCTTATCATTCATGATGTTCAGATCGATGTATTCACAATCGATCTCGTCAGCCAAATTCTGTATGCCATTGTGGCGTGCGTAATTCCAGTTTATGGTACTTGGGGTGCTCAATAGCAAAAGTTTTGCCCCGTTTTCATCACAATACGCCTTGATTTCTTCCACATACTTAACATTTAATTCTGGAATTTCGGCTATTGCGTCAGTTTCTTTCATGTAGTCTTTTTTTGTGCCGGGCGCTATTGAGGAATTGTAACGGTAGCCTTTGTAGTCATCTGTCCAGGTGAAATTTGTTTTGCCTATAAAATCATGCCAGCCCAGCGACTTCCATCTGTCGTGATATTGGAAGACAGAGAAATAATTTGTGATTTTTGCTTTTAGCGCGCTGCTCTTTGTAACCTCTCTGTATATGGCATTCGTTTCTAAAATTACAACTTTTGGAGCCTGCTTTTCAAAAGCACGATGCAGCATTGTCACAGTGTAGTTGAGGTGTTGAGCGCTTGTACCGCACACGTATGAGGTATATCCCGTCTCTTTCCATATCTCCATTGGGGATATGGAAGAGTAGGATTCACTGTCTCCAAGGACCAACACATCTATGGTGTTTTCTTTTTCGCCCAGAATACCGTTGGCGGAAACCTCCTCCATACCGAATTCCGACATGTTGTTCTTCGGCATGAAAACAAATGACAACCCTATAAGCAAAACTGCAAGTCCAAGAAAAAAGGCGAGAATGCTGAAGATTTTTCTTACGTAGATCATGATGTCATCTCCTTAAAATCCGGCATATATGGGGTCAACTGGGACATATCCTCTGCCGTATGCTCCAAAAATGACAACAAATAGGATGAGGGCATAATACACGCCAAACCGGATTACAATATTTTTTCTGGAAATCTTTTCTCGCAGGGAGATGTTTTTCTCCTGCAATACACTTACGAAAAATATGCCGATTAATGATATAAAAACGATAATGAAATCATATTTGTCCATGCCCAGCTTCAAAATTGATCTGTCTGCCACGGAGGCGAGGGAAAAATCAGTAAAAAATTTTTTGAACATGGTAAGACCTGCTTTAAGGCCATGTGCCCTGAAGAACAGCTCTCCTATACATACCAAAACTGAGGTACGGATCATCTGCATACAGCGATAGGGGAATCCGCTTCTGTTAATATGTAGTTTATCTGTGATCCTGACGGCAAACGGTTCTATAATATTTCCGCTTAAAATCAGAACAAAATGGAACATACCGAAGAATATATAATTCCATCCGGCGCCATGCCAGAGGCCGTTGCACAGCCATACGCAGAACAGCGCGATAGCACCGGCAAGAAGCGGTCCAAAGTGATTGCCAAGGCGTTTCCTTGCACGGGAGGTGAGTTTTTTTAAGGGCCGGGACATTGAAAGAGGATAGAAGATATAGTCCTTAAACCAGGCGCCCAGTGTAATATGCCACCTTTTCCAGAACTCTGAGATCGTCTTTGAGAAGAAGGGACGCTGGAAATTTTCAGGTAGCCGCATTCCGAAAATCTGACCGGTACCAAGAGCCAGATCCATCGTGCCCGAGAAGTCCATATAAAGCTGGATGGTGTAACATACGGCAGCCAGAGCAATCACAAAGCCGTCATAGCTCTCATAGCCTGAGAAAACAGTTTTTATAAGCAAATTCAATCTGTCGGCAATTACTATTTTTTTGATAAGGCCAAAAAGAATCCTCTGTGTGCCGAATGTGAGGTTTTGCTGACGGATTTTCGGAGCGCTCCATAGCTGCTCTGCCGTATCGGAATAGCGGCAGATGGGACCTTCCATTATTTGAGGGAAAAAGCTCATAAACAGGGCCAAACGCAAAAGATTGAAATCCGCCCGGATTTTTCTGCGATATAC
>CALXGQ010000013.1 GCA_944387895.1 uncultured Clostridia bacterium
GTATGTTCCCGTATATCCGAGGGACGGCGTGGTTCAAATATCGGATAGACACGCAAAACGATTGATACAAAACAATACAGCGGCCGTCTGCCCAAAACACGACAGGCGGCCGTTTTTACTTAATATACGGAGGAACACAGATGAAACAGGTAAAACGCGGCGAGATATATTACGCCGATCTATCGCCTATTATTGGAAGCGAGCAGGGTGGTTTCCGTCCCGTCCTTGTGCTGTAAAACGACAAGGGCAATCAATATAGCCCCACCACTATTGTGGCGGCCGTTACAAGTAAAAGAGAAAAAGCGGGGCTCCCCACCCATGTTAAGATTACCATCGATGGACTGAAAACGCCGTCCATCGTCCTACTGGAACAACTTCGGACTATAGATAAAACAAGGCTTGGCGATTATGCCGGTAAACTGAATAAGGATACAATGGGAAAAGTTGATCACGCTCTCATCACCAGCCTCGGTGTCAAATGCATGGAGGTGCTGTTATGATGAAAAATCTATCAGGCAAAGGCCACGCCTCACTTGCCTACGGGCTGAATATGCTTCGCCTTCTGCTGTCCATGAAGCTGATTAAACGTCAATGATTCTCTATATTTGCTGATGGATATTCCTGTGTGATATTTGAAAAATTTACAAAGCAATTCCGTAGAATAAAACCCCAATTTGTTTGCGATTTCCGATATCGATATGCTTTTGATCCGGCACATATCCTTTATTCTTTTTAGTCTGAATTGAACAATTTTGTCACTCAGGCATTCGCCGTCTATCGATTTGAAAATTCTGTTCAAATGCGCTCGTGAGCAATTCATTGCAATCGCCACGTCTTGTGCCGAGATTGCGCAGGAAGCGTGGGCTTCCACCCATGCACATGCACGGTTGTATAGCGAAAGTTCTGTTGATGAAACAAGGATGTTTTTGTTAAAATCATTCAAAAAGTCAAGCAATATCGCTTCCTTGACGCCAACAACGGTTTTTTTACAGTTGCATATTTGACAGAGCTTGTTTATTTGCGGATAATTTCCCGATAAGATCAGAGGGCCGCTTTGGCAGCCGTCCTTAAGAACAGGCACAATGGGAGAGGCAAAAAAGACGATTTTAATCAATTCGGTGCCGCGCTCCATTTCCAAGTCCAGGCGCGCAAAACGGGGAGAGAGCAAAAGATGGTTCTTGTAGATTTTCTTATCCGTATCTCGGATCTGTACGCTGCCTGATAAAACGTAAACAAGCGTATGCTTTTCGGAGGGAAGGATCTTCCATAAATATTTTTCATAAAATTGATGTTTGGTGCAAGAAACAAGCTCCAAAAACTGTCGTTCTGATCCACGTTCCAGGGTTTTGTATGAATTGGTTGAATGAAAGGCGTAAATCATATCACATTTTTTCCTTTACAGCGTTGATTTTTCTATGGACGCAACGACCAAAAAGTTTTATAATTTATACCATGAAGAGATTTTTTTGTCAAGTTGGGAGGCATGATCCATGAAAATTGAAATCAAACGAAAGTATCTGATTTTTCCTGTAAATACGCTTGCTTCTATCAAAAAAATCTCCATTTCGAGCAGGGAAGAGGACACCTATTGTTTGGATATACGTCTTGATAATATTGCGCCGGATTTTTTTGCTTATATTGACGTATCAAGATTTATTGGCAAAACCGTTTCCGTTTCGACTGACCCTCAAATGGATCTCTCGTATACGGAATCGGACATCATGGATATTCCGATGCTGTATCAGGAGCCGTATAGGCCGCAGGTGCATTTCAGCGCTAAAAACGGCTGGATCAACGATCCCAACGGTTTGATTTATTTTGATGGGAAATATCATATGTTTTATCAACACAACCCCTGTGAAAACAGATGGGGCAATATGCATTGGGGGCATGCCATAAGCACGGATCTGCTGCACTGGGAAGAAACCGATATCGCGCTCTTCCCCGATAAAACCGGCAAAATGTTTTCAGGAAGCGCCATCGTTGATGAAAAAAACCTTTTGGGCCTGCAAAAGGGCGATACGCCAACCGTTCTGTTATACTACACCGCAACCCATCCTTTCAGTCAATATATTGCATATTCTACGGATGCTCTTAAAACCATCAGGAAATATGGTTCTTCCCCGGTTGTTCCCTGCGTCGTTGATGGAAACAGAGATCCGAAGGTCGTTTTTTGCGCGGAATGGGACGCTTACGCAATGGCGCTATACTTGGAAGAAGATATTTATGGAATATTCAGATCCCATGATCTTGTTCATTGGGAACTTGTTCAGAGGATAGAACTGCCGGGGGACAATGAATGCCCCGATTTATTCCCCATGATTGCAGATAACGGAAGCAGAAAATGGGTGTTGATCGGCGCGCATGACCGTTATATAATAGGGGAAATGCGCGGCGACGGATTTCATTCCGTTCAGGAAGTGCAGTCGCTGCATTACGGAAACAGCGCATATGCAGGACAAACTTTTTCAGGACTGCCAAATGGAAGAGTCATTCGCGTTGATTGGGATCGTTGGCACCTTCCCACGCCAAAGATATCCGGACAAATGAGCTTCCCTACGGAGCTTTCGCTCAGGGAAATGGACGGTATTTATTCCATTTGCGCGCTTCCCATAAAAGAAATTGAAAGCTTATACGATAAAAGTGTGTTACTGAAGGACCTCACGGTTTGCGCCGGGGTTCCCGAAAAAATCCCGCTTATTCAGACGCCTTATCTGATCAAAATAAATATAGAGCCTGCCGCCCCGGCGCAGCTTACGATGAAAATTTTTGGCATCGATATTTTTATGAATATGGCGGAAAATCGTTTGAAAATCAGCGACATCTCCATGCCTGTTTCCCTGACCCCGGACAAGTGGGAAATGGTAATGCTTGTTGATCGGTGCAGCGTAGAGTTATATCTCGACGGCGGAAAAATCTATTGCGGCACAGTAAATAAGGAAACCTGCTGCGATTATAATCTTGCCTATCTGGAAATGGCATCAACCGCCGATTGCACAATAAAAGACCTGGAACTGCATGCTCTGAAATCCATTTGGGAGAGATGACATGAAACTGCTTTCATACGGCGAGATCATTTGGGACATATACGGCGCAAATGAGCGGACGTTGGGGGGAGCGCCCCTTAATTTTGCGGCGTATACCGCACTATTTGACAATACGGTATGGCTGGCGTCGTCGGTCGGGGACGATGCATTAGGGATAAAAGCGCTCGAACAGATAAAAGCGTTGGGGATAAAAACCGAATATATTTCGACCATAAAGGGCAAAGCCACCGGTCAATGCTGCGTATCGCTGGATAAAAACAGAGTGCCGACGTATAACATTCTTCAAGACGTGGCATATGACCGCATCCTTCTGCCGGAAAAGCTATCGGAGGATTTTGACGCAATCGCATTTGGGACCCTTGCGTTACGGGAGAAGCTGAACAGGAAAAATTTAAAAACCGTATTGGAGAACAACGATTTTTCCGATATATATGTCGATTTGAATCTCCGCCCTCCTTTTTATGGGAAAGAAACGGTGGACTTCTGCCTCTCATACGCCACGATCGTAAAAATCAGCGATGAAGAGTTGCCCTTGGTTACGCAGGTACTGTTCCATGCGGCTCCGGATTTGCAGGAAGCCGTCGCTTCGATTACTGAACAATATTCCCGGATAAAGTTGTTGTTGATTACCTGCGGCGCAAAAGGGGCTTTTTGTTATGATTGCCGAAACAAAAAAGTACATGACGTTCCCTCGGAACCGGCTGCGGTTCAATCAACAGTTGGCGCAGGAGATAGCTTTGGAGCGACCTTTTTGACGCTTTATGATAAAACAAAAGATATCCCGTACGCTCTTAAGCAAGCGGCAAAAATAAGCGCTTTTGTGGTGGCGCATAAGGAGGCTGTTCCTGCCAATATGGAAAACTTCATTAAAAATATCCCGCTTGCTTGAAAAGACGAAAACACCCTTGAAAGCGGAATCCATCCGCTTTCAAGGGCGTTTTCGTGATGAATGCAATATTTATGCGGACTGGCAGGATTTTCCTTAAGAGTGAAAAGTCTGCCGCCTGATCGGTACCTGAGCAGGGTCTGGCGCGGTCATTTGACCGCGCCAGACTCTGCTTCTATTTTGGTGCAAATGCTTCGATCTGCCCGCATTTTTACGCAAAACGCTCCGATCCGCCCGCATTTTGCGCCGGAAAGAAACCGGGTTCCTTGCGGGCTGCAAATCAATGACCGGAGGATACAGGGGCATATACAAAAGGCGCCGAACAGCAGGGCGCGCCGGGATGATTACGGGTGTGATCAACCGCTTTTTCGCAGCGGGAGGGATTTTGATACGACCTCTCCTGATAAGCCTCGGGCGAAGAGCGCATGCGGCAAAACGCTATTTCCCTCTCAGCCCTTTTACAAGGTTTGCGATGGCGTCCAGCTGTTTATCGTCAAGATGCTTTAAGTCTTTGACAATGGCGTCGATTTTTGTTGGATTTCTGGATTCCAAATCAAAGAACTCGCTCGGGGTCATTTCCAAATACTCGCAGATATAAAAAAACCCGGATAAAGACGGGCGCGACTTGCCCGATTCGATGTTATTGATATATCCCGGATTTTGCCCTATGGACAAGCTCATATCACGGGCAGATACCCCTTTTTTCTCTCGCAGCTGCGCAAGGCGCAGAGCAAAATCCTTTTCTTCCACGTCGCATCACCACCTGTTCTTTATAGAATATTTTAACCCACATAATATGATTAGTTATTTGTTAACAGGCTGTATTTCTATTGAAACATGGGCTGTTATATGTTATAATTAACTACTATAACGGAAATTATCCAATACGGGCTTGCGACCGTTCTACAGGGATTCCAGATAAGACTGCAATTGCTTGCAGAACATTCCGCCTTCAGAGGCTTGTGCAGGACGCTGCAATTTAAAGCGGCGCGATTGAAGCGGCCCGTTGGACAATGCGATGGATTTTTATTGGCAGGACAGTATCTCTTGGCTGATTGATTGCGGGAAAGGGATAAAGATGCAGATTTGTTGTTTTATCGGACACAGAAAAATCCAGGACGAGGCGGAGCTGCGGGAACGGCTGCACAAGACCGTGGTTTCGCTGATCGAAGCGGGAGCGCGGGAATTTATTTTCGGGGATCACTCGCAATTTGACGATTTATGCCATGACGTGGTGACCGAGCTGAAAACAGAACATCCCGGCATCCGGCGGATCAAATACCGCAGCAACTATCCCGGGGAGCTGAGTGAATATGAAAAGCCGTTTTTCCTTGAAGGCTATGAAGAAAACATCTGTCCGGCGGGGGTGGCCGGCGCGGGCAGGATCTCCTATGTCAAGCGGAATCAGGCGATGGTCGTGGCAAGCGATGTTTGCATCTTTTATTATGATGAAGGCTATCAGCCGAGCCGCAGAAAGGCGTCCAAATGGCCGCCGGCCGGAGATCGGCCGAACAGCGGCACCCGGCTTGCCTTTGAATTTGCGGTGCGGAAGCATAAAGAGATCATCAATCTGTATGACGCTGCGGCGCAAAAGCAAAAACTTTATCATCAATTTGGAAAAAAATATTGAACAGAACGCGATGGGTATAATGATCATGTAAAATAATGACAAGAGAGATTAACCGGCATGACGATACAAGGCGGAATTTTTCAGGGGAACAGGCAGGAACCATCTGCTCCTTTTCGCATATCAGCATACCGCGATGGAAAGGGGCGTCTTACTCGTTGCATCAGCAGGAGTGAGATGGCCCTTTGCGCATTTGCGAGAAAAAAGCCGCAGGCTTTATGAAGCAACGGCGGCGCAGATTGAGCCGGATAAGCAGATCAGGGTTACGCTTGACGCGAGCGGTACGCTGAAAAATAAGACCGACGAAACCAAAACGCTCCCTTACACGGTGACCGACAGCGAGGGCAACACCTTTACTTCCGGCACCTATACGGCAAAGGGCAACAAGACCGAGCTTAAAATCAACATCACGCAGGAAAACTGGAACGCCGCTTATGCGGGCGAATATTCCGACACCGTAACCTTTACGGTATCCTATGAAAAGAAGGCCTAAGGGGGTGGCGCAATGAGGAAAACAGCAGCCCTGCTGCTCAGCCTCTGCCTGCTGTGTATGATCCCGGCGACCGCCCTTGCGGCGCCCGTGACCCCGGATGATACCGGCGGCAGCGCTGAAATATCGGTTACGGTGCCGGACAGCCACACGCTGACGGTTCAGGCGGAGCATGCGCAGGTTTTCATCGAAAGCAGGGAGGCGGACTCCGTTGAGGTAAGCCGTCTTTCCGCGCCGCGGCTTCTGATCCGTCCTGAAAACGGGTACCGGGTGACCAAAGGCACCTTAAACGGCGTGGACATCACAGCGCAGGTAAAGGCCGGGTATTATACGTTGGAACCGGTCTATGAGGAAAAGACGTTGATAGTGGAAACGGAAAAAGCGCCCACGGATCCGGACAGCGGCCGCGACATCGGCGGCACGGTCAGGGATGAGGACGGCAATCCCGTCCCCGGTGCGGAGGTGGATATCGGCGGCAAGACGGGAATCACCGACGAGGACGGCAATTTTAAGATCGAGGACGTGCCGGACGGCCGCCATCCCGTGACGATAACGGATGGGGACGGCAATATCATCGGCTACACCGAGGTGGAGATTGGCGGGGGCGATTCTGCGGACGTTGCGGAGGATTCCGGCGGCGGCTATACGATAACGGCGCCGGAGCATACCGGTCTCGACATGGTGCTGACGGTAACTGCCGACGGCAGAATAACGGCGGATCAGCTCACCGGGGTTCAGGCGCCGTCGGGCGGCGGCTCTGCGGAAACCGGCGACAGCAGCCAGATGGCGCTGTGGCTGACGCTGCTGCTCGCGTCCGGCGCAGCTCTGGCCGGAACGGCGGCTTTCCTGCGGCAAAAAAAGAGCCTGTAAGAAGGGATAAGGACATCCGGGGCGGCGGAAGCTTTTTCCGCGCCGCCCCCGGTTGACGTCGGCCGATTTGCGTACGCCCGGCGGAACCGCCCATACGGCTCTGGTTTCACAGCGCCGGGCAGAGCTTTTCTGCCGGGCGCGAAAATATGGAAATCACCGCAAAAAAGGCGGCAAGACAAAAAGGTCTTGCCGCCTTTTTTGCAGCCGCCGCGCCGGGCTGCCGGATCGGCGCTCAATCGCGCAGGAAGGGTTCTTTTACCTCCGCGCTGAGCAGATCCGCGTAGGCGTGCGGCTTGCGGTATGCGTTGCCCCAGGTTTCGTTTTTTCTGTAGGCGCGGATTTTTTCCATGTCAAATTCCGCTATCAGGATCTCTTCGGCAATATCGGAGGCTTTCACGAGGGTGTTGTCTACCGCCTTCCCTTCGCCGTCGAAAACGATGGGAGAAAAAGCGCAGGAGGTTCCCCAGCCTTCCCCGGGATAATTTGCCATGGCGATGCCGGTCATGTTCTCAAAGGCTCTTGCGCTTAGCTGGTTGATTCTTGCCGGATTCATGTCGCAGGCGTTGGGAACAAGGATGATCTCCGCCCCTTTTAGCATCAGCACCCTTGCGCTTTCGGGAAATTCCCGGTCGTAGCAGATCATAACGCCCAGCTGCACGCCGTCGAACCGACATACCTCAAAGCCGCTCCCGCAGGCCAGCAGCTTTTCCAGCGAGAAATCACAGGTATGGACTTTGGCATATTCCAGAAGGATTTCCCCGGTTCTGCCGATCACAATGGCCGTGTTCTGCGGCTTGGCGGCGGTTTTGGAAAGATAGGTGGCGCAAATGCCGATGCCCAGCTCTTTTGCGGCGGCGCGGAGCGTCAGCACATATTCGCTGTTCCGCTCTATCGCGTTTTGCAGCCATGCGGTTCTCTCCCGATCGAAGCCGGGGCGCAGCGGGTCGTCAAAGGCGCCGTCGAAGGGCGGCGCATAGGCGTTGGACCACATTTCGGGGAAAAGAACGAGATCCGCGCCCATGGCGCCGGCCTGCCGGGCATATCGGAGCGCCAGCTGTAAATTGGCCTCCTTGTCGAGGGGGATCGCTTTATGCTGAACCAGAGCAACTTTAAAGACAGACATGATCATTCCTCCATGATCCGATGGATTTTTCGTGGTTGTTCGGGCGCTTTGGCGCTCCGGCTTTATCTTCCGCCGCAGAGATCGTTCCACTGGCAATCTCCGCAGATCTCCGCCCTCCGCCCGGGCAGCAGGATCCGGCGCCGGATCTGCTCCTCAAAGGTTTTGAACCGCAGGACGGTTCCCGCCGGGATCCCGCACCGGAGCAGCACCTGCCGGTCGTATGCCAGAACCTTTTCCGCAGAGCGGCAGCGTCCGTTTCGATTGTTTGGGCAGCAGCCGCAAAGAACGTCGGTATGGTCGATAACGCGCACAAGCGGGTTTGCTTCCGTCTGCTTTTTGATGGCGGCCATGTTTGTGGTAAAGGCGGTGCTGTAGCCGGCGCCCCGGAAATAGCAGAGGCACATCCCGTGATGGGCGCGCAGGGGGAGGATGGGTTCTTGGGGATCCATCTTCAGCTCAGCCTGCAAGCGGCGGCCAGCTTGTTGCGCATCAGAAAGGCCAGCGCAAGCTTTACGCCGTCGGGAAGGAGATAGGGGATAACGCACCAGGTGAGGGCGGTCCAGAATCCGATCGCTCCGGTGGTGCGGGTATATACGGCGACATACCAGAGGGTGCCAAAGAGATAGCAGACCGGCAGCCCCAGCACCATGGAGAGGAGCAGAACCGTTCTGCTCCGGCCAAACAGCCGCTCCGCCGCCCACATCAGCAGGGCGGCCAGAAGAAACCCGGCCATATAGCCGCCGGTGCTGCCGATGATGCAGCCGATCCCGCCGGAAAAGCCCGCAAAAACCGGCAGGCCGGCAGCGCCCAAAAGCAGATAGACCAAAACGGCGAGGCTTCCTTTTTTTCCGCCCAGCACGCCGACGGTCAGAAAAACGCCGAAGGTTTGCAGGGTGAAGGGAACGGCGGCGGGGATGGAGATCCAGGAGCAAACGGCCATAACGGCGGTAAAAAGCGCGATCCGCGCCAGATCGGCGGTGTTCAGTTTCTGTTTTATTGCGGTTTCCATTTTGTTCTCCTATGGAATATTTTATGGTTCAGGGGGATTCAGGAAAGAGCGGTGGAGATTTCGCCGGAAGAAAGCTTTTCCTGCCTGCCGTCGGGGTAGCGGACGATAAGGTGGCAGGCGTCGTCGATATCCAGGGCGACGGCTTTTTCGGCGCCGTCGGGGCGCAGGACGCGGATCTCCTTTCCGATAACAAGGCTGCGCCGCCGGTACTGATCGGCGATCCGCTCCGGCTGCGGCGCGGCATAGCTGGCCATGAACCGGTTGAGAAAGGCTGCGGCAAGCCGGTTTTTCCCGTCGCTGATCCGCTCGGGGAAAAGGGTGCCGGCTCGATCCTGCAGGGAATCGGGAAACCCTTCCTCCGGCGGAGCCATGTTGACGCCGATGCCCAGAACGGCGTATTCCAGCCCGCCGCTCTCCAGATCGTAGGCGGCTTCGGTGAGGATCCCGCAGACCTTTTTACCGCCGACATAAATATCGTTGACCCATTTGATCTGCGCCCTTTCGCTCCCGATGGATTCTATCGCTTCGCATACCGCAACGGCGGCCATCGTCGTCAGCCCGACTGCCTGCTCCGCGGTAAACTGCGCGGGGCGAAGCAGAACGCTCAGGTAAAGCCCGGTATCCGGCGGAGAAAAGAAGCTGCGGCCGCGCCGCCCTTTTCCGCCGGTCTGTTCGTTCGCGGCGGCAATATAGCCCTCCGGTGCCTGCTGCGCCGCCTTTTCCCGCACCGCGTCGTTGGTGGAGGGAAGCACCGGGAACACTTCGATATCCAGCCCGCCCAGCTTCGGATCCAGATATTTCCGGATCCCCTGAGCGGATAAAATGTCGGTATTTTCAGGGAGGCAGTAGCCCCTGTTTGGGGTGGAGCGGATCGGAAACCCATCTTCCCGCAACCCGTTCACGGCCTTCCATACCGCCGTTCGGGAAACGGAAAGCCGGCCGGCCAGCTCCTGCCCGGAAAGATAAGCGCCCTTGTTGTCTTCAAAAAGCGCCAGCAGTTCCTCTTTTGTTCCCATCTCGTCACCTCCGTGCTGGTTATCAGTATAAAACTCTGCTCTCTAATTGTCAACTGTTTTTTAAATTCAGGTTGACAATTAACCCCCTGCGGCAGATCGAAACAAAACCTTGATTTTTTCAAAAATAAGTGATAAACTAATAACAATCTGACATTGAAATGCGATTGAGATGAAAGAGGCAGAAGAAAAAAGGTGAAAAACCGAAGCGCTGCATCTTTCGATGCGGCGCTTATTTTTTAGAAAGAAGGGAAGAAAATGGAAACAAGAATAGCGGTCATCGCGATCGTTGTTGAAAATCTGGATGCGGTGGAGGAGCTCAACGGGCTGCTGCATCAGTACGGCGGGTATATCATCGGCCGGATGGGGCTGCCCTATCGGAAGGGCAATATCAATATTCTCAGCGTTGCAGTCGACGCGCCGCAGGACGTCATCAGCACCCTTTCGGGCAAGATCGGCAAGCTCAGCGGCGTAAGCGCCAAAACCGCCTATTCCAATATCGTATATCAAACAGAGGATGAATAGGTTTTTCCTGCTGGCCGACCGGCTGGAGAAGGAGCACCGCCTTGCCCCGGAGGAGTACCGGTATCTTCTGGATCACCGCACCGCCGAAACGGCGGAATACCTTGCCGGGAAGGCAAGGGCGGTGCGGGAACGGGTCTACGGCAGGGACGTTTATATCCGCGGCCTGATTGAGATCAGCAACATCTGTAAAAACGATTGCTTTTACTGCGGAATCCGCAGAAGCAATCATCGCTGCCGCCGCTACCGGCTGACGGAGGAGGAGATCCTCTCCTGCTGCGCGGAGGGCTATGCGCTGGGCTTTCGCACCTTTGTTTTGCAGGGGGGCGAGGATCCCTATTTTACCGACGCGGTGCTCTGCCCGCTTATCGGCAAGATCAAGGCGTCCTGCCCCGGATGCGCGGTCACCCTTTCGCTGGGCGAGCGGTCAAAAGCCAGCTATCAGGCGCTGCGCGACGCAGGGGCGGATCGGTATCTTCTGCGGCATGAAACGGCGGATCAGGCTCATTATGAACGGCTGCATCCGGCGGAAATGTCCTATGAGAACCGGATGCGCTGCCTTGAGGATCTGCGGGCGGCCGGTTATCAGGTGGGCTGCGGCTTCATGGTCGGCTCTCCCGGCCAGACGCCGGAAAACATCGTGGCGGATCTGAAGTTTATCGAGGGCTTTGCGCCGGAAATGTGCGGCATCGGGCCTTTTATCCCGCATAACGCCACCCCCTTTGCCGATTTTCCCGCCGGCTCCTTCAGGCTGACGCTCTTTCTGCTCTCCCTCCTGCGGCTGATCCACCCCGGCCTGCTTCTGCCCGCCACAACGGCGCTCGGCACCATTCATCCCCGGGGCAGGGAGCTGGGGATCCTGGCCGGCGCCAATGTGGTGATGCCGAATCTTTCGCCGGTTTCTGTCCGGAAAAAGTATGAGCTTTATAACAACAAGCTCTGCACCGGGGAAGAATCGGCGCAGAGTCTGGTGGATCTGGCGCGGCGCATGGAAGAGATCGGATACCGCGTTGTCACCGCCCGGGGCGACGCCGTCAAGTTCAATGAAAAAGTAGAGGTTGATCAACATGAAACATTATGATGCCCGCTCGATGAAAGCGGAGGAATTTATTTCCCATGAGGAGATTTTGGAAACGATCCGGTATGCGGAGGAAAATAAGCATAATATCCCGCTGATCGATAGCCTTCTGGAAAAGGCGCGTCCGAAAAAAACCGGAAACGGCGTGCGCTGCGCCGGCCTCAGCCACCGGGAAGCCTCGGTGCTGCTGGCCTGCGATCTGCCGGAGAAGGTACAGGAGATGTATAAGCTGGCGGAGGAGATCAAGCTGGCTTTTTACGGCAACCGCATCGTCATGTTTGCGCCGCTGTATCTGTCCAATTACTGCGTAAACGGGTGCGTATACTGCCCTTATCATCTGAAAAACAAGCATATCGCGCGCAAAAAGCTGACCCAGGAAGAGGTGCGCCGCGAGGTGATCGCCCTGCAGGATATGGGTCATAAGCGGCTGGCGATCGAGGCCGGGGAGGATCCGGTCCATAATCCGATCGAATACATCCTGGAATGCATCAAAACCATTTACAGCATTCACCATAAAAACGGCGCGATCCGTCGGGTGAACGTCAACATAGCGGCAACAACGGTGGAGAACTACCGCAAGCTGAAGGAAGCCGGGATCGGAACCTACATCCTGTTTCAGGAAACCTATAATAAAGAGAGCTATCTGGAGCTGCATCCCACCGGCCCGAAGCACGACTACGCCTATCATACCGAAGCAATGGATCGGGCGATGGAAGGCGGGATCGACGACGTGGGTCTGGGCGTTTTATTCGGGCTGGAGGGCTATCAGTATGAGTTTGCGGGGCTGCTGATGCACGCGGAGCATCTGGAAGCGGTGCACGGCGTTGGCCCCCATACCATCAGCGTGCCGCGGATCAAGCGGGCGGACGACATCGATCCCGGCGTTTTCGACAACGGCGTGCCGGACGATATTTTTGCCAAGATCATCGCCTGTATCCGCATCGCCGTTCCCTATACCGGCATGATCATCTCGACCCGTGAAAGCGAGCAGGTGCGCGCGCGGGCGCTGGATCTGGGGATCTCCCAGATCAGCGGCGCTTCCCGGACGTCGGTGGGCGGATATGCCGAAGAGGAACGCCCTCACGATACGGAGCAGTTTGACGTTTCGGATCAACGCACGCTGGACGAAGTGGTGCAATGGCTGATGAAGACCGGCTATATCCCCTCCTTCTGCACCGCCTGCTATCGCGAGGGCAGAACCGGAGATCGATTCATGTCCCTTTGCAAAACCGGGCAGATCCTCAATTGCTGCCATCCCAACGCACTGATGACGCTGAGCGAGTATCTGGTCGACTATGCAAGCCCGGAAACGCAGAAAATCGGCTTTGCGCTGATCGAGCGCGAGCTGGAGAAGATCCCCGGGGAAAAGGTGCGGAAAATAGCGCGGGAAAACGTGGCGGCGATCCAAAATTCCGACCGCCGGGATTTCCGGTTTTAACAGACCTTTCAGGGAGGTATTAAAGAATGGATTTGAATCAAACGCCATCCGGCGAGCGGGTGCATATCGGCTTTTTCGGGCTGCGCAACGCCGGAAAGTCCAGCCTTGTCAACGCGGTTACTGGCCAGAAGCTTTCTCTGGTTTCCCAGGTCAAGGGAACCACGACCGATCCGGTGAAAAAGGCGATGGAGCTTTTGCCGGTGGGGCCGGTGGTGGTGATCGATACGCCGGGGATCGACGATACCGGCGCGCTGGGCGCCCAGCGGGCTGAGCGGGCGCGGCAGGTGCTGCGGCAGACGGACGTGGCCGTCCTGGTGGTGGACGGCACCAAAGGTCTTTCGGAAATCGACCGGGCGCTGCTCGCTCTCTTTCAGGATAAAAAGATCCCCTATATCATTGCCTACAACAAAGTGGATCTTCTCTCCGCCCTTCCTGCCGCGCAGGAAAACGAGATCTACGTCAGCGCGGAGCAGGGCACCCGGATCCATGAGCTGAAGGAAAGGATCGCGGCGCTGGCAAAATCGGCGGAGAGCGAGAAAAAGATCCTGGCGGATCTGGTGCAGCGCCATGACGTTGTTGTGCTGGTGATCCCCATCGATTCCTCCGCGCCGAAGGGAAGGCTGATCCTGCCGCAGCAGCAGGTTATCCGCGAGCTTCTGGATATCGGCGCAACTGCGGTGGCGGTGCGGGAAAAAGAGCTGGAAAAAACGCTGGGGTCGCTGCGGGAGCCGCCCCGGCTTGTAATCACAGATTCCCAGGTGTTCGACGCGGTTTCCAAAATCGTGCCCCGGGAGGTTCCCCTTACCTCCTTTTCCATCCTGTTTGCCCGGTATAAAGGGGATCTTCCTGTTGTGGTGCGGGGCGCGGCGCAGCTGGATCGCCTGCAGGACGGCGACCGGATTCTGATCTCGGAAGGCTGCACGCACCATCGTCAGTGCCAGGATATCGGCACCGTGAAGCTGCCGCAATGGATTCGGGAATATACCGGGAAGAATCCGGTGTTCTCCTTCACCTCCGGCACCGAGTTCCCGGATCGCCCGGAGGGGTGCAGCCTGGTGATTCACTGCGGCGGCTGTATGCTTCATGAGAAAGAGATGAAGTCCCGGCTATCCCGCTGCGTGGAGAGCGGCGTTCCGGTTACCAACTACGGCATCGCCATCGCTCAGATGCACGGGATCCTAAGGCGCGCCGTTGAACCCTTTCCGGCGATTTTGGAGCTATTAAACAATCCATGAGCACAGCGACCCGGAGCCGGTTGAATACGGTCCCGGGCCGTTTTCTTTTTTTCATTATAAAATGTTATTTTTATAGTTGACAATCCGGAAATGATGTGGTATAATCCTTAAAAACACTAAGAAATGGATCAGTAAGTATACTTAAGCCTCAGAGAGATGTCGGCCGGTGCGAGACATTGGAAGAGTATGCTGAAACTCACCATGGAGTGGCTGCATTCAAATCCTCGGAGAGTAAATGCAGACGGGTACTCCCGTAATCGAGTTGGGAGGTGTTGGCCTCTAAAGTGCATCCTGATCATCAGGGTGAAGAAGAGTGGTACCGCGGAAGGATTTGCCTCTTTCGTCTCTTTCGTTATCAAAGGATAGCAGAGATGGAGGGGTTTTTTTGTTGTCCTTGCAAAGAACTAAGATCGGAGATTGAGCATGGAAAAGAAAATGATGACTGGCGCGCAAATTTTGATTGAAACGCTGATTGAGCAGGGGGTGACCGATGTTTTCGGCTATCCCGGCGGTCAGGTCCTGAATATTTACGATGAGCTTTATAAGGCGCAGGACCGGATCAATCATGTTCTGACCGCCCATGAGCAGGGCGCCGCCCACGCGGCGGACGGCTATTCCCGCGTGACCGGGAAGGTCGGCGTGGTGATTGCCACCTCCGGCCCGGGGGCGACCAATCTGGTCACCGGGATCGCGACCGCGATGCTGGATTCCATCCCCATGGTGGCGATTACCGGGAACGTGCCCTGTAACCTGATCGGGAAGGACAGTTTTCAGGAAATCAATATCACCGGCGTAACGCTGGCGATCACCAAGCATAATTATTTTGTCAACGACGTCCGCGATCTGGCCGATACCATCCGCGAGGCCTTTCAGATCGCCAAATCCGGCCGGCCCGGCCCGGTTCTGATCGATATTCCCAAGGATGTCCAGATGGCCGAAGCGCCCTTTGAGCTCAAGGGGTGCGTGGAGCCTTATCCACAGGCGATCGCGCCGGACAGCGATATCGACCGGGCGGTGGAGCTGATCAACGCCGCAGAGCGGCCGTATATCTATATCGGCGGCGGCGCGGCGGGAGCGGGCATGACCCGGGAGATCATGGCTCTGGCCGAAAAGATCGACGGTTATATCGGATGCTCTTTCATGGGTCTTTCCGCGCTGAAAAACTCCTACGACCGTTTTCTGGGTATGGAAGGGATGCACGGCCGGTACGCTTCCTCCATGGCCAATAAGGAGGCGGATCTGGTGCTGGGGCTGGGCGTCCGCTTCAGCGACCGCGCCACCGGGAACGCGGAAAAATATGCCCAGGGCGCAAAAATCGTGCAGATCGACACCGATCTTTCGGAGATCAATAAAAACATCCGGGTAGACGTGGGTATCATCGGCGATATCGTATCCTCCTTCACCCGGATCCTGGAGCGCTGCGCGGAACGCAGCCATCCGGAATGGCGCGCCATGGTGGAGCAGCTCAAGGCAGAGGAAAAGAGGATTGCCGATGAGGCGGCGGCAAAGGCGACCGCGTCGCTGACGCCGAAGCAGGTTTTTGATATCATCAACGACGTTAAGGATGAAAATACGATCATCGCAACGGATGTGGGCCAGCATCAGATGTGGGCCGCCCAGTATGTGGACTTTGAGCGCACCCGGCGTTTCGCCTCCTCCGGCGGGCTTGGAACCATGGGCTACGGCCTGGGCGCGGCAATCGGCGCGCAGATCGCCAGCGGAGACCGGACGGTTCTGATCACTGGCGACGGGAGCTTTGGCATGAATCTCAACGAGATGGCCACCGCCGTTACATATAAAACGCCCATAGCCATCGTTTTGATGAACAACGGCGTTCTGGGGATGGTGCGCCAGTGGCAGACCCTTTTCTACGGGCAGCGCTATTCCAATTCCGAGCTGGAGCGGCAGACAGATTTTGTCAAGCTGGCCGAGGCCTTTGGGGCAAAGGGCGCCCGGGCGCGGACGCCGGAGGAGTTCCGAGCCGCTTTTGAAGCGGCGATGCAGCACGACGGCCCCTATCTGATCGATACGCTGATCGATCAGGATGAGTTTGTTTTGCCGATGCTGCCGCCGGGCGGTTCGATCGACGATATCATCACGTCCAAGGAACAGGGGGTATAACAATGAAACGCTATGTGATCGCAGTATATGTGGAGAATAAATACGGCGTTTTGACCCGGGTGGCCGGGCTGTTTATGCGCCGGGGCTTCAATATCGATTCCCTCACGGTGGGGGAAACGGAAAATCCCGATTATTCCCGGATCACCATTACGCTCCGGGGCGATGAATATGCCCGGGAGCAGCTGATTAACCAGTTGAAAAAGCTGCATAATGTGAAGAAGGTTAAGCTGCTGAACAGCGATAATACGGTGGAGCGGGAGATGATGCTGATCAAGGTCATCAACACCCCGGAGAACCGCAGCGAGATCATGGATGCGTCGGAGATCTACCGGGCGAAGATCATTGATTATAATACGTCCGTCATCTGCGTGGAGATTACCGGAGAGCCGGTCAAGATCAAGGCCTTTATTGAGGTGATGAAGCCGCTGGGGATTGTTGAAATATGCAGAACCGGCGTAGTTGCCCTGGAGCGCGGCTCCAATATTCTGGAATGATATTTATAATTTCATATTAAAAAGGAGATCATAACAATGCAGAACATCTACTATCAGCAGGATTGCAATCTGGCAAAACTCAACGGCAAGACCGTTGCGATCATCGGTTACGGTTCTCAGGGCCATGCCCATGCGCTGAACCTGAAGGATTCCGGCGTCAACGTCATCGTGGGTCTTTATGAGGGCAGCAAGAGCTGGGCGAAGGCGGAAGCGCAGGGTCTGAAGGTGATGACCTCCGCCGAAGCGGCGGCGAACGCGGATCTGATCATGATCCTGATCAACGATGAGAAGCAGGCAAAGCTCTATAAAGAGAGCATCGAGCCGAATCTGACCGAAGGCAAGACCCTTGCCTTTGCCCATGGCTTCAATATTCATTTCGGCTGCATCAAGCCCCCGAAGAACGTCAACGTGGTGATGATCGCGCCCAAAGGCCCCGGCCATACCGTGCGCAGCGAATATCAGGCCGGCAAGGGCGTTCCCTGCCTTGTCGCCGTTGAGCAGGACGCCACCGGCGATGCGCTGGATATTGCGCTGGCTTATGCGCTGGGCATCGGCGGCGCCCGTGCAGGCGTGCTGGAAACCACGTTCCGGACAGAAACCGAAACCGATCTTTTCGGCGAGCAGGCGGTTCTCTGCGGCGGCGTTTGCGCGCTGATGCAGGCCGGCTTTGAAACGCTGGTGGAAGCGGGCTATGATCCCAGAAACGCCTATTTTGAGTGTATCCATGAGATGAAGCTGATCGTGGATCTGATCTATCAGAGCGGCTTTGAGGGGATGCGCTACTCCATTTCCAATACGGCGGAATACGGCGATTATATCACCGGCCCCAAGATCATTACCGCCGAAACCAAAAAAGCGATGAAGAAGATCCTCTCCGACATTCAGGACGGTACCTTCGCCAAGGAATTTCTGCTGGATATGTCCGACGCCGGTTCTCAGGTTCATTTCAGCGCCATGCGCAAGCTGGCGGCGGAGCACCCTTCCGAAACGGTGGGCAAGGAGATCCGCAAGCTTTATAGCTGGAGCGATGAGGATAAGCTGATCAATAACTGAGGACGGAAACATGATAAAAGATACGATTGTCGATGGTTTTCAAAACGCGCCGCACCGCTCCCTTTATCATGCCCTTGGTCTGACGGCGGAGGAGCAGGCGCGGCCGCTGATCGGGGTAGTCAGCTCCTATAACGAGATTGTGCCGGGTCATATGAACCTGGATAAGATCGCGGAGGCGGTGAAGCTGGGGATCGCCATGGCCGGAGGAACCCCGGTTCTTTTCCCCGCCATCGCCGTATGCGATGGGATCGCCATGGGTCATACCGGAATGAAGTATTCGCTCATTACCCGCGACCTTATCGCCGATTCTACCGAAGCCATGGTGATGGCGCACGGGTTCGACGGCCTGGTGATGATCCCGAACTGCGATAAAAACGTGCCCGGCCTGCTGATGGCCGCCGCCCGGCTGAATATTCCAACGATCTTTGTCAGCGGCGGGCCGATGCTTGCCGGGCGGGTCGACGGGAAAAAGACCAGCCTTTCCAGTATGTTTGAAGCGGTGGGCGCCTATACCGCCGGGAAGATCGATGAAAAACAGCTGCGCAAATGTGAGGAGAATACCTGCCCCAGCTGCGGATCCTGCTCCGGGATGTATACCGCCAATTCCATGAATTGCCTGACCGAGGTTTTAGGGATGGGTCTGCGGGGCAACGGAACCATTCCCGCTGTTTATTCCGCCCGGATCGAGCTGGCCAAGCACGCCGGGATGCAGATCATGGAGCTGGTGAAAAAGAATATCCGCCCCCGCGATATCATGACGGCGGCGGCGATCCGCAACGCCCTGACCGCCGATATGGCGCTGGGCTGCTCTACCAACAGTATGCTGCACCTTCCGGCAATCGCCAATGAGTGCGGGGTGGAATTTAATCTGGATATGGCCAATGCCGTCAGCGAGAAAACCCCCAATCTCTGTCATCTGGCTCCGGCGGGGCCGACCTATATGGAGGATCTCAACGAGGCCGGCGGCGTATATGCGGTGCTGAAGGAGCTTTCCGGTCTCGGCCTTTTGGATACCGGCGTCATGACCTGCACGGGCAAAACGCTGGGAGAGAATATCGCCGACGCGGAAAATAAAGATCCCCGGGTCATTCGTCCTGCCGCAGATCCCTATAGCAAAACCGGCGGGATCGCGGTTCTGCGCGGCAACCTGGCGCCCGACGGCTGCGTAGTCAAGCGCAGCGCGGTGGCGCCGGAGATGCTGGTGCATGAAGGCCCGGCCAGGGTCTTTGAAAGTGAAGAAGAGGCGATCGCAGCCATCTATGCCGGCAGGATTTCCAGCGGCGACGTGGTGGTGATCCGCTATGAAGGTCCGGCGGGCGGCCCGGGTATGCGGGAGATGCTTTCTCCCACCTCCGCCATTGCCGGAATGGGGCTGGATAAGGAAGTGGCGCTGATTACAGACGGCCGCTTCTCCGGCGCAACCCGCGGCGCGTCCATCGGCCATGTGTCGCCGGAGGCGGCGCGGGGCGGCCTGATCGCCTATGTGCAGGACGGCGATAGGATCTCCATCAATATCCCCGCCTATAAAATTGAGCTGAAGGTGAGCGAGGAAGAGATCGCCCGCCGCCGGGAAACTATGGAAATCAAAACCAGAACCGGCGTCAAGGGTGCGCTGGCCCGCTATGCCGCGCAGGTCAGTTCGGCGGATCGGGGCGCGATCATCAATCGCTTTGAATGAGTACGGCCATGACACGTCAGGAACTGAAAAATCTGGCGGCAGAGCTTTCCGCCTTATCGGTATTCCGGGGCATCCTGGAAAAAAAGGAAATGGCGGCGCTGCTGGACTACCTGCGCTGCGAGGGCGACCCCGCCGAGCAGATGGCGCGCTATGGCGCTTTTGTGGCTTCTCTGGCGGGAGAGGATTATTGTTTTTCCGCCTTTTTGAGCCGGGCGGTCTGTGAGGATGAAAACCGCTATGTGGTCACGGTGGCGCGGGGCAATACCGTTGCGCCGCCCACCGAGAAAAACGCGCTGGCGGAGCTGGAGCTTTTTTCCCGGCTGACCGGGCTGGACGCCGCGGCGCTGACCGCCTCGGTGGCATACGAGGGATACTGCCCGGTTTTTGAGAATCACCCCATCGATTTCCGGGCCCTTTATGCCCGGCGGCTGGCGGAGATCCATCGGGTGGGCTATGGGATCTTTGCTACTGCCGGAATGTTTCAGCTGACCGGCGGCGAGATCCAGCCGGTGGAGGCGCCGGATCCCATCAGTCTGGATCGGTTTGTGGGCTATGAGGAGGAGCGAAAGCAGATCCTGGAAAATACCCGGGCGCTGCTGGAAGGCCGCCCGGCCGCCAACGCCCTGCTCTGCGGCGATGCGGGAACCGGGAAATCCTCCACGGTCAAAGCCTGCGCCAACTATTTTTACCAGCAGGGGCTGCGGCTGATCGAGCTGCGCAAGGATCAGCTCTTCAGCCTGCCCGCCGTGATGGGGCGCATTGCCGGGAATCCCCTCAAGTTCATTATTTTTATCGACGATCTTTCTTTTAATAAAAACGACGACTGCTTCAGTATGCTCAAGGCGGCGCTGGAGGGCTCCTCCTCCGCCCGGGCAGAAAATGCAGTGATATATGCCACCAGCAACCGGCGGCATATTGTGAAGGAACAGTTCTCCGACCGGGCATCTTCCGATGATATTCATCATAATGATACGGTGCAGGAGCTGCTTTCCCTTTCGGATCGCTTTGGGCTGGTCGTGTATTTTTCCCGGCCGTCCAAGGCTCTATATCTGGAGATTATCCATGAGCTGGCCCGCCGCTGGGGGGTAAAGCTCCCGGAGGAAGAGCTGGAACGCCGTGCGGAAGTTTTTGCGCTGGCGAAGGGCAGCCGTTCCCCGCGGGCGGCGGAACAATTTATCAAAAGTCTGATATAAAGGATTCATATGAACGAAAAACTGACCTTAGATAATATTTATAAAGCAAGCTATGTGCTGAAAAAAGTGGTACGGAAAACCGACGTGCTGTATGCCCCCAAGCTGAAGCCCGGCGCGGAGCTCTATCTGAAAACCGAGAATCTTCAGGTGACGGGATCCTTTAAGGTGCGGGGCGCTTACTACAAAATGTCCCAGCTGACCGAAGAGGAAAAACGCCGGGGCGTAGTGGCCTGCTCGGCGGGCAACCATGCCCAGGGCGTGGCGCTGGCGGCGTGCGAAAACGGGATTAAGGCCGTGATCTGCCTGCCGGACGGCGCGCCCATCTCCAAGGTGGAGGCGACCAAAAGCTACGGCGCGGAGATTTGCCTGGTAGAGGGCGTTTACGACGACGCCTATCAGAAGGCGCTTCAACTGCGGGACGAAGAGGGATACACCTTTATCCATCCCTTTAACGACGCCGACGTCATTGCCGGGCAGGGCACCATCGCGCTGGAGCTTTCGGAGCAGGTGCCGGATATGGAGGCGATCATCGTTCCGATCGGCGGCGGCGGCCTGATTTCCGGCATCGCCTATACGGTCAAGTCCCTGAATCCGCAGATCAGGGTGATCGGCGTTCAGGCTTCCGGCGCGCCGTCGATGCTCAATTCCATCCACGACGCCCATATCGAGCGCCTGGATAACGTGCTGACGATTGCCGATGGCATCGCCGTCAAGGAGCCGGGCTCCCTGACCTATGATCTTTGCACAAAATATGTGGACGAGATCGTAACGGTGACGGACGATGAGATCTCTGCTGCGATTCTGGCTCTGATGGAGCAGCATAAACTGGTAACGGAAGGCGCCGGAGCGGTGGCTGTTGCCGCGGCGATGTTTGATAAGGTGGATCTGAAGGGGAAGAAGACGGTATGCCTGCTTTCCGGCGGCAATATCGACGTAACCATCCTGTCCCGGGTGATCACCCGGGGTCTGCTGATGTCCGGAAGAAGCTGTCAGCTGACCATTGAGCTTTTGGATAAGCCGGGCCAGCTGCTGATGGTTTCCCGCATCATTGCAGAGCAGGGCGGGAATGTGACGGCGGTTCACCACGAGCATACCAACGAGGGCAGCGACGTAAACGGCTGCTATCTCCGGATGGTGCTGGAAACCCGCAATCACGAACACATCAGAAGCATCAAAAAAGCCCTGACGGACGCAGGGCTGAAAATCGCAGAATAAGGAGCGCATTATGATTTCAAAAATTTCCACGCCCGACGCGCCGAAAGCGATCGGGCCCTATTCCCAGGCGGCGGTCGCCGGAGGGATGGTCTATACCTCCGGGCAGATTGCCCTGGATCCGGATTCCGGCGCTCTGGTGGGCGCCGACATCACCGCCCAGACCGAGCAGATCATGAAGAATCTGCAGGCGGTTCTGGCGGCGGCCGGTTCTTCTTTTGAAAAGGTCGTCAAAACGACCTGCTATTTGGCCGATATCGCCGATTTTTCCCTGTTCAACGAAGTTTACGGGAAATATATCACCGGCGCCCCCGCCCGCAGCTGCGTGGCGGTAAAGGATCTGCCCCGGGGCGCGCTGGCCGAAGTAGAGGTTATCGCCGTAATAGAATAAATCATTTTTGTTAAGGAGAGCAAAACCGTGATCAATACATCCAAGTATACCCGACAATTCTTTCCGGTAAAAAATCCCGGAATGAAATGGGCTCAGAAAACCTATATTGAAAAAGCGCCTTCCTGGTGTTCGGTGGATCTGCGGGACGGCAATCAGTCGCTGATCATTCCCATGAGCCTGGAGGAGAAGCTGGATTTTTTCCGGCTGCTGGTCAAGATCGGTTTTAAGGAAATCGAGGTGGGCTTTCCGGCGGCTTCGGAAACGGAATATACGTTTTTGCGCACGCTGATCGATCAGGATATGATCCCGGAGGACGTCACCGTGCAGGTGCTGACCCAAAGCCGGGAGCATATCATCCGCAAGACCTTTGACGCGCTCAAGGGCTGTAAAAACGCGATTGTGCACCTGTATAATTCCACTTCTCTGGCGCAGCGCGAGCAGGTGTTCCGCAAATCCCGGGCAGAGATCGTCGGGATCGCCGTTGAGGGAGCGAAGCTGTTTGAGCAGATCGCCGCCGAAACCGGCGCCCGGTACCGCTATGAATATTCGCCGGAATCCTTTACCGGCACCGAGCCGGAATTTGCGCTGGAGATCTGCAATGCGGTTCTGGACGTCTGGAAACCCACGCCCGACCGCAAGGCGATCATCAACCTTCCGGTCACGGTGGAGCTTTCCTCTCCGCACGTTTACGCCAATCAGGTGGAATATATGTGCGAGAACCTGAAGTATCGGGACGCTGTTGAGGTATCCCTCCATCCCCATAACGACCGCGGCTGCGCCGTGGCCGATTCCGAGCTGGGGCTTCTGGCCGGCGCCGACCGGATTGAGGGAACGCTTTTTGGCAACGGAGAGCGGACGGGGAACGTGGATATCGTGACCCTGGCGCTCAATATGTATGCCCAGGGCGTGGAGCCGGGTTTGGATTTCACCAATATGCCGGAGATCACGGAGCTTTATGAGCGCGTGACCCGGATGCATGTATACGAGCGTCAGCCCTATTCCGGCAAGCTGGTTTTTGCCGCCTTCTCCGGATCCCATCAGGACGCCATCGCCAAAGGCATGAAGTGGCGTCAGGAGCAGAACTGCGCAACGTGGACGGTGCCGTATCTGCCGATCGATCCTGGCGACGTGGGACGGGAATACGAAACCGACGTCATCCGGATCAATTCTCAGTCCGGCAAGGGCGGGATCGGCTATCTGCTGGAGCATAATTACGGCTATGTTCTGCCCGCCAAAATGCGGGAGGATGTGGGCTATACGGTCAAGAGCGTGTCCGACCATGCCCATGCCGAGCTTTCGCCGGCGGAAGTGCTGCGGGTTTTCACCGATACATATGTCAATGTCAACGACCATATCAAGCTGGTGGACTATCATTTTGTCCGCACGCCCGATATCAAGGTCATGCTGACCGTTGAGATCAACGGGGAAACCAAGGAACTGACCGCCGCCGGAAACGGGCGGCTCGACGCAGTCAGCAATGCGGTGAAAAAACAGCTCGGAATCGAATTTTCGGAGCTTACCTATGAAGAGCACGCGTTGACCAAAGGCTCCGCCGCGCAGGCGATCACCTATGTGAGCATCACCCTGCCGGACGGCCAGAAGGTGTGGGGCGCCGGGATCCACGACGATATCATTGCGTCGTCGATCAACGCGCTTTTCTCCGCGGTGAACCGGAGCATCAAAAAGTAAAGGAGAATGCAAAATGGGAATGACAATGAGCCAAAAGATCCTGGCCGCTCATGCCGGGCTGGAGGAAGTGACCGCCGGGCAGCTGATCAGCGCAAAGCTGGATCTGGTTCTGGGCAACGACATCACGACCCCGGTGGCGATCAACGAATTTCAAAAAGCCGGATTCCATCAGGTGTTTGACCGGGATCGTATCGCAATCGTGCTGGATCACTTCGTGCCGAATAAGGATATCAAGGCGGCGGAGCAGTCCAAGCAATGCAGGGAATTTGCCTGCGCGCATTGCGTCAGCCATTTTTACGACGTGGGCAAGATGGGGATCGAGCACGCCCTTCTTCCGGAGCAGGGCGTTGTCACGGCCGGCGACTGCATCATCGGCGCCGATAGCCATACCTGTACATACGGCGCTCTCGGCGCCTTTTCCACCGGAGTGGGATCGACCGATATGGCCGCCGGTATGGCGACCGGAACGGCATGGTTCAAGGTGCCTTCGGCGCTCCGCTTCCATCTTACCGGCCGCCTTCCCGCCAATTGCAGCGGCAAGGACGTTATCCTGATGATCATCGGCATGATCGGCGTGGACGGCGCCCTTTACAAGAGCATGGAATTTACCGGCCCCGGCGTGGCCGCGCTGTCGATGGACGATCGGCTTTGCATCTGCAATATGGCGATCGAAGCCGGCGCAAAGAACGGGATTTTCCCGGTGGACGCGGTAACGGAGGCGTATCTGGCCGGGCGGTGCGAGCGCCCGCCGGTCGTTTTTGAAGCGGATCCCGATGCGGAATATGAAAAGACGATCGAAATCGATCTTTCGGCGATAGAGCCGACGGTAGCCTGCCCCCACCTGCCGGAAAACACCCGTCCCGCCCGGACGCTGGGCGAGATCAAAATCGATCAGGTGGTGATCGGAAGCTGCACCAACGGGCGGATGGAGGATATGGAGGCCGCATATCGGACGCTCCGGGGCCGCAAGGTGGCGCAGGGCGTGCGCTGCATCATCATCCCCGGAACGATGCAGGTCTACCGCGATTGCGTTGAAAAGGGATATGTCACCGCATTTATCGACGCGGGAGCCGTTGTATCCACCCCCACCTGTGGGCCCTGCCTGGGCGGCTACATGGGGATCCTTGCCGCCGGCGAGCGGTGCATTGCCACCACCAACCGGAATTTTGTGGGGCGGATGGGTCATGTTGAGAGCGAGGTCTATCTTGCAAGCCCGGCCACGGCTGCCGCCAGCGCGCTGACCGGATATATCACCGCGCCGGAGGAGGTTTGAAGAATGAATACCAAAGGAACCGTATTTAAATATCAGGATAACGTGGATACCGACGTCATCATCCCGGCCCGTTATCTCAATACCACCGACGCCCGGGAGCTGGCGCAGCACTGCATGGAGGATATCGACGCCTCCTTTGTCCGGAAGGTTCAGCCTGGCGATGTGATCGTGGCTGGCTGGAATTTCGGCTGCGGATCTTCCCGGGAGCACGCGCCGCTGGTGATCAAGACCTGCGGGGTCGGCTGCATCATCGCCAAAAGCTACGCGCGGATTTTCTACCGCAACGCCATCAACATCGGCATGCCGATCCTGGAATGCCCGGAAGCGGTGGATGCGATCAACGCCGGGGATGTTGTGGGCGTCGATTTTGATACCGGCGTCATCACCGATGAAACGACCGGGAAAACCTTTCAGGCTCAGCCCTTTCCGCAGTTCATTCAGAATATCATTTCCAGGGGCGGCTTGCTGGCGTCTTTGAAGGAGGATTGACCGTGGAAAAGAAGATCACCGTTCTGCCGGGCGATGGGATCGGCCCGGAAATCGTGGCGGAAGCCGTCAAGGTGATGGACCGGGTCGCCGCCCGGTTCGGCCACCATTTCAGCTATACTTATGTGGATATCGGCGGCTGTTCCATCGACCGGCACGGCGTGCCCATCACCGAAGAGGGCATGGCGCTCTGCAAAGGGGCGGACAGCGTTTTGCTGGGCGCTGTCGGCGGCCCGAAATGGGATAGCTGCCCGGCGGAGATTCGGCCGGAGAAAGCGCTGCTTGCCGTGCGGAAGGAGCTGGGGCTTTTTGCCAATCTGCGCCCCACCCGTCTTTTCCCGCAGCTGGCGTCCGCCTCCCCCCTGAAGCAGGAGATCGTGGGTCAGGGGATCGATCTGATGATCGTCCGGGAGCTGACCGGCGGCGTGTATTTCGGCGCCCGCAAAACCGAGGAGGTCAACGGCGAGCTGGTCGCCACCGATCTGATGCCCTATTCCGAGCACGAGATCGAGCGGATCGGCCGGGTGGCCTTTGAAACGGCCATGAAGCGCGGCAAAAAGCTGGCCTCTGTGGATAAGGCCAACGTGCTGGAAACGTCGCGTCTCTGGCGCAAAACCATGCACCGCCTGGCGGAGGAATACCCGGAGGTGGAATACAGCGATATCCTGGTGGATAATACCGCCATGCAGCTGATTAAAAATCCGGTTCAGTTCGACGTTCTGGTAACGGAGAATATGTTTGGCGACATTCTCTCGGATGAAGCCTCCATGCTGACCGGCTCGATCGGCATGATGCCCTCCGCGTCCCTTTCCTCCGGAACATTGGGGATGTATGAACCGATCCACGGCTCCGCGCCGGACATTGCCGGGCAGAATAGGGCCAATCCCATCGGCACCATCCTCTCTGCCGCCATGATGCTGCGGTATTCTTTTGACCTGGCGCAGGAAGCCGATGCGATCGAAGAGGCTGTGAATCGGGTTTTGAACGAAGGCTGGCGCACCGGCGATATCATGCAGGAGGGTTGCAAAAAGGCGTCTTGCTCTGAAATGGGCGATCTTATCGCGGGTAAAATTTGAATAGAGGCCGCCCTTTTCAGGGCGGCTTTTTTAGCCTGGCGGGCGGCTTTCCGGGGATGGACAAGGTCGCTTTCTGTCATAAAATATGAGGAATATTCTAAAAATATATTGACTTGTTCGAATAAAATTGATATAATGTAAACAGATTTTTTTAAATAGGAGGAGTTTGTCATGGATCAGCAAAAGGTAGATATGTTTATCATGACCAATCAGAAGTATTTCCCGGCGGAGAAGATCCTGTTTCTCAAGGAGAAGCTTCTTTCTCTCGACGAGGATAAGTTTACGCTGGTTTCGGCGCTGGATCTGAAGGAGCCGACCACGCTTCTGATCATCTCTCTGTTTTTGGGTTATCTGGGCGTAGACCGCTTTATGATCGGTGATACCGGTATGGGCGTGCTGAAGCTGCTGACCGGCGGATGCTGCGGGATCCTGACCATCATCGACTGGTTTACCATTATGAACAAGACCAAAGAGCTCAATTTCAATAAGGTGATGACGTTGATCTGACCGTGTGAAAAGGTTCATCGCGAAGCATTGGATCCCTTTTGTGGTCATCGGAATATTTCTGGCCGTGTTTTTTGCAACCGGCTTTACCTGCCCGATATTATATTTTTTTAAAATCCCCTGTCCGACCTGCGGCGTAACAAGAGCGCTGCTGGCGCTGCTGCGGCTGGATTTTAAGGCATATTTGCAGTATAATTTCATGGCGGTGTTTCTGGTGTCCGCCGTATGGCTTCTCATTCATGCGCGGCTGTTTCGGCGCCGGAAAATCATCTACGGCTATTGTGCGGCGGTTCTGCTGGCCAATACGGCTGTCTACATATTCCGCATGATTCTTTGAACAAAAATAAAAGCGCCTTTTTAAGGCGCTTTTATTTTTGCGCAGATTGTTCAGATCGGAAGGAACGGAACGCCCGGCGGGACGGCATAGCGCCGGGTTTCTGTATTTTTGCGATGCACCCCAGCGCCCTTTGGCAGATATAATGGGTAATAGGGGGTGTACCATGAATACGATTGTTTTGATGGCGCTGGCGGCGACGCTCGGCACCTGGCTGGTAACGGCTCTGGGCGCGGCAACGGTGGTATTTTTCAAATCGCCCGATCCCAAGATCCTGAATCTGATGCTGGGTTTTGCCTCCGGCGTGATGATCGCCGCCAGCTTCTGGTCGCTTTTGCAGCCGGCGATCGAGCGCGCGGAAGCGGCGGGCAATCCGGCCTGGCTGGTGGCAACGGCGGGCTTTCTCAGCGGCGCGGCGTTTATGTGGATATCTGATAAGGTGGTCAGCCTGGCGCGGGGCCGGGCGAACGACGCCCGGGGCGGCCCCGGCGAACGGCTTGGCCGCATCATAATGCTGGTTTTGTCCATTACCCTGCATAACATACCGGAAGGGCTGGCGGTGGGCGTCGCCTTCGGCGCCCTGCGCAACGAGCCCTTTTCTGCCGAAGCGTTGATGGGGGCTTTTACCATTGCCGTGGGGATCGGGCTGCAGAACTTTCCGGAGGGGGCGGCCGTATCCCTGCCGCTGCGGCGGGAAGGCTATTCCCGCCGGAAATGCTTTCTTCTGGGGCAGGCGTCGGGGATGGTAGAACCGGCGGCCGGCGTGATCGGCGCGCTGCTGGTGGTCTATATCGAAGCGATTCTGCCTTTTGCCCTATCCTTTGCGGCAGGCGCTATGATCCTGGTGGCGGTGCATGAGCTGATCCCGGAATGCCAGCGCAACCAGAAAGGGCAGTCTTATTTTGCAACGACCGGGATCGTTGCCGGATTTGCCGTCATGATGCTGCTGGACGTGATGCTCGGTTGAACGAAATAAGCGGAACGGCTCCCGGGGAGCCGTTCCGCTTGTTTTTTAATGATCAAAGGCCTGCAGCCGGGTGAAAAGATCTTCAAAAATCCGGTCCCGGTTGATTTGATAAACATAGGCGATGGGGTGCCGCCGGGAATCGAAGGCATAGCGGCAATCGTATTCCGGGATCGGCGCGGGGCGCTGATCCCAGCTCATCAGATGTTTTTCTCCGGTGAGCAGCCAGGCTACGGCGGTGACGTCCCAGATGACCCGCGTCCAGGGCTTTCCGGCCGCATATTCTTCCGCCTCGGCCACCGTGTTTTCCAGCAGATAATCGCAAAGGGCGTTTTTGCCCTTCAGCCAATGCTCCAGCTCATAGCGTGAAGTGGAAAAATGATCCACCACGCCGCCGCAGGGCAGCTGCACCACCGGGACGCCGCTGTCGAAGAGGACGCGGGCGGCGGCAATGTCCTGCTCCATGTTGAATTCTCTGGTGTCGGGGAGATGGTGCCCGTGCCCGCCCAGCCAGACGACAACGGTGCTTTCCTTCATGGCGGGATTGAGCAGCAGCGCCGATGCAATGTTGGTAGCGGCGCCGATGGCAACGATATAAAGAGGATTTTCCGGCTGGTATTGGCTGGCCAGCCGGGCAAGATAGGAAGCCGCGTCGGATTCCGCCGGGGTGTTTTCGTCCGGCAGATAGGAGGCCGCCCCCTTATGGACCGGAAGCTCCCGGCCGGTCAGCTTCAGCAGCTTTTGAATCTCCCGGTAGCTCTTTTTCATGCCGTCCCCCGGCGAAATGGATCTGCTGTTGAAGAAGGGCGCGGCGCAGATCCCTTTTACCCGAAGCTTCTCCGGGGCGCTGAGCAGATAGGCGATGGCGAACTGATCGTCGATTTCGTTATAGGCGTCCGTATCCAGCACCACATCCACAGGCTGCCGGGGCGGCGTCAGGCTTTTTATGTATTGCGCGTAGTCCATAAAAAAGTCACCTCGTTATGTAAGCGATTTCATAAAGGGCGGGGCAGGAAGGCGGGTGGTTTGTCGGCTGGTTCCTGCGGCGGATCAGGCGGTATGTTGGAAAAAGGAAACGGCGCAGGCAAACATCCGCTTGCCTTCTGCAGATTCGCCCTTGATCTGCACGCCGCCGTCCTCTTCCTCCGTGAAAAGAGTGAGCGGCTGGCCGGCCAGAACTTCGTGGAGAAAATCGATCTGAAAAGTCTGGATCTTCCCCGGGAATCCGCCCAGCGCCTGCTCGGCGTAGGCGGCGTAAAAGGTGTTGTTGACATGGCCGTTTCGATCGATGGCTTCCGCCCCGGGAACGATGCGGCAGGCCGGCGGCGCTTCAAAGTCCTTCAGCCGCCGAATCCGTTCGTCGAACGTGTGTTCAGGGTAGTACTCCTTCCCGGAATAGAGGTCCTGAACCGGAGCAAGGCGGCGGCTTGCGGCGTCGATGATGGCCCAGTTGGAGGTGCCGCGGATGAGGGGGGAACCGTCCGCGCCGGAGATCAGATAATCCCGGCCGTAGCCTGCGCGGTTCGGCGGATGCGGCCAGGTGACGGCGGTGAGCGGTTCTTCCGGGGCGGGATCGCCGCAGACCTGATAACGGATCCGGGTCACGACCCAGAGCAAACGGCGCGCCAGCAGCTCCTCATATCCGCAGCCCAGCTCCTTTGCGTGTTCGCCGGCGATATCCTGAAAGATTTTCAGCACCGTCTGCGGATGGAGATTCCCTTTTGCATCAGTACTGCCGCCGGGCAGGCGCAGCACGGAAACATATTTCATCATTAAAACTCCTTGCTTTGAAAAGTGTCTCCATTTTAGCATGCATTTTTCTGGAAATCAAGCGCCGCCGGAAAATTTAACAATCGTTAAAGGAATTTAGCGATCCAATAGAGAAGGCCGTAGACGATGCTGGCCGCCGTGCCGTAGGCAATGACCGGGCCGGCAATGGTAAAGAGTTTGGCGCCAAGCCCGAGAATAAAGCCTTCATGGCGAAATTCCATGGCGGAGCTGGTGATGGAATTGGAAAACCCGGTGATGGGAATGATGGATCCGCCGCCGGCGAATTTTCCCAGCTTGTCGTAAACGCCGATTGCGGTAAGAAAAGCGCCGATGAAAACCATGCAGATCGGCACCCACAGCCGCACTTCTTCCGCATGGAGCCAGATTTTCAGAAGGTCGCCGATTCCTTCACCGATGCAGCAGATCCCGCCTCCCGTCAGAAAGGCGCGCAGACAGTTTTTCATGATCGGGGAGTTGGGGGTTTTTTCCTGTAGATAAGCGCAGTATTCCTGCTTGTTCATATTTTTCACCTCACCGGAAGTATGTCCGAAAAAAGCAGGATTCATGCGCGTTGTGCAGCCCGACGGAAAAAGGTGGAATTTATCTATAAAATATAATCGGTTTATTGGATGAAATCATTGACGAAAGCGTTCTTTTATGCTATAATATACACAATTGATCCCGCATATCGAAAAATATAGGAACGCTTTTAAAAAACATACTTCCAAAATTTGATGAATCTGCAAACCGGAGCTATTTTCAGGGCGCCGGAGCGGTGTGGGACGTGCGTTCTTTTGGTTACCGCCGCATCTCTTGGGGAGGCATCATGCTGAAGAAAAAGAACAGAAAAATCTTGATCCTGGCATTTTTTGTAATGCTGACGACGGTATTGATCTTTTCCAATTCTCTGAAAAACAGTTCGCAGTCTTATGAGGACAGCGGTTTTTTTCTTGCCCTTTTGGAGCCTTTGGCGGAGCGGCTGTTTGGAACGAACCCGGAATTTTTGCACTTTCTGGTGCGCAAGGGCGCGCATTTTTTTGAGTTTGCCGTTCTGGGGGCGTTGACCGCCGCGCTGCTTTCCGCCCTGCATGAGCAGTATGGCAGGAGATGGAGCGGATATGGATGGTTTTACCTTCTCAGCATAGCGGTGATCGATGAATTTATTCAGTGCTTCACCGGGCGTACCAGCGCGGTAGAGGATGTGGTTCTTGATTTTGCGGGCGCCTTTTTGGGGTGCGGAGCCATGATGCTGCTGTCCGCAGCGGCAGAGCGTCGGAAAATGCGGCGGCAAACGGGTGGCCTGAGGAAAAAAGATCAGGATCAGATAATATGAAGAAGTAGGGGAGAAAGAAGATGTTTCGATGGTAAAAAAGATATTCTTCAATCGTCAACTGATTGTGCGTCAGTTGTTTTTGATTATATGCGATATATTCGTCTTTGCCGCGTCCTCCTTTATGGCGCTCTGGCTGCGGCTGGAAGGCGGTCTTTTCGGGGTGCTGGAGTCGGATTATGCCCATAATGTCTTAACGGTTCTGCCCCTCTCGACGCTGGTTGCCATTATCGTTTACGCCTTGTTTGGGCTTTACAACAGTCTTTGGCGTTTTGCGGGCGAGCGGGAAAGTCTGCGGATTGTGGCGGCTTCTTTTTGCGTTTCGGTGCTGCATATCCTGCTGCTGTTTCTTTTTGATCTCAGCATCCCCCGCAGCTTTGTTTTTATCCAGTTTTTTCTGCTGGTATTCATGATGATGATCCTTCGCTTTTCCTACCGCTTTCTGCGTTATGAGAAAAAGAAGAAAATAGCCAGAGACAATGTTTCGGAACGGCCGCGCCGGACGATGATCATCGGCGCCGGGGACGCAGGGGCGATGGTGCTGAAGGAATTGCAGCAGAGCGCGTTCAGCCATAACCGGGTCGTCTGTATCGTCGATGACGATTCCAAAAAACAGGGAAACTATTTGCTTGGGGTGCCCATTGCCGGGGGCGTCGAGGATATCCCCGCGCTGGTGAAATGGTACCGCGTGGAAGAAATCATCGTGGCGATTCCCAGCGTCGGGGCAAAGGACCGCAGCAGGATCCTGGAGATCTGCGGTCAAACGAATTGCCGCCTGCGGATCCTGCCGGGCATTTATCAGCTGGTAAACGGGGAGATCGGCGTGCAACACATTCGCGATGTGCAGATCGAGGATCTGCTGTCCCGGGAATCGGTGCGTTTGGATAATCAGGAAGAGCGGCGGTATTATGCCGGAAAAACGATCCTGGTCACCGGGGGAGGCGGTTCGATCGGCAGCGAGCTTTGCCGGCAGATCGCCGCCTGCAAGCCCAGGCAGTTGATCATATTTGATATTTATGAAAATAACGCATACGATACCCAGCAGGAGCTGGAGTATCAGTATGGCGGCAAGCTGAACCTTGCGGTGGAGATCGGATCGGTGCGCGACCGGGAGCGGGTGGAAGCCGTTTTTTCCCAATGGCGTCCGGAAATCGTATTCCATGCCGCGGCGCATAAGCATGTTCCCCTGATGGAGCGCAGCTCCTGCGAGGCCATCAAAAACAATGTATTCGGAACCTGCAATGTTGCGGATATGGCCGAAAAATACGGCGCGGAAAAGTTTGTGTTGATCTCCACTGATAAGGCGGTCAACCCCACGAATATCATGGGCGCTTCCAAACGGCTCTGCGAAATGGTGGTTCAATGCCGGACCGGCGGAAAAACCAGCTTCGCGGCTGTCCGCTTCGGCAATGTGCTGGGCTCCAACGGCAGCGTGATCCCGCTTTTCAAGCGGCAGATCGCCGTGGGAGGCCCCATCACGATCACGGATAAACGGATCATTCGTTATTTTATGACCATCGCCGAAGCCAGCCAGCTTGTCATGGAGGCGGGCGCCATGGCAAAGAACGGCGAGCTGTTTGTTTTGGATATGGGAAAGCCGGTTCGGATCTATGATCTGGCGGTGAATATGATCAAGCTTTCGGGCATGAAGCCGCACGACGACATTGAAATCAAAGAAGTCGGCCTGCGTCCCGGCGAAAAGCTTTATGAGGAGCTGCTGATCCATACGGAAAACCTGGAAAAAACAAAGAACGATCTCATTTTCATCGAACGCGATACGCCTCTTGCCCGTTCTGAGGTGGCAGAGAAATTGCAGGTTCTGGCCGAAGCGCTGGAAAAGGCCAAAAGCGCTTCTGCGGTACCGTTCATCAAGGAAGCGATCCGCAGAACCGTTCCCTCTTTCCATGAGCCGGACGAGGTGAATCACAGAGCGGAAGAAGCGGAAGAGATGAAGGCTGCGCTCTGCCGTTAGGCATGAAAACGGATTGACAGGCGGAAGCCTTGATGATATAATGAATTAGATAGATATACTGGGCTATTTTGCGATACGAAGACAAGGAGCATAGATGAAAGAAAATACCAATCAAAATAATGAAATGGCGCAGATCGATTTGATGCGGATCGGGAAAGCGGTGTGGAAGCGTGCCTGGCTGATCTGCCTTTCCGCGGTGGCAGGCGCGGTGGCCGCCCTGCTCATCACGATCTATATGATCACGCCGATGTATAATTCCAGCGCGCTTTTTTACGTCAACAACGGATCGGTATCTGTGGGCGACGCGGCGCTGAGCATCAGTTCCAGCTCTCTTTCCGCCGCGCAGAAGCTGGTGGATACTTATATCGTGATATTAAAGAGCCGGGCCTGTCTGAATGACGTTATCGATTATGCCGGCCTGGATCGGAGCTATGACGAGCTGGTCGGAATGATTTCCGCCGAATCGGTGAATTCAACGGAAGTGTTCAAGGTAGTGGTGACCAGCCCTGATCCGGCGGAGGCCAAAACCATTGCCAACGCCGTTGCCTATATTCTCCCCAAGCAGATCTCTACCATTATTGAAGGGTCTTCGGCCAAAATCGTAGATTATGCGGTCGTTCCTTCTTCTCCCAGCTCCCCGAACGTCCGGCGGAATGCCGTGCTGGGCTTTCTGGCCGGCGCCCTGCTGATGGGCGCGATCGTTGTCGTCTGGGAAATTTTCAATACAACGGTACGCAGCGAAGAGGATATCACGCAATGCAGCGCTTATCCGGTGCTTGCCGCGGTGCCGAATATGAATGCCCATTCCGGCGGCGCTCGCACGGCGCGTTCCCGCAGCAGGGGCGCTCATGCGAAAAAGAAAGGGAACAGTAGCGAAGAGGGCTTGCTCCTTGGCAATGTGAGCTTTGCCGCCTCGGAAGCCTATAAGCTTCTGCGGACGAAGCTGCAATTTTCCTTTGTGGACGAAATCACCTGCCCGGTGATCGGCGTTTCCAGCGCCCTGGCCGGGGAAGGAAAGAGCCTCTCCTCTGTCAACCTGGCCTTTTCGCTGGCTCAGTTGGATAAAAAGGTTCTGCTGGTCGAATGCGATCTGCGGCAGCCGACCATCGCGGAAAAACTGTCTGTGCGGAAAACGCCCGGCCTTTCCGACTATCTTACCGGCCAGAGCGAGCTGGAGGATATCTTCCAGCTTGGTAAAATCGGCGAGGAAAATCCGGTTCATGTGATCACCTCCGGCCGGGTCCCGCCGAACCCCATCGAGCTGCTCAGCGCCACCAAAATGAGCAAAATGATCGGCGCTCTGCGCGAAGCCTACGACTATATCATTCTGGATCTCCCTCCCGTTGGCGAGGTGAGCGACGCGATCGTGGCCTCCAAGATGACGGACGGCGTTTTGCTGGTGGTGCGTCAGGACTACTGCAATACCGTTGCCCTGCGCAACGCCATTGGGCAGTTTGAGTTTGTGGGATCCAAGATTCTCGGTACGGTCTTCAACTTCTCCCGGGAGCAGAAAAACGCGTATGGCTATTACAGCAAGCGCTATCGTTATAAGTATGCTTATCCGCATCCCCAGGAGAGGGCCGGGGATCAGGATCCTTCGGATCAGAGCTGAGGAAGGCACGTTGCATATCGCGGTCGATTTTCATACCCACGTTCTGCCGGGGATCGACGATGGAAGCCAATCTGTCGCCGAATCCCTTCAGATGCTGCGTAAAGAGGCGGAGCAGGGCGTGCATACTGTTGTGGCGACGCCGCATTTCTATGCCCATCGAACCGCTCCTCGGCAGTTTCTGCAAGAGCGGCAGGAGGCGGAGGTGCGTCTGCGGGCCGCCCTGGCCGGAGACCCGGGTCTGCCTGCGGTTGTGATGGGCGCTGAGGTTCATTTTTATGAAGGGATCAGCGATTCCGAATGCCTGCGCGATCTTTCGATCGCCGGAACGGAATATATCCTGATCGAGATGCCGGATCCTCCCTGGCCGGAGCGCAGGCTCCGGGAGCTGGCGGATATCAGGCAAAAGCAGGATCTGACGCCGATTGTTGCCCATCTCGATCGTTATGTTCGTTTTCCATTCTACAGTCGTTTGTTTGAGGCGCTTGCGCCGCTGCCGGTTCTGATCCAGACCAACGCCGGCTTTTTTACCGGCTGGAAAACGCGGCAGGCGGCTCTGCGGTTGCTGCGCCGGGGGCAGATCCATCTGATCGGATCCGATTGCCATAATCTGACGAGTAGGCCTCCCGATATGGGTTTGGCCGCCCGGGTGATCGAAAATGGGGCTGGAATGGCGGCGATAGAAAAAATAAACGCCCGAAGTCTTGACATTTTAAAGAAAATAGGTTAAATTTAAATATAGTGAATAATATATATTCGATAGAGGAGATGAGTATAATGAAAAAAGTAATTTCATGTGTACTGTTGCTGGTGATGCTTTTGTCGTTCACGCTGACTGCGGTGGCGGACGACGTGGATTTTGTAAGCTCCATTGCGAATAAAGGCGCGCCCGATCTGGTGGAATTTACCGCCGAGAGCGGTGAGGTTGCGGTAGGCTATGTCCGCGATCAGAACGACCAGATCGTTGAGGTCATCACGGCGGATGAAGTGATGATCACCGCCGTTGGAGAAGCGGAAACTTCCGGCGATATTTCCGCCGAAGCCAAAGAGGTTCTGCTGCGCGTTTATGAGGAACTTTGCGAGCCGGGCGCCAGCCTTGCCAAGCTCTGCGCTGCATTGAATGATGACGTTGCTGCTGCCCTTGGCGCCGGTAATAACGCGGATAATCTGGTGGTTAAGGATCTCTTTGATCTCACCCTGCTGGGCGATGCGGCCGCCGCGATGACGGAGGATCGTTATGCAGAGCTGACCTTTGATATTTCTCTGTCCAAGGATAGCTATGTGGCAGCGATGGTATATGCCAACGATGGGTGGCTGGCTTCTTCCATCGTCAACAACGGCGACGGGACTGTGACCTGCAAGCTGGATGCTACGGGTCCGGTGGCCTTTATGGTTCCCGGTGCAACAAGTGGTGCCGATACCGGTGATGAAAGCGGCGCCAGCCTGATTTTCTGGGGCTGCACAATGGCGGTGTCGTTGGCTGCGATCGTTGTTCTGGCCGTTGTGATCTATCGCAGAAAGAAATCCATGTAAGCATCTGCGGACATCAGAATCGGACGGTTGAATGATGAACAAACAGTCACGTGGCAGAAATCCTGCGATAGCGCTCATCTTCCTGCTTCTGGTGCTTGCATTGATATTCAGCAGCTTTAAGTTTATTGAAATCGCCTTTCATTCCGAAAAAACCGGCGAAGCGGAACCTGTTTCAACCAAAACGATCGAGCGGGACGGTCTTTCCTATTTCCCCCGGCAGGACATTACGGTCGTGATGCTGCTGGGCATCGATCAGACCGGTCCGGTTGAGGCAAGCGCTTCCTACAATAATACCGGAGAGGCGGATATGGTTGCTCTGTTGATCTTTGACGAGAGCAATGAAACCTATAGCATCCTGATGCTGAATCGGGATACCATGCTGGATATGCCGGTTCTCGGCGTCGGCGGGAAGCGCGCCGGCACAGCCTATGGGCAGCTTGCCCTGGCGCATACCTATGGCAGCGGCCTGGCGGATAGCTGCGAAAATATCCGCGAAGCAGTTTCGGAATTTCTCTGTGGCTTGAAAATTGATTATTACGCCTCCCTCAATATGGACGCCATCTCGATTCTGACGGATCAGGTGGGCGGCGTTCCCGTTACGGTGACGGACGATTTTTCCGAGGTGGATCCCTCTATCCCGATGGGGGAAACGACCCTCAGCGGCGAGCAGGCGCTTTCCTTTGTGCAGGCGCGGCGCGGCGTTGGGAATCAGATGAACGTATCCCGTATGGAGCGGCAGCAGGCGTATGTGGAAGGTCTGCTGGAAGCGTTTTTTGCCAAGGGGGAGCAGAGCGAAAGCTTTGCGGTGCAAACCTATGACGCCCTGAACGACTATATGGTAACGGACTGTACGGCGACGACGATGAGTACCATGATGACCCGCTATGCCGATTATACGCTTTCCGAAATCCTTTCTCCTGAGGGCGAAAATGTCCAGGGGGAAGAATATATGGAATTTTATGCGGATGAAGAGGAGCTGGACGATTTGATCCTCCGTCTTTTCTACGCGGAAAAAGAACTGTAAGTACGCTGAAAAGCGCCGGGCTTTTGCCCGGCGCTTTTTGCCTGTATGGGTCTGTAAATTGTTTGGAGGACTCGTTGACCGTTTTTGAAAACCTGCCGGGCGTTACGCCTTTTGGTCAGCGCCGGCGGTCTGCTTTGCCATCCACTGCCGAAGGGCGGGGAGCGCTTTTTCCGCGTCGCTTCTGCCCAGTTGATACTGCGCCTCCAGCCGTGCAACGTCCTTTTCCGTCCGTTTGATGCCGAGGTTTTTGCTGGGACGAATCACAAAAATCTCTCCGTTCTGCTCCAGCTCCCCGATGCGGAGCAGCGTGTCGTTATAGACGGTATGGCGCCGCAGCAGCGCCGCGGTAAATTGGGGGTATTTTCTGTAAATCAGCTTGGCGAGCCCGGGCTTTTGGGGGCTTTTCCTGTAGCCGTCGTACTGGGTCAGCACAACGATGTTGCGCTCGTATCCCATCTTCCGGGCGGCTTCGATGGGGATGCTGTCGGCAACGCCGCCGTCCAGAAGCTTTTTGCCGTCCACCTGCACAATTTTGGAAACAAAAGGCATGGAGGCGGAGGCAAGCAGATAATCCATTTCCCTGCGCAGATCGGTGCAGCGCCGGTAGAGCGGCGCGCCGGTTTCAAGATCGGTGCAGACGGCATAGTAGGCGGCGGGGGAGGCGGCAAAGGTATCATAATCAAAGGGATCCAGACGATCCGGGATATCATGATAGCAAAATTGCTCTCCGACGATGCTGCCGGTGGTGAGGAGGGAAAAGAAGCTCATAAAGCGCTTGTCGCCGCGGTATTTTTTGTAATATCGGATGGTTCTCCCGGGCTGGTTGCTCAAATAAACGCTGCCGTGGATGGCGCCGGCCGATACGCCGAAGACGGCGTCGGTCCGGAGCTCGTTTTCCATAAAGACATCCAAAACTCCTGCGGTGTAAATGGCGCGCATGGCGCCGCCTTCCAGCACTAATCCCAACATGATGTAAATCCTTTCCTGAAAACGATGAAAAAATGTATTCCCGCCCGGCAAAACCGTCGCTGCGGAAAGCAAAGCCCGCATTGCATCAACCGCCGCGCGCAGCGGCGGCGGGGCACGGCGGAGCGCCGCGCATCCCGCTTGATACGGTTGTTTTTAGCCGCGAGCGAAAAGGGAAAAGCCCTCCGGCTGCTCCAGAGGACTTTTATGAAAATAAGCCTGCCGGATCTTCCGGATACGCTTAGCCGCTGATCGCCTGATTGATTTTTTCGATCAGGTCGTCGGGGTTCACGCCGTGAACGGCACAGGCCTGCTCAATGGTTTCGCCGCGGGAGGAAGGGCAATGCAGGCAGTGCATACCGATCTCCGTAAAAAAATGGGCGGTATCCGGATACTGATCCAGAACGTCGGCAATAATGGTGTCTTTGGTTATCATCATTTGGACCTCCTTTGTTAGAATCTAACTATAGTATACACAAAATCTGCCAAAAAGCAAAGGTATTTTTTATTTTCGGTTTACATTTATTTTGAAAAGTGTTATACTAATTTAATAAAAACCGGATGTAAGGAGAAGGAAATGGAACGATTGGATCTCAACGACAGCGCCAAAGTAGCGGAATACGAGGCATTTTTGCAGCGCCATCCGAAGGGACATTTTGCGCAGTCGGTAAGATGGGCGAAGCTGAAGACGGCGTGGCGCTTTGAAGCGGTGATCGAGCGGGATGAAACCGGCGCGATCGCCGGAACCATGGGGCTTCTGATCCGTCATGTTCCGGGAACGTCGATCATGTATTCCTGCCGCGGGCCGGTCTGCGATCTGCATGATGAAGAAATGGTCACGCGGCTGGTGCAGGCGGCGGGCGAGATCGGCAAGCAATATCACGCCTGCTCCCTCAAGATCGATACCGACGTCAAGGCGGAGGATGAAGTTTTCTGGGGAATCTGCCGCAAGCTGGGATTCAACGAACCCAATCATTCCAAAAATTTCGAGGGGATTCAGCCCCGCTTTGTTTTCCGGCTGTATTTAAACGGCCGCAGCGAGGAGGAGCTTCTGGCCTCTTTTCAGCAGAAAACCCGCTACAATATTCGGGTGGCGGTCAAAAAAGGGGTGGAAGTGCGGCAGTGCGGCGAAGAGGCGCTGCACGACTTTCACCGGATCATGGTCACAACCGGAGCCCGGGATCATTTTGTTGTGCGGACGGAGGAATATTTCCGCCGGATGATGGAAACGATGGGGGAACATATGCGCCTATATATGGCCTATCTGGACGGTAAGGCCATAGCCGGAACGCTGGCGATCGGCTACGGCGACAAAGTCTGGTATCTCTACGGCGCTTCCGCCAATGAATACCGCAACGTCATGCCGAATTATCTGCTGCAATGGGAAATGATCAAGTGGGCGGTTGAACGCAAGGCGGCCGTTTATGATTTCCGGGGCGTATCCGGCGATCTGAGCGAGGATAATCCGTTATACGGGCTTTATCGGTTCAAGCGCGGGTTCAACGGCGAGTTTACAGAATTTATCGGGGAAATGGATCTGATCTACAACCGGTGGATGCTGGCCTGGTCCAAGTGGGGCAGCAAGCTTTACCGGCGTTTGAATATGCTTCTTTTCAGATTGAGGCACCGGGGTTGAAATGGCAAGATTGATTGTTAAAAAAGAAGACGTTTTGTATAATTACCGGCTGATTGCGGAGCGGATGGACGTTCCGGTGATCCCGGTGCTCAAGGGAAACGGCTACGGGCTGGGCGCGGAGGCGCTGTTTACGCTGTTTCAGGCCGAGGGGGTGCCGCTGATTGCCGTCAGTTGTTTGGAGGAAGCCCTTCCCCTCAGCGGTCGGGGCGTGGAAATTCTGGTGCTCTCCTGCTATGAAACGCCGGAATTTGCCGAGATCGCTCTGGAAAAAGGGCTGACGGCGTCGGTGGGCAGCCCGGCTTTTGCCGCCCTGCTTTCGGAAAAAGCGCTGGCGGCCGGGAAAACCGCGCGGGTTCATCTCAAGATCGATACCGGCATGGGGCGGTTTGGCTTTTTTCCTGGGCAAACCGAGGAGATCGTCGCAGTCTTTGCCCTGCCCGGGCTGGAGGTTACCGGTATTTTCAGTCATTGCTATGCCGCTTTTGCCGCGGATGGCTCGGCCGAAAAGCAGCTGGAGCTGTTCAACGGCGTAACGGCGGCCCTTGAGGCGCGGGGGATCGCCGTTCCGATGCGGCATCTGGCCAATTCCAGCGCCGCCTGCAGGCCGGGCTTTGCGCTGGACGCCGTTCGGATCGGGTCGGCGCTGACCGGCCGGCTTGCCCGTAAAACCGATCTGCCTCTGAAGAAGGTCGGGCGGCTGGAGGCGGAGGTGCTTGCGGTGCGGAATCTTCCCGCCGGGAGCAACGTGGGCTATGGCGGCGTATGCCGGTTGAAGAAGGATACGACGGTTGCCGTAGTCGCCGCCGGAACGGCAGAGGGCTTTTCCCCCGGGGAAACCCGCAATCTTTTCCGGATGCGGGACATCTGCCGGTATTTGTATCATGATTGCAGGCTGTTTTTTAAGAGGCCCGTTGTATACGGAATCGTAGGCGGAAAGCGCGCGGCCATGCTGAGCCGCCCCGCGATCACCCATAGCTTTTTTGACGTGACCGGGCTGGACTGTAAGCCGGGCGACGTCATGGTGCTGGAGGCGATCCCCTTCAAGGTGGATTCCGCCGTGGAGCGGGTATATGAGTAAGCTGATCGGGAATCCTGAGATCCGGCATGAAATGGAGCGCGGACATTTTGCTCATGCCTATCTGATCGCCGGCGAAAAGGGGATGGGCAAGAAAACGCTGGCCCGTCTGCTGGCCGCCCGCCTGACCGAGGATCGGCGCGGGCTGGCGGAGCGGGACGAGCATCCCGACGTTTTGTGGCTGGCGCCGAAGGAGCCGGGGCGGCAGATCCCGGTCGAGGAGGTGCGGGCTTTTCGCAGGGAAGCGTATGTTCTGCCGAATCAGGCGCCGCGCAAGGTATTGATCATCGATCGGTGCGAGCAGCTCAACGCAAGCGGCCAGAACGCGATCCTGAAGATTCTGGAGGAACCCCCGGAGCAGACGGTATTTATACTGTTGGCGTCCGGCCGGGAGGCGGTTCTGCCAACCATCCGTTCCCGGTGCGTGATCTGGGAAATGCAGCCGGTTTCCGAGGCGGAAGGGGTCGCTTATCTGCGCGAGCGCTATCCGGACGAAGAGCGGGCGCTGACGCTTTTGCGCGCTGCGGGCGGCAATCTGGGGCGGGCCATGGAATATCTGGAAGGCGGAACCCTGCTGTCCTATGGAGAGCTTGGCGTTCGCTTTCTGGGCAAGCTTTGCCGCAGTAAAATGCAGGAGGCGGATCGTCTGCTGGCGGGAGTGCCCAAAGGGGAGTTCCATGCCTTTTTAGACAGCTTTTCCCGCTTGTGCCAGGATTTTATGCGCTATAAAACCGGCTGCGGGGAAGAAACGCTGGTTTTTTCGGAAAGCATCTTGCAAATCAAAGGATTTTTAGGTAGAATGAAACTGGAGCAGCTGTATCGAATGGCGTCGCTGACGCTGGAGAGTCAAACGGCGCTCCGGGAAAATGGCAATGAGAATCTGATCCGGATTTGTTTCATTGCAGAAATGGGAGAATTATTACGTTGACAAATATCGTTGGAGTCCGTTTTAAGGGCAACGGCAAGATTTATTATTTTGACCCCTGCGGCCTGGAACTGAAGCTGGGGGATTACTGCGTGGTGGAAACCGCCCGCGGCATGGAATGCGGGGAGGTGGCGCTGGCGTCCCGAGCGGTGGAGGACGGCGATGTGGTTCAGCCGCTGAAGCCTGTTCTGCGCATCGCCGACGCGGCGGATCACCGCCAGATGGAGCGAAATCGCGCCCGGGAAAAAAGAGCGGCGGAGGTATTCGCCGAGAAAGCCAAAAAGCACAAGTTGGAAATGTCGCTGGTGGACGTGGAGTATACCTTCGACGGCAGCAAGATCCTCTTCTTTTTCACAGCGGAGGGGCGGGTCGATTTCCGGGATCTGGTTAAGGATCTGGCGGCGGTCTTTAAAACCCGGATCGAGCTGCGCCAGATCGGTGTTCGGGACGAATGCAAGATGATGGGCGGCATCGGGATGTGCGGCCGGCCGTTTTGCTGCAATCAGTTTCTGAGCGATTTCAGCAGGGTGACGATCAAAAGCGCCAAAGACCAGGGTCTTTCGCTGAATCCGGTAAAAATCAGCGGCGTCTGCGGGATCCTGATGTGCTGCCTGAACTATGAGCAGGCAACCTATGAGGAGCTGAGCAAAAAGCTGCCAAAGACCGGCACTCAGGTGGAAACACCCGGCGGAAAAGGCACGGTGGCGGAGCTTTCGGTGCTGACCGGGAAGGTGAAGGTGCGCTTTACTTCCGAGGATGGAACGGTGACCTTTGAAACCTACGACGCCCAGGACGTCCGCTCCCTGCGGGCTCCCCGATCTGAAGGCGGGGAACGCAAGTCCAAAGCGGCGAAAGGACCCAAGCCGGCCAAGGCGGAAAAGTGATAAAATTATTTATATGAATTATTTTTAAAAGTGCATGAAAAGTACTTGAAAAGTATGCGCTTGTGTGATAGTATGTATCTAACATTAAAAGGAGGTGTGCTGAAATGGCTCATGTAATTACTGATTCTTGCATGAATTGCGGAACCTGCGAGGGCGAATGTCCCGTCAATGCGATTTCCGCAGGGGACGACAAATATGTTATCAATCCCGATGAGTGCATTGATTGTGGCGCTTGTGCTTCTGTTTGTCCCGCAGAGGCTATCGAGGGCTAATCGAAAATATTAAAGGCGGCCGCTCTTCTGAGCGGCTGCTTTTTTTTATTTGTGTTCCGGTTCTAACCCTCCGGGCTTGTTCATAAAATGGTGATAAAAAAGGAGGGAGCGAGATGGAAGGCGAGCATTTGAGCGGAGGCGCTCATCTGATGACGGTGGAAAACCGCCAGAAGCTCAACGCAACAGGCGTTCTGGACGTGGATAGCTTTGATGAAAAGACGGTGGTGATCCTCACCAATATGGGGGTTTTGACCGTGGAGGGGGAGGATCTGCACATCAACAGCCTGAATGTGGAAAACGGCAGTATCGCCATAGAGGGCAGGATCGATCAGTTCCGGTATAACGATCTGAAGGAGAAGGGCGGCGGAATGTTCAAGGGGCTGTTTCGCTGATGGAAACGCATCTTTCCGATCAGGCGGTCGCCTTTTTATGGTCGGTGGCGCTGGGCGCGGGTCTGGGCGCGGTCTACGATTGGTTCCGCATCGGGCGGATTCTTTGGAAAAAACGAACGCTGACGGTTTTTTTTGAAGATCTTCTTTTCGCTCTTTGCGCCGGATTTGCCACCTCCTATTGCCTTGTCCAAACCAATTACGGACAGGTTCGGATGTTCCTTCTGGCGGGAGAAGCGTTTGGATTTATTCTTTATTTTAATACGATAGGCGTTTTTGTTGCCTGGCAGGCGCGGCTGCTGCGCCGGTTTTTGCATCTGATTTGTATGCTTTTGAAGCGATTGGGAGGGCGTTTTTGGCTATTTATACGAAAAATTGTAAAATTTTTTAAAAAACCCTTTCTTTTTTTTGCATATAGGTGTAGAATAATATTAAATCAGCCTTGGAGGAGGAAGCAGCAGCTTGAGAAGCAAGGCCGTCGTAAAAGGAGCAAAGGTAAGAAGGGCAAGGAAAATGAACCCCGTGGTTAAGGGGCTTCTGATCGTTGCTCTGATTTATGTTGCCGGGAATATGATCGCCACCTGCGTGAAGCTGCAGCTTCAGCGCAGCGAGAAAAAAAGCGCTCTGGATGAAGAGCAGCAGAAAATCTCCATGCAGACCGTTTATAATGAAGAGCTCACCGACGTCCTGAACGGCAAGACTGATATCGAATATGTCGAAAAAATCGCCCGGGAGAAGGGGTATGTATCCCAGGGCGAACGCGTCTATGAGAATATAACCGACGAATAAGTTTTTTTGGGCTGCGCACCCTGCCGGTGCGCGCCCTGTTTTTTTACCGGCGCGGGTGTTTCTGCCGGAGGGTAGCGCTGCCGGAATGTTTTGGTTGACTTTTCAGAAATCCGGTAGTATAATGATAAAAACAAAACAATCTTTAAGACGATACCGTGATATCGGCAAGATTTTCATAAAGGGAAGCGCTCCGCGCTTTCGCTTTGCTGTGTAGCTTTGGAGCCTTGCCGGTGCGGCAGGGCTGATTTTTTTGAAAGGGAGATACGATGCCGAAGATTCAAAACGTAATTCTCTATAAAGACGGGCGGCTTCAGCGCGGGGATTTTGAGCATCCTCTGGCGGAAGCATTTTCTTTTTTGCCCGCTTCTCATCAGTTGGCTGTTTTTCCCGGCTTTTGCGATGTGCATGTGCATTTGCGAGAGCCGGGTTTTTCTTATAAAGAAACGATCGCCAGCGGAACCCGTGCCGCCGCCCGGGGCGGGTATACCGACGTTTGCACCATGCCGAATTTGAATCCCGTTCCGGATAACGCGCAGCATTTGGCGGAGCAGCTGGAGCTGATCCGTAAAGACGCGGTTGTCGGCGTTCATCCCTATGGCGCGATCACCGTGGGGGAGGCGGGAAAGGAGCTGGCGGATCTGGAAGGGCTGGCGTCCGGCGTCGTGGCGTTTTCCGACGATGGCCGCGGCGTGCAGTCGGAGCAGCGAATGCGGGAAGCGATGCTCCGCGCCAAGGCGCTGGGAAAGATGATCGTAGCCCATTGCGAGGACGATACCCTGCTGAAGGGGGGATATATCCACGCCGGCGCCTATGCGCGCGCCCACGGGCACCGGGGGATCTGCTCCGAGAGCGAGTGGAAGCCCATCGAGCGGGATCTGAAGCTGGCCGAGGAAACCGGGTGCGCCTATCATGTCTGCCATGTTTCGGCGAAGGAAAGCGTGGCGCTGATCCGGGCGGCCAAGGCGCGGGGCGTGGATGTGACCTGCGAAACGGCGCCTCATTATCTGCTGCTCAGCGACGCTGATTTGCAGGAGGACGGCCGCTTTAAAATGAATCCTCCGCTGCGGGGGGAGGAGGATCGGCTGGCGCTGATCGAAGGGATCCGGGACGGAACCATCGATATGATCGCCACCGATCATGCGCCCCATTCCGCGGCGGAAAAGGCCAGGGGACTGGCCGGAAGCCTGATGGGGGTGGTGGGGCTGGAAACGGCTTTTCCGGTTCTTTACGCCGGCCTTGTCCAAAAGCAGATATTGCCTTTGGAAAAGCTGATCCGCCTGCTGAGCGAAAATCCGCGCCGCCGGTTCGGATTGCCGGAAAACGGCTTTTCGGTCTGGGATCTTGCGGCGGATGATACGGTCGATCCGGCGAAGTTTTTGTCTATGGGCCGCGCTACGCCTTTTGCGGGCAGGCAGGTTCGCGGCAGGTGCCTTATGACCGTCTGCGGCGACCGGGTAGTTTATTTTATGTAAATAATTTTAGGAAATAAAGAGAGGAAAAACCATGGCTAAAAGAACAGACATCAAAAAGATTTTGATCATTGGCTCCGGACCGATCGTTATCGGTCAGGCGGCGGAATTTGACTATTCCGGAACGCCGGCCTGCCTTGCGCCGACGGAAGAGGGCTATGAGGTGGTGCTTTGCAACTCCAACCCCGCAACGATCATGACGGATACCACCATCGCCGATAAGGTCTATATGGAACCGCTGACGCTGGAATATATCGCTAAGATCCTGCGCTATGAACGCCCGGACGCCATTGTGCCGGGGATCGGCGGACAGATCGGGCTGAATCTGGCGATGCAGCTGGAGAAAAAAGGCATATTGAAGGAATGCGGCGTAGAGCTGCTGGGCACCGGCAGCGAGAGCATCCGGCGGGCGGAGGATCGGGAGCTGTTCAAGGAGCTGTGCATGGAAATCGGAGAGCCGGTCATTCCTTCCGAGATCACCTACAGCGTGGAGGAAGCTCTGGCTGCGGCCGCGCGTATCGGGTATCCGGTGGTGCTGCGCCCCGCTTTTACGCTGGGCGGAACCGGAGGCGGCTTTGCCCATAACGAAGAGGAGCTGGCAGAGCTGGGCGTCAACGCCTTCAAGCTGTCGCCGGTGCATCAGGTTCTGATTGAAAAGAGCGTCAAGGGCTATAAGGAAATAGAATTTGAGGTTATGCGGGATTCCAATGATCATGCCATCACGATCTGCGGCATGGAGAATATCGACCCCGTAGGCGTGCATACCGGAGATTCCATCGTCGTCGCGCCGATCATGACCCTCAGCGACCATGATCTGAAGATGCTCAACGATAGCGCGATCAAAATCATCCGCGCCCTGAAAATTGAAGGCGGCTGCAACGTGCAGTTTGCGCTGAATCCAACGAGCAGCGAATATTATCTGATTGAGGTCAATCCCCGGGTCTCCCGGTCCTCTGCGCTGGCTTCCAAGGCCAGCGGCTATCCGATCGCCCGGGTAACGGCCAAAATTGCCGTCGGGATGGCGCTGGAGGATATCGCGATCGCCAATACCAACGCGGCCTTCGAGCCGGTTCTCGACTATGTGGTGGCCAAGCTGCCCCGGTTCCCCTTTGATAAGTTTGCCGCCGCGCCCAATACGCTGGGCACGCAGATGAAGGCGACCGGGGAAGTCATGGGGATCGGTTCCACGCTGGAGGAATGTCTGCTGAAATCGGTGCGGTCGCTGGAGATCGGCGCCTGCCACTATTATCTGCCGAAGTTCGATGGCAAGACCGAGGAAGAGCTGCTGCACTATATTTCCGAATTTCGCGACGATAACATATTCGCCATAACAGAGCTTCTGCGCCGGGGGGTATCCGTTGAGCGGCTCAGCGCCGTCACCGGGATAACGGCCTATTTTCTGGAGGCTTTTGCCCGGATTGTGGCAATGGAAAAGAAGGTGGCGGCCGCCAGAGGAGATCTGGCGGTGCTGAAGCAGGCAAAGGAGATGGGCTTCAGCGATTCCTTTATTGCCCGGCTTTGGGGCATGAAGGAAACGGAAGTATACCGCATGAGAAAGGAGCAGGGTCTGATGCCGGTCTACCGGATGGTGGATACCTGCCATACCAACGCATATATCCCGTATTTCTATTCCTCCTACCAGGGCGCAAACGCCTCGGTTCTGACAGAACGTAAAAAAATCGTGGTACTGGGCGCAGGCCCGATCCGGATCGGGCAGGGCGTGGAGTTTGATTATTCCACGGTTCATGCGGTGTCGACCATCAAGAACGCCGGCTATGAGGCGATCATCATCAACAACAATCCGGAAACGGTTTCAACGGACTATACCTGTTCGGATAAGCTGTATTTCGAGCCGCTGACCGCCGAGGATGTGATGAACATCATCGAGTTTGAAAAGCCAATCGGCGTCATCGCCTCTCTGGGCGGGCAGACCGCGATCAATCTGGCGGCGCCCCTGCGCGACCGGGGCGTAAAAATAATCGGAACGGACTGCGATGCCATTGAGCGGGCGGAGAACCGGGAAAGCTTTGAAAAGATCCTGAACGAGCTGGAGATCCCGCAGCCCAAGGGGCGCGCGGTAACGCGGATCGAGGACGGCGTTTCCGCTGCGGCGGAGATCGGGTACCCGGTTCTGGTGCGGCCCTCCTTTGTGCTGGGCGGCAGAGCCATGCAGATCGTGGCCGATGAGCAGCAGCTGCGCCATTATCTCAAAACAGCGGTGGAAATCGATGAGGACAAGCCGGTTCTGGTGGATAAATATATCTACGGCAAGGAGGTCGAGGTCGACGCCATCTGCGATGGCCAGGACGTTTTTGTGCCCGGGATCATGGAGCTGGTCGAGCGCACCGGAATCCATTCCGGCGATTCCATCAGCGTTTATCCCACCTTCAGCATTTCTCCCCGGGTGAAGGGCATCATTTTGCAGTATGCCAAAAAGCTGGGGCTGGGGATCGGGATTGTCGGGCTGTATAACATTCAGTTTATTGTGGATCGGGATGAAAACGTCTTTATCATCGAGGTCAATCCCCGCTCCTCCCGCACGGTGCCCTTCCTTTCCAAGGCGACCGGATTCAGCCTTGCGGATATCGCAACGGAGGTGATTCTCGGCAAGAGCCTGAAAGAGCAGGGGATCTTCGCCCTTTATCCGGAGGAAAAGAAACGCTATTATGTGAAGGTTCCGGTATTTTCCTTTAATAAGATCCGCGGACTGGACGCCTATCTTTCGCCGGAAATGAAATCCACCGGCGAGGCCATCGGATACGACGATAAGCTCAACCGCGCGCTTTATAAAGCGCTTCAGGCCTCCGGCATGAAGCTGCAAAACTACGGTACCGTTCTGGCCACGATCGCCGACCGGGATAAGGACGAAGCGCTGCCGCTGATCCGGCGGTTCTACAATCTGGGCTTCAATATCCAGGCGACGGCAGGAACGGCGGCGTTTCTGAAGCAAAACGGCATCCGCACCCACGTCTTGCAGAAGATCAGCGACGGGAGCAGCGAGATACTGGACGCGCTCCGGCAGGGTCATATCGCCTACGTCATCAATACCCGGGATATCAATTCTGCGGACCAGGAGAGCGACGGCCGCAAAATCCGGCGCGCCGCCACGGAGAACAACGTGACCATCTTCACTTCGCTGGATACGGTAAGAGTTCTTCTGGACGTGCTGGAAGAAACGACGCTTTGCATCTCGACCATTGATTCGTGAGGTGCACCATGAAGCAGGGAATCTATACCATTTTGCGGCAGGAGCCCATCGCCGAAAAGGTATTCAGAATGGTTTTGGAGGGCGATACCTCCGCCATCACCGCGCCCGGGCAGTTTGTCAATATTCTGCTGGAGGGAAAATATCTGCGGCGCCCCATCTCCATCTGCGACTGGAACGATAGGGAGCTTACCCTGATTTATAAAGTCGTGGGCGGAGGAACAGAGCAGATGAGCCGGATGCAGCCGGGCGCCTGCCTGGATCTGCTGGTCGGGCTGGGGAATGGCTATCGCACGGAGGGCTGCGGCGCCCGCCCGCTGCTGATCGGCGGCGGCGTTGGCGTTCCGCCCCTTTACGGGCTTTGCAAAAAGCTGATCTCCGAGGGAAAGAAGCCCCGGGTGATCCTGGGTTTCAACAGCGCGCAGGAAGTATTTTTAATGGAGGAATTTGCGGCGCTGGGCGCGGCGGTCGCGGTGACAACGGCCGATGGAAGCGTCGGGCTCAAGGGCTTTGTTACCGACGCCATGAAGGGCATGGACTACGATTATTTTTATACCTGCGGGCCGGAAGGGATGTTCCGGGCCATTGAAAAGATCGCCGTCACCTCCGGGCAGTTCAGCTTTGAAGAACGGATGGGCTGCGGCTTTGGCGCCTGCATGGGCTGCTCCTGCAAGACCAAATATGGCTATAAACGGATCTGTAAGGAAGGGCCCGTGCTGGAGAGGGAGGAGATCATATGGTAACGACAAAGGTGCGCCTTTGCGGCGTTGAGATGAAAAACCCCGTCATTCCGGCCAGCGGCACCTTTGGGTACGGATATGAGTTCGCCGCGCTTTATGATATCAATATACTGGGCTCCCTTTCCTTCAAGGGGACGACGCTGGAGCCGCGGTTCGGCAATCCCACGCCCCGGATCGCCGAATGTCCCGCCGGGCTGCTCAACGCCGTGGGGCTGCAAAATCCCGGCGTGGAGCAGGTGATCGCCGAAGAGCTGCCGAAGCTGAAGAGCTGTTTTAGCGGCCCGGTGATGGCCAATGTCAGCGGTTTTTCGGTGGAGGACTATCGCGCAACCGTTGCCCGGCTGGACGCCGAAGAAGAAATCGCCTGGTTCGAGGTGAATATCTCCTGCCCGAACGTCCATGGCGGAGGCATGAGCTTCGGCACCGATCCAAAAGCCGCCGCGGCCGTAACGGCGGCGGTGCGGGCGGTGACCCGAAAGCCCGTTATCATGAAGCTGACGCCGAACGTCGCCGATATTGCGGAGATCGCAAAAGCCTGTGCCGGAGCCGGCGCCGATGGGCTCAGCCTCATCAATACCCTTCTGGGGATGCGGATCGATCTGAGAACCGGGAAACCGGTTCTGGCAAATAAAATGGGCGGATTTTCCGGGCCCGCCGTTTTCCCGGTGGCGCTGCGGATGGTGTATCAGGTATATGAGGCGGTGGATCTGCCCATTGTCGGGATGGGGGGCGTATCCAGCGCAGAGGACGTCATCGAAATGATGCTGGCCGGGGCTACTGCCGTTGAGGTGGGCGCCGCCAATCTCCGGGACCCCTTTGCGGCGAAAAAAATCGTGGAATTGCTGCCGGCCGCCATGGAAAAATACGGGATCACCGATCTGAATAAAATCATAGGAGGAGCGCACTGAAATGGGAAAGGATGTCATTATCGCCTGCGATTTTGCAGGCAGGGAAGAAACGCTGCGTTTTCTGGATCTTTTTGAAAAGGAGCAGCGCAAGCCGTTTTTGAAGATCGGCATGGAGCTTTTTTATGCAGAGGGGCCGTCGATCGTGCGGGAGCTGAAGGCGCGGGGACATAAGATTTTTCTGGATCTGAAGCTTCACGATATTCCCAATACCGTCAAAAAAGCCATGGCGGTTCTCTCCCGGCTGGATGTTGATATGACCAATCTCCATGCCGCCGGAACCGTTTCGATGATGGAAGCTGCGCTGGCCGGCCTGACCCGGCCGGACGGGAGCCGCCCTCTCCTGATCGCGGTGACGCAGCTCACCTCCACCGATCAGGAACGGATGGAGCGGGAGCTTTTGATTCGGGAACCCATCGACCGGGTGGTGATGCATTATGCCTCCAATGCGGCGAAAGCCGGGCTGGACGGCGTTGTGTGCTCGCCGCTGGAGGCGGGAAAGGTGCATGAAACCTGCGGCCGGAGCTTTCTGACGGTAACGCCCGGAGTGCGTTTTGCCGATGGGGACGCCGGGGACCAGAAGCGGATCATGACCCCCGCCGAGGCCAAAAGGATTGGGAGCGATTATATTGTTGTGGGTCGCCCCATCACGGCGGCGGAGGATCCGGTGGCGGCATACCGCCGCTGCGTGGCGGAGTTTTGCGATTGAGAAGGGAGCGTAATCATGGAGGCTTATAAAAGAGAGTTTATTCAGTTCCTGCAGGCTGCCGGGGTGTTGAAATTCGGCGATTTCACAGCCAAGAGCGGGCGGAAGATCCCATATTTCATCAATGCCGGCGATATTAAAACCGGAGCGCAGATCGCCAGGCTGGGCGAATTTTACGCCAGGGCCTATCTGGAAAAGCTGGGGAAAAAGAGGGCGGTATTGTATGGGCCGGCCTATAAGGGGATCTCCATCGCCGTATCGGCATCGATCGCTCTGGCGGGCAACGGGCTGGACGTTCCGTTCTTTTTCAACCGCAAAGAGGCGAAGGACCATGGCGAGGGCGGAATCTTCGTGGGATATCTGCCGCAGGCGGGAGAAGAGATCGTGATCGTGGAGGACGTCATTACCGCCGGAACCGCCATCCGCGAAAGCATGGCCAATCTGAGCACGCTGGAGGGCGCGGCGGTGTCGGCGGTTTTCGTGATGGTAGACCGCAAGGAAAAGGGCCGCGGCGCCCGATCCGCCATGGCGGAAATCGAGGAGGAATATGGCTTCCCGGTTTATTCGGTGGTGGATGTCTACGACATTATTGCGTATCTGGAAGAAGATCCGGCAAATGAGGAAAACGTCGCCCGGATCCGGAATTATCTGGCGGTAAATGGAGCGGAAGAATGAAAAATCTGATTGACATTTTGGAGCTGTCTACCGAAGAACTGGACGAATTGATCGCATTGGCGGAGGATATCATTGCCCGGCCGGAGAAATACCGAGAGAGCTGTCGATATAAAAAGCTTGCCACCCTCTTTTTTGAGCCGTCCACCCGAACGCGGCTGAGCTTTGAGGCGGCGATGTATGAGCTGGGCGGGCAGGTTCTTTCCGTTTCCAGCGGAAGCAGCTCTTCGGCCGCCAAGGGCGAAAGCGTAGCCGATACCGCCAAAACGGTTAGCTGCTATGCGGATATCATCGCCATGCGGCATCCGAAGGAAGGGGCGCCGCTGGTGGCGGCGATGAACGCCACCGTGCCGGTGATCAACGCCGGGGACGGCGGACATAATCATCCCACCCAGACGCTGGCGGATCTGCTGACGATCTGGCGGGAAAAAGGGCGCATTACCGGGCTGACGATCGGGCTGTGCGGCGATCTGAAATTCGGGCGCACGGTTCATTCGCTGATCGCGGCGATGGCGCGGTATCCCGGGAACCGGTTTGTGCTGATCTCCCCGGAGGAGCTGAAGCTTCCCAGCTATGTCAAAAAGGACGTGCTGAAAAACAGAAATATCCCCTATACCCAGACCACCGATCTGGAGGGCGCGCTGCCGGAGCTGGATATTCTCTACATGACCCGGGTTCAGCGGGAGCGGTTTTTCAACGAGGAGGACTATCTGCGCCTGAAAGACAGCTATATCCTGACGCCGGAAAAGCTGGAAAAGGCCTCCAAAACCCTTTCAATCCTGCATCCGCTGCCGCGTGTCAATGAAATCAGCGTGGGGGTGGACGCCGATCCCAGAGCCGTTTATTTCAAGCAGGTGCTGAACGGAAAATATATGCGGATGGCGCTGATCTTGAAGATGCTGGAGGTAGAAGTATGAAAATCGACTCAATTAAAAATGGGATCGTGATCGATCACATCACGGCCGGGCGCGGTCTGGAGCTGTATCAATTGCTGAAGCTGGATCGACTGGACTGTTCGGTGGCGATCATCCAGAATGTCCATAGCAATAAGATGGGGCGCAAGGATATCATCAAGATCGACGCGGATATCGATTTGGATATGGATATCCTGGGCTATGCGGATCCGGACGTCACGGTGGATATCATCAAAGACAGCGCGCTGGTGGAGAAGCGGTCCATTGATCTGCCCCCGCAGCTGACGAACGTGATTTTCTGCAAGAACCCCCGTTGTATCACCGCAACGGAGCAGGAGCTTCCCCACGTTTTCCGGCTGACCGATCTTGAAAACCGGATCTATCGCTGCATTTACTGCGAAACCAAAGCCAATAAATAGCAAAAAAGCAATCTCCCGGCGGGGAGATTGCTTTTTTTGAGGGCGGAGAAAAACCGCCGGCGGATTGAGGATTTTTTAATAGACTTTTCATAAAGAGTATGTTATACTGATATATTATTAGGCAAAGCCGATCAATCCGAACTGGCGTAAAGGGGAGAGCTTTGATGAAAAAAATAACGAAAATACTGATGGAGCTGGCCGATTCCATCGTGGTCGCTCTGGTGGCGGTCATGGTGATTTTTACGCTGATCTGCCGCGTATATGTGGTGGACGGCGCGTCGATGCATTCAACCCTGGCCGACGGCGACCGGCTTTTGGTTTCCAATCTGTTTTATACGCCTGAGCAGGGGGATATCGTCTGCTTTATGGCGGTAAACAACGATGAAAAGGTGCTGGTCAAGCGGGTCATTGCCACCGCCGGCCAGACGATCGATATCACCGAGGATTATCGGGTGGAGGTCGACGGCGTTGTGCTGCAGGAGGACTATCTGGACGAGGGGATCTATACTTCGGCTAAGGATTTTGATTTTCCCTATACGGTCCAGGAGGGCGAGGTTTTCTGCATGGGAGATAACCGGGTCAATTCCAAGGACAGCCGCGATCTTGGCCCCATTGAAACGAAATATATTCTGGGTCGGCTGGTGATCCGGCTGTTCCCGCACTTCGGCCGCGTATAAGCGCCGTGCCGGAGCGGGCGGTGAGGAAGGCGGCGCGTTGTTTTCAGTCCCGGGAGGGCGTACTTGCGCCCTGAAAGGGCGGCGCAAAGCCTCCGGCCGATGCGGGAAAACGGTTGATTATAAAGCCGCATGGAAGAGTAAATCGCCGAGATTTGCTCTTTTTATGTTATAGTCCGTATTAGGGAAGGGAAGTGAAAAAGGATGGATCATTCCGAAAAAGAGGCTCCGAAAACAATTGTCAACTGGTATCCGGGACATATGACCAAAACCCGGCGTTATATCGAAAAAAATATCGGTCTGGTCGATCTGGCCATTGAGGTCGCCGACGCGCGGATCGTAAAAAGCAGCCGCAATCCGGATCTGGATCGCCTGCTGGGCGGAAAAAAGCGGCTGGTGGTGCTGGCCAAGCGGGATCTGGCCGATGAAGAGGTCAATCGGGCCTGGGAGTCCTATTTCCGAGCGACCGGCCAGCCGGTTCTGTTTTTGAACACCCTTTCCGGGCAGGGCGTTTCGGAAATATTGCCGACGGTGCGCCGCCTTCTGGCCGATCAGCTGGAGCGGGCGAAGGCCAAAGGGATCCGTAAAACCATCCGGCTGATGATCTGCGGCGTCCCCAATTCCGGCAAAAGCACGCTAATCAACGCTCTTTGCCGGCGGCGGGCGGCGGAGGCGCAGGATCGGCCGGGCGTCACCCGCGGCGGGCAGTGGTATACCCTGCAAAAGGACGTGGAGCTGCTGGATACGCCGGGGCTTTTATGGAATAAATTTGAAGATATGCAGGTGGGGATCTACCTTGCCCTCACCGGAGCGGTGCGCGACGAAGTGGTCGATCGCGAGGCTCTGGCGCTGGAATTGATTCGGATTTTGCAGGCGCGGTATCCGCAGGAGCTGGAAGCGCGGTATAAGCTCTCCGCCACGGAAGGCCGGGAGCCGCTGGACGTTTATGAGGAGATCTGCCGCAAACGCGGGTTTTTGCTGCGCGGGAACGACTTTGACTATACCCGGTGCGCCGCCGTTTTGCTGGATGAGTTCCGCAGCGGCAAGATCGGCAGGATCTCTTTGGAGGTGCCTGATGCTGGAGCGTGAATGGGAGGAACGGTGCCGCCGGGAGGGCTATCATGCCGTTTGCGGCGTGGATGAAGCGGGGCGCGGCTGCCTTTGCGGCCCGGTCTGCGCCGCGGCGGTGATCTTGCCGGAAAACTGGAATCACCCGATGCTGAATGATTCCAAAAAGCTCTCGCCGAAGAAGCGGGAGGCGCTTTATGACGATATCACCGGTCATGCTCTGGCGTGGGCGGTTGGCTGGGGCAGCGTGGAGGAAATCGATCGGCTGAATATTCTGAACGCCGCCATGCTGGCGATGCGGCGGGCGATCGAGGCGCTTCCGATCAGCGCCGATTATGCGCTGGTCGACGGCAATATCGCCCGGGATTTTCCCATCCCCGCCCGGCCGATCGTGGGGGGCGACGGCATTTCCCCTTCCATCGCCGCGGCGTCGATCCTTGCCAAGGTTTCCCGCGACCGGCTGTGCATGGAGCTGGATCGCGCCTATCCCGGCTATGGGATCGCCGGGCATAAGGGCTATTGCACCCGCGCCCACCGGGAGGCGCTTCTGGCGCTGGGGCCTTCGCCGATCCATCGAAAAACCTTTATGAAAAAGATTGGGTGCATAAAATGAAGGTCTACGGATTAGGATTAAAGGGAGAGCGCGCTGCGCTGCGCTATCTGAAGAAAAAAGGATGGAAAATACTGGAGCGCAATTTTCAGTGCCGGTTCGGAGAGCTGGATCTGATTGCCGAGGATCAAAACTGCCTGGTATTTTGCGAGGTCAAAACCCGCAGCGGCGGCATGATTGCCCTGCCGCAGGAGAGCGTGACCTTTGCCAAGCGGCAAAAAATGATCAAAACAGCGCAGTTTTGGCTGCAATCCCATCCGTCGGATCAGCCGATGCGCTTTGATGTCATTGCTCTGACCGCCGGCGCCGCCGGGCGCTTTACGGTGGAGCATCTGGAGAATGCCTTTGACTTATGAAATGAGATTTTATGGCGATCTGCATTGCGATACGCTATGGCGCTGCTATGAGAACCGCACCGATCTGGAGGCGCCCGGCCTTCAGGTGCGGCGCGGGCTGCCTTTTCGCCATCTGCAAACCTATGCGATCTATATCCCGGATACCGAGCCGGATCCTTACCGCTATTTCCGGGCGGTCTATGCCTATGCCCGGGAAATGCTGCGCAAATATCCGGAGATGAAGCTCTGCCGGAATGCCCGCGAGATCGATGAATCCTTTGCAGCCGGGCAGACCCCCTATCTTTTCAGCGTGGAGGGCGGGGGCTTTTTCGGCACGAACAGTCATAAAAACCAGCGGACGGCCGCCGAGCTGCGGGAAAAGGGCGTCGCCTTTTTGAGTCTCTGCTATAACCGCGGCAATCATTTGGCCGGGGGCGTCCATTCGGAACAGGGGCTGACCGCCGCCGGCCGGGAAGCCGCGCTGATGCTGCGGGAAGAAGGGATCACGCTGGATCTTTCACATTTGAACCGTCCTTCGGCGGACGCGCTTCTGGCGCTGCTTCCGGATCACGTTGCGGCCACGCATTCCAATTGCTTTTCTCTGACCCCCCATCCCCGGAACCTGTCCGATGAACAGATCCGGGCGATCGGCGCCCGCAGCGGCCTGATCGGCGTAAATTTTTATCCACCTTTTCTGACTGGGAAAAATACCGCAGGCATCGCCGATATTCTGGCTCATGTCCGCCGGATAACCGCGCTGGCCGGCGGGGAAACCGCGGCGTTTGGCAGCGATTTCGACGGCATCTCCCGCACGCCGGAGGATTTGCCGGATACCGGGGCGCTGCCCCAGCTGGCGCAGCGGCTTTTTGCGAAATGGGGCGCGGAGCAGACGGACGCTTTTTTATACGGGAACATGAGGCGCTACCTGGAGAGGAGCCTGCGCTGACCCAAAAAAGAAAGCGCCGGTGTTCCGGCGCTTTTGAGATGGCTTATTTTTCCTTAAAGGTTTTGCAGAAAGTATCGGCGCTGCAGGTGCAGTTTGCGCAGTCGCACACCTCAATTTTTTCGGCGGTGCATTTGTTTTCGCTGGTGTGGTAAGCGCAGTTGTTTACTTTGCAGTCGACGCCCATATTCACAGGATGATTATTCATGATTTCATCTCTCCTTTCAAAGGGTAGTATGGCTGTCGCAACAAAAAATATGCAGAATACCGGAGGTGATTTTTTTGGCAATTTTTGTATTGGGCGATCCGCATCTTTCTCTTTCCGCCGATAAGCCGATGGATGTATTCGGTTCCTGCTGGAAAAATCATGATGAAAAAATCAAAAAAGCATGGCTGGAGCAGGTGAGCGATTCTGATACGGTGGTGCTTGCGGGAGATCTTTCCTGGGCGATGACGTTAAAAGAAGCGGAAGCAGATCTGCGTTTTTTTCATCAGCTCCCCGGCAGAAAGATCCTGCTGAAGGGCAATCATGATTACTGGTGGGAAACGACGGCTAAAATGAACCGTTTTTTTGCGGAACGGGGCTGGAAGGACTTTGCCGTTTTGCATAATAATGCCGTTTTTGCGGAGGGGATTTGCCTTTGCGGAACCCGGGGCTGGGATCCGGAGAGCAGCGAGGAGCAGGACCGGCGGATCCTGAACCGGGAGGTTCAGCGGCTGGCGCTTTCGCTGAAGGCGGCGCCGGCGGAGGCGGAAAAGATCGTTTTCTTCCATTATCCGCCCTTTGGCGGCAGGCAGGCGCCCTTTGCGCCGCTTCTGAAGGAATCCGGCGTGCGGCGCTGTTATTACGGTCATATCCACGGCCCGGGCGTGCGGAGGGCGGAGCCTGTTGAGCAGGATGGGATCGTATACAGGCTGATCTCCGCCGACGCGCTGGACTTTTCACCGTTGAAAATCTGGCCGGAACAGGAGATAAATCCGAAAAATAAACAAAATGACCAAAAAAATCACGGTTTTTGGGCGAAACTTCTCTCTCATTTCCGGCGTAAGTGTTGACTTTTTACGCCGTTGATTATAAAATATTAGAGTTATGAAGCGAATTCATATGGAGGTAAAAATAGGATGACTGTAAAAGAAGTGAAGAATCTGGGAAAAAGCGCTGTGGAGCTGACCGTTGAAGTAAAGGGCGAGGCCTTTAAAGCGGCGGTGGACGATGCGTTCAAAAAGAATCTTTCCAAGATCACGGTGCCCGGATTCCGTAAGGGGAAAGCGCCCCGGAAGATCGTTGAGAGAATGTATGGCGAGGGCGTGTTTTTTGAAGACGCAGTAAATGCGCTTTATCCGAAAGCATACGACGACGCGGTCGCGGAGGCCGGTCTTAAAGTGGTTTCCCGTCCGGAGATCGAAATCACCGAGGTGGACGCCGAAGGCTTTACCTTCAAGGCGGTAGTAACGGTAAAACCCGAAGTGACGGTGAAGCAGTATAAAGGTTTAAAGGCGACCAAAACCGTCTATAATGTAGCTGAATCCGAAGTGAAGGCGGAGCTGGAGCGGCTCCAGAAGCAGAACGAGCGCACCGTTACGGTGGAGCGTGCGTCCAAAGACGGCGATACGGTCAACATCAATTTTGAAGGCTCTGTCGACGGCGTTCCCTTTGATGGCGGAAAGGGCGAGAACTATGATCTGGTTCTCGGCTCCGGCAGCTTTATTCCCGGCTTTGAGCCTCAGTTGGTGGGCAAAAAGGCCGGCGAGGACGTGGCGGTTGAGGTGACCTTCCCCGAAGATTATCACGCAGAAGACCTGAAGGGGAAAGCGGCTGTTTTTGCCTGCCATGTGAACGAGGTCAAGGAAATCGAGGCTCCCGCTCTGGACGATGAGTTTGCCAAGGACGTCAGCGAATTTGATACCCTTGCCGATCTGAAGAAGGATATCAAAAAGAAGCTGAAGGAGCAAAAGGAAAAGCAGTCCGCCAACGAGCTGGACAACGCGCTGATCGACGCGCTTCTGGAAAACACCGAGCTTGAGGTTCCCGACGTTATGATCCAGCAGAAGGTCGATGGTATGTGCGGCGAATTTGAGCAGCGGCTTGCCGGTTCCGGCCTGAATCTCAAGACCTACCTGCAGTATACCGGCATGGATAACGAGGCGTTCCGCAAGGGCTTTGAGGCCGACGCCGAAAAGCAGGTCAAGGTGCGGCTGGCGCTGGAAAAGGTTGTGGAGATGGAAGGCGTTGTGGTATCCGATGAAGAGATCGAGAAGGAATACAAGGATATCGCCGACGCTTACGGAATGCCGGCCGATCAGGTCAAAATGTATCTGCCCAAGGACGACGTGACCATGGATTGCGCCGTTGCCAAGGCTGTGGAGCTGATTCGGAGCAACGCTGAAATTACTGAGGAGAAGGCGGCTGCCAAAAAGCCTGCCGCGAAAAAGCCCGCCGCGAAAAAAACGGCTGCAAAAGCGGAAAAGGAGCCTGCGGAGGAGCCTGAGGCGAAATAATTCTGATTGAGTATCGGAGGAGTTTATCTATGAGTTTAGTACCGACCGTGGTGGAGCAGACAGGTCATGGCGAGCGCGCGTATGACATTTATTCCCGCCTGCTGAACGACCGGATCATCATGCTGAGCGAGGAAGTGAACGACACGACTGCCAGCCTGATCATTGCCCAGCTTTTATATCTGGAGGGGCAGGATCCCGATAAGGACATCAGCTTCTATATCAATTCCCCCGGCGGTTCGGTGACTGCGGGACTGGCAATTTTTGATACGATGCAGTATATCAAGTGCGATGTTTCGACCATCTGTATCGGAATGGCGGCGAGCATGGGCGCATTTCTGCTGGCGGCCGGCGCCAAAGGCAAGCGCTTTTGCCTGCCAAACAGCGAAGTGATGATCCATCAGCCGCTGGGCGGCATTATGGGCAGCGCGACAGAAGTGGAGATCCGCGCCAAAAACCTCCGGAAAACCAAGGATAAACTCAACCGGATGCTGGCGGAGTTCACCGGGCGCAGCCTGGAGGAGATCGTTCGGGATACCGACCGTGATAACTTTCTCTCGGCGGAAGAGGCGAAGGAGTATGGCCTGGTAGACGCAGTAATTGCGCATAGATGACAATATACAGGAAGGGCAAAGTTCCCTTCCTGTTTTTGAAAGGATAGGATTATGGCTGATCAGAATAAGAGAATCTGTTCCTTCTGCGGCAGACCGGCGCAGGATTTGAATGTAATAGAGGGTCTGGACGCTTTGATCTGCGCCGATTGCGTCGAGCTCTGCATGAAAATTCTGGTGGAAAACGGATATCGTCCCCAGCAGCTCCCGGAAAAGCGCAGGAGCAAAAAAGCGGAGGAGATCCACGTTTATAAGCCCCAGGAGATCAAGCGTTTTCTGGATGAATACATCATCGGGCAGGAGCGGGCGAAGATCGCCCTTTCCGTGGCCGTATACAATCACTATAAGCGCATCCTGAACGATACCGGCGCCGACGACGTGGAGCTGCAAAAGAGCAACATCCTGCTGGTGGGTCCCACGGGAAGCGGAAAAACGTATCTGGCCAAAACGCTGGCGAAAATCCTCAATGTTCCTTTTGCGATAGCCGACGCAACGACCCTGACCGAGGCCGGCTATGTGGGCGAGGATGTGGAGAACATTCTGCTCAAGCTGCTCCAGGCCGCGGATTTCGATGTGGAACGGGCGCAAAAGGGGATCATCTATATCGACGAAATCGATAAAATCGCCCGAAAAAGCGAAAATGTATCCATCACCCGCGACGTCAGCGGCGAGGGGGTGCAGCAGGCGCTGCTGAAAATCGTGGAGGGCACGGTATCCAACGTGCCGCCCCAGGGCGGCCGCAAGCATCCCAATCAGGAGTTTATCCAGGTGGATACCACCAATATTCTTTTTATCTGCGGCGGTTCCTTTGATGGGATCCAGAATGTGGTTTCAAAAAGGATCGGAAAATCGGCTCTGGGCTTCGGCACGGAGCTCAAGGAAAAGAGCGGCTCCGGGCTGACCGATATTTACCGGCAGATCGAAAGTCATGATATCGCGAAATACGGTGTGATTCCCGAGCTGGTGGGGCGGCTGCCGGTGCTGGTTTCGCTGGATGAGCTGGATGAAGCAGCGATGCTGCGGATTTTAACCGAGCCGAAGAATGCGATTGTGAAGCAGTATAAAAAGCTTTTTGCGCTGGACGGCGTGGAGCTGACCTTTACCGATGAAGCGTTGTCGGCCATTGCGGAAAAGACGATCCGGAATAAGACCGGCGCCCGCGGGCTGCGCGCCATCATTGAAAACGTCATGATGGACGTGATGTATCGCGTGCCTTCTTTGGAGGGCGTGGAAGCGGTGGAAATCGACCGTGATTTTGTTTTGGGCAAGGGAGAGGCGAAGATGTCCTACCGTAAAAAACTGGGAGCATAAGAGATGAGCAGTAATTTTTTTTCCATGCTTTTTCGGATGAAATATATCGACCGCTGGGCGCTGATGCGCAATTCCCGCCAGGAAACGCTGGCGGAGCATACGATGGAAACGGCGGTGCTGGCGCATGCGCTGGCAACCATCGGAAACCGGCGCTGCGGCCGGAATTATCCGGTGGACCGGGTGGCGACGCTGGGGCTTTTTCACGACGCCCATGAAATCCTCACCGGGGATATGCCCACGCCGGTGAAGTACCAGAACACGTTTATTGAAACGGCCTTTAAAGGCGTGGAGGAAGCGGCCAATCAAAAGCTGCTCTCTATGCTGCCGGAGGATCTGAAGGAGGTCTACGCGCCTCTTTTAGCGGATCCTGAGCCGGAGCTGAAGCGGCTGATCAAAGCGGCGGATAAGCTCTCGGCGCTCATCAAGTGCATGGAGGAGCGCAAAGCGGGGAATATGGAGTTCCGCATGGCGGAGCAGTCGATCCGGGAGAGCCTTTCCGCCATGGCAATGCCGGAGGTGGAGATCTTTCTGCAGGAATTTCTGTCCGCCTTTGAACTGACGTTGGACGAAATGCGCTGAGCGGAACAAAGCTTTTAACAGATAAAATCCGGGCGCCAAAAAGGCACCCGGATTTTTCGCGCGGAAAAAGAAGAAAAATGCAAAAAAGAGCCAGCTGATCGGCTGGCTCTTCCATTTCTGGTGGAGCAGAATAAGCAAAATCCGAACCCAAAGGGTTCGGATTATCTTGCATTGGTGGAAGTTAACGGGCTCGAACCGCTGACCCTCTGCTTGTAAGGCAGATGCTCTCCCAGCTGAGCTAAACTTCCGGATGGTGACCCGAACGGGAATCGAACCCGTGATACCGCCGTGAAAGGGCGGTGTCTTAACCTCTTGACCATCGGGCCGTAAAAATGGTGGCGCTAATTGGATTCGAACCAATGACACTGCGGGTATGAACCGCATGCTCTAGCCAACTGAGCTATAGCGCCAAACGAGAACGCTCTATATTTTACACTAAAGCGGCATTTTTGTCAACATCTTTTTCAAAAAAATTGATTTTTTTTCTATTTTTAGAAACTATAAATAGTGATTACCGAATGACGATAGGAGTATGCGCGCATGAGTGAAATGGAAAAGAATTTTCAAAGCGAGGAGCTGGAACGGTTGGTGGAGATCGGCGCCGCGGAAACGGACGGCGGGATCCGTGTTCTAACGGTGATCGGGCAGATCGAGGGGCATTTTATTGCGCCGGAACAGAATAAAACGACAAAATATGAGCACCTTCTGCCGATCCTTGTTACCATGGAGGAAAGCCGGGAGGTTCAGGGCGTGCTGATCCTGCTCAACACTATGGGGGGCGACGTGGAAGCGGGGCTGGCCATCGCGGAGCTGATCGCCTCCATGAAAAAGCCGACGGTTTCTCTTGTTTTGGGCGGCGGCCATTCTATCGGCGTACCTCTGGCCTGCGCGGCGCGGCGGTCTTTTATTGTCCCTACGGCAACAATGACTCTGCACCCCGTGCGGGCGACCGGCACGATTATCGGCGTGCCCCAAAGCCTCAGAACGCTGGAGGAAATGCAAAACCGGGTCTGTGATTTCATTGTGAAAAATTCCAAGATCACGCCGGAACGGCTGCGGGCGCTGATGACGGAGGTCGGCAATATGGTTACCGACGTGGGAACGATTCTAGGCGGCGAACAGGCGGTGGAGGAAGGGTTGATCGACGGCGTCGGCGGGCTGAAGGAGGCGCTGGCCGCCCTGAAAGAAATGATTGAAAAAGAGAAGGAAAGCGGTTATAATAAATGATATGGAAATAATGGAAGCAAGACAACAGGATATGGACGCCCTTGCGGCGCTTTTTGCCGAAGGCTTTCAGCGGGATCCGCTTTTCTGCCACTATATTCCCTATGAACAGGAGCGGGAGGGTATTTTGAAGCAGATCTTTTTAAAATACCTCAACGACTACTGGGAGGTGCTGACGGTTCTGGAGGTTCCGCCTCTCGCTGGCGCCATGTGCATCTATCCTTCCGGCACCCAGGGAACGGAGCGGATGGTTCTTCCCGCCCATATCCGGAAGGTCTACGACCGGATCAATCAGGTGGCGGCGCCGCAGTTTTATGAGGATTACCTTACGCTGGATCTGCTGGCGGTTCGTCCGGAATTTCGGGGCCGCGGCATCGCCCGGGCGCTGGTCGAGGTATTTTCCCGCCGTGCAAAAGAAGCGGAAAAACCGGGGATCGTTGAAATCTATGAACCGGCCAACGTAGCCTTTTATGAAAAGGCGGGCTTTCGGCTGGCGCACATTCAGCCGGTGGGTGAAACGCTTACCGCCTATATTCTGGAGATTTAAATGACAATCGTATCTTTGAAAAACTTGATGGTGGAATTTGGCGAACGCCGGGTGCTGGATCAGGTTACCGTTTCCTGCGAGGAGGGAGCGGTCGTTGGGCTGATCGGCGGAAACGGGGCGGGGAAATCCACGCTGCTGAACGTATTGGCGGGGCGGCTGAAGCCAACGGAAGGGGAGCGGCACCTCCATGCCCGGGCGCGGATCGGGTATCTGCTGCAAAACAGCGGTCTTTTCGGCGGCAGAAGCATGATCCAGGAGCTGCGGAGCGTTTTGCAGGCGGAGCTGGAGGCCATCGACCGGCTTCCGGAAACGGAGGATCCCCGGGAATATGCGCGGCTTCAGGCCATGATCGACGCTGCGGACGCATATCAGATCGACGTTCGGATCAAAACGGTGCTCAACGGCATGGGATTTGGCAGCTATGATCTGGAGCGGGACGTGGCGACGCTTTCCGGCGGGGAGCAGACGCGCCTCGCCCTTTGCAAGCTGCTGGTCGAGCAGCCGAACCTTCTTTTACTGGACGAGCCGACCAACCATCTGGATTTCCGCACGCTGGCCTGGCTGGAAGAATACATAAAGAATTATAAGGGCACGGTGATCCTGGTTTCCCACGACCGCTTTTTTCTGGATCGCTGCACTAGCGAGATCTGGGAAGTGGAGAGCGGCCGGGTGCGTTGCTATCCCGGCAACTATTCTGCCTATAAGGAGCAGCGCGCCCTTTGGGAAAAGGAGCAGAACCGCCTGCTTGAGAAGCAGGAGAAGGAAGTGGCGAAGCTGACGGATTATATCGATCGTAACCTTGCCCGTGCCAGCACGTCCGCCATGGCCAAAAGCCGCCGCAGGCAGTTGGAACGCATGGAGCGGATCGACCGTCCGGAGGCGCGCGAAAGGCGGCTGCATCTGAAATTTCCGGTGGATCAGCCGGGCGGGAACGACGTGCTGCAATGCCGCGGGCTTGCCGTCCGGGTGGGCGAGGATCGCCTGCTTTTTCAAAACCTTTCTTTCCGGATGCAGAAAGGGGAAAAGATCGCCCTGGTCGGCGATAACGGAACGGGAAAAACAACGCTCCTTTCTGTTTTGATGGGGGAGCTTGAGCCGGAAGGCGGCAGCGTCCGGTGGGGTGCCAATATCCAAAAAGGGCTCTTTCGGCAGGCCATGTGCTTTTTGGATGAGGAACATACGGTTCTGGAGGAGCTGGGCGCGCTTTTTCCGCAGCTGGCCTATCAGCAGCTGCGCACGGCCCTGGCCGCCGTTTCCTTTCCGGGGGAGGATGTGGAGTTGAAAACCGGATCGCTCTCCGGCGGGGAACGGGCGCGCTTCCAGCTGGCTGTGCTGATGCTGCGGCGGTGCAATACCCTGCTCTTCGACGAACCGACCAACCATCTGGATCTGCCCGCGCGGGAGGAGATCGAACGCGCGCTGGAGGAATTTCCGGGCAATCTTCTGGTGGTTTCGCATGACCGCTATTTTCTTTCGCGCATCCCGGGGCGGATCCTGAAGCTGACCTCCGGGGGGCTGGAGGAGCTCAAGAGCCTGGCGGATTACTGGGAGGAAGAGCAGGAAGCCGCGCCGGCGCCGGAGAAAAAGCAAAAGAATACCGGCTCCGCATACAGGAGCAGGGAACAGCGTGCAAAAGAGGCAGCGCGGCGGCAGGAATTATCCGGCATCGAGCGCGGGCTGGAGGAAGTAGAGCGGCTGCTGGCGGAGAAAAATGCGGAAATCGAGGCGTCCGGCAGCGATTATCTGGCGCTGGAGGAGTGCTGCGCGGCGCTGGAGGCTTTGCAGCTCCGCAGGGACGAACTGACAGAGCGCTGGCTGCTGCTTCAGGAAGAATAGAAAAAATCAGCCGCCCCGGCCGGGGCGGCTGATGGTTTATTCAACAGATTCAAAAAGCGATCCGGCTTCCTCGGCCTTGATGAATTCGGCCGTTTTCAAGACGCGGACCTTGGTTTGCTTTTCGCCGAAGCCGATGACGATGATATCGCCTTCCTTTACGTCGGTAGAGGCTTTGGCCGGTTTCCCGTTTACGGTCACGCGGCCGCTGTTGCAGGCCTCCGTTGCGATCGTGCGGCGTTTGATCAGGCGGCTCACCTTGAGATACTTATCGATACGCATGGCGGTTCCTTTCCTCAGGCTTGGTAAAAAAGCCAGCGTCTTTGACGCTGGCTTTGCATTTGGAATTAGCCGATATAGTCCTTAAAAGCTTTGCCGGCCTTGAAAGCGGGAGTTTTGGAAGCGGCGATCTGAATGGTTTCGCCGGTTCTGGGATTCTTGCCGGTGCGGGCAGCTTTCTCACGAACCTCGAAAGAACCGAAGCCAACCAGCTGAACCTTATCGCCCTTCTTGAGAGCGTCCTTAATTTCATCCAAAACGGCGGCGACAACAACGCCGGCTTCCTTCTGAGATACGTCAGCTTTTGCTGCAACAGCAGCGATCAGTTCTGCTTTGTTCATTTTTCTTTCCTCCAAATAATTATTTGATATTATCTTATCACATTTTGTGATAAAAATTACATATTCAATTATACATGATTTTTCCTTATTTTCAAGCCTTTTTCTCAAAAAAAGTATTTTTCCGGTCGCAATTTTCGACCAAAAAAGCGTTTTTTCTGGCCAACGCTTCCTCTGGATCGATTTTCAGCGTTTTTGCGATACGGGCCGTGGTAAAAAGCAGATCGCCCAGCGTTTGCGCGTCGGGGGAGCGGGAAAAGGCTTCCGCCTGGGCGCGCAGCAGGGAATCAAGCTGATCCGGCTGCTCCTTTGGAAAGAGCCGGCCGGCGATTTTTTCGGCGCGGGTGAGAGCGGGCAGGGTTTTGGCAATGCCCTCCAATTCCTCCTCCAGGGATTTCTGGCCTTTTTCCTGCATTTTGAGCTTTCGCCAGCCCTCTTCGGTAGAGCCTTCCGCCGTTGCCGCATCCCCAAAAACATGAGGATGACGGAAAATCAGCTTTTTGCAGACCCGGTCATAGACGTCCTGGGCGCTGAAGGTTCCTGCTTCCTCGCCAATGCAGATATGGAAAAGAACCTGCATCAGAAGGTCGCCCAGCTCCTCGGTCATCATGGCGGCGTCGGCACGGTCGATGGCCTCCGCCGTTTCATAGGCTTCTTCGATCACGCCGCGCCGGATGGACTGGTGGGTTTGCGCACGGTCCCAGGGGCACCCTTCCGGGCTGCGCAGCAGCCGGATCAGGGCATAAAGATCTTCGTAGCTGTAGTGCTCCTGATGTTTGAAGGACTCTTTATTCATGGATCCAGCCCGTCCTGATCAGAAATGTGCCGGCCTTTTCGGGAAGAAAAGCCAGATCTTCCTTGCTGAGGACTTTAAAGCAGCGCAGGCAGATTGCATAAGCGACAACGGCGGCCAAAATGGCGGGGAAAAGCGTTATGACGGCGCTGATCTGCCAGAGGCTCAGAAGCGCATGAACGGCGTAGGCCGCAAGGCAGCAGATCAGGCTGCAAAGGGCCGGCTTTACAAAGGTGTTGAGCAGCGGGAATTTAAAGCCCATATATTTTCTGATGAAGAAAATATTCAGCAGGGTGATGCTTCCATAGCAGGCAAGGGTGCCGAGGGGGGCGCCCATGATGCCGATATTCCGGACAGCCAGGATATTGACGATGATCTTCATGACCGCGCCGATGCCCATCGTCATCAGCGTGGTTTTGACCCTGCCGACGGACTGGAGGTAGACGCTGCTCAGCGACACAAAGGAAACAAAGAAAACCGAGATGGAGAGCAGCCGGAGGGTAGGGATTCCAACGGACCAGTAGTTTTCGCCATACAGCAGCTTGACGATCCCTTCGCTCAGGGTGCTCATGCCGAGGCCGCAGGGCAGGGCGATCAGAGCGATCAGCTTGGAGGAGGAACGCATATTCCGAAAAGCCTCTTCCTTTTTCCCGGTGGCGAAGGCTCCGGTCAAAAAGGGAAGAACGGCGGTCGGGATCCCGATGATCAGCGCCTGAGGCAGATTGAAAAGGGAGGATGTCGCGCCGACGTAGGCGCCGTATACGTCCACCAGTTCTTCATTGCTCAGGCCGTATTCGGCCAGGTTCCATTTGACGAGAAACATATCCAGCGTGGAGGCAATGCTCATAACGGAGCTGCTCAGGGAAATCGGAATGGCCAGCCGGAGAATGATTTTGGCAAGCGTGTTGTTTTTGCGGGCGGGGAGAGAGCCTTCGGTATCCCGCCCAAGATCGTGCTCGGAAAGATAGCGGATCACCATAAAGACGGTCGCCGCAAAGGATCCGAAGGTCACGCCCAGAACGCCGCCGCAGGCCAGGATCAGCGGATCGGTAACGCCGCGTACCAGCAGAATGGCGATCATGCCCAGCCCGGCCAGCTTGAAAAGCGCCTCGATGATCTGGAACACGGCGGTGGGCGTCATACATTTATAGCCCTGGAAATAGCCTTTTATCGTAGCGGAAACGGAAACCAGAAAAATGGCGGGTGCGATCATGGTGATGCAATAGTTGACCGTTTCGTTGAACAGGACTTTGGAGAGCGGTTCGACCAGCACCATGAGAAGAATGCAGAGCACGGCGCCGATGACGGCGAAAATCGATGCGGAAAGACGCAGGATTTTCTTCGGCTCCGTCAGGCGCTTCACGGCGATGGACTCACTAACCATTTTTGCGATGGCGACAGGGATCCCGGCCGTGGAAAGAACATAGAGCAGCGAGTAGATCTGATAGGCGTCGTTATAATAGTTCATGCCGGTCGGCGTGATCAGGTTTGCCAGAGGGATCTTGTAGATCGCTCCGATGACCTTCACCGCCAGTCCGGCGACCGTGAGGATCATGGCGCCGTTTAAAAAGTTTTTTTGTACCTTTGCCAAGATGTTCGCCCCTTTTTACTGAATCTGAGTGCCGCAATGGGGGCAAAAGGCGTTTTCCTTTGCCACCGGCTTTCCGCATCCGGGACAAAGCTTGCGGTTGCGCAGCGCCTGGCGGGCTTCTTCTTTATCCCGCAGCGCTTCGTGCAGGGCAGCCAGCTCGGTCAGATAGGCTTCGATCTCCTCGGCGGTATCTGTTTCGGTGGTGTGCGCCTTATATACAGCCTCGCCGATGGAGCGGTAAAGCTGATTGATTTTATTGCGCAGCTCGGCGGTATTCCAGGTCGCCACCGTATAGTCTTTTACAGCGGTCGCTTTTTCAGCGATGAAGCTGCCGGCTTTCTGCGCTTCCTGAGAAAGTTGCTCCAAAATATCCATTTCTGTAAGAACCTCCGTTTCAAGATTTTTCTATTAAGATTATATCCATATAATTATAGGAAGTCAAGAAAATAAAAATTCATGCCCCTTTCGCCGAAAATGCGGCGGAGAGAAACGAAAGAAGCCACCGCCCAAAGACGATGGCTTCTTCCGTTTGCATTAAAAATAGGAGGGGGATTTGATGAGATCTCTCTCATCTGTCTGTAGTATAACACAGCGAATCAAAAAATATGTTAGGAAACTGTGAAATATTTTTCAACAAAAATGAATATTTTGTGAAGTCAAAAAGAATTCTGCCCGGAGGAGTGTTTTTCTTGCTTTTTTCGGGTGCGCAGGTCTTTGAAAAAGCTGCGCAGAGCCTCGCCGCAGTCCTGTTCCAGCACGCCGCTTTCCACGTCCGGATGGTGGTTCCAGGGATGGGCGTTGAGATCGGTCAGGCCGCCCATGGCGCCCCCTTTCGGATCCGCCGTTCCGAAAACGACCCGCCTGATCCGGGTATTGATCGCCGCGCCGGCGCACATCGGGCACGGCTCCAGCGTGACATAGAGCGTGCAGTCTTCCAGCCGCCAGGATTCTTTTTTCCGGCAAGCCTGCCGCAGCGCCGTTATTTCCGCATGGGCAAGCCCGTTTTGGTCGGTTTCCCGCCGGTTATAGCCCCGCCCGATGATTTTTCCATCCCGGACAACCACGGCCCCCACCGGCACCTCTCCCAGAGCCGCGGCTTTTTTAGCCAGCCGCAAGGCTTCTTTCATGAATTGTTCGTCCATTTTTTCAACCCCTTATTATCTTAATACACCCGGCGGCAAAAAGTAAAGTATTTTTTATAAAATGCTTTACTTTGGAGCGGAGTTTTGTTATTATAATAAAATGTATCAGAAATACGATGGGGAGGAATCAACGTGAATATCGCGGTTTTATTTGGCGGAAAATCCTCTGAGCATGAAGTTTCGTGCAGCTCGGTCTGCAATGTTTTGCGGCTGCTGCGCGATGAAAAATATACGGTATATAAGATCGGAATCACCAAAGCGGGAGCCTGGCTGATGACCGAAGCGTCGGAGGAGGAGATCAAATCCGGGCGCTGGGAGAATCGGCCGGATAACGAAGCGGCGTGGATTCTGCCGGATCCTTCCGTGCACGGGCTGCGCACGGCAGAGGGGCGGGTTCTCCCCATCGACGTGGCGTTCCCGGTGCTGCACGGCAAAAACGGTGAGGACGGCGCGGCGGCGGCGCTTTTTCAGCTGGCGGGTATCCCCCAGGTGACGACCTCCATGACCAGCGCCGCAAATTCCATGGATAAGATGCTGACGAAGATCATCTGCGGCCGGGCCGGGATCTGCCAGGCGGCGTGGACGGCTGTTTACAGCCGGGAGCTAAGCGATCTGGGCGGCGTTGCGGCGCGGATCGAGGCGGAGATTCCCTATCCGGTTTTCGTCAAACCGGCCAGCGCCGGGAGCAGCGTGGGGATCAGCAAGTGCCGGAACAGGCAGGAGCTGGAAGCCGGGCTGCGGCTGGCTGCGGAGCATGATTTCAAAATCATCGCCGAGGAAACGATCGAGGGGCAGGAAATTGAGGTGGCCGTTCTGGGCAACGACGCGCCGATGGCATCCCAGCCCGGCGAGATCGCGCCTGCCGTGGAGTTTTATACTTATGAAGCAAAATACCACGACGAAAATTCCCGTCTTTTTATTCCCGCCCGGCTGGATGAGCAGGTGCGGGAGCGGGTGCGGGAAGAAGCAATCCGGGTTTTCCGCGCCATGGAGTGCAGCGGATTTGCGCGGGTGGATTTTTTTGTAAAAAAGGACGGAACGGTTGTGTTCAATGAGCTGAATACCATGCCCGGTTTTACCGATATCAGTATGTATCCCAAGCTGATGGAGTATTCCGGCGTCAACGGGGAAGCGCTGATGGAGCGGATGATCGCTTTGGCGCTGGAGCGTGCCGAATGATGGAGTATAAAACAGCCGAAGCACCCATTGGGGTGTTTGATAGCGGCCTGGGCGGGCTGACCGCTCTCAGGCAGCTTCAGCGGGAGCTGCCCGCCGAGGATTATATTTATTTCGGCGATACGGCGCGGGTTCCCTACGGATGCAGGGACAAGGAAACGCTGGCCGGGTATGCCGCAGGGGATATTGCGCTGCTGCGCTCCTTTGGGGTCAAGGCGATTCTGGTTGCCTGCGGAACCATTTCGTCGGTGCTGCTGGAGGAGATCAAAGGGCAATACGACATTCCGCTGGTAGGGGTCGTGGAAAGCGCGGCGCAGGCCGCCGCCCGGGCAACAGAGAATGGAAAAATCGGGATCTGGGGCACGGCGGCGTCCATCCGTTCCGGCTCCTACGCCCGGCGGCTGAAGGAGCTGGGATACGGGGAAAGCGTGGCGATCGCCTGTCCCCGGCTGGTGCCGCTGATCGAGGCCGGGAAAACTTCTCCTGAAGATCCGGAGGCCCGGGCGGCGGTGCAGGAATATCTGGAGCCGGTTCTGGCGGGCGGTGCGGATACGCTGATCCTGGGGTGTACGCATTATCCGCTTTTGGAGAGCGTGATCCGCGCCGAGGCGGGAGCGGCGCTGAAGCTGATCGATTCCGGCCGAGAAAGCGGCGCAACGCTGAAGCAGGCTTTGGCGCGGCAGGCGCTGCTGCGCCGGGGTGAGCGGGGGAAAACCCGTTATCTGGTGAGCGGCAGAACCGCCGATTTTGAGCGGCTGGGCGGGCGGTTTATGAATTGCGATCTCTCCGGAAAGGTAGAACAGGCCGATGCAAAATGTTACGGATAACGGCAAAAAGATGGCGCTGACCATTCTGACCGGTCAGAAAATCGACGGCCGGCGGGAGAACGACCGCATCGAAACGGTGGCGGACGTTTACCAGCGGGAGCAGTCGGTTCATATTCTCTATCAGGAGAATCAGACGAAAACCCACATCCGGATCACCGGGAAAACGGTGCATATCCATCGGCTGGGCGCGCTCTCCGGCGATCTCTGGTTTGTGGAGGGCGCCGAGCGCGATACCCGATATGAAACCCCCTACGGCCGCATGATGCTGACGCTGGATACCCACCGTATCGACTGGGACGAGAAGAAGCGGCGTCTATATATCCGGTACAACGTCCTGACGGACGGCGCGCTGGTGAGCATGAACGAAATAACGATTGAAATAAAGGAAAGGAAACAGTATGAAAAATCCGGTCAATGAAATGAAGCAGCGGATCCAGGAGCTTCTGCTGGAAAGCTATCGGGCCTGCGCGGCGGAGGGACTGCTGCCGGAAACGGAGCTTGCGCCCTTTGATATCGAGCAGCCCCGCGAGGTGCAGAACGGTGATTTTTCAAGCAATATCGCCATGAAAAACGTGCGGATTCTGAAGAAGGCTCCGCAGATGATCGGGCAGCAGCTGCTGGAGCATCTTCCCGCCAGCCCCTGGATCGAGCGGGCGGAGATCGCCGGGCCGGGCTTTCTGAATTTTTACCTGAGCGGCGCTTATTTTGCCGCGGCGGCGGAAACGGCGGCGGCCCAGGGCGCAGACTACGGAAAAACCAATCGCCTGAACGGCGAGCGGATCATGGTGGAATTTGTATCCGCCAATCCGACCGGCCCCATGCATATGGGCAATGCCCGGGGCGGCGTTGTGGGGGATAGCCTGGCAAATGTGCTGGCCTGGGCCGGTGCAGAGGTGCATAAGGAGTTTTATGTCAATAATGCCGGCAATCAGGTGTCCCTTTTCGGGGCGTCGCTGTATGCCCGGCTTCAGCAGTTGATTCATGGCGAGGACGCGGTGGAGTTCCCCGAAAACGGCTACCACGGTGACGACGTCCGCGCCCTGGCTTCCGCCTATCTGGCGGAGCATCCCGAGGCGCCGGAGGAAGCGGAAGGCGTCCTGACCCCGAAGCTGATCGCCTTTGGGCTGGATCGGAATATCGCCCGTATGAAGGCGGATCTGGCCAAATATAAGATTCATTACGATGAATGGTTTTTGGAATCGACGCTGCATGAAAGCGGTTATGTGGCGGAAACGGTCGGCCTGCTGGAGGAGCGGGGCTGGGTCTATGAGCAGGAGGGCGCCAAGTGGTTCCGCGCCACGGAGTTCGGCTGCGAGAAGGACGAGGTGCTGGTGAAGGCCAACGGTTTTTATACCTATTATGCCGTGGATATCGCCTATCACCGCAATAAATTCGAGAAACGGAAATTCGACCGGTGCATCGATGTATTCGGCGCCGATCACCATGGGCATACGCTGCGCTTCAAGGCGGCCATGGCGGCTATCGGGCAGGATCAGGATAAGCTGCAGTTTGTTCTGATGCAGCTGGTGCGGCTGATGAAGGATGGCGAGGTGGTGCGGATGTCCAAGCGGACCGGCAAGAGCATTACCCTTTCGGATCTGCTGGACGAGGTTCCTGCCGATGCGGCCCGGTTTTTCTTCAATCTGAACCGGTGCGACAGCGCGATGGATTTTGATCTGGATCTGGCCATCAAGCAGGATAATGAAAATCCTCTTTATTACGTCCAGTATGCCCATGCCAGAATTTGCAGTATTCTTCGGATCATGGAGGAGCAGGGCGTGGTCTGCTCCGGAGCCGCCGTGGATCCTGCGCTTTATCAGAGCCAGGAAGAGCGGGCGCTGATCCGGGCGGTGGCCGCCTTCCCCGAAGTGATCGCCGAGTGCGCCGACGCGCTGGAAACCTCCCGGCTGACCCATTATGTGATGCAGGTCGCCGCCTGTTTCCACAGCTTTTATAACGCCTGCCGCATCAAGGGCGAGGCGGAAGAAATCCAGCAGGCGCGCCTGACCCTTTGCCTGGCGGCGAAAAATACCATCGCCAACGCGCTGGCTGTGATGGGGATCGACGCGCCGGAAAAAATGTAAGACGCCTTAGCCCCGAAGGGGGCAAAACAAGTCGCTTTGGCCGGGAAAAGCATATTTTTCAAAAAAATACTTGCAAAACCCAAAACAGCGTGATATAATATTTTGGCACAAAACGGATAGTCCTCTGCTGTTGCTCGCACGAATGTCCGATGAAGAAGGAGGAACTGTAAAATGGATTTGTTGAAAGCAGTTACAAATGAGCAATTGAAAAGTGAAGTTCCCGTTCTGAACGTTGGCGATACGGTGCGTGTCAGCGTAAAGATCAAAGAGGGAAACAAAGAGCGTATTCAGGCCTTTGAAGGTACCATCATCGCCAAGCACAACAACGGTATTTCTTCTACCTTTACCGTGCGCCGCGTCGCCTATGGCTGCGGGGTCGAGAGAACCTTCCTGGTTCATTCTCCCAACGTCGCCAAGGTAGAGCTGGTTCGCTCCGGCCGCGTGCGTCGTGCGAAGCTTTACTATCTGCGTGACCGGGTCGGCAAGGCTGCCCGCGTAAAGCAGAAGGTTTGATCTCCGGAGCGGGGAGGGGCGCTGAAGCCTTTTCAATCCGCTTCATTGGGGCGCCGGATAAAGGCCGGCACCATGAAAATGCATACAGGCAGAAGCAGACTCCGCCCAATCGGGCGGAGTCGTTTTTTTGTCTGCCGGGGGGAACCCGATGGCGCGGGCGGTGCTTTGGGACGGTTTTCACCCTGTCGTCGGTTTGGGTCTGCGGGGCGGTGCTTTGGGGCCGTTTTTCCCTGTCGTCGGGTCGGGACTTTACAAGGCGGTTTTTACCCTGCCGCCGGGGCTGCGCTTTGGGACGTTTTTTCCTGCTGTGGTTTGGGGCGGGTTTCCCTGCTGCGGTTTAGGGACTGCCGGGCGTGCTTTGGGTCGGTTTTCACCCTGCCGCCGATTTGGGACTGCGGACATTCGGCGCGCTGCGGCGGGCGGCCGGCGCAAAAAACAACACAGCTTTTTTTAAAATAAAGCTTGACAAGCATTTTACGGAATGATACAATATTAAACTGTATCATAATGGAAAAGTATCGCCTGAAAAACGAATTGATCGTAGAAATTTTGCAATTTTTTTATGATTTTATCGTACAAAACAGAGAATTTTCATTGTGGTTGGCCGCAGATTGTAGAATCAAGGATCTGAATATAAAAGAAACGGAGTGATTGATTGATGCCGAAAGAGAAGGTCTTGGGCAAAAACACACGAATGAGCTTTAACAAAATCAACGAGATTTTGGAAATGCCGAACCTCATTGAGATCCAGAAAAATTCCTATCAATGGTTTTTGGATACGGGTCTTAAAGAGGTTTTCGAGGATGTTTCTCCCATCACGGATTATTCCGGTAATCTGGTGTTGGATTTCCTGGACTTCAGCATGAACGAACCGCCGAAATACAGCGTCATCGAATGCAAATCCCGGGATACCACCTACGCCGCCCCGATGCAGGCTTTGGTGCGCCTGACCAATAATGAAACCGGCGAACTGAAGGAGCAGGAGATCTATATGGGCGATTTCCCGCTGATGACAGAGAGCGGCACCTTTGTGATCAACGGCGCGGAGCGCGTTGTTGTATCTCAGCTGGTTCGTTCCCCCGGCATTTATTACTCCAGAGAGCTGGATAAGGGCGGGAACCCGCTTTATAAGACCCAGGTGATCCCCAACCGCGGCGCATGGCTGGAGTATGAAACCGATTCTTTCGACGCAATTTACACCCGTATCGATAAAAACAGAAAGCTGCCCATCACCACCTTTGTCCGTGCGCTGGGCTATTTCACCGCCCGGGATAACTATAGCCCCTTCTCCCATCTGGATTTCGGCCAGAATGCCACCATCACCGATCTTTTCGGCGCCGGTGAATTTATCACCAGAACGCTGGAAAAGGATACGGCGCAGAGCGTCAGCGAGGGTCTTATCGAGGTCTATAAAAAGCTGCGTCCCGGCGAGCCCGCCGCGGTGGAAAGCGCCGTTGCCCATTTGACCAACCTCTTTTTTGATGATAAACGCTACGATCAGTCCCGCGTGGGCATTCATAAATATAATCAGAAGCTGGCTCTGGCGCCGCGCCTGCTGCATCAGGTGACGGCGGAGCCGGTGGTTGCGCCGATGACCGGTGAAGTGCTGGTCGAGAGCGGCGTGAAGATCGACCGCACTCTGGCGCAGGCCATCGAGGACGCCGGCGTTTTCAACGTCCGGGTTCAGACGGGCGATACGGTTCTCAACATGTTCTCCAACGGCATGGCGGATCCTTCCAAATTCCTTTCCTTTGATCCCGCGGAGTGCGGGCTGAACGAATGGGTACGGTTCACGGTTCTCAAGGAGATCCTGGAGAGCTGCGATACCGAGGAGCAGATCCGGGAGCAGTGCGCCCTGCGCCGCCTGGAGCTGATTCCCAAGCATATCATCGTCGACGACATGATGGCCACCATCAATTATCTGGTCGGCCTGACCTACGGGATCGGCAGCTTTGATGATATCGACCATTTGGGAAACCGTCGGATCCGCGGCGTTGGTGAGCTGCTTCAGAATCAGTTCCGGATCGGCTTTGCCCGGATGGAGCGCACCATCAAGGAGAGAATGTCGCTGCAGGACGCCGAATCGGTCACGCCTCAGGCGCTGATCAACGTTCGTCCGGTGGTGGCGGCCATCAAGGAGTTCTTCGGCTCCTCTCCGCTCTCCCAGTTCATGGATCAGAATAACCCGCTGGCTGAGCTGACCCATAAGCGCCGTCTTTCCGCACTTGGCCCCGGCGGTCTGAGCCGCGACCGCGCCGGGTTCGAGGTGCGCGATATTCACTATACCCATTACGGGAGAATGTGCCCGATCGAAACTCCGGAAGGCCCCAATATCGGCCTGATCTCCTATCTGGCGTCCTATGCCCGGATCAATGAATACGGCTTTATCGAGGCGCCTTACCGCCGCGTGGATAAGGAAAGCGGCGTGGTGACCAATGAGATCGTCTATATGACTGCGGATGTGGAGGACGCTTATACCATCGCCCAGGCCAACGAGCCGCTGGATGAAAAAGGGCGGTTTGTCCGGGAGCGGGTAACGGCCCGCCGCCGGGACGAGATCATCGAGGTCGAGGGAAAATATATCGATTTTGTCGACGTTTCTCCCCGGATGATGGTATCTTCCGCAACGGCGATGATCCCCTTCCTGGAGAACGACGACGCCAACCGCGCGCTGATGGGCGCGAACATGCAGCGTCAGGCGGTTCCTCTTCTGCGGCCGGAAGCCCCGGTCGTGGGGACGGGCATGGAATATAAAATCGCCCACGATAGCGGCGTATGTATCGTATCCCGCCGCGGCGGTACGGTGGAGTATGTTTCCGCCGATAAAATCGTGGTGAATGCCGGAGGCGGCGAAAAAGACGTCTACGAACTCACCAAGTTCCTACGCTCCAACCAGGGCACCTGCATCAATCAGAAGCCCATCGTCAGCGTGGGCGAGATCATCGAGGCGGATCAGATCATCGCCGATGGTCCTTCCACGCAGAACGGGGAGATCGCCCTGGGCCGCAATATGCTGATCGGCTTTATGACCTGGGAGGGTTATAACTATGAGGACGCCGTTCTGCTCAACGAACGGCTGGTGAAGGAGGATCTTTATACCTCCATTCATATCGAGGAATATGAGATCGAGGCCAGAAGCACCAAGCTGGGGCCGGAAGAGATCACCCGCGACGTTCCCAACGTGGGTGAGGACGCGCTGAAGGAGCTGGACGCCAGCGGTATTATCCGCGTGGGCGCCGAGGTTCATTCCGGCGATATCCTGGTCGGCCGCGTGACCCCGAAGGGTGAAACGGAGCTGACGGCAGAAGAAAAACTGCTGCGCGCCATTTTCGGCGAAAAGGCGCGGGAGGTGCGGGATACCTCTCTGCGCGTGCCCCACGGCGAATACGGCACCGTTGTCGACGTTAAGATCTTCACGCAGGAAAACAGCGATGAGCTTTCGCCCGGCGTCAATAAAGTGGTGCGGGTGTATATCGCGCAGAAGCGCAAGATCAGCGTGGGCGATAAAATGGCCGGCCGCCACGGCAACAAGGGCGTTATCTCCCGGATCCTGCCGCAGGAGGATATGCCGTTCCTGCCCGACGGTACGCCGCTGGATATTGTTCTGAATCCGCTGGGCGTTCCCTCCCGTATGAATATCGGGCAGGTGCTGGAGGTTCATCTGGGCTACGCCGCCAAGGCGCTGGGCTGGAAGGTGATGACTCCGGTGTTCGACGGCGCTGTGGAAAGCGATATCCGCGAATGCCTGAAAAAAGCAGGCAAGCGGGAGGACGGCAAGACCGTGCTCTACGACGGACGCACCGGCCTGCCCTTTGATAACCCGGTTACGGTCGGGTATATGTACTTCCTCAAGCTGCATCATCTGGTGGATGATAAGATCCACGCCCGCTCCACCGGACCGTACAGCCTTGTTACCCAGCAGCCGCTGGGCGGAAAGGCGCAGTTCGGCGGCCAGCGTTTCGGCGAAATGGAGGTCTGGGCGCTGGAGGCTTACGGCGCTGCTTCCACCTTGCAGGAGATTCTGACGGTCAAGTCCGACGACGTGGTCGGCCGGGTCAAGGCCTTTGAGGCGATCGTGAAGGGTCAGAATATCCCCGAGCCGGGGATTCCCGAGTCCTTTAAGGTTCTGATCAAGGAGCTGCAATCGCTGGGTCTGGACTTCAAGTGCCTGGATCGCAATATGGAAGAGATCGACCTGCGCGACTCCTTCGAGGACGATGACGACGATATCTACGAAGCCCGGTTCCGCGCAAGAGCGAAGGACGGCGCTGATATGGAAAGTATGTTTGACGACGATTTTGACGGGGAAGACGCGCTCTCCGAGGAGGACGAGGACAAGGAAGGCGACGCCAATCTTTTCGACGACTGGATCGACGACGGCGAGGAAGAGGAAGCGGATACCGACCTGTTTGGCGGCGATGACGACGACAACGATGAGAACGACGAGTTTGCGTTGTTTGAAGAATAATCGTTTTGAGGAATTAGTGCGAAAGGAGTCTGTTCATTCATATGGAATATAATACGTTTGAAGCCGTGAAGATCGGCCTTGCCTCCCCGGATAAGATTCGTGAGTGGTCTCACGGAGAGGTCACTAAGCCCGAAACGATCAATTACCGGACGCTGAAACCGGAAAAGGACGGTCTTTTCTGCGAAAAAATCTTTGGGCCGACCAAAGACTGGGAATGTCATTGCGGCAAATATAAGAGAATCAAATTCAAGGGAAAGGTCTGCGAGAAGTGCGGCGTCGAGGTCACCAAGGCCAAGGTGCGGCGCGAGCGGATGGGTCATATCGAGCTGGCCGCTCCCGTTTCCCATATCTGGTATTTCAAAGGAATCCCCGCGCGGATGGGTCTGATGCTGGATATTTCCCCCAAGGATCTGGAAAAGGTTCTCTATTTTGATTCCTATATCGTTGTGGATCCCGGCAATACGCCGCTGATGAAAAAGCAGATTCTCAACGATACTGAATATGCGCAGTATACCGAGCGTTATGAAGATGATTTCAAGGCGCTGATGGGCGCGGAGGCCATCAAGCTGCTGCTGAGCGAGATCGATCTGGATCAGCTGGCGGCAGAGCTGAAGAGCGAGCTGGAAACGGCCACCGGCCAGAAGAAGAGCCGGCTGGTGAAGCGGGTGGAAGTGGTGGAGGCGTTTCGCCTTTCCGGCAACCGCCCCGAGTGGATGATCATGGACGTGATCCCGGTGATCCCCCCTGAGATCCGCCCGATGGTTCAGCTGGACGGCGGGCGCTTCGCCACTTCTGATCTCAACGATCTCTACCGCAGAGTGATCAACCGCAACAACCGGTTGAAGCGGCTGCTGGAGCTGGGCGCTCCGGAGGTCATTATCCGCAACGAAAAGCGGATCCTGCAGCAGGCGGTGGACGCCCTGATCGATAACGGCCGCCGCGGCCGTCCGGTCACCGGGCAGAACAACCGTCCGCTGAAATCTCTTTCCGATATGCTCAAGGGTAAGCAGGGCCGGTTCCGTCAGAACCTGCTGGGCAAGCGCGTAGACTATTCCGGCCGTTCCGTTATCGTGGTCGGCCCGGAGCTGAAGATCTATCAGTGCGGCCTGCCGAAGGAGATGGCGATCGAGCTGTTCAAGCCTTTTGTGATGAAAAAGCTGGTTGCCGACGGTATGGCGACCAACGTAAAATCCGCCAAGAAAATGGTGGAAAGAATGCGCAAAGAGGTTTGGGACGCGCTGGAAAGCGTGATCAAGGATCATCCGGTGCTGCTGAACCGTGCGCCCACGCTGCACCGCCTGGGGATCCAGGCCTTTGAGCCGGTGCTGGTCGAGGGCCGCGCGCTGAAGCTGCATCCGCTGGTCTGCACCGCCTTCAACGCCGATTTCGACGGCGACCAGATGGCGGTTCACGTTCCCCTTTCCGCAGAGGCGCAGGCGGAGGCGCGGCTGCTGATGCTTTCGGCCAATAACCTGCTCAAGCCTCAGGACGGGCATCCGGTGACGGTGCCGACCCAGGATATGGTGCTGGGTTCCTATTATCTCACCATTGTTAAGCATGACGAGCCGGGCGAGGGCAAGGCCTTCAAAAATGAAGAAGAAGCCATCGTGGCGTATGAAAACAACGTCATCGGTCTGCATGCTCCCATCCGGATCCGCCGCAGCGGCGAATGGAACGGAAAAATGGAATCCCGCCTGGTTAGCTGCACCGTGGGTCAGTTGATCTTCAATAACGCGATCCCGCAGGATCTCGGATTTGTGGATCGCAGCGATCCTGCCAGAATCTTTGACCTGGAGATCCAGCAGACGGTGACCAAAAAGACGCTGGATCAAATCATCTATCGCTGCATCAAAGCCAAGGGCAGCACGGTAACGGCGGAGATGCTGGATATGATCAAGGCCCAGGGCTTCAAGTATTCCACGCGCGGCTCCATCACGGTTGCCGCCAGCGATATGACGGTTCCGCCCAAGAAATATGAGCTGATCGAAGAAGCGGAGAAGAAGATCACCAAAATTCTCAACAGCTATCGCCGCGGTCTGATTTCCGAGGACGAGCGGTACCAGCTGGTGATCAGCACCTGGGACGAAACCACCCGGCAGGTCACCGACGAACTGAAAAACTATCTGGATGAATTCAATCCCATCTATATGATGGCCAACTCCGGCGCCCGGGGCAGCATGAACCAGATTCGTCAGCTGGCCGGAATGCGCGGCCTGATGGCCAATACCTCCGGTAAGGCGATCGAGATCCCGATCCGCGCCAATTTCCGGGAGGGCTTGAATGTACTGGAATATTTCATTTCTTCCAGAGGCGCCCGGAAGGGTATGGCGGATACGGCGCTGCGTACGGCGGACTCCGGTTATCTGACCCGCCGTCTGGTAGACGTGGCGCAGGACGTGATCATCCGGGAGCAGGATTGCGGCACCACCGAGGGGATCGTTGTTTCCAAGATCGCCGAGGGCGATACGGTGATCGAAAAGCTGCGCGACCGGCTGATCGGCCGGTATCTGGTGCATCCTTTCGTGGACGATGCGACCGGCGAGGTGCTGATCCCCAACGATAAGCTGATGAACGACGGGGACGTGGATATCATTGAAAGCAAAGGCGTAGAACGGATCGAGATCCGCTCGGCGCTGACCTGCCGCTCCCATCACGGCGTTTGCGCGAAATGCTATGGCGCCAACCTGGCCAACGGCCAGCCGGTCAACGAAGGAGAGGCCGTCGGCATCATCTCCGCTCAGTCGATCGGTGAGCCGGGCACCCAGCTGACCATGAGAACCTTCCACACCGGCGGCGTTGCGTCGGGCGGCGATATCACCCAGGGTCTGCCCCGGGTCGAAGAGCTGTTTGAAGCGCGGCGTCCCAAAAAAGCGGCGGTTCTGGCCGAGGCCTCCGGTATTATCACGCGGGATACGAGCGAGAAAGAAACCCGCGATAACTGCACGCCGGTCGTCATCACGACGGACGACAAGGAAGAGGTGCATATCAACATCCCCTTCGGCCTGAAGTTCCGGGAGAATTTGCAGGGCACCCGGGTGGAAAAGGGCCAGATCATCACCGACGGTGTGATCAATCCCCACGACGTACTGCGGCTGCTCGGCGATATTGCCGCTCAGGACTATCTGATCAAGGAAGTGCAGAACGTATACCGGCTCCAGGGCGTTGATATCAACGATAAGCATATTGAAGTGATCGTTCGCCAGATGATCCGCAAGGTGCGCATCGAAGAGAATCCGCAGCCGGATATGCTGCTGGGCACGCTGGTGGATCGCTATGAGGTGGAGGATCGCAATAAGGAGCTGCAGGCCCGGATCGACGCGGGCGAAGCGGGCGTGAACCTGATCGTGGCGTCCCCGGTTCTGCTGGGCATCACCAAGGCCGCTCTGGCAACAGACAGCTTCCTTTCGTCCGCCTCCTTCCAGGAGACCACCAAGGTTCTGACCGACGCCGCGATCCGCGGCAAGGTAGATCCGCTGGTCGGCCTGAAGGAGAACGTCATCATCGGGCGCCTGGTTCCCGCGGGAACTGGAATGGAACGGTACCGCAGCATCGAGGTGGAGACCCACAGCCTGCCCGATACAGGCGAAGAGGATCTGATCGGATAAAAACGGCGGAAAAACAAGAAAAAACCGCAAAAAAAGATTGACAAATAAAACGCCTGTGTGTTATCATGTATTTTGGTCACGCATGGGCGTTTTTTCGTGCCGGCAGCAGGGCTGAAAGGCCTTTTCGTGCGTGCCGGAAGCTGTGATTAAAAGACCCGGCAGGGTTTTTTAATAGATTATTTTTTAGGAAAGGAGTTGTTTTCATGCCCACCTTTAACCAGTTGGTTCGTAAAGGCAGAGAGGTCGTCCAGAAAAAGTCTACCGCTCCCGCTCTGAACAGAGGTTTCAATACGCTGAAAAATCAGCCGACCGATACCGCAAGCCCTCAGAAGCGCGGCGTTTGCACCGCTGTGAAGACCGCCACCCCCAAAAAGCCGAACTCTGCGCTGCGTAAAATCGCCAGAGTACGTCTGACCAATGGCATTGAGGTTACTTCCTACATTCCGGGCGTTGGTCATAACCTGCAAGAGCATAGCGTGGTTCTGATCCGCGGCGGACGTGTAAAGGACCTCCCCGGCGTCCGTTACCACATTATTCGCGGTACGCTGGATACCCAGGGTGTTGCCAACCGCAACCAGGCCCGTTCCAAATACGGCGCCAAGAAGGCTAAAGCAGGCAAAAAGTAAGGTACAGCCTGCAAGTTCAGTTGATTTTATAAACTTTATTTTGTTTTTCATATATAGGATAAAGTTCTTAAAACGGCTGACGGAGAGAAAATCTTCGAGTACCAATGATATCATATTTATGAAGGAGGGAAGAACATGCCCAGAAGAGGCTTTGTCCCCAGAAGAGAAGTGCTCCCTGATCCGGTGTACGGCAGTGTTGTTGTGGCCAAGCTGATCAACAACATCATGTACGACGGCAAGAAGGGCGTAGCGCAGAAAATCGTTTACGATGCTTTTGATATCGTAAAGGAAAAGACCGGCAAGGATCCGCTGGATGCCTTTGCCGAGGCACTGGAAAATATCATGCCGAAGCTGGAAGTTAAGGCGCGCCGTGTTGGCGGTGCCACCTATCAGGTTCCGATGGAGGTGCGCGCGGATCGTCGTCAGACCCTGGGTCTGCGCTGGCTGACGCTTTATTCCAGAAACAGAAATGAAAAGTATATGTGCGAGCGTCTGGCCGGTGAAATCATGGACGCGATCAATGAAACCGGCGGCGCCGTAAAAAAACGCGACGACACGCATAAGATGGCAGAGGCCAACAGAGCATTTGCCCATTACAGATGGTAACAGCGTTAGGAAGGAGAACTTATGCCAAGAGAATTCCCACTCGATAAGTATCGTAATATCGGCATCATGGCGCATATCGACGCCGGTAAGACGACTACTACAGAGCGTATCCTCTTCTATACCGGCAGAAACCATAAGATCGGCGAAACCCACGACGGCGACGCCACGATGGACTGGATGGAGCAGGAGCAGGAGCGTGGTATTACCATCACTTCCGCTGCGACGACCTGCCACTGGAAGGGATATCGTCTGAATATCATCGACACTCCGGGACACGTTGACTTTACCGTTGAGGTAGAGCGTTCCCTGCGCGTGCTGGACGGTTCTGTTACCGTTCTTTGCGCCAAGGGCGGCGTTGAGCCGCAGTCGGAAACCGTATGGCGTCAGGCTGATAAATATCGTGTTCCCCGCATGGCGTTCGTCAATAAGATGGACATCATGGGCGCGGATTTTTACCGCGTTGTGCAGATGATGAAGGATCGTCTGAAATGTAACGCCGTTCCGGTTCAGCTGCCGATCGGATTTGAAGATACCTTCCGGGGGATCGTCGATCTGATCGAGATGAACGCCGAGGTCTACTATGACGATCAGGGCAAGGATTTCCGCGCGGAGCCGATTCCGGAGGATATGCAGGAGCTGGCTCAAAAGTATCATGACGAGCTGATTGAGGCTGTGGCCGAAACCGATGAAGAGCTCATGATGAAGTATCTTGAGGGCGAGGAGATCACGAAGGAGGAGATCCGCAAGGCCATCCGCAAGGCGACGATCGATAATACGATGGTCCCGGTCTGCTGCGGCACCGCCTATCGGAACAAGGGCGTTCAGATGCTTCTGGACAACATTGTTGAGTATATGCCCGCTCCTACCGACATCCCTGCCATCAAGGGCACCGATGCCAACGGCGAGGAAATCGATTGCCACGCCGACGACAACGAGCCTTTTGCTGCGCTGGCTTTCAAGATCATGACCGATCCCTTTGTTGGAAAGCTTTGCTTTTTCCGCGTTTATTCCGGTCAGCTGACTGCCGGCAGCCATGTCTATAATTCCACCAAGGGCACCAAGGAGCGTATCGGCCGTATTGTGGCGATGCACGCCAATAACCGCCAGGAGATCACCGAGGTTCATACCGGTGATATCGCTGCCGCGGTGGGTCTGAAAAACGTCACGACCGGCGATACCCTGTGTGATGAGTCCCGTCCGGTGATTCTGGAGTCCATGGACTTCCCCGATCCGGTTATCCGGGTTGCCATCGAGCCCAAGACCAAAGCGTCCCAGGAGAAGATGGCGGTGGCCCTCTCCAAGCTGGCGGAGGAAGATCCCACCTTCCGGACGTATACCGACGAGGAAACCGGCCAGACCATTATTGCCGGTATGGGCGAGCTCCATCTGGAGATCATCGTAGACCGTCTGCTGCGCGAGTTCAAGGTGGAAGCCAACGTAGGCGCGCCGCAGGTTGCGTATAAGGAAACCATCAAGGCCGCCTGCGCTTCCGATATGAAATATGCGCGTCAGTCCGGTGGTAAGGGTCAGTACGGCCACGTGAAGATCCGCGTTGAACCCAATGAGTCCGGCAAGGGCTACGAGTTCATCAACGAGGTGGTTGGCGGTGCGATTCCCAAGGAATATATCCCCGCTGTCGACGCCGGTATCCAGGGCGCCATGCAGGGCGGTATCATCGCCGGATTCCCGGTGGTCGATCTGAAGGTAACCCTTTACGATGGTTCCTATCATGAGGTCGACTCCTCTGAAATGGCGTTTAAGATCGCCGGTTCCATGGCGATCAAGGACGCGATGAAAAAGGGCAATCCCGTGCTGATGGAGCCCATCATGTCCGTCGTCGTGGTGACGCCGGAGGAATATATGGGCGACGTGATCGGCGATCTGAACAGCCGGCGCGGTCAGGTGCAGGGCATGGAAGCCATTCCCGGCGCCCGTCAGATCGAAGCGCTGGTTCCGCTGAGCGAGATGTTTGGCTACGCCACCGACCTGCGCAGCAAGACGCAGGGCCGCGGTCAGTACACCATGCAGCCGGACTCTTATCTTGAGGTGCCCAAAAATATTGCGGAGAAGATCATTACTTCCCGTCAAAAGAGCGAATAATTGCAAAAAACTCTTGCAATCTTAGGATCTTTATATTAAAATAGGCTTATCTAACAATTCAAATTCAAAGGAGGAAACTCAAAATGGCAAAGGCTAAATTTGAGAGAACCAAACCCCATGTAAACATTGGTACCATTGGCCACGTTGACCATGGTAAAACCACTCTGACCGCCGCAATCACCAAGGTTCTGGCATTCAAGGGTCAGGCGTCCTATTCCGAATACGGTGATATCGATAAGGCTCCCGAAGAGAGAGAAAGAGGTATTACCATCAATACCGCGCACGTGGAGTATGAAACAGATGCGCGTCACTATGCCCACGTTGACTGCCCGGGACATGCCGACTACGTTAAGAACATGATCACCGGTGCCGCTCAGATGGACGGCGCGATCCTGGTTGTTTCCGCTGCCGACGGCCCCATGCCCCAGACCCGTGAGCACATCCTGCTCTCCCGTCAGGTTGGCGTGCCCAACATCGTTGTTTTCATGAACAAGTGCGATCAGGTCGACGACGAAGAGCTGCTGGATCTGGTTGAGATGGAGATCCGCGACCTGCTGAACGAGTATGAGTTCCCCGGTGATGAGATCCCCATCATCCGTGGTACCGCTCTGGGCGCCATTGAGTGCACCAGCACCGACATCAATGATCCCGCTTATGCCTGCATCCTGGAGCTGATGGACGCTGTTGATTCCTATATCCCCACTCCGGAGAGAAAGGCCGATCAGCCCTTCCTGATGCCCATCGAGGACGTATTCACCATCACCGGTCGTGGTACCGTTGCTACCGGCCGTGTTGAGCGTGGTCAGCTGAAGCTCAACGAGGAAGTGGAGATCGTTGGTCTGGCCGACGAGGCCCGCAAGACGGTTGTTACCGGTATCGAGATGTTCCGCAAGCTGCTGGATTATGCTGAGGCTGGCGACAACATCGGCGCTCTGCTGCGTGGTATCAACAGAACCGACATCAAGCGTGGACAGGTTCTGGCCAAGCCCGGCAGCATTCATCCCCACACCAAGTTCAAGGGTCAGGTTTATGTTCTGACCAAGGATGAGGGCGGCCGTCACAGCCCCTTCTTCACCAACTATCGTCCGCAGTTCTATTTCAGAACCACCGACGTAACCGGCGTTATCACCCTGCCGGAAGGCGTTGATATGTGCAAGCCTGGCGACAATGTTGTTATGGACGTTGAGCTGATCACCCCGATCGCCATCGAGGTTGGTCTGCGTTTCGCGATCCGTGAAGGCGGCCGTACCGTTGGTTCCGGCGTTGTTACCGAAATCTTCGAGTAATTCAATTGAATAGTTGATTCTTCGGGGCGGGGTGCGATTCCCCACCGGCAGTAAAGTCTGCGAGCGCATGGCGCATGATCAGGTGTGATTCCTGAACCGACGGTATAGTCCGGATGATAGAAGATGCTTGATTCACATTGAAAGAACAGGGAATCTCCCCGATATTTTTCGGGGAGATTTCTTTTTTTATTGATGGGGCGGCGTCTTTGCAGTTTTTCATTCCATATAAGAAAAGAGGCTTTGTTATGAAAAAAACGGGATTGCGCGCGCTGACCGTAACGGCCGTATTGGGCGCGGCGGGGTTTGTATTGATGTTTCTGGATTTTTCCGTTCCCATCATCCCCTCCTTTATCAAATTCGATTTTTCGGAGCTGCCGGCTTTGATCGCGGCTTTCGCCTTCGGCCCGGTATACGGCGTTTTGGTCTGCTTGCTGAAAAATCTGCTCCATCTCTTTGTCACCAATTCCGCCGGAGTAGGGGAGCTGGCAAATTTTCTGATGGGACTTTTCCTGCCCCTCACGGCTGGCCTGATCTACCGGTATAAAAAAACCCGCAAAACGGCGCTCCTTGCTTCGCTGGCAGGCTCGGCGGCCATGGGCGCGGCCAGCGTTGCGGTCAATTACTGGATCATTTACCCGATCTATTACCGGATCATGATGCCGGAGGAAACGATCCTGGCCGCCTATCAGGCGATTTTGCCGGGCGTCGACAGCATTTTGGAATCTCTGCTGGTCTTTAATCTGCCCTTTACCTTTGTCAAGGGTCTGGTCGTTTCCCTGCTTTGCTTTTTGGTTTATAAAAAGCTTTCGCCGGTTTTGAAGAGATAATTCTTGACAAATATCGGAGGATGCTTTATACTGTAGTTACAAATTAAATATCATGTTTATCAAGAGCGGTGGAGGGACTGGCCCTGTGAAGCCCGACAACCTGCGGAACGCTCCGCAAGGTGTTAAATCCTGCGGATGATTTTCATCCGAAAGATAATTGTTTTAATGCGCTCTTGTTCAAAGGGCGCATTTTTTTGGACACAGAAAGGACGAGCATATGGGAAGAAATTATCTTTTTACATCGGAATCGGTAACAGAGGGGCATCCGGATAAAATCTGCGACCGGATATCCGACCGGGTTCTGGACGCTATTCTGGCGCAGGATCCCCAGGCGCGGGTGGCCTGCGAAACAACGGTGACAACCGGAACGGTGCATCTGATGGGGGAGATCACAACCACCGCTCAGGTGGATTATCAGCAGGTGATCCGGGAAGCGATCCGGGAAATCGGTTACGACCGCGCCAAATACGGCTTTGATTGCGATACCTGCGGGGTAATGGTGACGCTGGATCGGCAGTCGCCGGATATCGCGATGGGCGTCGACCGGGCGTGGGAGGCCAGAAAAGGGAGCGAGGACAGCGCGATGGCAACCGGCGCCGGGGATCAGGGCATGATGTTCGGCTATGCCTCTGATGAAACGGAAGAGCTGATGCCGATGGCGATCTCTCTGGCGCATAAGCTGGCAAAGCAGCTTGCTTTTGTGCGGAAGGAGGGGATTTTGCCGTATCTGCGGCCCGACGGCAAAACTCAGGTGACGGTGGAATATGAAGACGATCAGCCTGTTCGGGTGGATACGGTGGTCGTTTCGGCGCAGCACAGCCCGGAGGTAACGCTGGTTGAGCTGAGAAGGGACGTGCTGGATAAGGTGATCCGTCCCATTATTCCCGCCAGCCTGCTGATCGATACGAAGTATTATATCAATCCCACCGGCCGGTTTGTGGTGGGCGGCCCTCAGGGCGATAGCGGCCTGACTGGCCGGAAGATCATCGTCGATACCTATGGCGGCTATGGCCGCCACGGGGGTGGCTCCTTTTCCGGCAAGGATCCCACCAAGGTCGACCGGTCTGCCGCCTATGCGGCGCGCCACGTCGCCAAAAACATTGTAAAGGCCGGGCTTGCCCGAAAATGCGAGGTAGAGCTGGCCTATGCCATTGGCGTTGCCAGCCCGGTCTCCGTTTCGGTGGACACCTTTGGCACTGCCCGGGTTTCGGAAGAAAAGATCCTGGAAACGATCCAGCGGTTTTTCGATCTCCGGCCGGCGGCTATCATCAAACGCTTTGACCTTTGCCGCCCGATCTATACCCCCACCTCCAGCTACGGTCATATGGGGCGGGAGGATCTGAACCTGCCCTGGGAAGATACGGCGCTGGCGGAGGAGATCCGCGCCTTTGCCATGAAAGAATAAATCCGCCCTGCTTCCGGCGTTTTGCCGAAGGGGCATGAGCCTGATGCAAAATCAGGCTCATTTTTTTGCCAAAGCAGGCGTCTGCCTGGCCAAATCGGCAGAAAAAAGCAATTTACCGGCACCAAAAAGATCTCTTCTTCATATGGTGATAATAGGAATGATAGCGGGAGGGCGCGGAAGATGATCATACATATGGCTTGGGTGCTGATTTCTTTTTTTGCCGTGATCGGGATCTTTGAATGTATTCTCGGGGTGGTGCGTATTTTTTCGCTGCGGCGGGTGCGTTCGGTCGGCGGATCGGTTCTGCGCGTGGAGCTGAAAGGAACGGAGCCGCATATGGAATATCTGCTCAATACGCTGCTTCTGACGGCGACGCGTCTTGATCTCGGCTCCGGGGAAACGGTGCTGGAAATCGTGAATGGGGGGCTTTCCGAGGAGTCCCGGCAGGAGCTGCTGGAATATTGCAAAAAAAATCCCGGCGTTTTGTTTACAGAGATGCCGGAAGGTGATATAATATCAACATAGTGGCTGCTCCGGCGTGCTCTTTGCCCGGAAAGCCGCGGAAAGCGAGCGTTGCGGCGAAAGGCGGGGATGCTGCCGCGCCGCTTGGGAAGATGTTTGCATCCGGGAGGCCATGCATGGGTGAAGAGGAACAAATAGAAGGAACGGTCGAAGAGATCATATATGAAAATGAAAACACCGGATATCGGGTGTTCCGGCTGGACTGCGACGGAATGCCCGTTGTGGCGGTGGGCACCTGCATTTCCATTTATCCCGGTGAGCTGGTCAACGCGGTCGGCAGCTGGTCCGAGCACGTCTCTTACGGCCGCCAGTTCGTCTGCGCCGAGATCGAAAAAAGCTTTCCCGGCGAGCTGGAGGGCATCACCAAATTTCTGGTCAGCGGCGCGGTGAAGGGGATCGGTAAGGCCATCGCCCGGAAAATCGTCGACCGCTTCGGAGAGGATAGCTTTGATATTTTAGAGCACGAGCCCCTTCTTCTGACCCAGATCAGCGGGATCTCGCCCCGGAAGGCCAACGAATTTTCCGAATCCTTCCGCCAGACGATCGGGAGCCGGGCCACGCTGATGTCCCTTTATGAAATGGGGATCACGCCCGCCTTTGCGGTGAAGGCGGAGCATAAATACGGCGCTCTGGCGCCGCAGGTGGTGCAGGAGAATCCCTACCGCCTCTGGGAGGAGATCGAAGGCTTTTCTTTCCAGAACGCCGATGATCTGGCGCTCTCCTTTGGCGTCAGGCCGACGGACGAGCTCCGGGTAGGGTATTGCGTAAAATACATCCTTGCCCATAATCTGCAAAACGGGCATTGCTTCCTTCCGCTGGAAAAGCTCCTGCCTCTCGGGGCGCAGTATGTGGGGGCCACGGAGGAAGAGGTGGAGATCGCGGTCGAGAATATGTGCGACGCCCATAATCTGGAGCGGGCGGTCATCAACGGGGTGAAAGCGATATACCTGCCCTCATACTATCGGGCCGAAACCCGGACGGCTGAAAAGCTGAAAATGATGCTGCAATTTCCGCGTCAGGAGATTGAGGATATCGAGGATAAAATCAAAAAGAGCCAAAACCGGCTGGGCATTTTTTACGAACAGACGCAGGAAGAGGCGATTCGGGCTGCGCTGGAGAACCGGGTCATGGTGCTGACCGGCGGCCCGGGCACCGGAAAGACGACGACGCTCAGAGGGATGATCGAGCTGTTTGAGGCGCTGAAATACCGGGTTTTGCTTTCGGCGCCCACCGGCCGGGCGGCCAAGCGGATGAGCCAGGTCTGCGACCGCAAGGCGCAGACGATTCACCGGATGCTGGAGGTTCAGCCCGGCAGCGCCACCTTTGCCCGCAACAGCGCCAATCCGCTGAAATGCGATGTTTTGATCATTGATGAAATGTCGATGGTGGACAGCCTTCTTTTCGACGCTTTGCTGGACGCTCTGCCGCTGGGCAGCCGCCTGATCATGGTGGGCGACACCGATCAGCTCCCCAGCGTGGGCGCCGGGAACGTCCTGACCGATCTGGTTCGTAGCGGTACGGTTCCGGTCGTGGCGCTGACCAAGATTTTCCGACAGGCGAAAACCAGCGCGATCATCACAACGGCTCATGAGATCAACAACGGGGAACGTCCTGATCTGGAAAATAGAAGCGATTTTTATTTTGTTTCCAGAAAAACGCCGCAGGGCACGCTGGAAGCGGCGGTGGAAATGGCGGTGTCCCGGATCCCGCAGCAATACGGCTACGGCGTTTTGGACGGCGTTCAGGTGATTGCCCCTACCCGCAAAACCCATACCGGGACGGTCAACATCAACGCGGTGATACGGGATCGGGTCAATCCCGACCAGCCGGGGCGTAAAACGGTGAAATCCCGGGATATGGTGTTTCGCGAGGGCGATAAAGTGATGCAGATCCGCAATAATTACGACCTGCCGGTAAAGACTGCCGATGGCAAGGAGGAAACAGGGGTTTTCAACGGCGATATCGGCATCATTCTGAGCATATCGGCCCAGGAGAAGCAGGTGAAGGTGCAGTTTGAGGGTCGGGTGGCGCAATACGGTTATGATCAACTGGACGAACTGGAACTGGCCTATGCCGTCACGGTTCATAAGAGCCAGGGCAATGAATTTGAGGCGGTGGTGCTGGTGCTGGGGGAGATGACGCCGCTGCTTCAGTACCGCAAGCTGCTGTATACGGCGGTGACCCGGGCGAAGAATCTGCTGGTCATCGTCGGAAGCAGGCAGGTCGTGGATCGGATGGTCGCCAACAATAAGCACAGCAACCGGTACAGCGGGCTGCGGTTTTTACTGCAATGAAGCTGCGCACGTTGATTTTTCCACCCCGGTGTCCCTTCTGCGGCAGCATCATGGAGCGGGAGGAGCCCTGCGCCGTATGTCTGGCGCAAACCACCGAGCTGACCGGCGTTGTCTGCGGGGTTTGCGGCTGCCTGCCAGAGCATTGCCTCTGCCGCGGCCGCTCCTTTGCTTTCGACCGCAATGTCGGCGCTTTTCTGTATGAAGGCGCGCCCCGCAGGCTGCTGCTTCGGTTCAAGCAGCGCGGCAAGCCCCAGTTGGCTGTTTTTGCAGCCCGGCGGATGGCTTATCATATCCAGGGCCGTTTGGGCAGAGATTTCGATTGCGTCACCTATGTCCCGCAGTCCCTGAGCAGCCATTACCGGCGGGGATATTGTCCCGCGCGGCTTCTGGCGGAAGAGGTTGCGGCCCGGCTGGAGCTGCCCTGCCGGTGCCTGCTGGCACGCCACGGCGGGAAGCAGCAGAAATATGTTGCAAACGACGAACGCTGGAGCAACGCCATGCATAATTTCTGCCTGCGGCGTGGCGCTTCGATCCCTGCCCGTATCCTGCTGATCGACGATCTGATGACCACCGGCGCAACGCTGAACGCCTGCGCGGCATTGCTCAAGTCTGCGGGCGCCGCCAGGGTCGTTGCGTGCACTTTTGCAATCGCCGCAAAAAAGAGTTGAATTTTTTGGTAAATCACGGTATAATGGTTGCAAAGCGATCAGGACCCCTGCGCTTAAAAGGCACTTTTGCCCGCCGTTGGCGCGGCGCTGAAAAATGTGCGATCATCCCATAACCGCGCGGATATGGGTATAATAAAAATCAGCAATCCCGATCGATTCGTATCCCGGCGGACGGCGGGTAATATTGGGAGGAAGGTAAGAAATGTTAGGACATGATATCGGCATTGATCTTGGAACAGCCACCATTTTGGTATATATCAAGGGCAAAGGGATCGTTTTGAAGGAGCCCAGCGTGGTGGCGATCGATAAAACCCATAATAAGGTTCTTGCCGTTGGAGAGGAAGCCCGGCGGATGGTAGGGCGGACGCCTGGCAATATCGTGGCGGTGCGCCCTTTGCAGGACGGCGTAATCTCCGATTATGAAGTGACCGAAAAAATGATCAAGTATTTCATCGGCAAGGCGGCAAAGAACTCTTGTTTCAAGCCCCGCGTCATCATCTGCGTTCCCTCCGGCGTAACGGAGGTGGAGGAAATGGCGGTGGAAGAGGCGGCTAAAAACGCCGGGGCGAAATTTGTTTCGCTGATCGAAGAACCCAAAGCCGCTGCCATCGGTGCAGGAATCGATATCAATAAGCCCAACGGCAATGTCGTTGTGGACGTGGGCGGCGGAACGGCGGATATCGCCGTCCTTTCTCTGGGCGACGTGGTGCTTTCCGATTCCGTTAAAATGGCCGGCGATAAATTTGATGATTCCATTGTCCGCTATCTGAAGAAGAAATACAATCTGCTGGTCGGCGAACGCACCGCCGAGGCCATTAAAATGGCCATTGGCTGCGTTTACCCCCAGGAAGAGATCCAGACGATGGTGATCAAAGGGCGCAGTTTGCTTTCCGGCCTGCCCCAGTCCATCGAGATCCGCTCCGATGAGATCATGGAGCCCCTTCAGGAATGTGCGCTGACCATTGTGGACGTTCTGCATAATGTTCTGGAGCGGACGCCGCCGGAGCTGGTGGGCGATATCTACCAGAACGGCATCTGCATGACCGGCGGCGGATCGCTGATTCGGGGCTTTGACCAGCTCATCTCCCAGAAGATCGGGATCCGCGCCTATGTTGCGGAAGACGCGGTTTCCTGCGTTGCGATCGGCACCGGCAAGGCGCTGGATTATCTGGATAAGCTGGAGGCGTCCGGGCGGGGCGCAAAACGGTTCGGCAACTATTAAGTCCCGCCGGTAAAAAAGACGGAGCCATGATATCAGAAATGCCCGAAGGGCGCTGCAAAAGCAGCGCCCTTCGGGCATTCTTTTGGGCATGTTGCCCCGGGAAACGCCTGCAAGGCGCAGGCGCCGGAAGGTTGTGCCGTTATTTGGAGGATGCGTTTTTCAAACGCTCCTTTGCTTCCGCAACGGTTTCTCCCTTCTTCGCCAAATAACGGGCGACAAAGGCGTCCTCGATTTTGGTATATCCGGACGTAACGGCTTTTTCGATTTTCTTATAGCCGCCGGTTACGGCTTCTTCGATTTTCTCATAGCCGCCAACCACGGTTTCTTCGATTTTTTCATAGGAACCGGCTGATTTTTTTGCCGCTTTTTCCCGGTTCTGTTCTCTCTTTGATGGAATCATGGGATCCCTCCTTTCTGCTTTTTCCGATCATTCCAACGCCCAAAACCGCCACAAACAGGCAAACTGCCCCGCCGGTCAGAATGTCCAGGAGATGCCTGTGCGCCATTTCTCCGAAAGAGGCGACCATGGAGCGCTGCAAGGTAAATAGAGACGCCGCGGCTTCTGCGTAGCCGATGTTTCTGATGACCGTCAGGAACGGGGAGGAGATTCGGCGCTGCCTGACTGCCTTGACAATGGAAACGGTGATTTTAGCGAAGGTATAGGTCGCTATGGTGATCATGGTGATTTCATCATATTGGGCGGCGATATCCTGCGCCAAACTGAGGTAGACAACCCCGGACAGGACAACGCCCGATAGCAGCAGCAGGATCCCGGAGCTCCTCATCACAAAGACGTCCATACCCGCCGATTTTTTATATGCACATAAAATGGCTGAAAAACGGATCGTTCCGAAAATGGTGTAGTAGGCCCACATGACGATAAACCACATAGACCCCTGCGTGATCCCCAGAAAGGCGTGGTAGAGGGCGTAGGCAATATGGATGAACAGGGAAGCTGCCGCAAACAGCATGACGCGGGAGCTGCCGGCAAGTGGTTTATCTGCTCCGGCATGCGAAACAGCGCCGGCCGCGGACTGCCCGGCGCTCATTCCCGAATGCCTTTGATCAGCGGGATCAGAAACAGCAGAATCACAATGCCGATCAGGCCGATGATGATACCGGGCACCATTTTTGCCCATACCATGCAAAAGCACATCCCGGCGCCCAGCGTCAAGGCTCCCGCAATGCCAACGGCAACGGTCAGCGCGGTTTTGCCGGAAATTCGGATGGGCGCTTTATGCTCCATTCTGCGCCAGACCAGTACCGTGATAACGCCCAGCAAAAGCCCGGCGCAGCCCAGAACAATTCCCGGTCGAAGGGCGCTCCATTCCGGAATCAGGGTCATGCACATTCCCAGCGCAAATAAAATGCCGCTCACGGTTCCGCATAACAAGGCCACAAAACTGCTTTTTTTCATCATCAAACACCTCCGAATTTTTTTATCTCAACAGTTGTTGTTTAGCTCTGAGTATAGTATAATACAGTTGTCGGGAGAGAACAATCATCAATTTGCCAACAACTGTTGAGATAAAGAGGTTTTTATATGAATCGTTCAAACAACAAGCGAAGAAGAGAATCGGTCGATAAAATCGAAAGGGTTTTCATTGAGCTGCTCCAGACCAGTAAGCTGAGCGAGATCAGCGTATCGGAGATCTGCAAAGCCGCCGGCTTGAACCGCACGACGTTTTATGCCAATTACGAGGATCTGTATGCGCTGGCGGATTCCATCCGCCGTAAGCTGGAAGAAAATCTGGCGGAGCTGTACCGGGATGAAATCACGCTGGGTTTCAACAGCAACGATTATCTTCCCCTGTTTCGCCATATCCGGGAGAATCAGCTTTTTTATCAAACCTATTTTAAGCTGGGATACGACGATCAGTATCAAATCGTTTCCTACGACAGGGCCCTTGCCGAGGAGCATTTTCAAAACCGTTTTGTTGAATATCATATGGAGTTTTTTAAAAGCGGCATAACGGCGATCATCAAGATGTGGCTGGCGGGAGGCTGCCGGGAAACCCCGGAAGAGATGGTTGAGGTGATAAAAAGCGAATATCGGGGACGCGCCTGATCGACCGCGCAGCGCAAAAAAAGACGTCCGCGCAGCCGGAGCTGCGCGGGCGTTGCATTTTTTTATTCTTCTTCAAATTGATCCTTGCCGACGCTGCAAAGAGGACAGGTATAGTCCTCGGGCACTTCCTCCCAGGGGGTGCCGGGCGCGATTCCGTTATCAGGATCGCCGACTTCGGGATCATAAACATAACCGCAAACGGTGCAGACATATTTTTTCATCGTTCATTCCTCCATCATTCATGTTCGTTTTAATAAGTTGTATGAAGATTCGCTTTCAAGCCGGGCGCGCGTGTTTCGCCGCCTGGGCGGGGAAGCCCCGCTTCCTTTGACTTGCAGATATAGTATAAACCAAATCGGCGAAATATGATGTTGCAAATGCAACGAATGAATGATTAAACTAAAAAATCTGCAATTCTGTTGACATTTCCCGCGCCCATCAGGACGACGATATCGCCTTTTTTCAGCTCTTTTTTCAGCAGGGCGGCGATATCTTCAAATCTGCTGACATAGCGGGCGCCGGGGATGCGGTCGCGCAGGTTCAGGATGTTGACGCCGAGCTTGTTGATTTCCCGCGCGGCATAGATGTCGGTCAGGATGGTGTGGTCGGCGATGGAGAGGGCGGCGGCGAACTCGTCGATCAGGTAATAGGTGCGGGTAAAGGTGTGAGGCTGAAATACCACATAGAGCTCTCTCTCCGCTGCCTCCTTGGCGCTTTGCAGGGTAGCGCGGATCTCGGTGGGATGATGGGCGTAGTCGTCCAAAACGACGGCGCCGTTGCAGGTTCCTTTGTATTCAAACCGTCGGTCGGCGCCGGTGAAGGCTTCCAGCCCGGCCTTGATCTCCTGCCCGTTCAATCCGTAGCGCAGCGCAACGCAGGCAGCAGCCAGGGCGTTGAGCACGTTGTGGCGTCCGGGGATTTTCAGGGAAACGTGGGTGATCGGTTCCTTATTATAAATAATATCGAAGCTCGGATATCCGCCCTGGAAGGAAACGGCGCTGCCAAAGCAGATATCGGATTCCTGCAAACCGAAGGTCAGCAGCTCTCCTTTATAATAATTGCGGATGCAGGAGCAGTTTTCATCATCGCCGTTCAGGATCAGAAAACCGTCCGGATCGATGTTGTCGGTAAAGCGCTGAAACGAATGCTGGATCGCATGGAGATCCTTGAAGAAGTCCAGATGATCCTCGTCGATGTTCAGGATAACGGCGCAATGGGGGTGAAAGTGGTGAAAGGAATTGACGTATTCGCAGGCCTCGTAAATGGCAAAATCGCTGCCGCCCAGGCAGTAATTCCCGCCGATCGCCTTGAGGTTGGCGCCCACCAGAACGGTGGGATCCTTTTGCGCCATTTTAAATATGGAGGAGAGCAGGGATGTGACCGTCGTTTTGCCATGGGTGCCGGAAACGGCGATGGAGTTTTTAAACTCCGCCATCATATATCCCAGCAATACCGCTCGCTCCATGATCGGGACGTTGTTTTCCCGGGCATAGGCCAGCTCTGGATTGTTGTCGGATATGGCGGCGGTGTAGACAAGAAGATCGCAGCCGGCGGCATTCTCCGCCGCATGGTTGCGAAAAACCGGGATTCCCGCTGCGGCCAGCTTGGCAAGGGCGGGAGAATCGCCGCTGTCGGATCCGGTCACGGTCCGTCCCTGCTGCTTGAGGATCAGAGCCAGCGACGACATGGAAACGCCGCCAATCCCGACAAAATGAATCCGGGAAAACTGCTTGTATTGATTAAAATGTTGTGTTATAATACTCAAAAAGAAAAGCCTCCTTTTTTGATTCCGTTACCATTATAGTACACAAAAAGGAAAAAATAAATATCTAATTGATGATTTTGATAAAGAATGTGGGGAAAAAAGATGGCCGATCGTCGCAGCGAAGAAAAAAAGGGATTCTGGCAGCGCTATAAATTTTATATCCTCGGATGTCTGGGCGCTTTTTTGCTGATCGCTTCCATGAGCGTTCAGAACGTGGTGGTGTATTATAAAACAGCCGACGGCACGGATTATGCCGTCAAGCTGGATTATTCCGCCTTCGGGCTTTGCCTGCGGTGTAATCCGATGAAGAGCAATGCCAACGACGTGGTGGAAAAAGCTGTTTTTTTCTGTACCGGGCGTGAAACGTCGGTGATGAACGCCGCCGCGGCGCTGCAGGAGATCGCCGGCACCGAAGAGGGCGAGATGCAGCTGTATGTGGGCGGCCTGCTGGGCAATAATGCAAAAACAAGGGATAAGCTGATAGAGGCGCTGAACGGCGCCGGGTACGACGCGAAGGCTTTAGAGTCGGAAGAGACCGGATAAATACGCTTTCCTATGTAGACCCGGCGCCGCCGCAACGGGGATTTTTGCAAAAAACTTCAAAAAAACCGAAAAAAAGTGTTGACAAACGGGACGTGGAGTGGTATTATAATCAGGCACCCGCAAAAAAGGGGAACCGGACGAGCGGGGAAGCAGTGGACTTTGAAAATTAAACAGCATCATGAAAAAGGACCCGTTA
>CALXGQ010000014.1 GCA_944387895.1 uncultured Clostridia bacterium
TATCTTATTCATAGCAAATAGGATGACCTTCTTTCGGTTTGGTGTAAGCAACTTAACCTTAACACAGGTCTTTCCTATTTGCTATCTTTTTTATCCCCTTCTGTCACACATCATTGTAACTCCTACAGGCAGTTTTTAAACTTTCTCGGCATATACTTGCATTGTCGCGGTTTATTTGATATACTTAATAATATGAATTTCCGCGCTGCAACGAGGACCCTGTTCTCTGAAAAAGGAGATGGAATAAAATGAAAAAAATCAAAGAAATATGGCAAAAAATCCGCGCCCGTCTGAGCGGCGCCAATCTGGCTCACGGTCCGATCGCTGAAATGGCGGAGGAAGGCGACGGGGGAAAAAGAATGCCCGTATGGCTCCGGAAAACGATATGGGCTGTTTTTCTGACCGGTTTTTTGACCTGTTTTTTTGTTTTTTTGGCATTTGCATGGTATGCGTTTATCTATCTGGACGATGAATTCGATCTTTCATCGGTAGACAGCTCTCTGAATTATACCTCTGTGGTCTATGGGCTGAAGGACGGCGCCTATGTGGAGGCGGAAACGCTGCATACCAGCGAGAACCGCATCTGGGCAAATATCGAGGAGATCCCCGATGATCTGCAAAAGGCCTTTATTGCCATTGAGGACGAACGGTTTTATCAGCACAGCGGCGTGGATCTGCTCCGCACAGCCAAGGCGGTTTTGAACTTTTTAAATATTTCCAGCGATTCCGTATACGGCGGATCCACCATTACCCAGCAGGTGATCAAAAATATCACCGGGGAATCGGAGCAGACCATCCCCCGTAAGATCCAGGAGATCCGCCGCGCCTGGTATGTGGAGCGGGAGTATAAAAAGGATCAGATCCTGGAGGTCTATCTCAATACGATCTATCTCTCTCAGGGCTGCTACGGCGTTCAGACCGCAGCGGAGGTCTATTTCAATAAAACGCTGGACGAACTGACGCTGCTGGAGTGTGCCAGCATTGCGGCCATAACCAATCTGCCCACTTACTACGATCCGATCCAGAATCCGGAAAACAATCTGGAGCGCGCCCATCTTGTGATCAATAAGATGCTGGAGCTGGGTTATATCAGCCAGGAGGAGGCCGATGCGGCCAAGGCGGCGGAGCTGGAGCTTCATGTGGGCGAAGGGAGCAGCGAAACGACATCCTCGGAGATCAATAGCTATTTTGTGGATCAGGTGATCCTGGACGTCATCGACGCGCTGGTGGAGGATAAGGGCTACAGCGAAGCCTATGCCCGCTCTCTGGTTTATTCCGGCGGCCTTCAGATTTATTCCACCATGGATCTGGACGTGCAGGCGGCGATCGATGAAATCTATGAAGATCCTTCAAATTTCCCGCAGATCACCTCCGGCGGCGAAAGTCTGCAAAGCGCGATCGTGATCATTGATAATGAAACGGGAGCAATTGCCGGAATGGCCGGCGGGATCGGCGAAAAATCCGTTGCCCGGGGGCTGAATCGGGCGACCCAGTCCCATCGTCAGCCCGGATCCTGCATGAAGCCGATCGGCACCTATGCGCCGGCCATTGAATATGGGACCACCATCGACGGCGTGAAGGTCGCGCCGGGAATGATGCTGCTGGATCAGGGCGTCCGTAAGGATTCCAACGGCAACTGGTGGCCGAAAAACTACGACACCGTAACGGAAAAGCTGATGTCGGTGCAGGCGGCGCTGGATCGATCCAAAAACACGGTGGCGGTCCGGGTCAATAATGCGCTGGGCGCAAGGACTGCTTTTCAATTTCTGCAAAACAATCTGGGCATCACCTCTCTGGTTTCCGGCACCAGCAACGATGAAAACGATCAGGCCATGGCGCTGGGCGGCCTGACCAAAGGGATCAGCGTCAAGGAGATCACGGCTGCCTACGCGGTATTTGCCAATGAAGGCACCTATATCAAGCCCTATACCTTTACCAGGATCTGCGATCAGAACGGCCGGGTTATTCTGGAAAACCGCGTGGAATCGCATACCGCAATGTCGGAAAATGCCGCGGCTGTCATCAATCAGATGCTGCAGCATGCGGCGGAATACGGCACCGGAACGGTGGCAAATTTCCGCACAACGGCTGTTTGCGGCAAGACCGGAACAACCGACGACGATAAGGACAGATGGTTTGTCGGCTATACAAAATACTATTCTGCCGGTGTTTGGGTGGGCTATGATCAACCGGCTGTGATTCGCTATGGCGGCGCCAATCCGGCGGCGGTGGCCTGGAGAAAGGTGATGGCGGAGGTTCATTCCGGGCTTTCCTGGAAATCCTTCGACGCGCCGCAAGGGCTGGTCAGCGTTGAGGTCTGCACCGAAAGCGGAAAGCTCCCCACGGAACAATGCACCAGCAAGACGAGCGGGCAGTTCTTTGCCGATAGTCTGCCGACCGCCACCTGCGATGTGTGCGGCGCCGGGGAAACGCCAACGGATCCTAACGATCCTACGAATCCTACCGATCCCACCGATCCTACCGATCCCACCGATCCCACCGATCCTACGGATCCCACCGATCCCACGGATCCTACCGATCCCACCGATCCTACGGATCCTACCGATCCGACGGATCCTACCGATCCGGGCGGTGGATCCGGCGAAGAACCTGATTCCGGGGAGGGAACCGGCGGCGGGGGAGATACCGGAACCGGTTCAACCGGTTAAAAACAGCATCATAGATAAGGGGGAATAAAGATGAATCGAAAAAGGGCGCTGCGCCGGATATTGCCTTTTTGTTCGCTTTATTCCCTTGTTTTGATCCGCTATTTATATTACGGCTTCACCTATTTTTATCAGCTGGACGATTATATCCAATATTTCGATCTGAGCTTTTTCAGCGATAATCTCTGGCAGACGATGATCACTCTTGGAAGCTTTCAGCGGCCTGCCGCAGGCTTTTCGGATCTTTATATCTGGAGCTTCTTTTTCCCCGTGATGATTCTGGCGGTGGCGCTGATCGCGGCCCTTTATACCGCGACTGCGCTGCTGCTGCGCAGCGTTTTCTGCCGGTTTTTCCGGGTCGGCTGGCTGTTTCCCGTTCTTTTTGCGCTGCTGCCCCTGGGCTTTGAGGGAACCTATTGGGTCAGCGCCTCCTCCCGGATCGTCTGCGGCCTGTTTTTTGCCGCGCTGGGCGCGTGGCTGTTCCAGCGGTATCTGGAGGGCGGGCGCTGGTATTTTCTGCTCTCTGCCCTTGTGGCGCAGCTCCTTTCCTGCCTGTATTATGAGCAGGTTCTGGTTTTCTCCGTAACGCTGTTTGTTCTGCTGGGGATCTTGAATTTTCGCCGGGGGAGCCGGCGCTGCTTCTGGTGCGGTTTTTCTGTGGTGAACGCGGGGATTTTTTTGTTGATTTCCTCCCTGGCTGCCGCTTCTGGCGGGGTCTATGCAGGAAGAATGGAACTGGTTCTTCCGGTTCACCGTTATTATTTCGATGTTTTTCTGCCGGATATCCTGAATCAGATCAAGAGCGTTTTCTGGGACGGAACGCTGCAAACGACCTTCACCGGCTTTCTGCGCGGCCTGAAGATTCTAGTGCAGGATCGCGCGGTGCTGTTTGCCCTGCTTCTGGTGGCGCTCTGCCTGGTCTTTGCATGGCTTGTGCGGCGGTTGGCTCCCGGCGCCCGGGAGGGCGGCAAGAAGAGGATGTGGTGCGCGCTGGTGGTAGGCGTTCTGCTGGCCGTCGCGCCGGTCACGCCCTTTCTGATCATCGCCAATCCGTGGTTTTCCTTCCGGGGCGCTGTCGCCAGCTTTGCCGGCCTTGCGCTGATCGCCGACGTGCTGATCACCGCCCTTTTCTGCCGGTTCCGGCGCGGGGCGCTGCTTCAGGCCGGGCTGGCGGGTGCGGTGGCGCTGGTTTTCTGCGTGGCAGGCGTTTCCGAGCTGCACGACTACAGGCAGACGATGTTCAATGATCATCAGGTCGCCGATACCATCGTGGAGCAGATCGATCTTTCCGATCCGGAGCGGCGGATCGGGATCCTCGGCGCCGAGCCGAGCTTCCTGGATGAGCAGAACTATTTTTGGCACGAACACATCCACGGCGTGACCGAAAGCAGCTGGGCCCTTATGGGGATGCTGGAATATAAGACGGAGCAGGAGCACATTTCCACCGTTGTTCCGCTGCCAGAGGAGAGCGTCTACCGCCCTTATAACTATGAAAACAACCGGATCGACAGCTTTGATCTTTTATACTATTATGATTTCGAGAGCGATACGCTGACGCCCCTTTACTGGATGGAAACCGGCGAGCGCAGCTTTGCGCTTTTCAAGGAGGATGGCACCCTCTTTGGCACCGTGACCGACGACGACGGCCGCGGCGTTTTGACTATGAAATAAAAAATAAAAAAGCGGATTTCAAAAGAAATCCGCTTTTAGCGTTTACGCCTTAAAATCAAACAGCTCTCTGGACCTTACCGGAGCGGAGGCATCTGGAGCAAACATACACACGCTTGGGAGTGCCGTCTACAACCGCCTTGATACGCTTCACATTGGGCTTGAACGCCTTGTTGCTGCGACGATGAGAATGGGACACCTTGATACCAAAGGTAACGCCCTTGCCGCATACTTCACATTTTGCCATGGTGAACACCTCCTTATTGGATTACGAAAGGAATAAAGCGGCCAAAACCGTCGATTTTGGCGGTTGATCAGCCCGCTTCACTCTGCGCAAACAATATTTTAACATAGCACGTGCGGAAAAGCAAGTATTTTTTTTACAAAAAATGAAACATTTTATTTGAATACGGCTTGTTTTTTTGGTATAATGTTGACAGAACCAATAGGGAGGGAGCAGAGTCCGATGTCTCAGGAAAACAAACTGACCCTTGCCGAGATGATGAAGCGGATGTCGCTGGAAACCGTTTATATGCCGGTAGGCGGTTTGGAAACGGAGATCACGTCTACCGACGTCAACCGGCCCGCCTTGCAGCTGGTGGGTTTTTTTGACTATTTCGACGAAAGCCGCGTTCAGGTTTTGGGCAAGGTGGAACACACCTATCTCGATCATTTCGACGAAGCCCGCCGCCGCCGGATCTTTGAGCGGTTGTTTGAATTCCGGTTCCCGGCGCTGGTCATAACCCGGGGTCTGGCCGGGTATCCGGAGCTGATCGAGGTCGCTGAAAAATATAAGGTTCCGATCCTCAAGACCGGGATGCATACGGCGCAGTTCGTCAGCGGCTGCATTTTCTATCTCAACGAACGGCTGGGTCCTCAGACGACCATGCACGGCGTTTTGGTGGAGGTCTATGGCGAAGGGATTTTGCTGACCGGCGAAAGCGGGGTCGGGAAAAGCGAAACGGCGATCGAGCTGGTGAAGCGCGGCCATCGCCTGATCGCCGACGACGCGGTGGTCGTCAAGCGGATCACCTCCACCACCCTGAAGGGCACGGCGCCTGCCAATATCCAGTATTTCATCGAGCTGCGCGGGATCGGTATCATCAACGTCCAGAAGATTTTCGGGGTCGGCTCTGTGAAGGAGGATTCCATCATTGATATGGAGATCCATCTGGAAAACTGGGATCAGGAAAAGGTTTATGACCGGCTGGGCATGGATACGGTCTATACCAATATTCTGGGCGTGGATCTCCCAACGCTGACAATTCCGGTGAAACCCGGCCGGAATCTGGCGATTATCATCGAGGTGGCCGCCATGAACAACCGGCAAAAGCGTCTGGGCTATAATGCAGCGGAAGAACTGAATAAAATAATTTTAGGAACAACGGAGGACTGAATCATGTATTATTTGGGTATCGATCTGGGCGGAACAAACATCGCCGCCGGCATTGTGGACGAAGAGATGAAGCTGGTTCATAAGGCCAGTATCCCCACCGAGGCAAAGGCCGGAGCGGAAAGTATCGTCGCCCGGATGGCGGAGGTCGCCCGGCAGGCCATCGAGGGCTGTGGCATCACCGTAGACGACATCAAAAGCATCGGTATCGGATCGCCCGGCGCGATCGATCCGGAAAAGGGCGTGGTGATTTATGCCAATAATCTCGGATTCAGCAATACCCCGCTTGCCGAGATGCTGGGCAGCTATTTCCCCGGCAAGGCCGTCTATGTGGAAAACGACGCCAATGTGGCCGCCTGGGCGGAGGCTAAGTGCGGCGCCGCGGCCGGAACGGAAAACAGCGTGACCATCACGCTGGGCACCGGCGTGGGCGGCGGCATGATCATCAACGGGAAGTTATACAGCGGTTTTAACCATGCCGGCGGAGAACTGGGTCATATTGTGATCCGGGAGGGCGGACGTCCCTGTACCTGCGGCCGGAAGGGCTGCTGGGAGGCTTACGCTTCCGTGACCGGCCTGATCCATACGACGAAGGAGCATATGAAAGCGAATCCGGATACGCTGATGTGGAAGATCGCCGGTTCTCTGGAAAAGGTCAACGGCCTTACCTCCTTCGACGCCATGCGCAAGGGCGACGCGGAAGCGCAGAAGGTTGTGGATGAATATCTTCATTCCGTTGCCACCGGGCTGGTGGACATTCTCAATATCCTTCAGCCGGAGGTGCTTTGCATCGGCGGCGGCATTTCCAAGGAGGGTGATTATCTGCTGAAGCCGGTTAAGGCCTTTGCGGAGAAGGAGATGTATAGCCGGTTCAATATGCTGAAAACCGATATCCGGATCGCCAAGCTGGGCAACGACGCCGGGATTATCGGCGCCGCGCTGCTGGGCGTATAAGGCGTTTGCGCCGGTTTTTGCGGCAAAAAGAAGGGTCAAAGGGGGCGCCGTCCGAATTTTTCGGACGGCGCCTTTTCCCGGGCTCGGATATTTTTCAAAAACCCTTGACAATTTCCATCAAAAGAATTATAATAATCAGGCAATTTGTTTTAGGGGTATAGCTCAGTTGGTAGAGCAGCGGTCTCCAAAACCGCGTGCCGAGGGTTCAAGTCCTTCTGCCCCTGCCATAATAGGAACATAAAAAAGATATGTTCCCCAAAAAGCCCCGATAAAATCGGGGTTTTTTGCTATTCAAACACTGGGATTTCAAGATGCATATTCGTAGATATAAAACGGCCCTTTTTGCTTTGCGTAGAGATTTGAACTCCCGTACAACCGAATAAACTGCACCAAACGGCAGACAAGTAAAGAAAAACTTGTCTGCCGTTTTTTGTTACCCGCAGCCCGAAGTTTTGTAAAAGACTTCGGGCTTTTTTCATTGCGTAAGCAACAAGGTTCCGGGGTACCCGCCCGCAATCTTTGATTGCGCAGGCGGGTCGGGTTCTTATTTCACGAAAAGGAGATGACGAAATGTACTTTACCGATACCCCCACCCTCAATAGCATTGAGGCGATCATGAAAAAACTGCCCTACGGCACACAGAAAGGCGGAGGTCGGTTTCGCAGATTGTATCAATACACCAAGAAAGACTGCGATTGCAGACTTTGTCTCTA
>CALXGQ010000015.1 GCA_944387895.1 uncultured Clostridia bacterium
TGCAGCTTTTTTGACCCAGCGGTTGTTTTCATTCAGATGCATGCCCATAGGCTGACCGAAGTCCGTTATACTGATTTGTCCACTTTTATATTTGTACATATCCCGACTCCATGTGCAAGCTTTTTTACGGTTTTAAGCATTTTTCTTTGCACTTATTATACCATAATTCACCGCTAAAGTCACTATTTATGCCGTTTTGTGGTTTATTCAGTAGACATTAGGCTAAACAAAACACCCCTTTAGGGGTTGCCCGAGAAAGTAATGCGGTTGGCAGAACCTTTCGGAGCCCCTTTAGGGGTGTGGCCTGTAAAATGCCCTTCTAGGGCTCACTCAAGCCTCCGGCTTAGCCGGAGGTTGTGACTAAAAGGAGAATGAGGGCATATGAAGATTATTACCGAGCTGGAATGCAAGAAAAGGTATGGCATTATTGTCGCGGGCGGTGGCGTTGCGGAGGTGGAGATCGCAGCCCTGCAAAACCGCTTGGAAAAAGACGATCATATCATGATCCATTTCCCCGACGAGCTGATCCCGGAGGATCGGGAGAAGGTCGAAAAGGGCTTCGACGAAGGCCATCTATGAAAAAACGCCCCGGACGCGGAAGAGCGTCCGGGGCAGTACTTATTTTTTGGGGTGGTCGTCGCGTTTAACGGTTTGGATCGTTTCGGGGTCTTCCCGACAGACGATGGCGATACAAGGGTCATCCTTACTCAGGAAGGCGGCGCCGTATTCATTGATCGCCGCTGCTGAGATCGAGAAAAGCTTCCAGCTCAGATCCACTTTGTAGGCATCGTCGCCTTGATGGAGCTCCAGCCAGACCTCGTACGTTTGGGTGGAAAGATCTACGTAATAGCCGCCGTCTATGGTGCAGATGTTCTCTTCCATAACCGGGGCTTCTTCCGGGTTGAGAAGCGTTCCGACGGCGATATCGTAGTAAAGGAAGTCCTCCCGCCGTGTTTCAGTATTCCAATAAGGGATCATCGCAACACCGTTCAGCACCTCGCCGACCTTGGGACTGACAGGGCCTTCGTTGACCTGAAGAGAAATTTCGGCCACCCTCTCCAAGGTGCCGCTGCTCAGGTCATAAATCTGAGGGTCCATGCGCTCCTTTTGCAGCAGTATCCGCTCTCCGGCTTTGTCTATTTGACAACCGCTTTCGGTGATACAGAGTTCCTCTGCTGTTTTTTCGGTCAGGTTCGCTCGATACAGGTGCGATTCGTCGCCTGCGGTGCCAATGTAGTAGAGCGTATCATTTTCCAATAAGGCAACTTCAATCAGGACATCCGTTGTTGTGCGCCGGGCTTGCAGCGTTTCCAGGTCGATAACATCTGCATAATAGCCGCTTTCATCATAGGAAAAGACCAATATTTCCTTGTTGTGCCGGAGCCATGCGGTCTCATTTTTGATTTCCTTGAGGTTCATCCAGGTTTGTTTGCCATCTAAATCCATAACCTGATAACGGGATTTGCCCCGGATCAGCAATACCGAATCATAACGTCCCAGTATCCGCCCCTTGGTAAGAAATTCCGGCTGCTCCTTGCCACTCAGCGCCAGAGAATAGAGGGTATATTCACCGTCTTTCTCCACCTCATAATAGGCATGAGCTCCGTAAAGCGTGAGTTGAGGGTATTTTTGCGGGTTGTATTGGAGGTCGATCTTGCTTTGATCAGATGGGGCAGCATTCTTTTTTGAGCATCCGCAAAGTATAAGACTGCAAATAAGGAAAAAAAGGATAATCAGGCTGATTTTTTTCATGGAGCAGACCTCATTTCTGTTATTGATAAGGGCAGAATGCTATCATTGTTGCGCTGATATACTCGCTGTTTGTGGGTTCGTAAAAAGAGTTATAATTCACCAGCATATCCCAGCAAATATAACGTTTACCGCTTGTTGACCAGCCATCGTAGAGCTTGACAAATCCCAATTCATAGAGTTCGCCAGTAGAATCATATCCGCGAACTGTATTATAACCAAAAGCGACTGTGGAGTGCGCGTTGTAATCGAAGTTGTTTGCATTAATATTTAATAAAACAGGCCATTCTGCATTAATATATGTTGTCAAAAAGCTCCACATCATTAACGAATCATAATAGGTTCGCCCACTATAGTTGTAACTATTGTTAACGGAATGAAAAACGGATTGACAATTTCCAAAAAAATTGTTGTGTGCTGTTGTGTTATTGAAGTGCAGAAAATGTCATTGTTAAAACAAGCAGACAGACAAAAGAGATGGGCTTTAAATTTTTTGCGAGTTTTTTCATAGTAATCTCCTCCTTAGTAATCTCCTCCTTAAAACAAATATAATAAGACGATTGTCTTTTAATCATCTTTAATTTTACGATATCAAAAAATGTGATAACTGTCAATATAAATTAAAATAAAAAAATATTTTGAGTAAAATACACAAAAATATCGTAATCAAGAAGAGGGGAGTTTATTTTTATTTCACCTTGTCTTTTATTACAATTAATGATAAAATAGAACAAGTAAGAAAACGGAGAGAAGCGATGAGTATTATCATTGCGCCGGACTCCTTCAAGGGGAGTCTGAGCGCGGAAGAATTTTGCCGCATTGCGGCGGCCAAAGAGAATTTGAGGAGATGTTTTGATGAAAGCCAATTACCATACCCATACATATAGATGCCATCATGCCTATGGCAGCGAATGGGAGTATGTGGAGCGCGCCATCTCCGGCGGGCTGAAGTGCCTTGGCTTTTCCGATCACGCGCCCTGGCCGTTTCCCGGGGAGTACCGCTCCCGGGTGCGGATGCAGCCGGAGCAGCTTCCGGCGTATATCGAGGCGGTGGAGCAGATGAAAAGGCTCTATGGGGATCGAATCGAGATCCGCTGCGGCCTGGAGGCGGAGTACTATCCGGCTCTTTTTCCCGCCTTTCTGGAGATGCTGCGGCAGGCGCCGGGCATTGAATATCTGATATTGGGGCAGCATTTTTTATATAATGAATATGATGTTCTTCTGCCGGCTACCCGGGAGACCCGGGACGAGAAGGTTTTGGCTCTCTATGTGGATCAGGTGGTGGAAGGGCTGGAAACCGGGAAATTTAGTTATCTTTGCCATCCGGACACGCTGAATTATCAGGGGGATCCCGCCGTATATCGGCGTCATATGGGGCGGCTGTGCCGCGCGGCAAAGGCGCTGGAGATCCCGCTGGAGCTTAATTTACAGGGGCGGCGCTCCGGATTTTCTTATCCGCGCCCGGATTTTTGGGCCGTGGCGGGGGAGGAAAACTGCGCCGTTTTGATCGGAACGGACGCCCACAGGCCGCAATACACTTTTGATCCGCGGGAGGTCGCGGATGTGACGGAAGCGTTTGTGCGTCGATTTGGGCTGAGATTGATAGAGATCCCGGAAATCCGGAAGGAGGGTTTGCTTTGATTGGAATCATAGGCGCGATGGAGCTGGAAACCGCTTCCATTGTGAAGGAGCTGAAGAATGCGAAGCGGCAGGAGATCAGCGGGATCCTTTTTACCCAGGGCGCATGGTGCGGCGTGCAGGTGGTGGTAGCCGTCTGCGGGGTCGGGAAGGTGTTTGCCGCGCTGTGTACGGAGGCCATGATTTTGCATTACCGGCCGGAGTTTATCGTCAATACCGGGGTGGCGGGCGCGCTGGATCCCGGGCTGGAGATCCTGGACGTTGTCATCGGCCGGGATGTGGTGCAGCATGATATGGATACCTCTCCGCTGGGCGATCCGCCCGGCCTGATATCCGGCATCAACCGCGTGGCGCTCCCTGCCGATGGGAAGGTGTGCGCCCGGTTTGAAAAGGCGGCGGCAGAATGCGGCGTCAGAGCTGTTGCGGGGCGGATCGCCTCCGGAGATCAGTTTATCGCCTCCGCCGAAAAGCGCGGCAGCATCCGCAGCCTCTTTGGCGCTTCCTGCTGCGAGATGGAGGGCGCGGCGATCGGGCAGGTCTGCCATGTGAATCAGGTACCTTTCGCGATCCTGCGCACCATTTCCGATCATGCTTCCGGCGAGGCCGGGATCGATTATCCGGAGTTCGTGGCCAGAGCCGCGGCGCAGAGCGTGAGAATACTGAAAAAGGGATTGGAGGAGCAGTAAAAATGGATCTGTTGCAAATGGCGAAGGAAAAAAAGGTTTTGCTGGTTGCCCATCGGGGTGTTTGCGGCGCCAATATCCCCCCCAACTCGCTGCAGGCGTTTCAGATCGCGCTGAACCAGGGGGCGGACGTGATCGAGCTGGACGTGGACTGCTCCGCCGACGGAACTCTCTTTGTGCAGCATCCCAAGATGGAAAAGGTGCATCTGCGGATGCAGGATCGGATCCGCACCTATCCTGCGTCGGTCGTCGAGCAGCTTTATCTTTCCAACGCCGATCAATGCCGTACCGCGTGGAAAATCCCCCGTCTGGAAGAGGCGCTTCGGTTGATGAAGGGAAAATGCGTGATCAATATCGATAAGTTCTGGGAAAATCCCGAAAAGATCGCCCGGCTGATCCGGAAGCTGGGGATGGAGGATCAAATCCTGATCAAAACGGCAAATCGGCCGGAGTATCTGGAGGCGGTGGAACAATATGCGCCGGATCTTTATTATATGACCATCGCCACCGACGTGGACGTCGTTCATGAAGAGATCCAAAAACGTCGGATCAATTACGTTGGCGCCGAGGTTTTGTTCAAAGAGGAGGATGCGCCGGTTGCCGGCCGGGACTATATCGAAAAGATGCACCGGGAGGGCAAAATCGTCTGGGTCAACGCGCTGGTATACGACTACAAGGCGGTTCTGGCCGCCTACCATAACGACGACGTTTCGATGATCGAGGACCCCGAAAAGGGCTGGGGCTGGCTGGCGGATCGCGGCTTTGATCTGATCCAGACAGATTTTCTGCTGCCCTGCCGGCAGTTTCTGGAGGAAACCGGCCGGCGCACGGCGTCCGGGCAAAAAAATAAAAAGGCTTTTTAAGCCTTTTTATTTTTTGCTCAGATATTCCAGAATTTCCTGATCGGTCGTCGCTTCGTTGATGGAGAGCCGCCCCATATCGATCAGCGTTTGCCACTCCCCCGGCTGCACCCGGTTGAGGCGCTCTGGGTCGGTCGTCAGCGTAACGGCAACGCCCAGCTCCTGCAGGGTGGTATTGGCCAGAGCGCAGGTTTTTCCGCCGGGATAGGCGACCACCCGGATCTCTCCCGCGCCGGACGCCAAAAGCAGCTCCGCTTCCTTCTGATGATCGGCAGTCAGGGCGGCGATATAGACCTCCTCCGATTCGCCCTCCAGAGGAAGAATGCTCTCCCGCACCGCCTCCCCGCTTTCATAGGGCGCCCATTGGTGCATATCGTAGGTGTGGGACTGGATGGCGATCAGCCCGCTTTCACACATTTCGGCAATCTCCTCCGCGCCAAAATGAGGCGTCAGCGGATAGGTGGTGTCCTTATAATATTCCAGATGCCCGACGGAGCAGCCGATCACAAAAATGGCGGCCGGATACCCATATTGGCAGAGGATGGGATAGGCATACTGATAGTTGCTGTAGTACCCGTCGTCAAAGGTGATGATCACCGGCTTTTCCGGAAGCGCCGTACCGTTTTCCACATAATCGATCAGAGTGTCGAAGGAAATCGGCTGGTAGCCCTCCGTTTTCAGCAGCTCCATTTGCCGCCGGAAGCTCTCAACAGAGACGTCGGAGGCGTCGTTCCCGGTTTCCGTCAGATGATGATAGAGAAGAATGGGAACGGTAACGCCTGCTCTTTCCGCGCAGCCGGAAGCGCCGATCAGCAGCAGGAACGCCAAAACAGCGGCCATGGTTCTTTTGATCATAAAGCGCCCTCCTTCAGCAATGCCAGCGCGCAGCGGATTCCGTCTACGGCGGCAGACATGATCCCGCCGGCATATCCGGCTCCTTCGCCGCAGGGGAAAAGTCCCCGGACGGCGCTTTGGCAGGATGAATCCCGCAGAATGGTGACCGGGGAAGAGCTGCGGGTCTCCGGCCCGGTCAAAACCGCGTCCGGCAGGGAAAAGCCGCACAGCCGCCGGTCAAAGACCGGGATGGCCTCCGCAAGGGCGTCGCCGATAAATCCGGGCAGAAGCGCCCGGAGGTTGCAGGGGGTCACGCCGGGGCGGTAGCTGGGTTCCACGGCGCCGAAGCCGGCGGAGGGGACGTTGCGCAGAAAGTCTCCAAGCCGCTGCGCCGGCGCCAGATAGCCGGATCCGGCGGCCGCAAAGGCGGCCTGCTCCAGCCTGCGCTGAAAAGATACGCCGGACAGGGGATGCCCGGTTCCGTAGTCGGCGGGGGTTACGGCGGCCAGCAGCGCGCTGTTTGCGTTTTGGCCGTCGCGGGCGTGGTTGCTCATGCCGTTGGTAACAATCCCTCCCGGCTCGCTGGCGGCGGCAATGACCTGCCCGCCGGGGCACATACAAAAAGTGTAGACCCCACGGCCGGCGGAATTGTGCCAGGAAAGCCGGTAATCCGCGGCGCCCAGATAGCGGGCGTCCGCTCCGTATTGCGCCTGATTGATCATGCTCTGGGGATGCTCGATGCGGACTCCGGCGGAAAAGGCCTTCGGCTGCATGGGCACGCCGTTTTTCAGCAGCATGTCCAGAGTGTCGCGGGCGCTGTGCCCGGCGGCAAGCAGAACGGCGTCGGTTTCATAGCGCCTGCGCCCGATGGCGCCGGTGATTCTGCCCTCTTCGATCACTAGATCCCGCAGCGCTTCTTCAAAATGGATCTCGCCGCCCAGAGCGAGGATCTCGCCGCGCAGCCCGCGCACCACCTCCCGCAGCCGATCGGTTCCGATATGGGGCTTGGCGTCGTATCGGATTTCCTCCGGCGCGCCGTGGGCGGCAAAAATCTCCAGAACCTCCCGGCAGAGCGGGTTTCCGATGCCGGAATGGAGCTTGCCGTCGGAAAAGGTTCCGGCGCCGCCCTCCCCGAACTGGATATTGGATTCCGGGTTCAAAATCCCGGTTTTATGAAACAGCTCCACGTCCTTCTGCCGCTGCTCCACCGTTTTTCCCCGCTCCAGAACCAGCGGAGCGGCTCCGGCTCTGGCCAGGATCAGCGCCGCAAAAAGACCGGCCGGCCCGGTGCCCACAACGATGGGGCGCTTCTTCAGCCCGGCCTTCGGAACGGTCAGCCCGGGCTCCCGGCTGAAGGCCGCTCCCGGCTCCACCGCTTCCACCGTATAAACGTAAAAAACGGGCGTTTTACGCGCGTCGATGGATCGGCGCAGCAGCCGCCAGCGCGGATCCCGGATCCGGCTGAGCCCTTCGATTTTCTTTTTCAGCTCCTCCGGAGCGTGGCTCACCGGAAGCCTAATGTCTTTGAGTATCATGGATTCTTCCTTTATCTTGATGTTTTAATTATATTATGTTATGATTTTACAGTCAAGATTTGACAAATATAATTTTTTGTGATAAAATTTTCATACTTTTCCAATAAGTATGACTTTAAAGGAGCGGCTTATGGCAAAAGGAAAGCAATTATACGGTCTCCCGCGGGGCAAACACGTTTTCGGAACGGTTCGCGTGGGGGAGAAGGGTCAGATCGTGATCCCCAAGGAAGCGCGGGCGCTTTTCGGGATAAAACCGGGCGATAATCTGCTGGTGCTGGGCGACGACGCCACCGGCATTATCATATCGGGGCCGGAAGCGGTGCAGGATCTGGCAAAAGAGATTTTTAAAAATATGGAGGAGTAAAAAGTATGTGGTTTTGGCTTGCGCTGATTGCGCTGTTGTTTTGGAGCGGCTCCGATCTTTTTTCCAAGATCGGCTGCCGGGATCCGCGGGATAAGCTCAGCCATCTGAAAATGGTCATGGCGGTGGGGCTGGTGATGGGTCTGCACGCGGCCTATGAAATTTTTATTGGTGGAGTGGAGATCAACGGCGAGGTTTTGCTGACCTATCTGCCGGTATCGGCGCTGTATATCCTTTCCATGGCTTTGGGTTATCTGGGGCTGCGGTATATCGAGCTTTCCGTTTCTTCGCCGATCTGCAATTCCAGCGGCGCGATTGTTGCGGTGATCTGCCTGATCACCGGCGAGATCACCGGCAACGTGACCGGCTGGGCGCTGGCCGCGGTGGCGCTGATCTGTTCCGGCGTAGTCGGTCTGGGGATTGTCGAGGCCCGGGAGGATCCTGAGCTGCGCGCCGCCCGGCAGGAAAAGTCCAATTATAAATACGCCAAATCCTGGCTGGCGATTCTGCTGCCGGTGGCCTATTGTCTTTTGGACGCCGCCGGCACCTTTGCCGACAGCCTGGTTCTGGAAAACCTCAACGAGGACTCCGCCAACGTGGCCTATGAGCTGACCTTTTTTGCGGTGGGACTTTGCTGCTTCGTTTATGTGGTTTTGATCCGGCGGGATCGGCTGATCCCGAAAATGGAGGCGCCCAAATATGTCGGCGCCGTCTGCGAAACGATCGGCCAGTTTGCATATATTTATGCGATCGCCGATACGGAGCATCTGATGTTCTCCGCGCCCATCATTTCATCCTATTGCGTGGCCAGCGTGGTATGGAGCCGGATTTTCCTGAAGGAGCGGCTGTCGTGGAAGCATTACCTCTGCATCAGCATGGTGGCGGTCGGCATCGTTGTACTGGGCGTGTTTGATATCTAACCTGGCACACTTTACAGAGTTCCTTTTTTGTGCTATAATGTGCAAAAAGGAGTGATATTTTGATGAAACGAGTTGTCTGGATGCTGACGGTCTTTGTGCTGCTGGCATCGCTGCTTTCCGGCTGCGGAGCGAAAAGTCCGGAAGAAAGCGCTGTAACGGATGTTGTGGTAGAGGGCGCGGACGAGGATCCCGGAACGGAAGAGGATCTGCCGGAAAAGATAGAGCAAGAGGAGTCCTCCGGTGGCGGGACCGCAGAGCAACCGCCTGTGACGGAGGAAAAGAACCCGGAGGAAAAGGACCCGGAGGAAAAGGAGCCTTCTCAGCAGACGCCCGAAGAAGAAACTCCGCAGGAGCAGGAACCTTCCGGAGAGCAGCAGGAAGAACAGCAGGAGGAAACGCAGGTGGATTATTCCGATTACATCAAAGTAGCCTCATATAATATTAAATGTTTTTTTCACGGCGAGCAGAAGGACGCCATTATTGAAGAACTGCGGCAGATCGACGCCGATCTGGTCGGCTTGCAGGAGGTAGACGTCGATACCATCCGCAGCGGGCAGGGCAATCAGGTGCAGATCCTGGCGGAGGAGTTGGACTATCCGTACTGGTATTTTGCCAAATCCATTGATTTCCAGGGCGGCCAGTATGGCCACGGTGTTCTGAGCCGCTATCCGATCAAGTCCAGCGAGATCGTGGAGTATAAGGTGATCGCCAACGGGGATCATCTGCGCAATTATGAACGCCATGTGCTGGATGTCGACGGCAAGGAGCTGGTGTTTTATAACACCCACCTGACGTTAGGGTCCGATTCTGAAAACGGAGCGGAGCTGAAGCAGGTTACCTCTGCGATGTGTCAGGATCAGTATGCGGTGCTGACCGGCGATCTGAATATGGAGCCGACCAATATGGGGCGATATATCGATACGAAGAAGCTGACGGTGCTGAACGGCGGCGATGATTTTCTGTTTATGGTCAATACGGCGCCGCAGGGCAGCGCCCCTACTAAGGCGATCGATAATATTGTGGTGACAGATACGCTGGACTATTATTGGGATGATAGCACCAACGTGGGGCTTCAGGTCCATTATAGCGAAAACAGCGATCACAATCTGGTTTATACCTATATCAATTTCAAATAATGCAGGCGCGTCGTAAAGCGGTTGCACCGAAAAAAAACAGAAGGCAGCCTGCCTTCTGTTTTTTATGCCCGCGTCAAAATAACAATAACTCTATACGCATGGGACTTTCCACAAACCGTTTCTGTTGGTTTTGCCGATTAAATAAATTCTGCAGGGATGCTGTCTGCCATCGCCTGAGCGCCGTCGGCGCTGGGATGGAGGTGATCGCCGCAGTCAAACTGCGGCTGCAGGGCCAGAGGATTTTCGGGATCCAGCAGGGCAAGTTCAAAGGGCAGAACCCCTTCGATCGGCGCTTCGCGATAGATCCAGTGGTTGACCTTTTCGCGGATCGCTTCCCGCTGCTGATCGTAGGTTCTCCAGCCGGCAAAGGGCAGGATCGGCGAGAGGAAAACCGCAATGCCGGCGGAATGCGCCGCGTCGATATAGAACTTCAGGCCTTCGATCAGCTCTTCCGCCGTGGGCAGCTCGCTGATTGGCGCATAGGGGTTCGTTTGATCTCCGGGGTGGATGATGTCGTTGATTCCGTGCAGGATCAATACTTTTTTCACGCCCGGCAGCAGAACCTCCCGTTTAAAGCGATCCAGCCCGCGGGGGCCGTTGTTCCGGTGGAAAGCGCAGGCGTATTCCCGCAGCACCCGGTTTCCGCTGATCGCCTTGCGGACAATCGCTACGTCCCTGCGTCCCAGCTCTTCAAAAAGCCGGCGTTTCAGACGATCCGGCCAGCTCTGAGCGGTGATGGAATCGCCGAAGGCAACAATGGCGTAGCACTCCTCCGGGCAGAGGGCTTCGATGGTGTTGATAAAAGGAGAAAAATCCGCAGCGGCTGTTTCGTTGAAGGGGAGGCAGGGCGCTTGGGTCTGATCCCCGCTGCTGCACCATCTTTCCTGGAAGGAATCGCCACTGCTTATCCCGGTCAGCATCTGGGTGAAGTCCCGGAAATAGAGGCTGACGGCCAGAACCTCGCCGGCCTGGAAGGAAAAGGGGATCTCGTCGGAAACAAGACTGCCGCCGGCAGACATCACGCCGCGTTCATCGCCGTTGAAGGAGATGGGAACGCAGCGCTCCGGGATCATGGCACTTCCTTCTCCGGCAACGCTGACGCTGGCACGGGTAATAACAGCCGGTTCGCTGCCGAAAAGATTGGAAAAATGGAAACGCAGAGCGCTGCCGCTTACCGTCATGAGCATCTGCATGCGGACGGTGGTATCCTTTGCCCATTCGGCGTTGCGGCGGGAGTTTTGGGAAACAGCACAGCCCCAGGCTGCAATCCAGTATTGATGGTTCGTCATGGTTTTTGCCTTTCATAAAAGAGAATTGTAAATGGATGATAAAAGGATGGAATATATGGTATACATTTTAAAATGTGCCGACGGCACCTATTATACCGGGATCACGACCGATCCCGCCCGCCGGCTGCGGGAGCATAACCGGGGAACGGCTGCGAAATATACCCGGCCGGCCGCCCGGCGCCCGGTGGCGATGGTATATCAGGAGCGGCTTTCCGGTCGGAGCGCCGCTTTGCGGCGGGAATACGCCGTTAAGCAGATGAGCCGGGCGGAAAAGGAGGGGCTGATCCAAAGCGGGAGCCGGGATCAGCTTTCTTCCGGGTAAAAGTTGCGGTAGATCTTCTTTTCCGGTTCGACGCCCCGGTACTGCATCAGCTCGCTGACGGTTACAAACTGGTAGCCCTGATCGGCAAGCTCCTTGATCGCCATGGCAAGACCGTCGTAGGTGGATTTGTAGATTTCATGCATCAGCACGATATCGCCGTCCTGGATATTGTTCAGGATCTCGGCTTTAACAGCCTGGGCGTCCCGGCTTTTCCAGTCCTCCGTATCGACGCTCCATTTGATCATGGGTCCGTCGATCACGCTCATAACGGTGTCGTTGGCGTTTCCGTAGGGGGTGCGCACCAGCGTGGGATAGGCGCCGATGGCGTCGTAGATGGCCTCGGCGGCGTCGTCCAGCTCGGTTCGGATCCCTTCTTTTGAAAGCTTATTGAGGTTTTTATGCCGCATGGTATGGCTGCCGATCTCATTGCCCATATCGTAGACATACTTCAGGCTGTCGGCGAAATTGGGCACGTTCATGCCCAGAACAAAAAAGGTGGCGTGGCCGTTGTATTCGGCAAGCAGGTCTGCGAATTGCCGGGAGTATTTGCCCGGGCCGTCGTCGAAGGTCAGGGCGATCATCGGCTGATCGGGATCGATCAGGCTGGCGCGCTCCACGTCGGAAACGGAGAGCTCTTTTTCTGCGTCCTCCCAGCGGAGCACAAGCTGATCCCCTTCAATGGTAAAGGTCTGGAGATCCGCGGTGGTAAGGCCGCTGTTTTTCAGCATCAGATCGATTTTCTTTTCGGTATTCTCGCCAAGAACGCCGTCCAGATCCAGAATCTCATCGTTTTCTCCCAAATAGTACGTTTGCTGTCCTGATGCAGCGGCGGTCCCGGTGCCGTTTTCGTCCAGCGGCGTGATCTCGTAAAAGCAGGTCAGGGCGCAGTAAGCGTCGGTCTGCTCGGTTTTGTAATCAAAAACCAGCCGCGGGATCTGCCGTTCCGCCCCTTCCTCCTGGGGATGATCGGTCAGATACTGGTCAAATTCCGCCTTGACGCCGGAAAGATATGCGGCCACCGCCTGATCGGTGGATTCGTTTTTGGTTTCGGGATACGAGATGTAAACGCAGCCGTCTTTATGGGAATAGGAATCCTGCCGTTCCGTGCCGATGGTTTTTCCGGCCTCGAAAACATAAGGATGCTCTTTCATCAGTTTTTTTACCGGATCGGCGCCGCCCAGCGCAAAAAAAACCGCGACGCCGATAATGGCTGCCGCCAGCGTGATGGCAATAGCGCAGCGGGTGAGATTTTTCATGGAAACAGCTCCTTTGATGGAATATAGTTTAAGTATAATAGTTGTATGCAATTTTTTCAATGGGGAATATAAAAAATATGGAAAATTTCATATTTTTCATTTTTTCGGGCAAATTTTTTAAAAAAGGATTGACAAACCGATGCACCTTTGCTATAATAAACAGGCGTTTTGAAGTCCGGAAAATGGGGGTATAGCTCAGCTGGGAGAGCGCTTGAATGGCATTCAAGAGGTCAGCGGTTCGATCCCGCTTATCTCCACCAAGAAATAATCTCGCAAACCAAGCATCTGCAATGGTTTGCGAGATTATTTTATTTTTCAAATTGCTGTGGGTTGCTGTGGGAATTTTCGAGAAATTGAGTAAAAATTTTTTCTGTGGCTACCAAAAATGAACATCCTACCAACAAAGCGGTCTCGTTTTCGGTGCGCATTTTTATCAGAAATTTAAAATGCAGCTCAGCACTACCGGCAGCTCCGCCCGGGTCACCGGGTTGTTGGGGTTGAAATTCCCCAAATCATCCCCCAGCATCCAGCCCTTGTCGTCCCCGATGGATACATATTGCTCCCAGCCGTTGGCGTCATACGCCACAACCCGCACCGTGCCGTTGCAGGGCATATACGCGCCGGTCGTCGGCTACGATGTCGATCCCCTTTTTTGCATTCTTCTCTTTTCCCTGCCCCAGCTTCAGGCTCAGATCGGCGGCGGCAGGATTTGCCGCCGCTTTTTTATGTCTTTGGGAACGGTGCCGGAGCGGCATTTCGGCCGGGAGGCGGGAATCAAAATTTTTGCCGGAGTTTTGGTTGACGTGGCAAAATGGATTTGTTATAATATATTAGTTAATTTATTAAACTTTGGAGGCATGGTATGTTTAAACGATTTGTCGGCTGTATCCGAGAATATAAAAAAGACTCGATACTATCGCCGCTTTTTGTGATGCTGGAAGTGGTGATCGAATGTCTGATCCCCTTTTTGACGGCGGAGCTGGTCAATGAGATCAAGGCGGGCTGTTCGCTGGAGGTCATTGTGCGATACGGCATGATCCTGCTGCTGATGGCGCTTCTTTCCCTGACCTGCGGCGGGCTGGCCGGTCATTTTTGCGCGACCGCTTCCTGCGGCTTCGCCAAAAACCTGAGGCAGGATCTTTTTTATAATATCCAGCATTTTTCCTTTGGGAACATCGACCGCTTTTCCGCGTCCAGCCTGGTTACCCGGCTGACGACGGATGTGGCCAACGTGCAAATGGCGTATATGATGCTGGTGCGCACGGCTTTCCGGGCGCCCTTTATGATGATCTTCGCCTTTGTGATGGCCTTTTATATGGGCGGAAAGATGGCTTTTGTCTTTGTGGTGGTAATGCCGATTCTGGGGCTGGGCCTCTTTCTGGTCAGCAGAAAGGCGATGCCCCTTTTCCGGCGCGTTTTCCGCAAATATGACCGACTGAATAATTCCGTTCAGGAAAATATTCAGGGGATGCGGGTGGTGAAGGCCTTTGTCCGGGAAGAGCGGGAAACGGAGAAATTTGCCGCCGCGGCCAACGATGTCTGCGCAGACTTCACCCGGGCGGAAAAGCTGCTGGCGCTGATTACGCCGTTGATGCAGCTCTGCCTGCATATCGTAATGCTGGTTGTGATCTTTTTCGGATCGCAGGTGGTGATCCAATCCTCCGGCCAGGTGATCGACGTGGGGCAGCTCTCCGCGTTGCTGACCTATGGCATTCAGATCCTGATGAGTCTGATGATGGCGTCGATGATTCTGGTGATGGTTACCATGTCGGCGGAGTCGGCGCGCCGGATCGTGGAGATCCTGAACGAGCGCAGCCTGATCGAAAATCCGGAAAATCCCGTGATGCATGTTGAAAACGGGGATCTGGAATTTGATCATGTCAGCATGAAATATTCGGAAAAAGCGGAAAAATATGCGCTTCAGGATATCAACCTGCAGATCAAGTCCGGCCAGACCATCGGCATCATCGGCGGAACCGGCAGCAGCAAAACGACGCTGATCCAGCTGATCTCCCGGCTCTACGACGTAACGGAAGGCGCCGTCAGGGTAGGCGGCGTGGACGTGCGAAAATATGATCTGGAAACGCTGCGCAGTCAGGTTGCGGTCGTATTGCAGAAGAATGTTCTGTTTTCCGGTACCATCAAGGAAAATCTGCGCTGGGGCGATAAAAACGCCACGGACGAGGAGATGGTCCGGGCTTGCCGGCTGGCCTGCGCCGATGAATTTATCCGGCAGTTCCCCCAGGGATATGATACCTATATCGAGCAGGGCGGAACCAACGTATCCGGGGGGCAGAAGCAGCGGCTTTGCATTGCGCGGGCGCTGCTGAAAAAGCCCAAGGTGCTGATCCTCGATGATTCGACCAGCGCCGTGGACACCCATACCGACGCCATGATCCGCAAGGCCTTCCGGGAGGAGATCCCCGGCACCACCAAGATCATCATCGCCCAGCGGATCTCTTCGGTGGAGGACGCGGATCAGATCGTTGTGATGAACGGGGGACGGATCGACGATATCGGAACCCACGCCCAGCTTTTGGAGCGCAATGAGATTTACAAAGAGGTTTATACCTCTCAGAACGAGGGAGGTGCGCGTCATGGCGAAAAATAAACAGAAAAAGCCGGAGCTCCAGGCAACAAAAGGGATGCTCAAGCGGGTTCTGGCGCAGCTATTTAAGGACTATCCGGTTTCCCTGACGGTGGTTTTGGTCTGCCTGATTTTCACGGCGATTGCCAGCACCCTCCCCTCCATTTTCATGGGTCAGACCATTATTCTGATCGAAGAGGGGCTTCAGAGCGGGCTGGAGGCGGTTATCGGCGGGATCCAAAAGATTGCCGTCACGCTTTTGGTTATCTACGCGATCTCGCTGGCCTGCTCTTTTACCTACACTCGGCTGATGGCGATCGTAACCCAGGGCTTTCTGAATAAAATGCGGCAGAGAATGTTCCGGGGGATGCAGCGGCTGCCCATCCGCTATTTCGATACCCATACCCACGGCGATATCATGAGCTATTACACCAACGATATCGATACGCTCCGGCAGCTGGTTTCCCAGAGCCTGCCCAACCTTGTTACCGCCGGGGTGACCATCCTGATGGTGGTCGGCATCATGCTTTACTACAGCCTCTGGATGACGCTTCTGATCTTTTTCGGCGTTGGGGTCATGACGCTGGTGATCAAGAAGATCGGTGGCAACAGCGCGCGCTTTTTCGTGCGGCAGCAGCAGTCCATGGGCAAAATGGAAGGATATGTGGAGGAGATCATCAACGGCCAGAAGGTGGTTCAGGTCTTCTGCCATGAGGAGGAGAGCAAAAAGGATTTCGATCAGCTCAATGAAAGGCTTTTCCGGGACGCGGAAAGCGCCAACCGTTATGCCAATATCCTGATGCCGATTCTGGGCAATATCGGGAACGTCCTTTATGTGGCGGTGGCGATTCTGGGCGGCGTTTTGATGATACTGAAGGTGCCGAACCTCTCCTTTTCCGGCCTTCCCCTGACGATTGCGGCGGTCGTGCCGTTCATCAATATGACGCGCCAGTTCACCCAGAACCTTTCCCAGGTTTCCCAGCAGCTGAATGCGATCATCATGGCGCAGGCCGGCGCCGCGCGGATCTTTTCGCTGATGGACGAAGAGCCGGAGCAGGACGAAGGCTACGTTAAGCTGGTCAACTGCCGCGAGGAAAACGGCCGGATCGTGGAATGCGATAAACCGACGGGAATGTGGGCCTGGAAGCATCCTCATCAGGCCGACGGGACGGTAACGTATACCAGGCTGGCCGGGGATGTGACCTTGGATCATGTGGATTTCGGGTATACGCCGGAGAAGATCGTGCTCCACGACGTTACTCTTTATGCGGAACCGGGGCAGAAGGTGGCGTTCGTGGGGGCGACCGGCGCTGGGAAAACCACCATTACCAACCTGATCAACCGGTTTTACGACATAGCCGACGGAAAAATCCGTTACGACGGCATCAATATCAATAAAATCTGTAAGGCGGACCTGCGCCGTTCGCTGGGGATCGTGCTGCAGGACGTGAATCTTTTCACCGGAACGGTGATGGAAAATATCCGCTACGGCAAGCTGGAAGCCACCGATGAAGAATGTATCGCGGCGGCGAAGCTTGCCAATGCCGATGATTTTATCCGCCGGCTGCCGGAGGGGTATAATACCATGCTGACCGGCAACGGCGCCAATCTTTCTCAGGGACAGCGCCAGCTTCTTTCTATCGCCCGGGCGGCGGTGGCGGATCCGCCGGTCATGATTCTGGACGAAGCCACCTCCTCCATCGATACCCGTACCGAAGCGCTGGTGCAGAAGGGGATGGACAGCCTGATGAAGGGGCGGACGGTCTTTGTCATTGCCCACCGGCTTTCCACGGTGCGCAATTCCGATGTGATCATGGTTTTAGAGCAGGGGCGCATCATCGAGCGGGGCAGCCATGAAAAGCTGATCGCCGAAAAAGGAAAGTATTATCAGCTTTATACCGGCGCTTTCGAGCTGGAATAAGGCGTTTTGGCAGAGAAAATCAGGCGGAAGGAGAAGCATCATGACGCGGATACTGCTGGTGGAAGACGATCCGAGCATCGTATCGTCGCTGACGGCGTTTTTAAAGGAAGAGGGCTTTGACGTGGAAACGGCGCCGGGGCAGGAGGGCGCTCTTGCCCTTCTGGAGCGCGGCGGCTTTGATCTGGTTCTGCTGGACGTGGCGCTGGCCGATGGAAACGGATTTGCCGTCTGCTCCGCCGTGAAAAAGAAGAGCGGGATCCCGGTGATCTTCCTGACTGCGAGCGGGGATGAATTCAGCGTTGTTACAGGGCTGGATCTGGGCGCCGACGATTATATCAATAAGCCCTTTCGCCCCCGGGAGCTGATCTCCCGCATCGGCAGCGTGCTGCGGCGGAGCCGCCGCGGCGCCAATCTGCTGGAGCTGGGGGATGTGAAGGCGGATCTGGAAAAGGGCACGGTCACAAAGGCCGGCCGGGAGCTTTTCCTTTCGGCGCTGGAATACCGGCTCCTGCTGGTGTTTTTGAACAACCGGGGCGTGCTGCTCAGCCGGGCCCGCCTGCTGGAGGAGATGTGGGATATGGCGGGGGAATATGTCAACGACAATACGCTGACCGTCTATATCAAGCGCCTGCGTGAAAAAATCGAGGACGATCCCCAGAACCCCGTTCTCATCCGGACGGTGCGTGGGCTGGGCTATAAAGCAGGTGAAGCATGAGCTGGCTGGAAGATGCGGAAAAACGAAAATTCGGCGCCGCCTATCTGGGGCTGACGGTTCTTTTGACCGCCGCCGGATTCTGGATCGGCGGGGTTGCCGCCGGGGTGATTCTCCTTTTCGGGTGCCTGGCCTTTCTTTTGCTGATCCGTTGGCAGCTGCGGCGGCGGGACGAGATCCTCCGGCGGTTTGCCATGGATCTGGATCGGGTTTTGCATGGCGCGTCGGATGTGCAGTGGGAGCAATATGCGGAGGGAGAGTTATCGGTTTTGCAAAGCGAAGTCCGCAAGCTGACGCTGGAGCTGCGGGATCGGGCGTCGGCGCTGAACCGGGAGAAGGCGGAGCTGGCGGATTTCATGGCGGATATCTCCCATCAGCTCCGCACGCCGCTGACCTCGGCGAATCTGATCCTTTCCATGCTGGGCAAGCCGGATCTTCCTCCGGAGCAGCGGCTGGAAAAGATCCGGGAGCTGCAGCGGATGATGCAGCAGATGGACTGGCAGATCAACGCGCTGCTGAAGATGTCGCGGCTGGACAGCAAAACCGCCAATCTGCAAAAGGAGCGGGTTTGGGTGGAGGAGCTGGTGCGTCGCGCCGCCGCGCCGCTGACCATTCCGCTGGAGCTGCGGGAGCTGCGGCTGGAAACCCAGATCCCGGAAGGCCTCTTTTTTATCGGGGATATCGCCTGGACGGCGGAGGCGGTTTGCAATATATTGAAAAACTGCATGGAGCATACGCCTGCGGGCGGCTGTATCACGGTGGAAGGGAAGGAAAATCCTCTTTTCTGCCAGATCCGGATCCAGGACAACGGAACCGGGATCGATCTGGCGGATCTGCCCCATCTTTTTGAGCGTTTTTACCGCGGCAAAAACGCCGGGTCCGAGAGCATCGGCATCGGGCTGGCTCTCGCCCGCATGATCTGCGTGGATCAGAACGGAACCCTGAAGGCGGAAAACAGCCCCGAGGGCGGCGCCTGCTTTACCCTGCGCTTTTATAAATCTACTATCTGAAAACAGGTTCTGCAATCACGGCGTGTCGGCACGCCGTGATTTTTTCTTTTGTGACGAAATTGTCATAAAAAAGTCACGCGGAGCCGGTGGAATTATGGTATGATAGAGACGAAAAAACCACAGGAGGCAGCTATGGAAGTACTTCGGGCAGAAAATCTGGTTAAGACCTACGGAAAAAATGAAAATGAAGTCCGGGCGTTGGATGGGGTGTCCTTTTCGGTGGAGAAGGGCGAATTTCTGGCGATCATCGGGCCTTCCGGCTCCGGGAAATCGACGTTGCTGCACATTTTGGGCGGCGTGGATCGCCCTACCGCGGGGAAGGTCTATATGACGGGCAGCGATGTTTACGCCCGCAGCGAGGAAGAGCTGGCGATTTTTCGCCGCCGGGAGGTGGGGCTGATCTATCAGTTCTATAATCTGATCCCGGTGCTGAACGTGGTGGAGAACATCACCCTTCCGGTGCTTCTGGACGGGCGAAAGGTCAATCAGGAGCGGCTGAACGATCTATTGGACGTGCTGGGGCTGCGGGGCTGGGAGCATCACCTGCCGAACCAGCTTTCCGGCGGCCAGCAGCAGCGGGTTTCCATCGGGCGGGCGCTGATGAATACGCCGATGGTGGTGCTGGCAGACGAGCCGACGGGCAATCTGGATACCAAAAACAGCCAGGAGGTTGTGGAGCTGCTGAAGTATTCCAACAGAAAATATAACCAGACGCTGATCATGATCACCCACGATGAAAACATCGCCCTTCAGGCCGACCGGATCCTGGCGATCGAGGATGGGCGGATCCTGCGGGATGAGAGGATCAGAACATGAAGGTGCTGCATCAATTTACGCGCCGGATGCTCCTGCTGAATAAGACCAGAACCATGGTGACGGTGATCGCCATCGTGCTTTCGGCGGCGATGTTCACGGCGGTAACGACCTGCGTTTCCACCTTGCAGAATTATCTGTACCGGGCGGTGGTGGCGGCCGACGGAAGCTGGCATGGCGTGCAGTATAACGTAAACGCCGAGGATCTGGCCGCTCTGGCGGAGCGCGGCGACGTGCGGGATTATACGGCGCTGGAACAGGTGGGTTATGCCATGGCGGGCAGCATGAATGCCGCCAAGCCGTATCTGATGATATATGGGATCGATGATAAAACGGCGGAGCTGCTTCCGATCCATATCACGGAAGGCCGGCTCCCGGAAAACGACGGCGAGATCCTGCTGCCCAACCATCTGGAAACCAACGGGCAGGTGGAGCACCGCCTCGGAGAGGTGCTGGCGCTGGAGATCGGCAGCCGGACGACGGAGGACGGCTGGACGATGGGTCAGAGCAATCCCTATACCGAGGAAGAGCGGCTGAACGTCACCGGGCGGCGAAGCTATACGGTGGTTGGGTTTTATGAACGGCCGTCCTTTGAGAACTACACCGCGCCGGGCTATTCGGCGCTGACCTGGGGAAGCGGCCGGGGGGATTCCCATGACGTTTATCTCCGGATGAAAAATCCAAAGGACATTTATGGTTTTCTGGAGGAAAGCGCGTATGGCAGCGAGGTCAATATCGATCTTCTGCGATACAGCGGCTTTTCCAATCAGGGCAACTACAACCGGGTGTTGTATGGAATGGCCGGCGTGCTGATCGGGCTGATCGTCATCGGATCCGTTGCGCTGATCTATAACGCCTTTTTCCTTGCGGTCAGCGAGCGGAGCAAACAGTACGGCGTTTTGAAAACGATCGGCGCCACCAGGCGGCAGCTGCGGGGCAGCGTGCTCTATGAAGCGGCGCTGCTTTCGGCCGCCGGGATCCCGGCGGGAGTAGGCTTTGGGATTTTGGGGATCTATATCACGCTGCTCTGCACCAGCGGAATGTTTGAGTCGCTGCATCTTTTTGAGTATGACGTTGCGCTCCGGCTCCATCTTTCCCCAGCTGCGATTCTCCTCGGGGCGGCGCTGTGCCTGATCACCATTCTGGTTTCCGCCTGGCTCCCCGCCCGGCGCGCGATCCGCCGCAACGCTATCGAGAATGTGCGCCAGAATGCGGAGATCCGGACCAGCGCCAGAGAGCTCCGCAGCTTTCGGTGGGTATATAAGCTCTTTGGGCTGGAGGGTCTGCTGGCCGATAAAAATTTCAAGCGCAGCCGTCGGCGCTACCGAACGACCGTTGCGTCGCTCTTTATCAGCGTTACGCTGTTTGTTTCCGCCGGGAGCTTCTGCGCTTATCTGACCGATGCAGTGATGCTCACAACCGATACCGGCGATTATGACCTGAGCTACTACTGCCAGGACGAGGCGGCGAAGCAGTCCCTTCGCGCCGAGCTGGAAAATCTGAAGAACGTGGACGAGGTGATCGGCACGGTGTCGACCTCCCGGACCCTCACCTTTGAAGAGGACGCCCTGACGGAGGAATATCAGGAATATCTCCGTTTGTATGACCTGAGCGAAAAGCAGGCGGAAAATCAGTTTTGGATCCAATTCTTTTTTCTGAACGACGACGCCTTCAAAAGCTGGGCGGAGCGGCAGAAGCTGGATCCGGAGGACTATTTTGCGGAGCCGGTGGGGATCGTGGTAAACGAAATCAGCTACTTTTCCGCGAAGAATCAGCGTTATCAGAGCGTTCGCTGCCTGAGCAGCGCGGATCAGACCTACTCCTTTGTTGCCGTTCTGGAGGAGATCGACGGCTACTATTATCAGGATACCCTTCTGGACGAAGAGGGGAACGCGGCCGGGTATATTTATGAAAATGAAAACGGCGACCAGCGCAGCTATCCGCCGGAGGAGGTATGCCGGCAGTACAGCGGAAGGATCGGCGGTCTGGCGGCGGAAACGCCCACCGGGAACCGCAACCAGCAGATGATGATCGTATATCCCCTCAGTATGTATGACGCGGTGATGCCGGATGATCTCGCCGACCGGAGCATGGCTTATTATATGACCTCCGATTCCCCCGCTCAGGCGGAGCAGGAGGTGCTTCGCCTGCTGGAGGATCTGGATCTGTCTACGCTTTTTCTGAGCAATCTGGCGGATTCCAATCTGGCGGATCGGGCGCTTGTGGGAGTGATCAAGGTCTTTTCCTATGGCTTTGTGGTTTTGATGCTGCTAATCTCGCTGGCCAACGTATTCAACACCATTTCTTCCAATATCATGCTGCGGCGCCGGGAGCTTGCGATGCTGCGCTCCGCCGGCCTGACCGACCGGGGGCTGAAGAAAATGATGTGTTATGAATGTATTCTCTACGGGGTGAAGGGTCTTGCCTTCGGCCTGATTGCCGCCGCAGGCATCACCCTGCTGATCTACCGGATCGTTCACAATCAGGTTCTAACAGGCTTTTATATTCCCTGGCAAAGCGTGGCGATTGCGGCGGGAAGCGTATTTCTGGTGGTGTTTTCCGGCATGGTTTATGCGGTGCATAAAACGAAAAAAGACGATATCCTCACCGCGCTGACCAGCGAAAATATCTGAAAAAGCGCCCCCAACAGACAAAAAATGCGCAATTTTCGGCTAAAATTTCGGTTTGGGTGAGAAAAAGAGGCGCGTTTCGGACTCTTAATATAAAGAAAAGGAGCTGGTTTGAATGACTTTGACCAAAAAAGAGCAGGCAATTTTGGCGTTCCTTGCCGCCAATAAAGGCAAACCGGCGGACTGCCGCAGGATCTACGAGCAGGTGTGGGGCGATCCTTTTTTGCCTTCTGCGCGGAATACGGTGGCCGTTCATATCCTGCACCTGCGCAAAAAGACGGGAAAGGAGCCGGCCTGTCCCTATAGGATCCGCACCCTTTGGGGCAAGGGCTATTTTCTTGCCGAGCAGGACGGCGGGGAACCTTTTTTTAAGAAACATTAAGGCGTTCTATATGGAATATTAAATATATAGCTGTTATAATTATAGCTGTTATATTAAACTTAAAAAAGGAGGGACGGGAATGCTGGAGGTAAGGCACCTATCTAAAATTTACCGGCCGAAAAAAGGGATTCCGGTAACGGCGCTGAAGGATATCAATATCACCTTCCCCGATACGGGCATGGTTTTTCTGGTGGGAAAATCCGGGAGCGGGAAATCGACGCTGTTGAACGTGCTGGGCGGCCTGGATCGTTATGATCAGGGGGAGATCATCATCAAAGGCGTTTCCTCGCGGGATTTCAGGCAGCGGCATTTTGATTCCTATCGCAATACTTATGTCGGATTCATTTTTCAGGAATATAATATTCTGGAGGAATTTACCGTTGGCGCCAATATCGTGCTGGCGCTTCAGCTTCAGGGCAGAAAGGCTACGGACGCGGAGCTGAATGAAATTTTGGAGGAAGTGGATCTGGCCGGATATGGCAACCGCCGCCCGAACGAGCTTTCCGGCGGACAGAAGCAGCGGGTGGCGATCGCCCGCGCTCTGGTGAAAAAGCCGGAGATCATCATGGCGGACGAGCCGACCGGCGCGCTGGATTCCACGACCGGGCGGCAGGTTCTGGAAACGCTGAAAAGGCTTTCCGACGAGCGGCTGGTTCTGGTGGTGTCCCACGACCGTGAATTTGCGGAGCAGTATGCCGACCGCATCATTGAACTGGCGGACGGAGAGATCGTCCGCGATGTGGAGCGGGTCGGAGAACCGTTGCCGGAGGAGGAGAAGCCGGTTTCCTTCGGCGAAGACGGGATCGAGATTCAGGCCGGCTATCAGCTGACGGAGGAGGACCGGCAGGCCATCAACGCCTATCTGGCGGCCGAAGCAACAGGGCGGGTGTCGCTATGGCGGAGGGAGAAGCGCAAAGCTTCCTTTCTGCCGACGGATCCGGAGAAGATCCCGCACCAAAAGGGCGGAAATTTCAAGCTGATCCGATCCAGGCTCCCGTTGAAAAACGCCTTTCGGATCGGCGGGAGCAGCCTGAAATATAAAAAGCTGCGGCTGGTAGTCACGATCTTTCTCTCCTGCGTCGCCTTTTCGCTCTTCGGGCTGGCGGATACCTTCAGCGCTTATCAGCACGAAGAGGTCTGCACAAAATCCATTATGGATACCGGCATCCGCTATGCCTCTATTTCCAGGCAGGTGAGCCGGGAGGATTACTGGATCAATACAAACGGGCTTCAGGAGGAACTGGCGGCCTTTGAGCGCGAAACCGGCGTTCACTTAAAGGGGGTCAGCAGCTTTTCGCTGTCGTTGTCCTTTGAGGATCAGATCGATCCCGAAAGCGATCGGGAGCTTTATGCTGCCGGTTTTACCGGGTTTACCGCTCTAACGCAGGACGATCTGCGGGCGATGGGCTATTCTCTGCAGGCTGGGCGCCTTCCGGAGGGAGACGCAAAGGAGCTGGCGGTGAGCAGTTATCTGGCCGAAACCTTTGTCCAATGCGGCTACCGACCCTACGGCGCAGAGGAATATCAAAGGCTTTCCAGCCGGGAAGAGCTTCTTGGCAAGACCCTTACCTTAAACGGAACGGATTATACGGTGGTGGGGATCGTGGATACCCGGCTGGATCTATCCCGCTACCAGAGCCTGACGGACGAAGAAGAGCAGCGCACAACGGCGGAAGAGCTGATTCTTTACGCGCTGCAAAATGAATTTCGGTATGTCCAGAACTACAGTCTGGCCCGGGTGGCCATGGTGAGCGGCGAGGTCTTTGCGGATCTGGCGGAGGAAATGCCGCCGGTAAGCGACTGTGTGTTCGGAAATATATATTTCTACAACGATACCCAGACGCTGGCGCCCTATAAAGTCGGCCGTCTTGCAGATTTTGCGGCGGATGAGATCCTCTGGCTGGACGGGGAACGCAAGGAGCTGGCGGAGAACGAGATCATCATTTCTGCGGATTTTCTGACGCCAGGCAACGGAGAAGAGCCGTTTGATGCGACGTCTTATCCCTCCGATGAGGAGCTGGCCGCCGCCGCGGCGGAGATCGGGGCGCTTTCCGGGAACCTTCTTTATTATTATGAAGACTGCACCCGGTTCCTCAGCGACATCCGAATCGTGGGGGTTCTTCCTATGGAAAACCGGGACGAGCGCGGATACAATGCGGCGATCGTGGCCGATCCTTATTATCAGGCGCTGACGTTCGGCGGAGAATATGAATTTGCCGTAGGCGGAATGCCGGAGGGGCGGGATCAGATCCGCGGCATGATCGAATACTGTTATAACAGCGAGGATTCTGTTCGTTACCCGCTCATGAATTCCGTCACCTATGAGCTGGATATGGTAAACGACGTGCTGAAAACCATGGCGAAGGTCTTTCTTTATATCGGGTTGGGCTTTGCCCTTTTCGCGGCGCTGATGCTGGCGAACTTTATCGCCACCAGCATTGCCCATAAAAAGCAGGAGATCGGTATCCTGCGGGCGATCGGTTCGCGGGGCAGCGATGTTTTCCGCATCTTCTTTTCCGAGAGCTTTATCATTGCCATGATCAATTTTGTCTTATCGTCCATCGGCGTAGGGCTGGCTTCCGCCGGGATCAACTGGATCCTGCGGGAAAACGGGATCCTGATCAGCGTTTTGACTTTCGGGCCAAGGCAGATCCTGCTTCTTCTGGCGGTGAGTCTGTTTGTGGCGGCGGTTTCCAGCTATCTGCCGGTGCGCAGGATCGCCGCAAAACGGCCGATCGACGCCATCAGAAATCGCTGAGCAAAAAGAAGTACTCGGCTTTGCCTAAGGGGGAAATACGGATGAGCAACAAAAAGAAAAAGGTCGGCAGGATCCTACTCTGGTCGTTTCTGGGGCTGGTTGCGGCGGCGGTGGTCTTTTGCGCGGTCTACGGAATCTGGGGCTATCGCCTGTATCGGGCGGCGCTGGAGGAATGTCCGCTGGAGCAGAAGGTGGAGGAGATTCGGAGCAACGAGCATTATTCCCGGCTGGGGGAGCTTCCCGTCGTTTTTCAGGAGGCGGTGGTCGCCGTGGAGGATCACCGGTTTTATTCCCATGGCGGGATCGATCTGATTTCCATCGCCCGGGCGGCCTGGAACAATTTATGCAGCCTCTCCTTCAAAGAGGGCGGCAGCACCATTACCCAGCAACTGGCTAAAAATCTGTATTTTTCTCAGGAACGGAAGCTGGAGCGCAAGGCGGCGGAGGTCTTTATGGCGCGGGCCATCGAGAAGGCCTATGAAAAGGATGAAATCCTGGAGCTGTATGTCAACTGCATCTATTACGGGAGCGGTTATTACTGCATCTATGACGCTTCCGTCGGGTACTACGATAAGGAACCCTGGCAACTGAGTGATTATGAATGCACCGTTCTTGCCGGGCTGCCCAACGCGCCTTCGGTCTATGATCCCACGATCAATCCCGATCTGACGGCGCAGCGGCAGGCGCAGGTTCTGGAGAAGATGGTGCGTTACGGTTATCTCAGCGAGGAGGAAGCAGATGAAATTGCAAAGCAAGGGGAAGCATAGACTCTGGATCGCGGCGGCGGTGGCGGCTGTGCTTGCGTTAGCGGGGGTCGGCGCGGCGTATCATTGGGGGCTGATCCCGCGTAAAAGCTACACGGCGGCTGATTTCGGCATCCAGACGGCGGTCAGCCCGGTGGACTACAACGGCAACGGCAGCGATGATTACGCCGATCTTTTAAAGGGCGCGAAAAAGGACGCGAAAAACCATCCGCGGTACGACGGATCCTATTATGAAGGGGGCTATCCTCCGGAGGATATCGGGGTTTGCACCGATCTTGTCTGGCGGGCGTTCCGGGAGGCCGGCTATGCCCTGAAAGACATGGTGGACGCGGATATCCAAAACCGTCCGGAAGCTTATCCGCATATCGAAAAAAGGGACAGCAACATCGATTTCCGGCGGGTGACCAATCTGCATATCTTCTTTTCGGAATATGGGCAGTCGCTGACCACGGATGTGGCAAAAATCGACGCATGGCAGCCCGGCGACATCGTTATCTTCGGCGCCAACGAGCACGTGGGGATCATATCCGATAAGCGCAATGCGGTCGGCCAGCCCTATGTTCTGCATAACGGCGGGCAGTTGATCCGGGAGGAGGACATTTTGTCGGAGAAAAAGGTGACGGGGCATTTCCGGTTCGACGCCTCCGGGATCCCGGAGGAGGTTTTGAAGCCCTTTGAATAAAAAAGCAAGCGGAGCCTGATCAGGCTCCGCTTTTTTAATCCGGGTTAAAAGAATTTTAAGAAAGATAGAAGTTGGATTTTAATGATTGATCTGCTAAAATAGCAATCGGAGGTGAAGGTATGTATCGAATCCTGATTTGTGACGATGAGAAGGATATCGTGGCAGCATTGAAAATATATCTGGAGGCGGAAGGGTATGAAACGGTCGTGGCCTATAACGGCCGGGAGGCGCTGGAGATCGCCGACCGGGAAGAGTTGCATCTGGCGCTGCTGGATATCATGATGCCGGAGATGGACGGAATCACCACGATGGTCCGGCTGCGGGAAAAAAGCAATCTGCCGGTGATTCTGCTGACCGCCAAAAGCGAGGGCGTCGATAAGGTGCTGGGCTTGAACGTGGGGGCGGATGATTATATCACCAAGCCTTTCAGTCCGATGGAGCTGCTGGCGCGGGTCAAAAGCCAGCTGCGTCGTTACTTCCAGTTGGGCAGTAATATGGCGAAGGAGGAGCAGAGCGTTTGTACGGTAGGAGGCGTTACCCTCAACGACAAAACCAAGGCTGTTTCGGTAGACGGAGAGCCGGTCAGTCTGACGCCTACCGAATATGAGATCCTCAAGCTGCTGATGCAGCATCCCGGCGAGGTTTTTTCTCCCCGGGAGATTTACCGGTGCGTTTGGAACAACGCGCCCTACGGCGCGGAAAGCACGGTGGCTGTCCATATCCGGCATCTGCGGGAAAAGATCGAGATCGATCCGGCGGAACCGCGGTATCTGAAGGTGGTTTGGGCGCAGGGCTATAAAATGGAGGGTGAGAAATGAAGCTGAAATATAAATATTATTCCCTGCCGGTAAAGACAGTTCTGGTCGTTGCGGCGATCCTGCTGGCCGGAGTGGTGCTGGTGTCTACGTTGCTTTGCATCTGTCTTTTGAAGGAAAAATATTATTATTATTCCCATTCGGAAAGTGAAATCGTTGACAATGCGACCCGGCAGGTTCTGGATCATTACAATACAAATCTTGCGGGTTATTATATCCACGACGAGCTTGAGTATTACCATAGCCCGAGTAAAAACTATTATTATGAAATCCGGGACGCGAACGGGGCTATTTTGGCAGGCAATGTTTCGGGAGTAGAGGTTCTTTTATCGGAAAAAACGGTGCTGGAATTTGATATGGACCCGGAGGACGCAGTAACCGATACCATTGTGATAACCGGATATCTGGCTGCGCAGCCCACCGGGTTGGATGAGTTCGCCGTTATGCGGGGGTGGGCTTCGCTTTTGTATCGGATGCGCTATGCGGCTTTTGTACTCCTGATTTTGAGCCTGCTGCTGGAGATTGGCGTTGTGATTTTTCTTCTTTGCAGCGCCGGCCGGCATCCCGGAGAGGATCAGCCGCGGCTGAACCCGCTGGATAAGCTGCCTTTTGAGCTGGTCATAGCGGCGCTGGCGCTGCTGCTCTGGATGACCTTTTATGCCGCGGACGTGTTCTGGTTCCTTTGCATTCCCTTTGGCATTCTTTTTCTGGCGCTGCTGCTCTGGTCCGCCATGAGCTTTGCTGCACGGCTGAAAACCGGCAGCTTTTTGCGCACCTGCCTGCTGGGCAGAGCAGGATTATGGATCGGGAGAAAGATCCGGCTTCTTTTTTCCGGCCTGCCGCTGGTTTGGAAATGTGCGGTACTTTTAGCCGCAGTCTGCTTTGCGGAGCTGCTGTTTCTGGCCGGTACCGCTTCAACGGACGGATTGCTCTTCCTCTGGGTCTGCGAAAAGGTGCTTCTGATTCCTTTTATCCTGTTGTCCGCCATATCCCTTTATAAGCTCCGGGAAGGCGGAAAACGGATGGCGCAGGGTGAAATCGGCGCGCGGGTGGAATCCCGCTGGCTGATTGGGCCTTTCAAGGATTTCGGCGTTGTCCTCAATTCGATCGGCAACGGTCTTAATCAGGCGGTGGAGGAGCGCATGAAAAGCGAACGGTTCAAAACGGAGTTGATCACCAATGTTTCCCACGATATCAAAACACCGCTGACCTCGATCATCAGTTATGTGGATCTGCTGAAAAAGGCGGACAGAAAGGACGAGGAAACCATCGACCGGTATCTGGAGGTTCTGGATCGGCAGTCGGCCCGTTTGAAAAAGCTGATCGACGATCTGATTGAGGCTTCCAAAGCCTCTACCGGAAATCTGGCGGTTCATCCGGAGCCTTGCAACGCAGGCGTTCTGCTGAGCCAGATTTTGGGCGAATACGACGCACGCCTTCAGGAACGGGAGCTGGAGCCGGTTCTCCACCAGCCGGATGAAGAGTTTTTCATTTCGGCCGATCCCCGTCATCTCTGGCGGATCCTGGATAATCTGATGTCCAATGCCTTGAAATATGCCCAGGCCGGAACCAGAGTATATCTGGATCTCTCGGCCGATGAGCGGGAAGTAACGCTGGTTTTCCGCAATATCTCCCGGGAGGCGCTGCATATCAGCGGCGAAGAACTGATGAACCGGTTTGTGCGGGGGGATAGCTCCCGCAGTACCGAGGGAAGCGGGCTGGGTCTTTCCATTGCCCGGAGCCTGGCTGAGCTTCAGGGCGGAACGCTGGTGATCGTGATCGACGGCGATCTCTTCAAGGCGATCCTGAAATTCCCGCGCATCCCTGCGGAGCGGACATAAAACAAACAACCGCCCCCGTTTGTGCAGGAAGCACAAACGGGGGCGGTTCATCATACGATCCCGGAGGGACGTTTGTTGTTTTGCGTCAGAGAATATAAACATTGACGGTGCGTCTGCCGAAGGCGTAGGCTTCGGTGCGGGTATTGACGCAGATATCGATCTTATAGCCCTTGATGGCGCCGCCGGTATCGGCGGCAATGGCTGTTCCGTAGATATATTTGCCGTCCGGGGTTTCCACGTAGACCTTGGTGCCCAGCGGGATAACCTTGGGATCTACGGCTACAACGCCCCACTGCGCCGGTAATCCGGTGGCGGTGGTGCCGCCCGCGGAATATGCGGTGGCGGTCATGGAGATCACCTTTTTATAGGAGGAGGGCGCGGAAGAGGTCTTTTTGAAGGTGGAACGCACTTTGGTGCCGACCAGAATGATTTCATCCACCGGCTCTTTGGTGACCTCGCTGGAAATCAGCTCCCGGTCGCTTTCCTCGCCGTTGATATAGGTGACGGAATAGGTGAGAACCTTTTCGCCCTCTTCGCCTTCCTGGGCCACTTTGGTTTCTCCAACGTAAAGCTCCTCGGTTTCTTTTTTCACAGTATCATAATCAACGGCAACCGTTTCGCTTACCTGCCCGCCGGTCACCCGATCCAGCGTGATCTGCATCCCGGAAGAAAGGGGATCGGTCGCCGGATGGCTGAGGATATCCTCTTCACCGCAGGTAAGACCGGCTTTTTCCAGCGCGTCGGCAACGGTGCCACTGGCCAGATTGACGGTAACGGTTGCGCCGTCCGCGGTGATGGAAACGGGGAATGCGCGGGCGATCTGAACGGTGATGACGCCGCTTTCGCCGCTCATTTCAAATTCATCGCCGTCGGCCAGCGTCAGGCCGGCCTTGCTCAGAATGGATTCCTCATCGGTCAGAATGGCGTAAAAGGAATCGATTTGCGCGCCGTCTTCAAAGATGTCTACCCGCCGGATGGTGACCGTGATCACAGACAACAGCATGGAGGTGATCAGGCAGAAGCTGACGACGGCGGTGGAAATGCGGTGCCGCCGGATGAATTTTTCCGTTTTGGCGGCTCCGGAGGTGATCCGCGCTGCAAGGGGACGCGCCTTTTTCACAGCCGCCCGGAAAAGAGCGGCGGCGCTCCGGCAGAAAGATACTGCGGCGGTGCGCAGGATTGCGCTGATCCGCGCCGCAAAGGGACGAACCTTTTTCATGGCCGCCCGGAAAAGAGTGGCTGCGCTCCGGCAGAAAGATGCCGCGCCGGTGCCGGCTGCCGCGGCTTTTTGCCCGATACGCAGAAGTATTTTCCTGATTTTCAGCATAAATGATTCTCCTTTTTCGTGATAGGCGGGCGCAGGACTGCGCGTTTGGTCGGTTTTCAATGCTGCCTATCCTTATTTTGGATTTTTCTTTCCAATTTTATGCAGGTCATGGGGCGAAAATTACAATTCGGTTTCAAAAGATTACAAAACCGTTACATAGTATAGCGAGAAAAGCAGGATTTGTCAAGCTTTTTGACAAAAAAGTTACAGCAATGTAACTTTTTCAACAAAAAAACAAGCGTTTCCGAGCAGGCGGAAACGCTTATGCAGAGCGGAGGCGGGAGCTTACCGGAAGGTGACCGGCAGGACGTAGAAATAGACGGCGATAAACTGAAGGAACGAGCCAAAAAGGGTGCAGAGATGCAGGATAAAATGCATAAAGGGGCCGTGCAGCCGGTAAAAAACGGTGCCGGCGGAGTAGAGGATGCCGCCGCCCAGAAGATAGATCAGCCCGGCGGGATCCATATTGAGGATCATGGGATAAGCGGCTCCGATGATCGCCCAGCCCATGATAATATAAATAATGGTAGAAAATTTTTTGAACCGGTCGAGGCAGACGGAGCCGAGGGCGATCCCGGCTGCGGCGATCGCCCACTGGATGCCGAAAATGCACCAGCCCAGCGCGCCGTTGAGGGTGATCAGCGTAACGGGCGTATAAGTTCCGGCGATCAGCAGAAAGATGGTGGCGTGATCGAGGATGCGGAACACCTTTTTGGCGCCCCGATGGGTCAGGGCGTGGGAAAGGGTGGAAATGGTATAGAGGATAATCAGAGAGGCGCCGTAGATGGCGGAGGCGACGATGGCCGTGGCGTTGCCCTTTTGCGCGGTGGATAGGATCATCACGATCAGCGCAAAGATCCCGAACAGGGCGCCGGCGCTGTGGGTGATGGCCGAAAGAAGCTCTTCCAGAGGGGAATAGTAGATAGGGGTGCAGCGTTTTTCGGGTTTATTCTGATTCATGGCGCTCTCCTGTCAGTTCGGCGGCGAGTGCGAAAAAGGCGCTGTGCGTCAGCGGTTCTTCCGGAATAACTTCAGGCGCTTCGCCAAAGCGGTCGGTGAGCACCCGCCGGAGATCCGCGCGGGTGGCGGGCGCATCGGGCAGGAAGCGGCGTCCTTCCCCAAGCCCGCACCGTTCGGCGGCGATTACGCAGGCGCCGGCATATGGATGGGAGGCTTTCAGATCGGAAAAAGGCCGGGCCTTTTCCCGGATCAGCGCGACGCGCTTTTTTGCGCCCTCCCAGCCGTAGGCCATCTGGGCGAGGCCGCCCCGGGTCAGGATCGTCTGGGGGCGCAGGGTGTTGTCCCGGAAGGCTACGCACCAGCCGGCGGCCAGCAGCAGGGCTGCGTTTTGGGCGTCCGCCTTATCGGGCGTTATATCGCTGAAGGGGGAATGAGCCAGAAGCGCATCGACGGTTACTACCCGGTAACCGAGCCGGGTCAGCAGCTGAAGCTGCTTTTCCAGCCCGTCCGCCACCGGGGAGCGGCGCGCCATATTGAAGCCGTCCTTCTGGAAGATGATCTGCCCGCACAGCCCGTCCGGATTGGCGTCCAGCAGCTTTTCCATAGGCTGGATGGTCGCCGCAACCTCCACTTCATAGCCGGAAAGGGGAAGCCATCCGGCACCGTCGAAGGAGGCGCCCAGATATTGGTAGCCCATCAGGGCATAGGCGTCGTAGGAAGTGAATCCGCCGGGAATGCGGTCCACATAGTGGGGAGGCCGGGAGAGACGGATCGAATAGTCCCAGCGCTCCTTCATGACGCGATCCAGCTTTTCCAGATCCTCCATGACCGCGTCCAGGCCGGGCATATGGCGGCGTTTGCCGTAGACGACGTTTTTTCGTCCCCAGATGATATGCCGCCAGCTGTGGCTGGTGATCTGATGGCCGCCTGCCAGCAGGCGGTCGATCAGCTCCGGGCAATGGGCGACGCCGCCCTCCTGATCCTTTTGAAAATCCGGGTAATGGTCGTAGGCAATGCCGCCCCAGGAGGCGCTGCCTGCCGCGCCTGCGGCGTCGGGATAGTTTTCAGAGGTGTCGCCCACCACGTCGAAGGTCCCTTTTGCATCGTATTTTTCCAGCAGTTCCGCCAGATGCAGCGTCAGCGGCTTTCCGCCGAAGGAATCGGGGTTGGCCGGCAGGCGGCAGGGACCGTCGTCGAAGGTCATGGCGCAGATCCGCTCATGGGCGGCTACCCGGTCGATCCGGCGTACCGGAGAGAGGTAGACCGGCTGATGGGCTTGGATGGAATCTTGATAGCGGTGCTTTGCCTTTTTGGCAAGGCCGATACACTTGGTTAATAACGACATAGGACCTCCTTATGGCTTTAAATCTTTTAATATACATTTTCCGAGAAAGAGCAGGCCGATCGCCAGGTTTTTCACGCCGCCCATCCTGCGCCGGCGTTTCAGCTGGGAAAGGCCGATCCTGCGCAGGGGCGTTTCCCGCCGCAGCACGGCTTTGCACTGCCCCGCCAGAAGCGCGGCTTTGATGGCCTCCATGCCGGGCGCGGCGCAGTCAATCTCGGTATAGGCGTAGCCGATTTCCTGCCTGGAATGGGCGTCGCTCCCCCCGATGGCGGGCAGACCCCGGGAGGCGGCGAAGGCGGCGGCCTGTTCATGACTATGGCTGTTTCGGTAGGCGGCGCGGGCGTTGGCGGTTTCCACGGCGTCCAGAGCAAAATCAAGCTCCTCCGCCCGGCGCTCCGGTTTTTGGAAGGGGTGCGCCAAAACCGCAATGCCGCCGCAGCGGCGGATCTCGGCGACCACGCTTTCCGGCGTTTGAAGGCCAAAGCGGGGCGGCTGCTGCAGAAAAAGGCCGGTGATATGCCCTGCGGCTGTGGAAAATTCACAGCCGGGGATCAGCAGAACGCCGTTCAGCTCCTCCGGCAGAGGGGAATAGACGTTATGATCCGTTACGGCGATGGCCGAAAGCCCCGCCTTTCGGGCGGCGGCGGTCAGGGCGGAAAGGCTGTGCCTGCCGTCGGAAGACCGGTCGGTATGGGTATGCAGATCTGCGCGGATGATCATCGGGAACCTCCCCGCCGGAACAAACCGGCATAATAGGTCAGCGCCGGGCGGGGATCGCTCCAGCGGAATACGCCGTCCCGCACGGCCGGATTGAAAAGGTCCCCCAAAGCCGCCCCGGCCTTCCTCCCACGGCCGCTTTTGAGATATCCTGCCGCGGCCATCAGGTCGGAGGGGAAAAAGGTCATTTTCCGCCCTGCAACAAAGGTATCGGCGGGCAGGGGAAGGGCAAGCTGGGGATTGCAGCTGTTCCAGGCGGCGGCGAACCAGGCAAAGGGCAGGGTGCTTTCCGCGGCTTCGGCCAGCGGAAAGCTGCCCCAGATCCGGGGATTACATTCCAGCAGCCGGGGCGCGCCGGCTGCGTCTTCTTTAAATTCAAACATGGCCGGGCCGGAGAAGCCGGTTTCCCGGATCAAAAGAGCGACCCATGCCAGCAGGGTGGGCTGTTCTTCCGCTCTGCAGCAGGAAGAAGGACCGCCGGAAACCGGGTATTCCCGCAGCCGCCGGTGACAGAGGTGGCTGAGGATCTTCCCGTTTTCGGCCACAACAGAGCAGCCAAGTCCGTCGCCGGGCAGATATTCCTGTATCACCGGCGGCCGGCCGTCCAGCGCCGAAAAGCGCTCTACCGCCCGGTCTGCCTCCTCCGGCGTTTGGGCGACGACATACCGCTCGGCGGCGCGCAGGCCGAATTTTTCGCCGCAGACGGGCTTGATCACGCAGGGAACAGGCGGGTTTTCTTCATAGCTTTCAGGGGTTGGGATCTCCAGCCGGCGGGCAAGCCGGAGCAGGGCGCTTTTATCATTGAAGCGTTCGATGGCGTCCGGCGCGCCGAGGCAAAGCCCCGCCGCTTCGGAAAAGCGGCTTTGCTCCCGGGCCAGCATTTGCAGGGTGGCGGCGCCGACCGGCAGCAGCGCGGGCTTACAGCCCTCCTGCTTTTTCAGCCGTTCCGCCAGAGCGAAAAGGGCGTCGGAGCAGTTTTCCTCCGGCAGGGTAAAATGCCCGGAAACAAAGCGGGATCTGGCGCCCGGCAGGCAGGGGAATCCGCTTTTTTCGCAGGTATAGATCCGCACCTTCCTTTTGGCCAGGGCGCGGATCAGCGCCGGCGCCATGCGGTAATGCACGTCTGTGATCAGGGCAATCATGCGGCCGCTCCTTTCTTTTGCGTTACGACAGGTATTTTACCGCCCGTTCGATCGCGTCCTTGGAGTTTTTCCAGTCCTCCTTTGCATAGCGGTAATCAAACTTTTTGCAAAACCAGTCCAGATCCTCCCGGAGCTGTTCAAGATACTGCCGATTGCAGTCGGTCAGGGCGGCGGAGAGGGCAAGGCGCTCTTTTTTGGGCAGCGTTTTTTCCGCCATTTCCAGCAGCGCGGCGCTGTGGGACTCGCAAAAATACGGTTGCTCGGCAAAAAGCGTGCGGAAGGATTCCTCGGCGGCATAGAGATAGCAGATATTATCCAGCAGGCGGTTCATGAAAAGGCCGACCCGTCCGCAGAGGTAGCAGCTTTTCCGGGCTGCTCCGTATGCGGCGGCGGCTTTCTTTTCGCCGCCTTTGAAAAGGGCGCCTTCCAGCTCTTCAAGGTGGGTGGAAAGCATCAGCGCCATCGGCAGCTTATTGCCAGAAGCAAACAGCTTCTCCAGATGCCCCTTGCAGAAGCCCTTGCGGTTGGTTTCCTTGCGGATATCCGGCTCCATCATGGCGGCGCCTAAGATCCGCTCGATTTCCTCCGCTTCCAGAAGGGTGCGCAGCGCGCAGATCGGGCAGCCGTTTTTTTCGGTAAAAGCCTCTTTGATTTTGATGGAATAAATTTTTTCCGCCATGGTTTTTCCTTTCTGTAACACAAAGCCGGGCTCCTTCATAGGATACATCGAAATAAGCAAGAAGGAGGGAAGGCGTATGTGCGGTTGCTTTAATAATCTCTTCGAGAACAATAGCTGCCTGCTGGCAATTCTGGTTATCATCCTGGTGTTGGGCTGCTGCTGCAACGACTAATATCCGGAGCAGCCGGGCGGGCCGAAGGGATTTTTAAACGGATCATCCTCCTGCCTTGACGGCCTGCCGGAGGAAGGGGCTTCAAAGACGAAATGTCTTTGAAGCCTTTTTCTGTTTTTCGGCTTATTCTGCGGAGGGCTCTCCGGCGTCTTGCAGCTCCGGGGAGAGATCCTGCCGGCGCAGCAGGTGCCCTGCCGCCGGGAGGGTCTTGGCCCGGTAGTAGGAGAGGTTTGCAACCACCGCATCCTCTGCCGGAAGAATCTGCTCCAGCGTATTTTTGCCCTTTTGGGTCATGACGTTGACGCCCTGAGAGGATTTCGTCGTTTTTTCAGGGATTAGGGCGGAATGAACCACCAGCCCTTTCCGGTTGGAGGAGATCAAAAGAAGATCGGCCTCCTCCGCCAGCTGCAGCGCGTCTGCAAGGGGCGATTTGCCGCTAAAGGCGTTGATCAGCCTGCGGCGGTTGGTTACGGTTTTATAGGAGGAAAGGGGGATTTTTGCAACCTTTCCGTTTTCAAAGCAAAAGAGCATCCAACCGCGGTAATCGCCGGTGACAGCCATGGCGACCACCGTTTCGTCCTGCTCCATTTCCAGCTTTGCGGGCAGATAGTCCCCCAGAAGGCTGGCTTTGGTGTCCTCAAAATCATAGCCCCTGGCTTTATAGGCGTTTTGCCGGGAGGTGAAGAAGATCAGCTCCGCCTTGTTGGTGGATTCTGCGGCGCGGCGCAGGCTGTCGCCGTCCTTATATTTCTGCGCGCTGTTCATGCGCAGGGACTGGGGCGTGATCTTTTTGAAGTATCCTTCCCGGGAGAGGAAGTAGGTCACCGGATAATCTTCGATATGGTCGTTTTCGTCGATTTCCTCCAGCTGATCTTCATAGACCAGCTCGGTTTTGCGCGGCGTGGCATAGAGCTTCTTGACCCGCTTCAGATCGCTTTCGATCAGCTTTTGGATCTTGGAGCGGCTCTTGAGGATCCCCTCCATTTCGGCGATCTCTTTTTCCAGATTCTCGATATCTGCCAGCCGGTTGAGGATATACTCCTTATTCAGGTGACGCAGCTTGATATTGGCGATATGTTCCGCCTGAAGCTCGTCCACGCCGAAGCCGATCATCAGATTGGGAACCACCTCTTCGTCCCGCTCGGTGCCCCGCACGATCTCGACGGCTTTATCGATATCCAGCAGGATTTTTTTGAGCCCCAAAAGCAGGTGCAGCTTTTCCTTTGCCTTTTGCAGAGAAAAATAGGTCCGCCGCTTGATGCACTCGCTGCGGAAGGCGATCCACTCCTCCAGCAGCTGGCGAACGCCCAGAACCTGCGGAACGCCGCCAATCAGAACATTGAAATTGCAGCCGAAGGTATCTTCCAGCGGCGTGGAGCGGAAGAGCTTGGCCATCAGTTTTTCCGGATCGACCCCGCGCTTTGTTTCGATGGAAATGCGCATACCGGTTTTATCGGACATATCCTTGACGTCGCTCAGTTCCCGGAGCTTCCCGGCTTTATAAAGCTCCACGATTTTATCGATGATCGCTTCCACCGTTGTGGTATAGGGGATCTCGGTGATTTGGATCAGGCCGCTTTTGGGATCGGTTTCATACCGGGCTCGCACGCGGAGAGAGCCGCGGCCGGTTTCATAGACTTCCCGGATCTGGGACTGCCCTGCCAAAAGGCGGCCGCCGGTGGAAAAATCGGGGCCGGGCAGCGTCTGCTCGATGGGATGATCGGGATTTTCCATCAGCGCGATCACCGTATCGCAGACTTCGCCGAGATTGAAGGAACAGATATTGGACGCCATGCCGACGGCGATGCCCTGATTGGGGGTTGTCAGGATAGCGGGGAAGGAAACCGGAAGCAGCGCCGGCTCGGTGGTGGAATTATCGTAGTTGGGAACAAAATCAACGGTATCCTTATCGATATCGTCGAAAAGCTCCCGGCAGACGGGAGCCAGCTTGGCTTCGGTATACCGCGACGCGGCGTAGGCCATATCCCGGGAATAGACCTTGCCGAAATTGCCCTTGCTTTCGATGAAGGGAAGAGGCAGCGCCTCATTGCCGCGGGAAAGGCGCACCATGGTTTCGTAAATGGCGCCGTCGCCATGGGGATTCAGCTTCATGGTGGCGCCGACGATATTGGCGCTTTTTACCAGATCGCCGCCCAGCAGCCCCATTTTATACATCGTGTATAGCAGCTTGCGGTGCGCGGGCTTCAGCCCGTCGATCTCCGGAATGGCCCGGGAGAGGATCACGCTCATGGCGTAGGGCATATAGTTGCTTTCCAGCGTTTCTACTACGCCCTTCAGAATGGGCGCTTTTTCCATATACTCGTTTTTTGTCGTTGATTTTTTTTTCATAGCATCTCCTCAGGACAAATCAAGTTCGTCCAGATAAAGGTGGCCGTTGGCGGCGATATATTCCTTGCGGCCGGTCAAATTGTCGCCCAGCAGGATATCGAAGATTTTCGCCGTCTGCTCCACATCGGAGGGAACCACCTTGATCAGCCGGCGGGTTTCCGGGTTCATGGTGGTCTGCCACATCATCTCCGGCTCGTTTTCGCCCAGACCTTTGCTGCGCATGATCTTCACCTTATGCCCCTCCAGCTTTTGGAGCAGCGTTTCCTTTTCCTTTTCCGTATAGGCAAAATAGGTGGCCTTCCCGGTTTTATCGGTCAGCTCATAAAGCGGGGATTCCGCAATATAGACATAGCCCTGCTCGATCAGGGAGGGCGTCAGGCGATAGAGCATGGTGAGGATCAGGGTGCGGATCTGGAAGCCGTCCACATCCGCATCGGTGCAGATGATGACCTTGCTCCACCGGAGCGCCGAAAGGTCAAAGGCCTGGAGCCCTTTGGCGTTCTTTCCGCTGATCTCCACGCCGCAGCCGAGAACCTTCAGGAGATCGACGATGATGTCGTTTTTGAATATTTTGGCGTATTCGGCTTTCAGGCAGTTGAGGATCTTGCCCCGCACCGGCATGATGGCCTGAAAAAAGCTGTCGCGCCCCTGCTTGCAGGAGCCCAGCGCCGAATCGCCTTCCACGATATAAAGCTCCCGCCGGGAGACGTCCTTGGTTTGACAGTCGACGAATTTCTGGATGCGGCTGGTTATATCGATGGAGCCGGAAAGGGTCTTTTTGATGGTGATCCGCTCTTTTTCGCTTTTTTCCCGGGCGCGCTTGTTAATCAGAACCTGAGCGGTAATCTTGGCCGCCTCTCCGGGATTTTCAATGAAATAGATCCGCAGATTCTGCCGCAGAAAATCGGTGGTGCATTCCTGAATGAATTTATTGGTGATGCTTTTCTTCGTCTGGTTCTCATAGGAGGTGACGGTGGAAAAGCAGTTGCTGACCAGAACCAGGCAGTCCGCAACGTCGGTAAAGGTGATTTTGCTTTCTCCCTTGTTGTATTTCCCGTTGTTTTTCAGATAGGCGTCGATCTCTGCCACGAAGGCGGTGCGGGCCGCCTTGTCCGGCGCGCCGCCATGCTCCAGAAAGCTGGAGTTATGGTAATACTCGATCAGGTTGACCCGGTTGGAAAAGGCAACGCAGCAGGAAAGCCGAACCTTATATTCCGGCCGGTCCTCCCGGTCCCGGCCGACCCGTTCGTCCTGCCAGTATACCGGGTGGGAAAGGGCGTCGTCGCCGAGAAGCTCCTGAACATAGTCCACGATCCCCTTTTCATAGCGGTATTCCCGGGTTTCAAACCCGTTTTCCGTTTCGTTTCTGAAAACGAAGGTCAGCCCGGCGTTGACAACCGCCTGCTTTTGCAGGATATCTTCATAATAAGAAGGGGGAACCGCGATGTCGGTAAAAACCTCGCGGTCCGGTTTCCAGCGGATAACGGTGCCGGTACGTTTGCCGGAAAAGGGCTCCTCCGTCAGCCCGCCGATGTTGAAGCCCTTTTCAAAATGCAGCTGATACTGCCTGCCGTCCCTGTAGATAACGGCGTCCATATATTCCGAAGAAAACTGCGTGGCGCAGGCGCCCAGTCCGTTCAGACCCAGCGAAAACTCATAATTCTGACCCTGATTGGTGTTGTATTTCCCGCCGGCGTAGAGCTCGCAGAAAATCAGCTCCCAGTTATACCGGTTCTCCCGCGGATTGAAGCCGACCGGCATTCCCCGCCCGAAATCCTCTACCTCTACCGAATGATCCATATAGCGGGTGACGATGATTTTATTACCGTGTCCTTCTCTGGCCTCGTCGATGGAGTTGGAGAGTATTTCAAAGATCGCGTGCTGGCAGCCGTCCAGACCGTCGGACCCGAAAATAACGCCCGGCCGCAGCCGTACCTTATCGGGCCCTTTTAATTGCACGATGCTTTCATCGTTGTAGTCGTTTTTTCTGGCCATGAAGTCCTCCTGATATTTTCTATCATATTATTATACTGAAAATCAAATTGCTTGTCAAATAAAATAATCCTTGCAATTCGGGGGAAAAGGCTGTAAAATATTATATTAATAAAATGTTGAAAAAGGAGAACGGATACGATGAATTATACCGAGAAGGTTTTAAAGGAAGCTCTGACCTTTGATGATGTTCTGCTGATCCCCGCAAAAAGCGAGGTGCTCCCCAATATGGTCAGCCTGAACACCCGGCTTACCAATAAAATCAGGCTGAACGTTCCGCTGATGAGCGCCGCGATGGATACCGTTACCGAAAGCAAGATGGCCATTGCCATGGCGCGGGAAGGCGGTATCGGCGTAATTCATAAAAATATGCCGATCGCCCAGCAGGCGGAAGAGGTGCTGCGGGTCAAGCGCAGCGAAAACGGCGTAATTCAGGATCCTTTTTATCTTTCTCCGGATAATTTTGTTTATGAAGCGGAAGAATTGATGGCGAAATACCGGATCTCCGGCGTTCCGATCTGCAAGGACGGAAAGCTGGTGGGCATCATCACCAACCGGGATATGCGGTTCATGACAGATTTCAACGTGAAAATCTCCACGGTGATGACGCCGGAGGACAAGCTGGTGACGGCGCCTGTGGGCACCACGCTGGAGGAGGCCAAGGCGATCCTGCAGCGCCACCGCGTGGAAAAGCTTCCGCTGGTGGACGGGAAGGGGCAGCTGGCCGGCCTGATCACCATCAAAGACATTGAAAAGAGTATGCAGTATCCCAATTCCGCCCGGGATGAGCAGGGGCGGCTGCTTTGCGCCGCTGCGATCGGCGTCACCAAGGACATTTTGGACCGCGCCGGCGCGCTGATCGACGCGGGCGTAGACGCGCTGGTTCTGGATTCCGCCCACGGTCATTCTGCCAACATCATGAAAAGCATCCGGCTGGTCAAGGAGCATTTCCCCGGGATCCAGCTGATCGCCGGCAATATCGCCACCGCCGCGGCCGCCGAGGATCTGATCGACGCCGGCGCCGACGCCGTTAAGGTGGGGATCGGCCCCGGCTCCATCTGCACCACCCGGGTGGTTTCCGGTATCGGCGTTCCGCAGCTGACGGCGGTGATGGACGTGGCCGAGGTCTGCACCCGCCGGAATATTCCGTTGATCGCCGATGGCGGCATCAAGTACTCCGGCGATATTGTCAAGGCGATCGCCGCCGGCGCCGATGTGATCATGATCGGTTCCCTTCTGGCCGGCTGCGAGGAAAGCCCGGGAGAAGAAGAGCTGTTCCAGGGGCGCCGCTTCAAGACCTATCGCGGCATGGGCTCCATGGCCGCCATGGCCAAAGGCTCCGCCGACCGCTATTTCCAGACCGGCACCAAAAAGCTGGTTCCGGAAGGCGTGGAGGGGCGCGTTCCCTTTAAGGGCGCAATGGGCGATACGGTATATCAGCTGATGGGCGGCCTGCGCTCCGGCATGGGCTATTGCGGAACGGCCACCATCGAAGAGCTTAAACGCGATGGCAAATTCGTCAAGATCACCGGCGCCGGGCTGAAAGAAAGCCATCCCCATGATATTCATATTACGAAAGAGGCGCCGAATTATACTTCCGACGCGAAATGAGGATAATAGTGGCATGAAAGATTATCAACTGATCGACCATCTGGCCGCCCTTTCCCGGCTCTCTTTTACCGGAGCGGAAAAGGAAGAGATGGCGGCCGATATGGAAAGCATTATGAACCTGATGGATACCATCACCCAGGTGGAGATCTCGGAGGAGGAATATCCGCTGACCGCCGAGGGCGGCATGGAGCTGCTGCGCGCCGACGAGGAGCGTCCCTCCATGCCGGCGGAGGAGGTTCTGGCAAACGCCAAGGGCAAGCTGTATCATTTCATAGCTGTTCAGAAACTGATGGATTGAGGGGAACCGGCAAGATGAATCTGCATTTAAAATCAATCAAAGAGCTGCGTGCGCTGCTGGACGGCGGCGATATCACGGCCCCGGAGCTGACGCAGTATTATCTGGATCGGATCGAGAAGCTGGATCCGACGATCCGCGCTTTCATAACCGTTAACGATCAGGCGATGAAGCAGGCGGAAGCTGCTCAGAAAATGATCGAATCCGGCTGCGCCGGGCCGTTGACCGGCATCGTTTTGGGGATCAAGGACAACATCTGCACCAAAGGCCTGCGCACCACCTGCGCCTCCCGGATGCTGGAGGATTTTATACCGCCCTATCATGCAACGGTCGCCGCGAAGCTGGAGGAGGCCGGCGCCGTTTTCATCGGCAAGCTGAACATGGATGAATTTGCCATGGGCGCTTCCACGACGACGTCATATTTCGGCGTCACTCGCAATCCCTATGATACCGACCGGGTGCCCGGCGGTTCTTCCGGCGGCAGCGCCGCGGCGGTGGCGGCGGGGCTTTGCGTGGCGTCCCTGGGCAGCGATACGGGCGGATCGATCCGGCAGCCGGCGTCCTTCTGCGGCGTTACCGGCCTGAAGCCGACCTACGGACGGGTTTCCCGGTCGGGGCTGATCGCCTTTGCTTCTTCCCTGGATCAGATCGGGCCGATCGGAAAGAGCGCCCGGGACTGCGCGGTTCTTCTGGACGCGGTTTCCGGAGCGGATCCTCTGGACATGACCTCCAAGCCCTCCGATCCGGTTTTGCCGCAGATGGGGAAGCCGGTGGCGGGCACCGTGATCGGGATCCCGCAGGAATTTTTCGGCGAAGGGCTCAGCGCCGAGGTGCGGGCGGCCGTTGAAGCGGCGGCCGGAGAGTTTGAGGCGATGGGCTGCGTGATCAAAGAGGTTTCCATGCCTTCTCTGAAATATGCCATCCCGGCCTATTATTTAATCGCGTCGGCGGAGGCGTCGTCCAATCTGGCGCGGTACGACGGCGTGCGCTACGGCCATCTGAGCCAGGAGGGGGAAACCTTCGACCAGCGCCTGATCGCCACCCGGAACGAGGGCTTTGGTCGCGAGGTCAAGCGCCGGATCCTTTTGGGGACCTATGCCCTTTCCAGCGGCTATTTCGACGCTTATTACAAAAAGGCCTGCCTGCTGCGCCGCCGGATCCGCAGGGAATATGAGGAAATTTTCAAGACCTGTGATTGTATCCTGACGCCCACCGCCCCTGAAATCGCTTTCAGAATCGGGGAGAAGGGCGGCGATCCCACCGAAATGTATCTGGCGGATATTTATACCGTAACGGTCAACATCGCCGGGCTGCCCGCCGTCAGCACCACCTGCGGCTACAGCTCCGAGGGGATGCCCATCGGCATGAGCCTGGTCGGCAAAGCCTTTGCCGACGGCGAAATCCTGAATCTTGCGGATGCCTTCGAGAAGAAATTTCAGTATGTTCTCAACGATTTCTGCTTATGAGAATTTTGAGGGAATCCTCTTGTACTTTTCTTTTCTTTGTGGTAAAATAGAATAAGTTAAGCGCGGAAGCTGCGGGTGTCGTGTTGTCTTTCCGCGTTACCCTGGGGGCTGCTTTTATAAGGCAGCGTCCCGGACGATGAAAGACGGGTGCGGCGCAATAGGCGTGCCGTGAACCATGTCAGGCGGGGAACCGAGCAGCATTAAGCGGATCTTCGCCTATGTGTGCCGAATTCCTGTTTTGAGTCCGGTGGCGCTGTCTTATAAGAGCAGCCCCCGCCGTAGTTTTAGGAGACGTTATGTATCAAGCTCTTTACCGGAAATACCGCCCCCTTACCTTTTCAGACGTGGTGGGGCAGGAGCATATCGTTAAGACCCTGCGCGCCCAGATCGCCGACGGGAACATTTCCCATGCCTATCTTTTCTGCGGCACCCGCGGTACCGGGAAAACCAGCTGCGCCAAGATTCTGGCCCGGGCGGTCAATTGCAGCGCGCCGCGGAACGGCGATCCCTGTAATCAGTGTCCCCAGTGCAGCGGGATCCTGCGCGAAGCCACGATGGACGTGGTGGAAATCGACGCCGCGACCAATACCGGCGTGGGCGACGTGCGGGAGCTGCGGGAGGAATTGATCTACGCACCCGCCGCGGTAAAATACCGGGTCTATATCATCGATGAAGTGCATATGCTGAGTAATCAGGCTTTTAATGCCCTTCTTAAAACGCTGGAAGAGCCGCCGGAGCACGTGATCTTCGTGCTGGCGACAACGGAGATCCATAAAATCCCCGCAACCATCTTATCCCGCTGCCAGCGCTTTGATTTCAAGCGCCTGACGCCGGAGCGGATCGCCGGGCGGCTTCGGGACGTGGCGGAGCAGGAGGGCTTTGTGCTGGAACCGGAAGCGGCGGCGCTGCTGGCGCGTCTGGCCGACGGCGCCCTGCGGGACGGTCTTTCGCTTCTGGATCGGTGCAGGGACGGCAACGAGCCGGTAACGCTGAGCCGGGTGGAGCAGATCGTGGGGGTCTGCGGCAGCGAGCAGCTTTTGGAGGCTGTGACGCTGGCGTGGAACCGGGACGCAACGGGGCTGCTGAAGTTTTATCAAAAGGCCCGGGAGCGGTATGCGGGGCCTGCCCAGCTTTTTTCCGACCTGCTGGCGGTGCTGCGGGATCTGCTGATTTGCAGCGTCAGCGATGATCCCGGCGCGCTGATTGAATGCGACGCCCGGGAGCTGCAGGAGAAAACAGCTCTTTCCCGCACCCTTCCCACCGCTGTGATCCTGCGGATGATGCGCACCCTGCAAGCCGGAATCTGGGAGCTGGGGCGCACCGCCGATAAAAGCCTTTTGGCGGAGATGACGCTGATCTCTTTGTGCCGGGAGGAACTGGGGGAGGATTATGCTTCCCTGAGCGCCAGAATTTCCCGGCTGGAGCGGGGCGGAATCCCCGCCGCCGTTCCGCCGGCGGCTTCTCCTGCCGTTTCGGAGCCGGAAGCGCCGGCTTCCCCTGCGCCTCCCGCCCCGCCGGCCGAGCCGGAGAGCGGCGGCGCGAAAAGGGAGGATTGCCCGTTTTGGGAGGATATGAAAGAGATCTTGCAGGATACCGGGCATACGAATATGCTGGGTTTTCTGCTGGACGTAACCCCGGCAATGGAGGGCGATAAGCTGATTCTGGCAACAGAGCAGGATTTCTGCCTGACTTTCCTGAACCAGCCGGAAAACAAGGCGGTTCTGGCGGAAGCCGCCGGCCGCGCGGCCGGAAAGGCCTGCCAGATCATTTTGCAGGAGGCCGCCTCTGTCCGCAAGGACGATCCGATGCTTGAATTATTAAAGGAGATGGAAGAATGAAAGCAAGATTACCTGAAGGCTACAATATGAAGCGCGGCGATATGATGCGCCAGGTGCAGAAAATGCAGGAAGATATGGCCAACGCCCAGGCCGAAGTGGAGGCCGCGGAGTTTGAGGCGGCGGCCGGCGGCGGCGCGGTGACGGTGAAGGTCAACGGTAAAAAGGAGCTGCTGGAAGTAAAGATCAGCCCCGAGGCGGTGGATCCCGAGGATATTGAAATGCTGGAGGATCTGCTGGTTGCCGCTGTCAATGAAGGGATGAAAAAAGCCGACGCCGAGATGGAGAGCAAAATGGGCGCCGTAACGGGCGGCCTGAATATCCCCGGCATGGGCGGTCTATTTTAAGCGCCATGCCCAATATCGAGCAACTGAACAAGTTGATCGCCCAGTTTGGCAAGCTGCCGGGCGTCGGCGCAAAAACCGCGCAGAAGATGGCGTATTATATCCTTTCTCAGGGCGATGGAGCGGTCAAAGAATTTGCCGATACGCTGCTGGCCTCCCGGGATCTGATCCATTGCTGCCCCCGCTGCCAGAATCTTACCGATCAGGAGCTTTGCCCCATTTGTTCCGATGAACGCAGGCGGGGCGCGATCTGCGTGGTGGAAAAGCCGGAGGACGTGGAGGCGATGGAGCGCACCAGAACCTTCCACGGCACCTACCATGTTCTGCACGGCCTGATTTCGCCGGTCAACGGGATCGGCGCGGATCAGCTGAAGATCCGGGAGCTGCTGCACCGGGTGGCGGAGGAGCCGGTGGAGGAAGTGATTCTGGCAACCTCGCCCAACGTGGAGGGGCAGGCAACGGCGCTTTATCTTTTCAAGCTGCTTAAGCCCTTTGAGATCCGCGTTACCGGCCTGGCGCTGGGGATCCCCGTGGGGGGAACGCTGGAGTACGCCGATAGCCTGACGCTGACGCGTGCCATGGAAAACAGGAGGTCTTTTGAATGAACACCTATCAAACCCGGGGCACCTGCTCCCGGAAAATATTTTTTGACGTAGCGGCGGACGGAACGCTGCGCAACGTATCCTTTGAAGGAGGCTGCAACGGCAATCTGCAGGGCATCGGCAGTCTGGTAGAGGGAATGAAGGTCGAGGAGGCGATCCGGCGGTTGTCCGGGATTCGGTGCGGAACCAGAGCGACCTCCTGCCCGGATCAGCTGGCGCAGGCTTTAATAGAATATCAGGAGGAGCATTGAGATGAACTATATGCAGGAATATGAACGCTGGTTATCTTTCTATGAACTGGACGGCAGGCTGAAGGCGGAGCTGATCGCGGTGCACGGCAACGAGGATGAGATCCGATCCCGGTTTGGCTGCGATCTGGTATTCGGCACCGGCGGTCTGCGCGGCATCATGGGCGCAGGCACCAACCGGATGAATATTTATACAGTCCGCAGGGCTTCCCGGGGCTTTGGCAATTATATTGTCAGCCTTGGCAAAGAGGCCATGGAGCGCGGTGTTGTGATCGCCTATGACTGCCGCAACAACGGAAAGCGGTTCGCGCTGGAAACGGCGCTGACGATGTGTGCTTTGGGGATCCATGTGCGGCTGTTTGATTCCCTGCGCCCGACTCCGGAGCTGAGCTTTGCCATCCGGGATTTCGGCGCCATCGGCGGCGTGAACATCACGGCCTCTCATAATCCCAAGGAATACAACGGCTATAAAGCCTATTTTGAAGACGGCGCTCAGCTCTCCGGCGATCAGGCGGATTTCATTCTGGGCGAGATGCAGAAGGTGGATCCTCTGCACGTTGAAACCATGGCGGAAGAAGAGGCTGTGGAAAAAGGGCTTCTTGAACGGATCGGGGAGGAAACAGATCAGCGCTATCTCCAGCGCGTATTGGCGGAGAAGCTGCCGCTGAACGATCTCCGGCCGGAGGCAAAGAAGATCTCGGTCGTCTATACGCCGTTTCACGGAACCGGCTATAAGCTGGTGCCGGAAATTTTCAAGGCGCTGGGCGCCAATGCCTATTTTGTGCAAGAGCAGATGGTGCCCAACGGCGATTTCCCGACGGTGCAGAGCCCGAATCCCGAAGAGAAAGAGGGCTTTACTCTGGGTCTTGAGCTGGCCCGGAAGGTGGGCGCCGAGCTGATCATCGCCACCGATCCCGACGCGGACCGGGTGGGTGTTGCTGCGCTGGCCGGCGACCAGGTCACGCTGTTTACCGGGAACCAGATGGCTGCGCTACTGACGGATTTTATCATCCAGGTGCAAAAGGAGGCGGGGATCCTGCCACCGAATCCGGCGGTGGTTTCCACCATCGTTTCTTCCAAGCTGCCGAAAAAAATCTGCGCTGAAAACGGCGTGGCCTATTATGAGGTGCTCACCGGCTTTAAGTATATCGGCGAGATGATGGAGCGCTTCAAAACCGAGGGGAGCCACAGCTTCCTTTTCGGCTTTGAGGAAAGCTACGGCTATCTGAAGGGCGATTACGCCAGGGATAAGGACTCTCTGGTGGCTTCCATGCTGATCGTCCAGATGGCGATGTATTATAAGAATAAGAATAAAAATCTGGTTCAGGCTCTGGAGATCCTTTATAAAAAATACGGCTACTATGAAGAAAAGACCGTCAGCTTCAAGATCGAGGCTGTGATCCCCCAGCAGCGGATGGACGAAATCATGAAGGCCCTCCGCGGGGATACGCCCTCTGCCATGGGCGGCAAAAGGGTCGTGGAATTTCGGGATTATAAGGAGCATATCATCAAAGATCTCGTATCCGGCCGGGAGCGGGAAACGGGGCTGCCCACCTCCGACGTTTTGTATTATGTTTTTGAGGACGGCACCCATGTGGTGATCCGGCCCTCCGGCACGGAACCGAAGGTGAAGGCCTATTTCCTCACCTCCGGGGAAAACCGCTTCGATTGCCATAGTAAAATCGAAGCATATGCGGAGATTTTCGGGCAGCTGCTGCAATAAGAGCCGCTGCCGCCAGGGGGCGCCGGGCTTTCCGGCACGGGAGAGATGCGGCGCAAGAAGGGGGATCAATCATGCTGAAGATCGAGCATCTGACAAAGTCATACGGGGAAAAGAAGGCGGTAGACGACCTTTCGCTGGAGATCCGGCCGGGAGAGATCTATGCCTTTATCGGGCACAACGGCGCCGGAAAAACGACGACCCTCAAGTCCTGCTGCGGGATTTTGGGCTTTGATTCCGGCGATATCCGGATCGACGGCGTTTCCATTCTGGAAGATCCTGTTGCCTGCAAGAAAAAGCTGGCGTATATTCCGGATAATCCGGATCTCTACGATTTTATGACCGGCAATCAATATTTGAATTTTCTTGCCGATATCTTCGGGATCGAAGCGGAAGTGCGGCAGGAGCGCATCCGCCGCTATGCCGAGGCCTTTGAGCTGGCCGGGAACCTGCCGCAGCCGGTTTCCTCCTATTCCCATGGCATGAAGCAGAAGCTGGCGGTGATCGGAGCGCTGCTCCATCAGCCGAAGCTGATCATCATGGACGAGCCGTTTGTGGGGCTGGATCCGAAGGCGACCCATCTGCTCAAGGAAATGATGCGCGAAATCTGCCGGGAAGGCGGCGCCATTTTCTTCTCCACCCATATTCTGGAGGTGGCCGAGAAGCTTTGCGATCAGGTGGCGATCATCAAGGAAGGCCGGCTGATCCGCTCGGGGAAAATGGACGAGGTGCGGGGCGACGCTTCGCTGGAATCGGTATTTCTGGAGCTGGAGGAATCCGCATGCTGAAAGCGTTGATCAGAAAGCAGCTTCTGGAGCTGAACAGCTGGTTTTATCAGGATAAAAAAACCGGGAAAAATCGCTCCAAACTCGGTATCGTTGCTTACGCGCTGCTGTTTCTTCTTACCTGCGGCATCGTGGGTGCGTTCTTTTACATCATGTGCCGAACCCTCTGCCAGCCGCTGGTATCCGCCGGGCTGGGCTGGCTTTATTTTGCCGTTATGAGCCTGGTGGCGCTGGTGATGGGGGTTTTTGGCAGCGTTTTCAATACCTATTCCAGCCTCTATCAGGCCAAGGACAATGATTTTCTGCTCTCGCTGCCCATCCCGGTTTCCCATATCCTCTGGGTGCGGCTGTTCGGCGTTCTTTTCTGGGGCTTCTTTTATGAGCTGCTGGTCTTTGTCCCGGCGGTTGTCGTCTATTTCATGACGGTCTCCTTCAGCGCGGCGGCGCTGATCGCTCAGATTATTCTGCTGTTTGTGCTGGCGCTTTTTGTTTTGACCCTTTCCTGCATCCTCGGCTGGGTTGTGGCTTGGATCAGCGCGCGGCTCAAAAACAAAAGCCTGATCACCGTGCTGATCTCCCTTTGCTTTCTGGGCGGATATTATTTCATATATTTCCGCGCTTCCAGCCTCCTTCAGTCCCTGCTGGCAAACAGCGGGGAGATCGGGAAAACGCTGCGCAGCGCGGTATATCCGCTTTATCTTACCGGCCGCGCGGCGGAGGGAAGCTTTCTTTCCCTGCTGGCCGTCGCGGCGATGACCGCTGTTCTTTGGGGCGTGGTGTATCTGATTTTGTCCCGGAGCTTTCTTCAGATCGTCACCGCCGGCGGAGCGGGCAAGCCCAAAGAGGGAAAAGACGGAGCGGCCAGGGCCAAAAGGAGCAACGCGGCAAAAACGGCGGCGCGGCAGAGAAACGTCGGGAGCGCTCTGCTGGGCAAGGAGCTGAAAAGATTTTTTGCCAGCGCCACCTATATGCTCAACTGCGCCCTGGGATCGGTCATGCTGCTGGCCGGCGCGTTTGCGGTTGTGATCAAGGGCGGCTGGATCCGCGAAAACCTGATCGCTCCGTTTGCCATAGACGCCTGGGGCATGGTTCTTGTGGCTGCCTCCGCCATCAGCCTGATTGCGGCGATGAATACGATTACCGCGCCCTCGGTTTCGCTGGAGGGGAAGAATCTCTGGATCCTGCAAAGTCTTCCGGTTCCCGCCCGGCGGGCTCTGGGAGCAAAGATCCTGCTGCATCTGCTGATCACGGAGCCGCCGGTGCTGCTCTCCGCCGCCTGCGTTGCGGCTGTGCTGCAGCCAGGGGTGGTGCCCGCGGTCTTTCTCTTCCTTTTGCCGGCGCTGTTTGTTTTGCTGTCCGCCTGCCTGGGGCTGGCCTTCAATCTGAAGATGCCCAATCTGCATTGGACCAACGAAACGGCGGCGGTGAAGCAGAGCCTCTGCGTTTTTCTGGCTCTGATGATCGGCTGGATCGCGGCGGTGGGCATTGCGGCGCCGTATTTCTTCCTGGAAAGCGTGGTCATGCGGCAATGGTATCCGCTCCTTTGCGCCGTTGTGATCGGCGGGTTGGCAGGGGCGCTTTTGCTCTGGATCCGCACGCGGGGCGCAAGAATTTTTGAAAGGCTGTAACCCTCCGATTCCACCGGATCAAAAAAGCGCTGGTGGGTTCCGGTTGCTGAAAAGAACAGGCGCCGCCTCCTTCTTATGGAAGGATGGCGGCGCTTTTTGCAGAAAAATCCCGGTGCAGCCGTCTGCGCCGGGATTTTTTAAAACAACAAGATGTTGTGTTTTGAAAAAAGAAAATATAATAGATGTTGTATTTTCTGCTTGACAAGAGCGGATATATCGTGTAGAATAGTAGCTGAACCGCCGTGGCGGGGAAGAAAGGGGAAAAACCCCGCGGGAAAGGATCGGCCAATGACGATTGAAGGGCTTCAAAAACTGACGTTGCTGGATTATCCCGGCAGAACGGCCTGCACGGTCTTTTTGGGCGGCTGTAATTTTCGTTGTCCCTTCTGCCATAATTTTGACCTGGCAGCCCGGCCGTCCGCACCGCTGATGGATAGCGAAGGGCTTTTGGCATTTCTGCGCAGCCGCAAAAAGCTGCTGGACGGCGTCGCCATAACCGGCGGAGAACCGCTGCTGCGGCGGGAGCTTCCGGAGCTGCTGCGGGAGATCAAGGCGCTGGGTTATCCGATCAAGCTGGACACAAACGGCAGTTTCCCCGGTCGGCTGAAGGCGCTGGTCGAAGAGGGGCTGGTCGATTATGTGGCCATGGACGTTAAAAACGCGCCGGAGCGCTACGGGGAAACGGCGGGATTTCCGAAGCTGGATCTGGAGCCGATCCGCGAGAGTGCGGCATTTTTGCTGACCGGAGCGGTGGACTATGAATTTCGCACCACCGTGGTGGAGCAGCTGCACGGGCCGGCGGAAATGGAAGGGATTTCCGAGTGGCTGGCCGGGGCGCAACGCTATTTTTTGCAGTGGTTTCGTCCGTCGGAGCAGGTGCCGAACGCGGCGCTGACGGCGCCTTCGGCGGCGACGATGGAGGAATACCTGAAAATCGTGCGGAAAAAGATCCCCGCAGCGGAGCTGAGAGGGCTTTGAAGTAAGAACCGAAACGGCCTGCCGCTTGCGGCGCCGGCCGGAGAAAAAAGTGGAAATATAAAATGGATAGATATGGAGGAAAAGAGATGTATAACGTAATCAAACGCGACGGGCAGGAAACAGATTTTAATATTTCCAAGATCAGCACCGCGATCCAGAAGGCCTTTGACGCGCTGGGAAAGGAATCTCATCCCAGCGTCATCGACCTGCTGGCGCTGAAGGTGACCGCTCATTTTGAGAGCAAGGTCAAGGACGGCAAGATCGCTGTGGAGGATATTCAGGACAGCGTGGAGGCGGTACTGAGCGAATCCGGCTATGCGGACGTGGCGAAGGCGTATATTCTTTACCGCAAGCAGCGGGAAAAGGTGCGGAATCTCAAGACTACCTTTTTGGATTATAAGGCGCTGGTGGATAGCTATGTCAACGTAACCGACTGGCGGGTGAAGGAAAATTCAACCGTCACCTATTCGGTGGGCGGCCTGATTCTTTCCAACAGCGGCGCCATCACCGCCAATTACTGGCTCAGCGAAATTTACGACGCTGAAATCGCTGACGCGCACCGCAATGCGGACGTGCATATCCATGATCTTTCCATGCTGACCGGCTACTGCGCGGGCTGGTCTCTCAAGCAGCTGATCAAAGAGGGGCTGGGCGGCGTTCCCGGCAAGATCACCTCCTCGCCCGCCAAGCATCTGGTTTCCCTCTGCAATCAGATGGTTAACTTCCTCGGCATCATGCAAAACGAGTGGGCCGGCGCCCAGGCGTTCAGCTCCTTTGATACCTATTTGGCGCCCTTTGTCCGGGTGGATAACCTGAGCTACTGGGAGGTCAAAAACTGCATTCAGTCCTTTGTTTACGGTGTGAATACGCCCAGCCGCTGGGGAACGCAGGCGCCTTTCTCCAATATCACCCTGGACTGGACGGTGCCGTCGGATCTGAAGGATCTTCCTGCCATTGTGGGCGGGAAGGAGATGGACTTCACCTATGGCGACTGTAAAAAAGAGATGGATATGATCAACCGCGCCTTCATCGAAACGATGATCGAAGGGGACGCCAACGGCCGCGGTTTCCAGTATCCCATCCCCACATATTCCATCACCCGGGACTTCGACTGGTCGGAAACCCAGAACAACAAGCTTCTCTTTGAAATGACCGCGAAGTACGGAACGCCTTATTTTTCCAATTATATCAACAGCGATATGGAGCCCAGCGACGTGCGCAGTATGTGCTGCCGCCTGCGGCTGGATCTCCGGGAGCTGCGTAAAAAGTCCGGCGGATTTTTCGGTTCCGGGGAAAGCACCGGTTCTGTGGGCGTTGTTACCATCAATCTGCCCCGCATCGCATTCCAGTCCGCCAGCGAAGAGGAATTCTATGCCCGTCTGGATCGGCTGATGGATATTTCCGCCCGGTCGCTCCATATCAAGCGCACGGTCATCACCAAGTTCCTCAATGAAGGGCTTTATCCCTATACCAAGCGGTATCTGGGCTCCTTTGATAATCACTTTTCCACCATCGGTCTGGTGGGGATGAACGAAGCGGCGCTCAATGCCTGCTGGCTCAAAAAGAACCTGACGACCGCCGAAGGTCAGCAGTTTGCCAAGGATGTGCTGAATCATATGCGGGAGCGCCTTTCGGATTATCAGGAGCAATACGGCGATCTCTATAATCTGGAGGCTACGCCGGCGGAATCCACTTCTTACCGGCTGGCCAAGCACGATGTCAAGCGGTTCCCGGGCATTGTTACCGCGAATATGGACGGCACGCCCTATTATACCAATTCCTCCCATCTTCCGGTGGGCTTTACCGACGATATCTTTACGGCTCTGGATATGCAGGACGAGCTTCATACCCTTTATACGTCCGGAACGGTCTTTCACGCTTATATGGGCGAAAAGCTGCCGGATTGGAAGGCGGCGGCCGACCTGGTGCGGAAGATCGCGGAAAATTATCGCCTGCCCTATTATTCGATGTCCCCCACCTATTCCGTATGTAAAAACCACGGCTATATCACCGGCGAGCAGTACTCCTGCCCGCACTGCGGCGAGAATACTGAGGTATACAGCCGGATCACCGGGTATTACCGCCCGGTTCAGAACTGGAACGACGGCAAGGCGCAGGAGTTCAAGGATCGCCGCCTGTATGATCAGCGGATCGCCGCCACCAAGATCCCCACGCCGCATACCTGCGGGTGCTGTGGCGGGGACGCGGAGCCGGAGGTGATCGGCGGAAACCGGGTGCTGCTTTTCACGACCCAGACCTGCCCCAACTGTAAAATGGCCGCTTCCATGCTGGATCAGGCGGAGATCAGCTATGAAAAGCTGGACGCCGAAGCGCCGGAAAACCGGTCTCTGGTGGAGGCGTATCAGATCAACCGTGCGCCGACGCTGATCGTGGAGACCGACGGCGGGATCGAAAAGCTGACCAACGCTTCCGAGATCCGCAGCTATATCAAGCGGGTAAGCGCTCATGTATGATGTGATCGTGATCGGCGGCGGAACCGCCGGGCTGACTGCGGCGATTTACCTGCTGCGCGCCGGGAAAACGGTTCTGATTCTGGAATCGACCGCTCTGGGCGGCCAGATCACCGCCTCTGCCCGGATCGAGAATTTCCCCGGCCTGTATGGGGTCAGCGGTGTGGAATACGCCGATAAGCTGGCGGATCAGGTTTATCGGTTCGGCGGCGTTATCGAGCCGGCCGAGGTCGGCGGCGCGGTCCGGGAGGGAGAACATTTTGTCGTTGAAACCACGGACGGCGAGCGTTACCAGGCCGGAGCGCTGATCCTGGCGACCGGCTCCGTGCACCGCCATCTGGGGCTGGAGCGGGAAGAAACGCTTCCTGGGATCTCCTATTGCGCGGTCTGCGACGGTGCTTTTTATAAGGGCAGGGACGTTGCGGTAGTCGGCGGCGGAAATGCTGCGGTGCAGTCGGCTCTTGCGCTGGCGGAGCTTTGCCGGAAGGTGACGCTGGTTCACCGGCGGGCAGGCTTCCGCTGCGAGCCGGTGCTGCTGGAGCGGCTCAAAAAGGCGCCGAACGTGGAGCTCTGCACCGGATATGTGGTTCAGAGCCTGATCGGCGAAGAAAAGCTTGAGGCGCTGGAGCTTCGGGGCGGGGAACAGACGAAAACCCTGCCGGTAGACGGCCTCTTCATCGCGGTGGGGCAGCAGCCGGCGAACGAGCCCTTCCGGGATCTGGTGCGGCTGGACGAAGCCGGCTATATCGCGGCGGGGGAGGATTGCCAAACTTCGGAACCGGGCGTTTTTGCAGCTGGGGACTGCCGCCAAAAAGCGGTGCGGCAGCTGGTTACCGCCGCTGCGGACGGCGCGGTGGCAGGGCTGGCGGCCAATGCCTATCTGGACGGTCTGAACTCCTGAAAATCAGGGAAGAACAGCGGATTTTCCGCTTTCTTCCCGTTTTTTATTGCGAAAAGATTCGCGGTATGGTATTCTTGAAACAGGTTATTTTTGATGGGGAGAGAACATATGAAAGATCAGAGCTATTGCGTTCCCGCCACACGCAGCCGGACGGAGTTTACCGAGCGAAAAAGCCGCTTCATCACCACCCTTTGCCGGGTGGAGAGCGCGGAGGAGGCGGAAGCCTTTTTGGCGGCGATCCGGGCCGAATTTCCGGACGCCACCCATCATTGCGCCGCCTATCGCATCAAAAATCCGCTGATCGAACGTTTCTACGACGACGGCGAGCCGGGCGGAACGGCCGGAATGCCGATGCTGGACGTTTTGAAAAAGCAGGATCTTTACGACGCCGCCGTGGTGGTGACGCGCTATTTCGGCGGGATCCTGCTGGGGGCCGGCGGTCTTTGCCGCGCCTATTCCCGGGGCGCGGCGGAGGGCGTGGAGGCCGCGGGGCTGGCCAGAATGGAGCCGGGCGTGCGGATGCGGATCCGGTGCGCCTACTCCCTTTATGAAAGGATTCTGCGGCTGCCGGAATTGCAGCGGGCGGAAGACATTTCCGCCGATTTCGGGGCGGAGGTGCAGATGCTGCTGACCATCCGCGCGGCGGAGGAACCGCAGCTTCTGAAAAGTCTGGCGGATCTCTCCGCCGGTTCGGCTGCGCCGGAAAGACTGGAACAGCTCTTCTATCCATTTAAAAATACCTAATATTTTTTTGATTTGTTAACAATTTCTTCACCCATTTTTATAAAGAAATGATTATACTGTAAGAAAGCCGGAAGATATTCCAACAGTTTAAAACGGAAAAGAGGTAAAAAGATGAGCAGAATTTTAGTGGTAGACGATGAACAGAACATTTGTGAACTGCTGACGCTGTATCTGGCCAAAGAAGGGTATACGGTAGAAACAGCCGGTGACGGTGAAGAGGCGGTGCGGAAATTTGAATCCTTTAATCCCGATTTGATTCTGCTGGACATCATGCTGCCTAAAAAAGACGGCTGGCAGGTTTGCCGGGAGATCCGGCAAAGCTCCAACGTGCCGATCATCATGCTTTCCGCCAAGGGCGAAACCTTCGATAAGGTGCTGGGTCTGGAGCTCGGCGCCGATGATTATGTGACGAAACCCTTTGATTCCAAAGAGGTGATGGCCCGGATTAAAACCGTTTTGCGTCGGGTCGGGAACTCTCCTGACGAAACCCGCCAGGAGGTAGAATATGAAAATCTCTATGTTTCCCTCACCAACTACAAGCTGGTGGTGGCGGGAAAGCAGGTGGATGCTCCGCCCAAGGAGATCGAGCTGCTTTATCATCTCGCCAAAAACCCCAACCGCGTATTTACCCGGGATCAGCTTCTGGACGAGATCTGGGGCTTTAAGTATTTCGGTGATTCCCGCACGGTAGACGTCCATATCAAGCGGATCCGCGAAAAATTAGAGGGCGTTTCCGAAAAATGGTCGATTCGCACCGTTTGGGGGATCGGATATAAATTTGAAACGGTGGAATAAGTGCACAAAAGAATTTTTGTTCGGTATTTCAATGCCTGCGCATTGATTATTCTGCTCACGGTCTTTATTCTGGGCACGGCAACAACGACGGTTTATACCGTCCAGAGCGTGCAGGAGCAGGACCGTAATATGGAAAACGCCGCTTCCAAAATCGCTTCCATGCTGCAGGGGATGCCGGTAAACTATAACGTGTTCGTTGGGACGGTGATGGCCGGCTCCATCGAAACAGTAAAGGAAACCATCGGCAGCGATGTGATCATCGTCAATCAATGGGGCTATGTGGTGCAGAGCACGCTGGACGAGAGCGTCGCGCTCAATCTGCCCAGCAGCGCGGTGGGGAAGGTGATGTCCGGGGAGATCTACCGCCGCCAGAGCGTCTTTATCGAATCGATGGGAAATTCCTATACCGTCGGGGTGCCGATCTTTGCCGCCGACGGCGACGCAACGATCGGATGCGTGTTTGTCACGGCGCCTCAGGTGCGGGTCAGCTCTGTCATGTACAGCATTCTGGGCGTCTATCTTTTGTGCGGCCTGGGCGCGCTTCTGTTTGCCGTTGTTTTGCTGTACTTTATTACCCGCCAGATCACCCGCCCCCTCAACGAGATGGCCGCGGCGGCAAAGTCCTATTCCAAGGGCGATTTTTCCCGGCGGATCAGCGTCCCGCCGGAGGGCGAGCTGGGCGCGTTGGCGGGCACCTTTAATCATATGGCGGATAATCTCGATCGGCTGGAGAATATGCGCCGTGATTTTATCGCGGACGTTTCCCATGAGCTGCGGACGCCGATGACCACGATCGGCGGATTTGTCGATGGGATCCTGGACGGCACCATCCCGCCGGAAATGGAGCAGAAATATCTGGTTCTGGTTTCCGAAGAGGTCAAACGCCTGACCCGGATGGTCAATAATCTGCTGGAGGTGGCCAGGGTCCAGTCCGGCGAGATCACTTATCAGATGAAGCCCTTTAATCTGACTGAAATCGGGCATCGGGTCGTTCTGACGATAGAGGATCGCATTTCGAAGGAAAAAATAAATCTGAATCTCCAGCTCCCGGAGGACGCCGTTTACGCCGTCGGGGATCGCGACGCCATCTACCGCGTGATCTATAATCTGATGGATAATGCGGTCAAGTTCACGCCGGAAAACGGAGAAATCACCATCGGGCTGCGCCGGGAAAAGAAAAAGATCCGCTTCTTTGTCCGCAATACCGGGCAGGGCATCCCGGAGGAAGAGGTTGGAAAGATCTTTGAGCGTTTTTACAAAACCGATAAAAGCCGGGGCGAAAACCGCCGGGGCGTCGGTTTGGGTCTATATATGGTGAAAAACATGATCGAAGCGCATCACGAAGACTTGTTTGTAACGTCAAAAGAAGGAGAATTCGCCGAGTTTTCCTTTACGTTGCAGGAAGCTGCGGAGAGCGATATGTAGGAGGCAAGCGATGGACGAGAATAAGAATAAAATGCCGGAAGGACATATTTCCCCATCGAGCGGCTGCCCGGAGCAGCCGCCTGTGAGCGGGAAGGAAGCAGCCGGCAGGGAATTGCCTGATTGGAATCACGAAGGAACAGAAGCCGCCGGGCAGTCCGCCGCACCGGAGGCTGCTGCCATGGGCGGAGAGCCCGCCGGGCAGATGAACCCGCCGGAGGCTGCTGCCATGGGCGGAGAGCCCGCCGGGCAGATGAACCCGCCGGAAGCTGCCGCCATGGGTGGAGAGCCGGCCGGGCAGATGAACCCGCCGGAGGCTGCCGCCATGGGTGGAGAGCCTGCCGGGCAGTCCGCCGCACCGGAGGCTGCCGCCATGGGCGGAGAGCCCGCCGGGCAGATGAACGTGCCGGAAGCTGCCGCCATGGGTGGAGAGCCTGCCGGGCAGATGAACCCGCCGGAGGCTGCCGCCATGGGCGGAGAGCCCGCCGGGCAGAACGCCGCAGAAAGCCGGAGCTATACCTATCAGAATCCCCATCCCTATCAGAATATGAATCCCTACGGGTATCCCGTTGCAAAAAAGAAGGGCAATAAAACGGCGGTTATCGTAGCGGCGGTGGCGGCGGGCGTTATGCTGATTTGCTGCCTTCTGATCATTGCTTCGTTCTTTGTCGGCAATCTGGAAACGCTGCTTCCGGAAACAGACAGCGGCGGGGACAGCAGTACTGGAGAAATCATCGGCGGAGGATCATCGGAATCTCAGAGCGGCGCGCAGCGGGACGAGGAAACGGTCTATAATATGCCGGAAATCACCAAAGAAGAAAAGACCGGCGAGGAGCTTACGCTGGTCGAGATCAATAAAAAGGTGCAGAACAGCGTGGTTGGGATCCTGATTTCCGAGGACGGCAGAATGGAAGCGAGCTTTTCCGGATCCGGGTTCATCATCAGCCAGGACGGCTATATCATCACCAATGATCATGTGGTGGAGGGTGCGGCGCAGGTTGTCGTTGTCCTCAGCGATGGCATTACAGAGTACGACGCGGTGATCGTCGGCGAAGATGATCGCTCCGATCTTGCGATTCTGAAGATCGACGCGGAAGGCCTTTCCCCTGTTGAGCTGGGGGACAGCGACGATCTGGAGGTAGGCGAAACGGTGGCCGCCATCGGCAACCCCTACGGCATGGAGCTGGCGGGCACCCTGACGAACGGGATCATCTCGGCGCTGAACCGGAAAATCGAGATGAACGGAACCTTCATGACGCTGATCCAGACCAACGCGTCCATCAACCCCGGAAACAGCGGCGGGCCGCTGGTCAACGCCTATGGCCAGGTCGTCGGGATTACCTCTTCCAAGCTGGTAGCCACGGAATATGAGGGAATCGGCTTTGCGATCCCCATCAATTACGTTGTGGAGGTGGCGGAGGAGCTGATCAACTACGGCTACGTCAAGACCCGCGCCTATATCGGCATCCAGGGGCAGGATCTGACGGAAACCTACGCGGCGTATCACAATCTGCCCCAGGGCGTTTATGTTTCCTATGTGGATCCGGAATGCGACGCGGCGGCCAAGGGGCTTCAGGAAGGGGACGTGATCATCGGGTTCAACGGCGAGGAGATCTCCTCCATGGCGGAACTGAACGACCTGAAGGATTCCTTCCATCCCGGAGACGTCGTTACCATTAAAATATGGCGCAACGGCGAGGAGCTGGATATCACCATCAACCTCACCGAAGCAACCGGCTGATTTTTCCGCACGCTCTTGATGAGCGTGCGGTTTTTTCTTGCATTTTATAAAAAGGTGGCATATAATGTTCTAAAAACGCGAAGGGGAAGGAAAAATGAGGGGATTTGTCTTTGATCTGGATAATACGCTTTACGACCGCTATGGAACGCTTGCGGAAATTCTCCGGCTTGATTATGAAAAAATCAAAGGGTATATCAATCCGGGATACAATATGGAACGCTGCATTCGGCATTTTTGCCATACCGAATCGCTGTATGTGCTGACCCTTGGGTGGGAGGGCGTATATCAGCGTCTGATCGAAGAGCATTTTTTCAATGCGGACTGCTGTCCTACCTATAAAATGATGGTGGATTATTATTACAAAAGGATCAGCGAGGTGGCGGTTCCCCTTCCGTCGGCGCGGGGCTTTCTGGAAAAGCTGCGGCAAAACGGTTATAAAACCGGGCTGCTGACCAACGGAAATCGCACGCTGCAATATAAAAAGCTGGATCGGCTGGGGCTGGAAAGCTGTTTTGACGTTATTGTCTGCGCTTCTCCCAAGGACGGCGATATCCGCTTCCGCAAGCCGGAGCCCGAAGCCTTTTCCTATATGGCTGACCGGCTGGGCGTCCCTGCGGAGCAGCTCTACTATGTGGGCGATCATCCGGTGAACGATGTGCGGGGCTCCCGGATGGCGGGGTATGTTCCCGTCTGGATCCGTTCGCAGTCCCCGTGGCCGCTGCCCAACGATGAGATCCCGGCATATTCGTTCGATGATATCAGCGGGCTGGAAACGCTGCTGAATCGTTAAAATCGGCAAAAGCAGGGTCGGTGATTGCTTTGTTTTCGGCAAACATTGACCTTGTTTTTCTTTTGATCCTGTGATAAAATGAGCCCAATATTAAAATAGGGAGGAATGGAATTGGATAAGGTCAAGGCTTTTTTGGCCCGCAAAAACGTGGAGTTTTCCTGGAAGCGCTATTTTATCGACGCGCTCGGCGCAATGGCGCAGGGTCTTTTCTGCTCTCTTCTGATCGGAACGATCCTTGATACCATCGGCGATCTCACCGGCTGGGCGTTTCTGGTGGAGGTGGGGAAATATGCCTCCGCCATGTCGGGGCCGGCAATGGCGATCGCCATCGGATATGCCCTGAAAGCGCCCAATCTGGTGCTCTTTTCTCTGGCGGCGGTCGGCAGCGCGGCAAACGGGCTGGGCGGAGCGGGCGGCCCGCTGGCGGTTTTGTTTGTTGCCATCATTGCCGCCGAATGCGGAAAGATCGTTTCCCAAGAAACAAAGATCGATATTCTGGTCACTCCTTCCGTTACCATTTTTGCCGGCGTGGCGCTCTCTGCGCTGCTAGCGCCCTGGATCGGCAAGGCCGCCAGCGCCTTTGGCACTCTGATCATGCAGGCAACGGAGCTGCAGCCCTTCTGGATGGGGATCATTGTTTCGGTTCTGGTGGGCATCGCGCTGACTCTGCCGATTTCCAGCGCCGCGATCTGCGCCGCTCTGGGGCTGACCGGCCTTGCCGGCGGCGCGGCGGTGGCGGGCTGCTGCGCGCAGATGGTGGGCTTTGCGGTGATGAGCTTCAGGGAAAACCGCTGGGGCGGCCTGGTTTCTCAGGGTCTTGGCACCTCCATGCTGCAAATGGGCAATATTGTTCGGAATCCGCGGATCTGGATTCCTCCCACCGTAGCCTCTGCCATTACAGGCCCGCTGGCCACCTGTCTTTTCCGGCTGGAGATGAACGGCCCCGCCGTTTCTTCCGGCATGGGCACCTGCGGGCTGGTCGGCCAGATCGGCATCTATACCGGCTGGGTGGAAACCGGCAAGCAGATTACGGCTATGGACTGGATCGGGCTGATTTTGATCTGCTTCGTGCTGCCGGCTGTTTTGTCCTGGGCGGGCGGTCTTCTGCTGCGGAAAATCGGCTGGATCCGCAAGGACGACCTGAAATTATAAGAATAAAGAAAAAGCCCGGCGGGCCTCTTTGCAGAGGCGCCGCCGGTTTTTTTGCGCTCTTTGCCCCCTGCGCTCCGCGCCCGGCGGGGCTTTTTTATGCCCGGCGGCGCTTTTTCCATGCCTGGCGGCACTTCACCACGTTCGGCGGTTTTTTCGCTCCGGCGATGTTTTTTTATGCCCGGCGACGTTTTTGTCCCTGCGCTTTCTTTACGCAGCCTTCTATCGTTTTTTGCGCTCTTTGCTCCCTGTGCCCTGGCGTCCGCCCGGCTGTTTTGGCCTCCGTTTACACATCCTCCTGCCGATTTTTTGCACATATTTTGCCGCATTTGCCCGATTTGCGGCGAATTGTAAAATTTTTATTTTTTATGAAATAGTCTTGCTTTTTTAAAAAAATTTGTTATAATTTAAATCAAGTGGAGATTAAATGGGTAGTAAGTAGTGAGAAAGTGGGTAAGAAAGGGGGTGCATACATGGTTTATCTGACCGGTTATTATGAAAATTTCGTTGACGAAAAAGGCCGCGTTATTTTGCCCAAGGAGCTCAAGGAACAGATGGGCGGCGAGGTCGTGTTGACGCAGGGGTTGGATGGATGCGTGTATGTGCTGACCCGTGAAGCGTGGAAGGAGCTGGAAGGGAAGCTTCTGGCAACGCCTCTTTCCAAAGGACGCAGGATTTCCACTTTTTTCAACGCTTATAAAAAAGACGTTTCTCCCGATAAGCAGGGCAGGATTCAGCTTTCGGCCGATTTGCGCCGTCTTGCAGGCATTGAAGGGCGCGCGGTGATCATTGGAAACGGAAATCGGGCGGAGATCTGGAATCCCGATCGATTTGCCGAGATGGCCGCTTCTCTGGATGCTGAGAGCATCGCGGCGGCCATGGATGAGCTGGGCTTCTGATGGAAGAATTTGCGCATTACAGCGTTATGGCGCAGGAGTGCATCGACGCGCTGGCCATCCGTTCGGACGGGGTCTATGTGGACGCCACCCTTGGCGGCGGCGGGCATAGCAGCCTGATTGCGGAAAAGCTGGAAAGCGGTCTTCTGATCGGAATCGATCAGGATCGTGATGCGATCAACGCGGCGTCGGCGCGGCTGGCGCCTTTCGGCGCACGGTTCCGGGCGGTGAAATCCAATTTCTCCGATCTGCGCCGGGTGCTGGAGCAGGAAGGGATCGCGGCGATCGACGGAATCCTCTTTGATCTGGGCGTTTCCAGCTTTCAGCTGGACGAAAAAAGCCGCGGATTTTCCTACCGGTTCGACGCGCCTTTGGATATGCGGATGGATCGGGATAATCCTCTGGACGCCTATCAGGTGGTCAACACCTATTCCCAGGAACAACTGACGGAGATCCTTTACCGCTATGGGGAGGAAAAGATGAGCCCCCGGATCGCGGCGGCCATCTGCCGGCAGCGGGCGCAGGCGCCGATCCAAACGACGGGCGCGCTGGCGGCGCTGGTGGAAAAGGCCTTTCCGCCCAAGGCGCGATACGGGAAGAAGCATCCGGCCAAGCGCACCTTTCAGGCGATTCGCATCGAAGTCAACGGCGAGCTGCGGATTCTGGAGCAGGCTCTGCGTGACGCCGCCGCGCTTCTCCGACCGGGCGGCCGACTGGTTGTGATGACCTTTCATTCTCTGGAGGACCGCATCGTCAAAACGACCTTTGCGGATCTGGCAGCCGGCTGTATCTGCGATAAAAGTCTGCCGGTCTGTGTCTGTGGCAGAAAACCGCTGCTCCGGCCGGTTACCCACAAACCGATCACGGCGTCTGCGGCAGAACTTACGGAAAATCACCGCTCAAAATCCGCCAAGCTCCGGGTAGCGGAAAAAATATAGACATCGAATAAAAAAGGAGGACCTCATGAAAAAAATAAATATTCATAATATTCGCTGGTCTGTGATATTGTGTATCGCGGCGTTTCTGGCGATCGGCGGATATCTTTTATACAGCCACATCGCTCTCAATGAGGTATCCAACGATCTGCTGTCCGCCAAATCCGAGCTGACCCGGCTGGAAGGAGAGGCGAGGGCTTTGCAGGTCGCCATCGAGCAGAAAAATTCTCTGGATGAAATCGAGCGGATCGCAACGGAAGAGCTGGGAATGGTCAAAATCGAAAATTATCAGATCCAGACCATCAATCTGCTGACCGACGATACGGTTGAAATCATCAAGGACGAACCGAAGGACGATAGCTGGTGGGACGGCGTCGTTGCAGAATTCAATATTCTTTTGGAATATCTGAGCTGACGGTTAATAGGATAAAAAGTGAAACGAGAGTGGGAATTTATTCTTACTCTCATTTTGCGCTTTATATACGGAAAAAAATTTGCGTTATTTTGATACAATAGCAGAGAAAGTGTAATTTTACACCGTCATTTGCTGGAAAGGAGCCGCTTGAATGGGAAAGGGACCGAGCCGATCGATGGTACGCCGGAGTACGGTTGTGCTGGCGATTTTTGCGGGGGCGCTGATGCTGTGGCTGGCAGGGCGACTGGTGAGCTATCAGATTGTAAATTATAATTTTTATCAGGCGAAGGCCATCAGTCAGCAGACCATGGACACCACGCTGGCCGCCAACCGCGGCGTGATATACAGCCGGACCTATACGGAACTGGCTGTTTCGGCATCGGTGGAAACGGTTTATTTATCGCCCAATTCCATCGATCAGGAGGATGAGGCTCTTTGCCGCCTGATCGCTTCAGGGCTTTCGGAGATTCTGGGGGTAGATGCGGAAACGGTTTATGAAAAGACCCAGAAAAACAACTACTACGAGATCGTCAAGCGGCGGATCGAATCCGATGTGGCGGATCAGGTGCGCGTCTTTATCGATGAAAACGACCTGGAGGGCATTTATCTGGTGGAGGATACCAAGCGGTATTATCCCTATAACAGCCTGGCCTGCCACATTCTGGGCTTTACCGGCACCGATAACGTGGGGCTAGACGGCATCGAATCGATTTACAACGAATATCTGCAGGGTACTTCCGGCAAGCTGATCACCGCCAAAAACGCCGTCGGAACGGAGCTTCCTTACGAATATGAAACCTATGTGGCGGCGGAAAACGGACAGAACGTCGTGCTGACGATCGACGAAACGGTGCAGTATTATCTGGAAAAGCATTTGCAGGCCGCCCGGGAGGAGCAGAAATGTCTGGAGGGCGCCGCCGGCATCGTTATGAACGTCAAGACGGGGGAGATCCTGGCGATGGCGTCGCTGCCCAATTATGATCCCAATCAGTACTACACCATTACCGACGAAATGGTGCTGGATACCCTTTCCGCCTATACCGGGGAGGAGCTGGAGGAGCAGACGACGGACTGCCGCAACAAGATCTGGCGGAACAAATGTATCGTGGATACCTATATGCCCGGCTCCACCTTTAAGATCGTAACGCTTTCCATGGCGTTGGAGGAGGGGCTGGTCACCACCGCCGATACCTTTACCTGCCCCGGTTATATCCGGGTGGCCGACCGGGTCATCCGGTGCTGGAGATCCGGCGGTCACGGATTCCAGACGCTGGCGGAAGCGATTCAGAATTCTTGCAATCCGGCGTTTATTTCCATTGGTGAAAAGCTGGGGACGGAAACCTTCTATCAGTATTTCAAAAACTTTGGTTTGACGGAAAAAACCAGCGTGGATCTCAACGGCGAGGCCAGAGGGATCTGGTTTTCCACCTTTCAGGAGGTGGAGCTGGCGACGGCCGCTTTCGGCCAGAACTTCAAGATCACTCCGCTTCAGATGATCACCGCCGTGGCGGCGGCCTGCAACGGCGGGAATCTGGTGACGCCGCACGTTGTCAAGGAGATCACCGAAACCCAGGAGGACGGCTCGGAAAAGGTCGTGAAGAACGTGGAGCCGGAGATCAAGCGTCAGGTCATATCCGAAGAAACCAGCGAGCTGGTTTGCAGCCTGCTGGAAGAGGTGGTCACCGTTGGTTCCGGTAAAAACGCATATGTGAAGGGCTACCGGGTCGCCGGCAAGACGGGAACGTCTGAAAAAATCGATGATTACGTTGCAACCGGCGTGAAAACCTATATTTCTTCCTTTATCGGATTTGCTCCGGCGGACGATCCGGAGTATGCGATCCTGGTGATGCTGGATTCCCCCAGCGCCGGGGAGATCTACGGCGGCGTGATCGCCGCGCCGGTGGCGGGGGATATCCTGAGCGACGTTCTGCCTTATCTGGGCGTACAGCCCCAGTATACGGAAGAGGAGCTTGCCACGCTGGATATTTCCGTTCCCTCCTATCTTGATCAATCTCTGGAGGAAGCGACGGCTGCGCTGATCGACGCCGAGATCACCTATAAAATCGAGGGCGACGGAGATACCGTTACCGCGCAGATGCCGGAGGCCGGCACCACGATGCCGCAGAGCGGGACGCTGATCCTTTATACCGGCGACGCATCGCCGACGAAGGATATCGTCGTTCCGGATCTGGTGGATTATTCGGTGGCCGGCGCGACCAACCGGATCAAGAGCGAAGGCCTGAACGTCCGGGTGGTGGGCAATGAGGTTTCCGGCTCCGACGCGCTGGTGATCTCCCAATCGCCCGAGGCGGGAACCGTTGTGGCGGAGGGAACGGTCATTACCATCCGCACCAACAGCTCCGAAGGCGTTTCAAGTATGTAGAACATCCGAAAGAGGAGGGTGAAAATGCTGTTATCGGCACTATTGAAGGGCTTGCCGGTCCGGGATCCTTTCACGGATCGCGAAATCACCGGTATTACCTGTGATTCCCGGGCGGTAAAGGAGGGGTTCCTTTTCGCCGCCATCCCCGGCGAGCAGGCGGACGGCCATGATTATGCGGCAAAAGCCGCCGCTGCCGGAGCCGCCGTTATTCTGGCGGAGCGGCCGGTGCATACCGGCGTGCCGGAGATTCTGGTGGAATCCACCCGGGATGGGTTTCAGCAGGTGTGCGCCAATTATTTCGGTCATCCGGAGCGGGATATGCGCTTTCTGGCGGTGACCGGAACCAACGGCAAGACCTCCACAACCCAGTTTATCAAAAGCATTCTGGACGGCATGGGCGTTCGGGCCGGGCTGCTGGGCACGGTCTGCAATATGATCGGCGCCGAACGCTATCCCGCGGTCTTTACCACGCCGGAGCCCTATCAGCTTTTTTCCATCCTGCGGGAAATGCGCGACGCCGGCGTTCAGACGGTAGTCATGGAGGTTTCCTCTCAGGCGATGGATCAGCGGCGGGTGGATAGCCTGCCCTTTGCCGTGGCCGGGTTTACCAACCTGACCCAGGATCATCTGGATTATCATAAAACCATGGAAAACTATAAAGCGGCGAAAGCCCGGCTGTTTTCCATGGCGGAAAAAAAGGTTTTCAATGCCGACGACGCCGTGGGCAGAGAGCTGGCGGAGCGGTTCGGCGGGCTGACCTATTCCTCGGAAGGGGCGGCGGACGTTACCGCCTGCGATATCGCGGTGGAGCTGACCGGCGTTTCCTATACCCTGAAGGCCTGCGGGAAAGCGGCGCCGGTCACCGTTTCGACGCCCGGGCTGTTTACGGTGCACAACACGCTGTGCGCCGCCGGCGTTTTGCTGGCCGCCGGTTATGATTTTGAGCAGGTGGCGGAGGGGCTGAATCGGATCCCCCGGGTCCCGGGGCGCGCGGAGATCATAACGGACGGCTATCCCTTTACCGTGATGCTGGACTATGCCCATACGCCCGACGCGCTGGAAAATATTCTCTCTACGCTTCGCGCCTGTGCCAAGGGGCGGATCGTCACCCTTTTCGGCTGCGGCGGCGACCGCGACCGCACCAAGCGGCCGCTGATGGCCAAGGCTGCCGCAAAATACAGCGATTTTCTGATCGTGACCTCCGATAATCCCCGAACCGAGGAGCCGGGCGAGATCATCAAGGATATCCTGACCGGGCTGGAAGGGGCGGAGCCGCCCTATGTTGTGATTGAAAACCGCCGGGAAGCTATCGGCTATGCGATCAGAAACGCCCGCGCCGGCGATTTGATCCTGCTGGCGGGAAAAGGGCATGAGGATTATCAGATTTTAGGAAAAACCAAGATCCATTTTGATGAAAAAGAAATCGTGAAGGAATATCTGGAGCAATGCTGACCGTAAAAAAGATCGCCGCGGCGCTGGGCGGGGCGGCGCAGGAGGACGATCCCGTTTTGGAAGTGACAACAGATTCCCGCCTGGCTCGGGAGGGCTGCCTTTTTGCGGCCATCGAGGGCGAGCGGGTGGACGGTCATTCCTTCATTCCCGCTTTGGATGAAAAATTCCACCACATCGTTTTTCTCGGTTCCAAGCCGATAGAACGGCCTTTGCGCCATCCCTATTTCCGCGTGGAGGACGTGCGGGAGGCACTGGGGGTGCTGGCCAGGGTTCATTTATCGGAGCAGAAGGCCAGGATCGTTGCCGTTACCGGGAGCGTGGGGAAAACAACCACCAAAAACTTCATTTTAGCGGCGCTGGCGCCGGCCATGCAGGCGTCCGGCACGGTGGGGAACCGGAATAACGAGCTGGGCGTTCCGCTGACCGGGCTTGCGGTGCGGGATTCCGATCAGGCGGCCGTTGTTGAGATGGGGATGCGCGGTTTGGGGCAGATCCGGTATCTGACCCGATTTGTCCGGCCCGATATCGCCGTGGTGACCAATATCGGAACGGCGCATCTGGAGCTGCTGAAGAGCCGGGAAAATATCGCCCGGGCGAAGCTGGAGCTGGTAGACGCTCTGGGCCCCGGCGGAAAGGCGCTGCTCAACGGCGATGAACCGCTTCTCTATGGCGCGCGGCCGGAAAAGGAGTGCTATTATTTCGGCTTTTCGGCGCATAATGATTATCGGGCGGAAAAGCGGGGCGCAGGCCGGTTTACGCTCTTCTATCCCGGAGGCTCTCTGGAGCTTTCCCTGCGGCTGGAGGGGGATCATCAGATCATGAACGCCCTGGCAGCCTTCGGCGCAGGCCATCTTCTGGGCGTGGAGCCGGAAAAATTAAAGCAGGGCATCGAGTCCTTTGGCGGCGACGGCCGCCGGATGTTTACCGAAACCGTCGGTGGCGTAACGATCATCGACGATACCTATAACGCGTCGCCCGATTCCATGGCCGCCGCCCTCCGGGTGCTTGCCGGAAAAAGCGGGCGCCGGGTGGCGGTGCTGGGCGATATGCTGGAGCTGGGCGCCTATGAGCGGCGCGGGCATGAGGAGATCGGCGCGCTCTGCGGCGCTTTGCAGATCGATTGCGTGATAGCGGCCGGAGAACGGGCCGAAGCGCTCTATCAGGCGCTGCCGGATACGGTGGAGCGGTATTATGCGCCCACCCGCGCGGCGGCGGAGCCGCTGCTGATTCGGGCGGTGTGTCCCGGGGATACCGTGCTGTTCAAGGCATCCAATTCCATGGGCTTCGACCGGCTGATAGCTGCATTAAAAGAAAGGTTGGGTGAAAAAAATGAATGAATGGCTGATCATTGTCGTTACGGCGGTGAGTTTTTTGCTGGCGCTGATTCTGGCGCCCTGGATCCTGCCGCTGCTGCGGCGTTTGAAATGCGCCGGAAATATTCTGGAGATCGGGCCGGTCTGGCATAAGGCGACCAAGCAGGGCACGCCGATCATGGGCGGTTTGATTTTTATCATCCCCGTTACGCTGATCGGCCTGATCGCTGCGATCGCCGATGCGGTCAGGGGCGAGTGGCGGCTGCTGATCTGCCTGCTTTTTGCGCTGGGCTGCGCCGCCGTCGGCTTTACCGACGATTATGTGAAGGTGGTCAAAAAGCGCAATAAGGGTCTTTCCGTTGTGCAAAAAACCCTGCCGCTTCTCCTGCTGATCGCCCTCTTCCTCGGCGCGTTGTATACAACCAATACAATTACAAATACTATTTTTATTCCCTACCTTAATCTGCGGGTGCATCTCTATTATTTTTATTTTCTGCTGATGATACCGCTGCTCTTTTTCTTCGTCAATTCCGTCAACCTGACCGACGGGCTGGACGGCCTGGCCACCAGCGTTTCCCTGCCCTATACCATTTCCTTTATCATCATGGGATTTTTCCTGCCCGGCGGGGGAAGCAATGCCGGGATCACCATTTTTGCGGCGGCGCTGACCGGCGGACTGGCGGCCTTCCTGATTTATAACTTCCATCCCGCAAAGGTCTTTATGGGCGATACCGGATCCCTCTTTCTGGGCGCTTCGGTCGTGGCGCTGGCGATGGCCTACGACCTTCCGTATTTCTTTGTGATCGGCGGGATCCTCTATCTGCTTGAAGGACTTTCGGTGGTTCTTCAGGTGGGCTTCTATAAGCTGACCCACGGCAAGCGTATTTTCAAAATGACGCCGATCCATCATCATTTTGAGATGTGCGGGTGGTCGGAAAACAAAATCGTAGCCGTCTTTACGGCGATCAGCGCCATCGGATGTCTGCTGGCGCTGTGGGGAATGTTTTATTATCGCTATTTCAACGTTTGAGCCCAAGCTTTTCTGAGAGGAGGAAAAACCTTTGGCAAAGCCCGAAAAAAAGAACAAAAAGAAATGGCTGGTGCAAAAGGGAGAAGCCGGAGGAATCGATCTGGTCTTTTTGATTCTGGTTTTATGCCTCCTTGCCTTTGGCTTGATCATGGTGGCCTCTGCCAGCTACGTCAGCGCTCTTTATAAGTACGGGGACAGCTATCACTACATCAAGCGTCAGCTTCTTTTTGCTGCGGCCGGCGTTGTGGTGATGCTGATCGTTCCACGGTTCGATTATCATTCCTTCCGCCGGTTTTCCCTCCCGTTGCTGGTGGTGTCGGTGATCATGCTGATTCTGGTGCTGATTCCCCATGTGGGCATCGAAGTCAACGGCGCCAGCCGCTGGCTGGGGTTCGGATCCTTTCGGTTCCAGCCCAGCGAGGTGGCAAAGTTTGCCATTATCCTTGTATTTTCCTCGTATATGTCGGCAAACTATAAACGAATGAAGGAATTTAAGGTCGGGATCCTGCTTCCTGCCGCCGTTTTGCTGCTGGTTTGCGGGCTGGTGGCGGTGGAAACCCATGTTTCCGGCGCGATCCTGATCTTTCTGGTAGGCGCCGTGATGATCCTTGTCGGCGGCTCCAATTTGAAATGGTTTTTGGGCATCGGCGCTACCGGCGTCACGGCGCTGGCAGGCTTTGCCTTCCTGATCCCCTATGCAAAGGCGCGTATCGATACCTGGCTGGATCCTTTTTCGGATCCCACCGGCGATGGGTTTCAGACTATCCAGTCCCTTTATGCCATCGGCAGCGGCGGCCTTCTGGGGCTGGGGCTCGGCCAGTCCAGGCAAAAGTATCTTTATATCCCCGAGCCGCAAAACGATTATATCTTTTCCATTATCTGCGAGGAGCTGGGGTTTGTCGGCGCCATGATGGTGATTATCCTTTTTGTCCTGCTGATCTGGCGGGGATTTGTCATCGCCTATCATGCCCGGGATAAATTCGGCTCCCTGCTGGTGGTTGGGATCGTATCCCGGGTGGCGATCCAGACGATTCTGAATATTGCCGTCGTTACCAATTCCATCCCCCCCACCGGGATCAGCCTTCCCTTTTTCAGCTACGGCGGCACCGCGCTGCTGATGCTGCTTTTCGAGATGGGCGTTGTGCTTGCCGTTTCACGTTATTCAAGAATGGAGATCAAGGAATGAAAGTGATTTTAGCCGGCGGCGGAACGGCGGGACACTGCAACCCCGCCCTCGCCATTGCAGATACCGTCAAAGCCAAAAATAAAGACGCGGAGATCCTGTTTGTGGGCAACGCCGGAAAGATGGAAGAGAAGCTGGTCGCCAAGGCCGGCTACCCCTTTCGGGCGGTCAAGACCCAGGGCTTTCGCCGCAAGCTCACGCCGGATAATCTGCAGACGATCCGGTTGTACTTAAAAGCCAAGGCAGAGTGCCGGGCGCTGATCCGGGAATTCCGGCCGGACGTTGTCATCGGAACCGGCGGCTATGTTTCCGGCCCCGTGGTAAAGGCCGCCCAGAGTCTGGGGATTCCGACCTGTATCCACGAACAGAACGCATACCCCGGTGTCACCAGCAGGCTCCTGGCCAAAAAGGCCGATATTGTTTTTATCAGCTTTCCCGGCAGCGAGCAGTATTTCGGCAAAACCAAAAAGATGGTATTATCGGGCAATCCTCTGCGGGAGGAGATCCTTTCCACCTCCCGGGAAAAGGCGCGCAGCGCCCTGGGGCTTCCTCCGGAGGCCTTTTATCTGGTGTCGTTCGCCGGCAGTCTGGGCGCGCTGGAGGTCAACCGGGCCATGGTGGATTTTATCGCCGAAAATCTGCGGCGGCGGGATTTTTATCATACCCATGCAACGGGGGACCGGGGTTGGGAGTGGATGCCGGAAGCTCTGCGGGAAAAAGGCTATCGGGCGGATACGGATCCGATGATCGCGGTAAAGCCCTATCTCTACGATATGCCGCTCCATCTGGCGGCGGCCGACGCGGTGATCAGCCGGGCGGGGGCTCTGACCATTGGGGAGCTGACGGCGCTGGGCAAGCCGGCGATTTTGATCCCGTCTCCCAACGTGACCCATAATCATCAATACTACAATGCCCGCTCTCTTTCAGACCGCGGCGGCGCGCTGCTTCTGGAGGAAAAGGATCTATCGGCAGATCGTCTTTATGAAATGGTTCTGGGCCTGAAAAACCATCCCGCCCGCCGGGCGGCGCTGGGCAGAAGGGCGCAGGAGCTGGCGCTGCCGGAGGCGTCGGAGATCATTTATCGTGAAATCTATCAGTTGATTCATCCAGCAAGGGAGTGAAACCATGGCCAACAGCGTGGAGCGCTACTATCAAAAAAAGAAAAGGCGGAAAAAGAGAGCCAGAATGTTTTTTTTCGGACTGGCTTTTGTTCTGATGCTGCTGACGCTGGCGATCTTGTCGGTAACGGTGTTTTTCAATGCGGAAACCATTGTCGTGGAAGGCAATACCCATTATACCGCCGAACAGATTCTGGAAACCGGAGGGCTGAAGATCGGGCAGAATCTTTTCCGGCTGGACAAGTTTGAAGTAATCGATCGGATGGAAACGCTGCCCTATGTCAAAAGCGTTACCATCAAACGCAGGCTGCCCAATACCCTCACGGTGAAAATCACGGAGAATCAGCCCGTTGTCTGGCTGGATACGGCGACCGGCGCGGCGCTGCTCAATGAGGAATATCGGGTTCTGGAGCTGCTGGAGCTGCCGGAGGAGCTGGTTCCGCTGAGCGAGGCGGAAAAAGAAGCGGCTGCGGCGGAAGAAGCTGCGGCGGAAGAAGCTGCGGAGCCGGGCGCGGAAACGACTGCCGACGCGGCGGAGAAAACCCCGGCGATAACGGAAAATCCGGCGACAGAGGAAACCACGGAAACAGAGGATTCTGCGGAAGCGGAGAGCGCCCCGGAAAGCTCCCCCCTGGACGGGGTCCCGCAGCTGGTATTTCCAGGAGAGCCGATCAAGCTGGAGGTTGGATCGGCGGTCGAATTTGAGGAGGACTATACCGGCTTTTTGCAGCGTTTATATGAAAATGTTTGCCAGAACACCGATATGGAGTGGAATCTGGTTCAGGAGGTACGCTTTAACGCCCGTTACGACGTGGAGCTTCTTTACAACGAGCGGATCACCATCGAATTGGGCACGCTGGATCAGCTGGACACCAAGCTGAAGCTGGCGGTCTATCTTATGGAGGATAACGGCATGGCGCAAAAAGCCACGCTGGTTGTATCGGATGTCGAGCGGGTATATTACCGGCCGGAATGAGAACTCTTATTTCCATGAATTTCTTTTGAATTTTATGAAAAAAGCTTGCAATTGATGAGGATTCCGATTAGAATATAACTATATGGTCAATCAGGGAAGAACCGTTTATATAAAAAACAGCAGGAGGAAAAAAGAGTGGCAAATTTTGAATACGCTGAAAGCGGCGAAGGAGTTGTCAATATAAAAGTGATCGGCTGCGGCGGCGGCGGATGCAATGCGGTGAACCGCATGATCCGTTCCGGCGTGCAGGGCGTGGATTTTGTCGCTGTCAATACAGATAAACCGGTGCTGGACGCTTCCTCCGCACCCACGAAACTTCAGATCGGAGAGAAGCTGACCAAGGGTAAGGGCGCCGGGAGCGATCCGCAGATCGGGGAGAATAGTGCGCTGGAGAACCGGGAAGAGATCGAGGCGACCCTGCGGGGCGCCGATATGGTGTTTATCGCGGCCGGTATGGGCGGCGGAACCGGAACCGGAAGCGCGCCGGTGGTGGCGGAGATCGCAAAGGACATGGGCGTCCTGACGGTTGCAATCGTCACCAAGCCCTTTGGATTTGAGGGCAGAATGAAGATGAAAACGGCGGAAACGGGGATCGAAAAGCTGCGCGCCCACGTCGACAGCCTGATCATCATCCCCAACGAAAAGCTCAAGGACGCAACGGCGGAGCGGATCACGCTGCTCAACGCCTTTCAGGTGGCGGACGACGTTCTGCGCCAGGGCGTGCAGAGCATCTCCGACCTGATTCTGATCCCGGGTCTGGTCAACGTGGACTTTGCGGACGTACATAAGATCATGAAAGACGCCGGAAACGCCCATATGGGCGTAGGCCGCGCCTCCGGCAAGGATAAGGCGGTAGCAGCCGCATCCATGGCCATTTCCAGCCCGCTGCTGGAAACCTCCATCGACGGTGCGACCGGCGTTATTTTCAACATCACCGCCTCCCCGGATATCGGCATGGACGAGGTGGACGAAGCCAGCCGGATGGTGGAGCAGGCCGCTCATCCCGATGCGAACATCATCTGGGGTGTGGCGCTGAATAATGATCTGGACGATGAGATTATCGTCACGGTGATCGCAACGGGCTTTCCCTCGGGAGAGCGCGCCAGAAAAGGCCTGGAGGCCGACGAACCGCTGATGACCTTCCCGGGCGCCGCAGATACCGGCGCGGAATCCGAGGATCCGGCGGACGAACTGAATTTTCTGGATCTCTTTGCCAATTTGGGCGAATAAAATAAGCCAATATCCAATCAGCCGCCTTTTCAGGTGGCTGATTCGCTAAAGGAGAAGAACCATGATATGTCCGAGATGCGGAACAGAGCATGAAAATCAAGACCATATCTGTCCCCGGTGCGGATACGGACGCCCGAAGCCTAAAAAAAATCTGCCCCGGTGGCTGCCCTGGGCGCTGGGTGGGGTGGGCTTTTTTGCGGTTGTCGGCATCGTTATCGGCGCGATCGCGGCCTCTTATTTCAGCAGCGCCTGGATGGACGGCTCCTGGGAGGGCTCCAATCTTGCCATCTCCTTCAATGCGGATGAAAGCAGTTTCCTGCTTTCCAACAGCGGAACGGTCATATCCGGAACCTTTACGGCGGATAAAGACGCCTTTTACCTCACCGCGGAGGACGGGAACCTCTATGTTTACCGCTATGACCGGATCAATCAGAATAAAATCAAGCTGCTCTTCACCCGGGAGAATGAAACGGTGCGCGTCACGTTGTCTCGGGTCGTAACAGAGGTGGAGGAATTGGAAGAAGAGGATGAAGAGGACGCGCTTTTGGAAGATCTTGAATAACCGTAAAAAGCCGCCCGGGCAGGGCGGCTTTTCGCTTTGATTTTTTTGCCGCCCGAAAAGAGGCGGGGGAGGGAAAAGGAATGAAACCGGCGGAATTACTGGATATTCTCAGAACGGCGGAGGGGCTGAAGTGCCATACCCGCCATTGCGACACCTCTACCGGGCGCAGGGAGAGCGTGGCGGAGCATAGCTGGCGGGTGGCGCTGATGGCGGTGCTGCTGCGGGATGAATTTCCGGATACGGATATTCAGAAGGTGGTGGTGATGGCGCTGATCCATGATCTGGGCGAAATCTTTACCGGAGATATTCCGGCGTTTCATAAGACGGAGGAACATCGCAGGGCGGAGGAGGCGCGTCTGAACGCCTGGGTCGGGGAGCTGCCGGAGCCGGTGCGGTCGGAATTTTCGGAGCTGTTTGCCGAGATGAAGGCCATGGAAACGCCGGAAGCCCGGCTTTGCGCCGCGCTGGACAAGCTGGAGGCGGTGATTCAGCATAACGAAGCGGAGATCTCCTCCTGGCTGCCGCTGGAATATGACCTTCAGCTGCGCTACGGCGCGGAAAACGTGGCTTTTTCGCCCTATCTGCGCAGCCTGAAAGCGGAGATCGATCAATGGACCGAAAGGAAGATCCGGGAATCGGCTGCCGGGGAGCGCGGCTCTGCGCCGTCCCGGCGCTGAGTCGTGCTCCTGCCGCCTTTGATCGAAAATAGAACCGGAGCCGCCCCAGAAGGGGCAGCTCCGGTTGTTTTATGATTCGGCGGGCTTCAGCTCTAAAACCTGCCAATGGCTGCCGGGCGTGGAAAGAAGGCTCTCCAGCCGTTTGGCAAAGGCGGGGTCTTTGGTAAGGCAGAGGCAGGAAGGACCTGCCCCGCTGATACAGAACGCGATGGCGCCCGCCTCGGCGGCCGCTTTTTCCACCGCGTCGAAATCGGTGATCAGCGCCCGGCGGTAAGGCTGGTGCAGGCGATCCTGCATGGCGATCCGGATTAGAGCGGCGTCGCCCTGCTCCAGCGCCGCGATCAGAAGGGAGGCGTGCGCCAGGTTGAAAACGGCGTCCTCCCGGGAAACGGCCTCCGGTAAAACGCTCCGCGCCTTTTGGGTACTCAGCGGGAAATCGGGGATCAGCGCCACGAATCGCAGGTCGGGGTGCAGGGGCAGGCGTATCGCCATCGGCCGGCCGCCTTCCGAAAGAGAAAGGGTCAGGCCTCCGAAGAAGGCGGGGGCGATGTTGTCGGAATGGCCTTCGATGGAGGCGCAAAGCGCAAAGAGCTGCTGTTCGGTCAGCGGGTTTCCGTATAGCTGATTGGCGCCTCTGGCTCCCGCCACGATCATGGCGGCGCTGGAGCCCAGCCCGCTGCTGACCGGAATGCGGGTAACAGCCGTCATTTTCAGGCCGGTAAAGGGCAGGCCGGCGGCGTTCAGCGTTTTCTTAAAGGCGACGACGGTGAGATTTTGGTCGTTGCAGAATGCCGGAGGGCATCCGGTAATCTCGATCCGGTCGCTTGGCTCAAAGGTATATTCGTTATAAAGGGCGAGAGCGCAGCCGAAACTGTCGAAGCCCGGGCCGAGATTGGCGGTGGAGGCGGGAACGCGGATCGTTACCATTGGGCTTCTCCGGCCTTTTTGAGGGCATATTCCACCAGCTCCTCTTTCTCGATAACGCGATCATGGAGAACGGGGGCTGTTTTCAGGCCGGCCAGATTCTTGGGCACCGGCAGTCCGCTGACCTCGGAAAGCTGGGTCAGGCAGTCGAACTCATCGACGGCCGGCGTTTCGCCGATGGCCTGGAGAACGGCGTGGGGGAATTTGAAGGGCGAGGCGGTGGAAAGAACGATCACCGGCTCGGCGGGGTTCTGCCGCTTGTAGTCTTCGCTGACCGCCCAGGCAACGGCGGTATGGGTATCCATCAGATAGCCGTATTCCTTCCAGACCGCGGCGATGGTTGCGGCTGTTTTTTGATCGTCGCAGAACCCGGCGCCAAATTCCGCCTGGATCTTTTGCAGCATGGCAGCGGAGATCTGATACCGGCCCGTTTCATTGAGGCTGGCCATCAGGTTGCCGACCAGCGCGCTGTCGCAGCCGCTGACCATATAAAGCAGCCGCTCCAGATTGCTGGATACCAGAATGTCCATGGAAGGAGAGGTGGTTTTATAAAAGGGGCGCATCCGGTCGTAGACGCCTTCGTTGAGGAAGTCGGTCAGCACCTTGTTTTCATTGGAGGCGCAAATCAGCTTCTTCACCGGAAGCCCCAGCATTTTGGCAAAATATCCGGCGAGGATATCGCCGAAATTCCCTGTGGGCACCACGAAGGTCACCGGATCGCCGCAGCGGATCTTCTTTTCCCGCACCAGATCGGCGTAGGATTTGAAATAATAGACCACCTGCGGCGCCAGACGCCCGATATTGATGGAGTTGGCGGAGGAAAGTGCCACGCCGCGCAGGGTTTCGGGATTTTCGGCAGCGGCGGCAAAGGTCTTTTTGACGCCGGTTTGTGCGTCGTCGAAATTTCCGTTGATGGCGGTGACGCAGACGTTTCCGCCGGTCTGGGTGACCATCTGCGCCTTCTGCACCGCGCTGACGCCGTTATTGGGGAAAAATACCAGGATGCGGATCCCCGGCACGTCGTGGAAGCCTTCCAGAGCGGCTTTTCCGGTATCGCCGCTGGTGGCGGTGAGAATCACGATCTCGTCTTTCATGCCGGTTTTGGCGCGGGAGGCGGTCATCAGCTGCGGCAGCATGGAGAGCGCCACGTCCTTGAAGGCGCTGGTCGGGCCGCGAAACAGCTCCAATATATAGCGGTCGCCGACCTGAACCAGAGGAGTCAGATCCTCTGTTTCAAATTTGCCGCGATAGGCTTTTTCGGTCAGCTCGTCCATCTCGGCGGGGGTGAAGTCCGGAAGCAGCGCCTGGAGGATCCGGGAAGCCATCGGAATGGTATCCAGCTCCAGCAGTTCCTTCCGGTTCAGGCGGACAGCGGAAAAGTCCGGGATCATATAAAGACCGCCGTCCGGCGCGATGCCCCGGAGAATAGCCTCCGGGCCGGTGGCGGCGAGGTTTTTGCTGCGGGTACTTTGATAAAGCATGATAATTGCCTCCGTTGATGATGTTATTTATTATTTTACAGGAACAGAAAATATTCGTCAACTGTTAATTCATCTCAATTTCCTTTGTTTTCCGCCGCGTTTTTGAGATATTTACCGAACGACGCGGCAAAATGCCCGGCCGGGCGGCAAAAAACGGACGTTCCGGAAAGCGGAGCGTCCGTTTTTTATCAGGTGGCGATTCCGGCGAACTGGGATTGATACAGCCGGTAATAGGTGCCCTTCTGCGCCAGAAGGGCGTTGTGGTCGCCCTCCTCCACAACCTTGCCGTGGTCGATAACGATGATCTTATCGGCGTCGCGGATCGTAGAGAGGCGGTGGGCGATGATGAGGCTGGTTCGGTTTTTCATCAGCGCGACCATGGCGGCCTGGATGCGCATTTCGGTGCGGGTGTCCACCGACGAGGTGGCCTCGTCCAGAACCAGGATGGAGGGGTTGGCCAGAATGGCTCTGGCGATATTCAGCAGCTGGCGCTGCCCCTGGGAGAGGTTGCCGCCTCCTTCGGTGAGAACCGTGTCGTAGCCCTTTTCCAGCCGGCGGATAAAGCGGTCCGCACCGGCGGATTCTGCTGCGGCGATGATCTCCTCCTTGGAAGCGTCCGGGCGGCCGTAGCTGATGTTGCGGGCGATGGTGTCGGAAAAGAGCACCGTATCCTGCAAAACGATCCCGATGCTGCGGCGCAGCGCTTTCCGGGGAATTTCGTTTAGCGGGAAGCCGTCGATGGTGATGCTGCCGCCGTCGATATCGTAGAAACGGGTCAGCAGATTGACCACGGTGGTTTTGCCCGACCCGGTGGCACCCACAACGGCGATCTTCTGGCCGGCCTGCACTTCCAGATTGAAGTTCTCCAGCACCGGCTTATCCGGGACGTAGGAAAAGCAGACGTTTTGGAAGGAGATGGCGCCCTGCACCGTTTCAGGCCGGAAGGGGGCGTTCCCCCCTTCGTCTTCCGGGGTGCTTTCCATCACCTCAAAGATCCGCTCCGCGCCGGCAATGGCGGTCTGGATGGCGGCATACTGGTTGGCGATTTCGTTGATCGGGCGGGAAAACTGCTTGGAATAGAGAATGAAGGCCTGAATGGTGCCAACGGATATATGCAGAAGATGCTCTTCGGGCAGGCTGGCCATATAGCCCCCTACCAGAGCGATCAGCAGGAAGCCGAAATTGGAGATGAAATTCATGATCGGCCCCATACATCCGGCAAAGATATTGGCGTAAACGGCGGTTTTTTTGAGCCGGTCGCTGGTGGCGTTGAAGGTGCTGATGGCCCGCCCCTGACGGTTGTAGGCAACGACGGTGCGGTACCCGGAAACCATCTCTTCCACCTGGCCGTTCACAGCGCCCAGAATCTGCTGCTGCCGGATGAAGTATTTGCGCATGAATTTGGTGATGGCGGCGGAAGCCGCAAGGGTAAGAAAGATCGTCAGGGTGCTGACCAGCGTAAGAACCGGGGAGTAGATCAGCATGATCAGAAAACAGCCCGTTACCATCAGAACGCCGGAGCAAAGCGACGCAATGGAGCTGGAAATGGAGTTGGAGATATTTTCCACGTCGTTGGTCATCCGGCTCATGATATCGCCGTGGTTATGGGTGTCGGTATAGCGGATGGGGAGGCGCACTAGGCGGGAGAAGAGGTCTTTTCGGATGGTGCGCACCGTGCCCTGCGCCAGCTTGGCGGAAAAGATTCCCTGCAGATAGGTCAGAATGGCGTTCATCAGATAGGTCAGCAGCATGAAGATCAGCATCAGACTGATCTGGGCGGGAAGATTCGATTCAATGGCGTCGATGGCCCGTTGCTGGAGGGAGGGCGCCAGCAGGTTCGTCCCGGTGATCAGAACCGTAACGGTCAGAAGAACGGCGACGCTGCGCATATTGCGCCCGATATAGCGGATCAGCTTTTTCAGGGTCCCTTTCATGTCCAGCGGCTTTTCGACCTGCGCCATCGGACCGCGCCGGCCGGGATGGAGGGCCTGCATGACGTTGGGTTTTTGTTGCTCAGCCATGGCTCGCTTCTCCTTCCTTGGTCTGGGATTGATAGATCTCCTGATAGACCGGGCTGGTTTTCATCAGCTCGTCGTGGGATCCGATGGCGGCAAGGGCGCCGTCCTCCAGAACTGCGATGCGGTCGCAGTCCAGAACGCTGGCGATGCGCTGCGCCACGGTGATCAGGGTGGTTCCCGCCATTTCCCGCCGGATCGCCTGCCGCAGCTTGCCTTCCGTGGCAAGATCCAGCGCGGAGGTGCTGTCGTCCAGAATCAGCAGCTCCGGCTTGCGGATCACCGCCCGGGCAATGGAAAGGCGCTGCTTCTGCCCGCCGGAAAGGGAGGCGCCTTTCTCCGCGATCACGGTGTCGTAACCGTCCGGCATTTTTTCAATAAACTCCGCGGCCTGCGCGATCTCCGCCGCCCGGCGCACCTCGGCGTCGGTGGCGTCCGGCTTGCCCCAGCGGATGTTTTCCGCAACGCTTCCGCTGAAAAGCTCGCTCTTTTGCAGCACCACGGCGATTTTGTTTCTCAACGTGGTCAGGTCAAATTCCCGCACGGAGGATCCGCCGATCCGCAGCTCCCCTTCGCAAACGTCGTAGAAGCGGGGAATCAGGTGGATCAGGGAGGATTTGCCGGAGCCGGTCGCCCCCAAAACGGCAAGGCTTTCGCCGGGGCGGATCGTCAGGGAAAGGTTTTTGAGAACCGGGCGGGCAAAGCCGGGATAGTGGAAGGAAACGCGGTCGAAGGTGATTTCTCCGAGTTTTTCGGGCGCATAGGTTCCGTCCTCCACCGCCGGATGGGTGGAAAGCACTTCGTTGAGCCGTTTCCCGCTGGCCTGCCCCCGCGCGATGGACTGAAACATCATGCTGACCATCATCACCGAATGCAGGATCCGGGTATTATAGTCGATGGCCGCCATGATCGTGCCTACCTCCATGGCGCCGGCCAGCGTTTGGAGCCCGCCCAGATAGAGGATGCCGACAACGGAAAAGTTCATGACGATGGAAAGGATCGGCGAGAGCCGGGCAATGATGAACGCGACCTTCAGGTTGGCGTCGGTCAGCGCTGTATTGGCGTCGGTAAAGCGCCGGGTTTCGCGCTCTTCCTGAACATAGGCCTTGACCATCCGGGCGCCGTTGACATTTTCCTGCATGACGTTATTGACGGTATCCAGCCGCTGCTGCACCATGCCGTAGAGGGGGTTGGCCTTTTTCAGCACCAGCGTCATGGCGATCAGCTGGATGGGCAGGGAGCAGAGGAGGATCAGGCCGAACCGGTGGTTGAGGCTCAGCATCATGACGATCCCGCCGACAAACATCATGCCGGAGCGCACAAACATCCGGATGCACTGCTCCACGAAGTTCTGCATCTGGGTGATGTCGTTTGTCATGCGGGTGATCAGGGAGCCGGTGGTGAACCGATCCGTTTGCTGGAAGGAGAGATTCATCGCGCTCTTAAAGACATCTTTGCGCAGATCGCAGGCAAAGTTCTGGGAAGCCAGGCTGGCAAAAATCGAGCAGGAGGCGCCGGAAAGGCCGCCGAGCAGCACGATCAGCAGCATTTGCAGGCCGGTATGCAGCAGAAACTGCTGATCCCCCTTCAGAACGCCGTCGTTGACCAGGCTTTCCATGAATTTGGGCTGGAGCAGATCAGCCAGAACCTCGCCGATCATGGTCAGCGGCGAGAGAACGGCCCAGAACCAGTAGGGCTTGAGATAACGCAGAAGGCTGCCTGTTTTGCTTTTTTTATTCATAGGAATGAAGTCCTTTGGCGGCTAAATTTTGATACATTTTTTCCAATACGGGCCGGATGGCGGCGATCTCTTCCGGGGTGACGCCCTCCAGCATTTCCCGCTCCGTATCGTGGATGGCGCTGATGACTTTCCGGTTGGCCGCGTGCCCCGCAGGGGTCAGCCGCACCTGGGTTGTCCGCTGATCCTCGGGAACGCTCTGCCGGGATACCAGACCCTCTGCTTCCATTTTTTGCAGCGTGACGCTGACCGCCGGCGCCGAAAGATGGGTTTTGCGCACCAGCTCCTGCTGCGTTAGGCTTTCGTTGTGGCTGAGATGAAAAAACATACGGCGCCAGCCGTCCGCCATGCCCAGCGCTTCCGTTTTTTGCCGCATTCTGTCGTTGAACAGCTTGGAAAGCTCATTGACCAGCATCGACGGCGGCGCTTCCTTGAATGATTTATGCAAAATACGTCCTCCCTTAATAATGATTTAGTTAACTAATTAAATTATAATAAAATATGAGGGCTTGTCAAGAGTATATTTCATCAATCTGCCTAAAATCCGGGGAAATTTTTTGGACAGGCGAGGGCGGAATTTGGTTGAAAACGGTTTTGTGGTATGATAAAATAATAAAATAGTAAATAATATATGGAGTGAAAATGGCATGGAAAAACTGCAAAATGTTGAACAAGAGCAGGAAGTCTGCAAAAAAATCATTGCAGAGATGAAGAAGGTCATTGTCGGCAAGGACGAGCAGCTCCGGCTGCTGCTGATCTGCCTGCTTTCCAGGGGACATATTCTGATCGAGGACGTGCCGGGCGTAGGCAAAACCACGGCTGCTTCGGCAATGGGCAGAGCTACCGGCCTGGAGGTCAAGCGGGTGCAGTTTACCCCTGACGTAATGGCTACGGATATTTCCGGCTTTACCGCGCCGGACGCAAAGACCGGGGAATTTGTCTATAAGCCCGGGGTGTGCATGACGAATATTCTGATCGCCGATGAGATCAACCGCACCTCGCCCAAGACCCAATCGGCGCTGCTGGAGGTTATGGAGGAGCGCCAGGTCACGGTGGACGGCGTGACCTATGGGCTGCCGGAGCCTTTTATGGTGGTGGCGACCCAGAACCCGCTGGGCTATGTTGGAACCTATCCGCTGCCGGAGGCGCAGCTGGACCGGTTTCTGATGAAGATGTCGATGGGTTATCCCAGCGCAGAGGAGGAGATGCGCATCATTGGGGAGCGCCACGGGGAGAATCCCATGGACAGCGTGGAAGCCGTTTCCAATCCCGATGAGATCGTTGCGATGCAGCAGGTTGTGGAGCAGATCCATGTGGATCCGGCGGTTCTGAATTATATTGTCGATCTGGTTTGCGCCACCCGGAGCAGCGCGCTGGTTTCTTTGGCCGCGTCGCCCCGGGCCTCCCTTGCCCTGCTGCGGGCGTCCTGCGCCGCCGCCCTGCTGGACGGCCGCACCTATGTGATCCCGCGGGACGCCGCGGAAATGTATGAAGCGATCGTTTCCCATCGGATCACCCTTGCGCCTGAAGCAAAAATCGAGCGGATGACCGCGGCGCAGCTGCTGGAAACGCTGAAGGACGCCGTCAAGACGCCTATTGTGAAGTAAGGGGCGAAGCGATGGCCCGTTCACGTTTGATTTATCTGGTTCTGCTGGCGGGAGCGTTTGTTTTTTCCCAGGCGCTCTATGATTCCATCTCTCTTTTTACGCTGGCGGTGGTGCTGCTGATCCCGGTGATCTCTCTGATCTGCCTGCTGATCAGCCTGCCGCTGGTGCGGATCGAGCTGGAATCGATCCCTGCCCGGGAAGAACGGCTGCATCCCTTTGCGATCCGGCTGGTGATCCGGAGCAAAACGCCGGTTATGCTGCCGATGATGAAGTTTTTTCTGCGCGTCAACAACCGGGACGGCGACGCCGCGGTGCCCGGATATGCGCTGGTGCACTATCGCGCCTTTGGCGCAACGACGCTGGATGTTCCGCTGAAGTTTCAGGTGCGGGGGCTTTATAAGATCGGGGTGGACAGCGTGGTGTTTTACGATTTTCTCCGGCTGTTCAGCATCAAAAAACGGCTTTCCCGGCGGAATGTGGTGGTGATTGCCCCCCGTAAGCTGCGCAATGAGCTGCCTTTGCACGCCTCCCGGCAGGAGCAGGACAGCACCGTCAGCGCCGGCGGCCGGGAAACGAAATATACCGGCGATATCGCCGGGATCCGGGAGTTTAACGAAAACGATACGCTCCGGCAGGTGCATTGGAAGCTTTCCGCCCGGCTTTCCAAAATGATTGTGAAAACATACTGGGAAAATACCAGCGATAATATCGTGGTTTTGGCGGATCTTTTTCCCTATGAAGAGGATCGGCTGGCAAACCGGCGGCTGACCGACTGCGTGGTGGAAATCGCCCTGGCGCTGACCGAGCAGCTGGCGGAGAGCGGTATTCGCAGTACCTTGGGCTATCCCAACTATGAGAGTATGCTCCACCTTTCCGGGATCACCGGTCCGGAGGATCAGATCCTGGCGGCGGAGGAGTTTTCCATGACGCCGATGATGGAGCTGGGCACGCTGGAGGAATCCCTTTCCGCTCTGGATTTCACCGCCTTGCAGGGCGGGGCGCTCTATCTGATCAGCTCCATGCCGGCAAAACGGCTGGTGGAATGTCTGGAGCCCTATCTGCGTGGGATCAGCTGCACGGTGCAGTATCTGGTGGTGCGCCCTGAAGCGGAGGCGGAGCAGGGGCCTGATATGAAGGTGTTGACATTGACGGAGATGGAAGAAGATGACCAATATACGCAAATGGAGAAATAAGCCGATTCTCGTCGTTCCCCAGGTGACGGTGGAGCAGAAGAACGCCGGAGTCGGAATTGCGCTGGAGATCCTGCTGCTGTTTGCCGGCCTGCTGGGCTATGTTTTTTGCAATACGACCGCTCTGGATATGGGGATCCCGCCGGTGGCGGTGGTGCTGATCTCCGCCCTCTGCTTTGGCCTGATGATTCTGCTGGTATGGTATAAGCGGGTGTTTTTCGGCGTTCTGGGCGGCCTGGCGGGGCTCTCTCTGCTTCTATGGCCGGTCAGCTTTCCGCTGTATCGAATGCTTTGGCAGTCGCTGGTGGTATGCTATAACTATACCGTTTACCTGCTCGGCTCCCAGGAGGGCTATTCCAGCTATATGAGCTATATGACCATGGATCTTTCCGGATATCTGGAAAATCCGGGTCTCCTGCATCGGTATTTTTATACGGCCGTCATCCTGCTTGCGCTAATCGCCGCGCTGTTTTTTGCGCTGGCGCTCTTCCGGCGGATCCCGATCCTCGTGGCCTTTCTGATTCCGGCTTTGGGGCTGGTGCCGTTGTTTTTCTTCGGGATCGTGCCCCACTATGCCGCTTTCAGCGTTTTTCTTTCGGCGCTGATCGGCAGCTATGGGCAGAGCATCGTGCAATACCTGGGCCACCGCCGGAGCAGAGCGGCCGCCGGGAAGGGCGAAAAGGGCGGCGCGCGCAGGAAAAAAAGAGCCTCCGCCGGGCGCAGAAAGAGCCGGACGACCGCCGAGCGCTTTGCCTTTGCGGCCAACCACGGCAGCTTCGGCGTTATCGTGGCCGGCATCATGCTGGTGGTGACGATCAGCACCGCGGCCTTTATCTATACGCGCCCCATTCTGGAAATGGATCAGTTCCGCGCCTCTCTGGACACCCTTTCTCAAAACGTCATGAATACGCTCTTTCGCTCGGCCTTTGAAAAGAATCTGAATGTTGCCGGGTATATGGAGGAAGGGGAACTGCTGGGATTGCAGGTTCCGTCCTGGCGGCGGCTGAAGGTCTGCACCGTATCGACGCGGACAGACACCCCGGTCTATCTGCGGTATCGCACGACGGTGGATCTGATCGAGGACGGCTGGACGGTGGCGGACGAAGCTTTTCTGGAAGAGCTTTCCAACGTAACGGATATGGATTTTTGCGAATACACGCAGTATTACAACTATCTGGTGCTGACGGCGCCCGGTGGCGACCCGCTGACGGCGGGGCTGGACAACATCGACAGCGAGGAGCAGGGCTACATCACCGATCAGATCACCGTGGATCCGGATTATAAGGTGAGCGATCTGCTGGGGCTGCCCGGCGGCGCCACCAGCATTACGCCCCTCGGCGATTATGAGGAATATGAGCGGGAGGGGGATACCGTCCTGCGGCATAACGACGATCCGGACGATCGCTCCTATATGTTTCGGGTGGTCTCTCCGGTAATGACCAGCAACCTCTATCTGGAGGCCTTTGAAGCGACGCAGGAAAGCTATCTGGCATTGCGCAGTACCCAGGGGGAGAGCGATCCGTATATGAGCCGGGAGATGGCATACAGCAGCTTTGTCTACCGCCATTATCTTACCCTGCCGGATACGGTGCGGCAGAGCGTTTTTGCGCCGGCGTCCGAGATCACCGCGCCCTATGAGAGCAAGCTGGAGCGCGTGCAGGCGATCGAGCGGTATTTCAGGGACAATTATTCCTATTCGCTGGTTCGCCAGCGGCTGACCCGGGAGGACGGCACCCCGGCCGACGCCTATGACTATATCAACTATTTTCTTTTCCAAAATGAAAATAAGGAGGGCTACTGCACGCTTTTTGCCTCCTCCATGGTGGCGATGCTCCGTTCGCTGGGCTATCCCGCCCGGGTGGCAACAGGCTATTATGCAACGCCCTATCTGGTGGATACGGATCAGTATGCCGCCGATTTGAACGACAGTAATTATCACGCCTGGGTCGAGGTCTACTTTGAGGGAGCGGGCTGGCTGAGCTTTGAGCCGACGCCGGGCTTCGGCGCCGAACGCAACTATCATCTGTTGGAGGCGGTGGATCAGGGGATCGAGCTGGAAACCCCTTCCGTGACCATTGAATATGAAGAGATCCCCGGCATGGTGCATTATTCCAAGGAGCTGCCCGATCCGACCATAGAAACGGAGGAGGAGCCCCTGGTCAACGTCATCGCCGGAGCGCTGCAGCTAAACAGCAGGAGCGGAATCATCCGGTTGATCCTGCGGATCGTGCTGGTGCTTCTTCTGGTGGTCGCCGTTCTGCTCGGCGGCCGGATCGCGCACCGGAAAAACCTCGGAAAGGTGGCCAAGGGGCCGCCGGAGGAGGGCGTGAGAGCCGGATATTATGTGATATTGCGCCTGATGCAGATGCAGGGCTTCCGGTTCTTTGAAGGGGAGCTGCTGGAGGATTTTGCCCGCCGGGCCGATAATCTGAAGCTGGCGCCCGAAAAGCTTTCCCTGATCGTTCCGACTTTGCAGAAGGCTCTTTATTCCGATCAGCCGGTCAGCGAAGAGGAACGCGGGGCGGTGCTGCGGTATATTCAGGCTCTGGATAAAGCCTCCTTCCGGCGCGTCAACCCCTTTAAGGGCTACTGGTATAAGCTGATTCTCGGCTCTAAGCCCCGCCGGAAGAGCATGATCTGGGTCTTCTCATGAGAAGGTTTGTTGTAGCCCCCAACGACGCCGGGCAGCGCCTGGATAAATTTATCCTGAAGGTGGCCGGAAACCTGAGCCCTTCGCTGATGTATAAATATCTGCGCAAAAAGGCGATCAAGGTGGACGGCCGCCGGGCGGAGGGCAGCACCCGCCTGCAAGCGGGCGCCGTTGTGGAAATGTATATCAACGATGAGTTTTTCACCGAAAAAAACGCCGATTTCCGGGCGATCGGCTACCGGCCGGAGCTGGAGATCGTGTATGAGGATGAAAATCTTCTTCTGGTGGATAAAAAGCCGGGCGTTCCGGTCCATGCCGACGCCCACGGCAGCAGAGATACGCTGATCAATCAGGTGCTGCTGTATCTCTACGAAAAAGGCGCTTATGACCCGGAGCGGGAGCTTTCCTTTACGCCGGCTCTCTGCAATCGGCTGGATCAAAATACCGGCGGGATCGTCATCGTCGCCAAGAACGCCGCCGCCGGCCGGGCGCTATACGAAATCGTGAAAAACCGACAGGTCGAGAAGCGGTATCTGGCGTTGGCGCTGGGGAGCTTCCGGGAGAAGCAGGCCACGCTTCGGGCATATCTGAAAAAGGACGCCGCTTCCAATCTGGTTCGGATCGCGGCGCAGCCCCGGGAGGGCTATAAAGAGATCGTTACTCGCTATCGGGTTCTGCGGGAGGGCGGCGGCCTTTCCCTGCTGGAGGTGGAGCTGGTCACCGGCCGAACCCACCAGATCCGGGCGCATCTGGCCTTTGCGGGCCATCCTCTGGCCGGCGATCTGAAATACGGCACCGCTGCCGCCAATAAAGGCTTGCCCTTCCGGCATCAGGCTCTTTATGCTTATTCCCTTGCCTTCCGGCTGCCGGAGGAGCATCCCCTTTCCTATCTCAACGGTCAGGTGTTCCAGGTGAAAAAGGTCTATTTCGCCGATTTCATCGAGAGCCGGACCCGGGATGGGGAAAAACGCAGAAAAGAATAAATCCGATTGGCGCCGGGCAGCCCCCGCGCCGTTTCGCAAAGGTGCAAAAGAAGCGCCGGCTCCGCAGAAAGCGGAGCCGGCGCCGTTTTTTTATTTACCGAGGATCGGCCGGTCAGATATTGTAGGTGCAGATGACGGGGAAGTGGTCGGAGGGCCATTTGCCGTCTATCGTGGATTGATCCACTTCGTAGCTGACCGCCTCCGCCTTGGTTTCCTGATGGAAAATATAGTCGATCGGGAAGGAGCCGGTAACCGGCAGGATCACCGCGGGATACCCGGTTGCATAGGTGGGCAGCAGGAAATCGTTTCCTTCGGCGACCGTTGTGCGGGCTTCGTCCATATTGTTGATGAAATGATTGTAGGAATGCTGGGGCAACATGTTGAGATCGCCGCCGGCAAAGCAGGGGTACTGGCTGTATTTTTCCATATCCTGCGCCACCTGCTGATAGCTGCCGGTATTGGCCTTCTCGCTTCCGCCCAGATGGAGATTATAGTACACAAAGATCTGGCCGGTGGCCTTGTGCTTGAGCTGCATCCAGGTGCAGATCCGGGGCATGGTGGTGTCGTAGCTGAGGCTTTCCTGATCCGGCGTTTCCGAGAGCCAGAAAAAGCCTTCGTTCAGCATGGAAACGGTGTCCTTTTTATAGAGGATGGCCAACCCCTCCGGGTTGGTTGCGGAGCGGTAGTGCACCACAACGCCGTATTGATCGGCATAATCCGCTTCAAGATGCTCTGTCCAAGGAACGGTGACTTCCATCATGCCGATCACGTCGGGATCGTGCTTTTCGATGATCTGCTTGACCCGGGGCGCGCGTTCATCGATGCTGTGCCCGTTGGGATCGTCGGTATAGCGGATATTGTAGGTCATCAATTTCAAATTGCCTTCGGTGGTTTCCGTCGTATCATCGTCGGCGTCGCCGCTCTGATCGCCGGAGCCGCTGCTATCGCCGCTGCCGCCGTTGCCGGACGAAGATTGATCGTCATTGCTGCCGCCGGAGGAAGAATCGCCGGAGGAGGAACCGTCGCCGCTGCCGGAATTGCCGGAGCCGCCCGACGGCTGGCCGGAATCATTGCCGCCGGAAGGCCGATCCTGCTGGTCAACCTTTTGCGGCAGATCGGAGGTTCCGGTCGTATCGTTTCCGTCTCCCTGCACAACCGTGTCGGTCGTTGCGGATTCTTCTTTGGTGGCTGTCTTGCAGCCGAAGCAGGAAAGAAGCAGCGCCCCGGCCATGACCATCAAAAGGACTTTTCTTTTCATTTGGATATACCTCCTACAGGCAAATAACAGACGTTGTTTTTTGCTTACAGGTATATTTTACATGAGCGAAAATATGCCGTCAAGTGTCCTTTGATAGCGTAAAAAGAATACGATCGTGATATCAAAGAAGATGCCGTATGGGACGGATGACGATTCTTAGAAGCCGGTAGATCTGCTTTTTGAAGCGGGAAACTTTAGGCTTGAGGAGGTATTTGCCGTTTTGATAGGCGCCGTTTTGCCAGATGCGGCTGTGCTGCATCCGATCGGCCGCTGTCCGGCGCAGCAGGGCGTTGAGCTCCGGGCAGTCCACCGCCAGCATCAGCTCGGTATCGAGATAGGCGCTGCGCATGTCCATATTGAAGGAGCCGACAAGGCTCAGGTCGTGATCGATCAGAACGGCCTTTGCGTGCAGGGAATTGTCGCCGTAGAACTCATGGACGCGCAGCCCGATGGAGCGGATCTTTTTCTTCTGGTTGAGATAATCGGTGCAGCCGAAGGGGTTGGCGCCGTTTTCCGCCCCGTTGAGCAGAACGTCGACGTTCTGCGCGGAGCGGCAGACCGCCGTCAGATCGCGCTTCATGGCTTTATTGAGGATCATATAGGGCGTTTCGATGACGATATCGCTGCCCCGCCTCATCAGCGATTGGATGGCGTACCAGACCACCGGCTCCTTATTGACCGGTGCGGTGACGCCGGAGAGGAGGGTGATTTTTCCCGCTGTGAAGGCTTCTTCCGGCCGGTAGGGCGGCTCGTGGAATTCGGCGGGCAGATCCCGGTAGCGGGCCTTCAGCGCCTGCTCCGCTGCTGTTGTTTTGGCGTTTTTGCGGCGCCGGAAGGGCTTGCAGCAGTTTTCCCACCAGATTTTTTCCGCATAGGCGGTCAGCTGCCGGACCGAAGCGGAGCCGGTGGGGGCGTCCGTATCCACCAGCAGCTCCCGGTCGATATTTTTTCTGCCGTTTCCCTGCCCCAGAAAAAGATCAAAGGTGTTCCGCCCGCCCAGAAGATAGGTGGTTCGGTCGATGATGATGTATTTATCGTGCATCCGCAGCTGCGCCTTCCAGGGCAGATGGAACCGGATGGGATTATAAAGCCGGATCTCAACCCGCTCGTGGGCGGCCAGCGCCTGAAAGCTGGCGCTTTTTTGCACGCTGAAGGAGCCGGTGAGGCTGTCGATCAGCAGACAAACCCGCACGCCCCGGTCCGCGGCGTCCAGAAGGGCGGCAAGAACCGTTTTCCCGCTTTCGTCGGCATGAAATTCATAAGTGCAGTAGAAAATCTCCGCCTTCGCGGATTCGATCAGTCGGATGCGCCGCAGCAGAGCGTCCTGGGGATCGTCGATGCAGACCACCTGCTCCGGGAGATCTCCCTCCTGCCGGTAGAAGCGATCCGCGTCGAAGGTATCCACGGTTTCGGCCGTGGGCTTTTTGTGCCATGCGAGAGGGATCAGCGTCCCCAGGCTCAGATACAGCAGTATCAGCACTAAAATCATGGCCGCCTCCCGGAGGCGACGCTTTTATTGTTTTGGGCGCGGTTGTTCATATGCAACGCCTCGCTTTCCTGTTGTTTTACGCCCCCGCGGGGTTGATAAGGAAGTCTATCAGCGTGTTTTGAAAAAATCAATGGTCAAAATGTGAATACTTTTTTAATTTTTGCACGGCGGCGGAAAAGATTCGTAAATTGTATTAAGAAGCGTAAAAACGGAGATAATAAAATCAGCATAACGGAAAGGACGAAAAGCCATGATCAAACGCGGCGATATTTATTATGCCGATCTTTCTCCGGTGGTGGGCAGCGAGCAGGGCGGGCTCCGGCCGGTTCTGATCGTTCAGAACGACGTGGGGAATCGCTACAGCCCGACGGTGATCGCGGCCGCCATCACCAGCAAGGTGGATAAGGCCCGGCTGCCGACCCATATCAACATCGAAGAGGCCTGCGGCCTGCAGCGAAGGTCCATGATTCTTCTGGAACAAGTGCGTACATTGGATAAAGCCCGCCTGAAGGAAAAGATGGGGCATGTCAGCCCCGCAACGATGGAGCAGGTAGACAAAGGCTTGCAGGTCAGCCTGGGACTTTAAGGCAAGGGAGGCGTTTTCAGGCCTCCCTTTTCAGATTAGAATTTGATTAAATCGGCCGGTTATCGATTGCAATGACGGCAAATCGGCGTTATACTGGTAAAAAATGTCATGTTACAATAAATATAAATAGGAGGTACTTATGCAGAAATTCATTTTAAGCTGCTGTTCTACCGCCGATCTTTCGGCGGAGCATTTTGCTGCGCGGGATATTCGCTATATCTGTTTTCACTATGAGCTGGACGGCGTCCAGTATCCGGATGATCTGGGGCAGACAATCCCGTTCCCCGAATTTTATCGGAGAATGGCCGAAGGCGCAACGACCAGTACTTCTCAGGTAAATGTGGATGAATATGAAAATTATTTCCGGGGCTTTCTGGCCGAGGGACAGGATGTTCTTCATCTTTCCCTTTCTTCCGGCATTTCCGGCTCGGCCAATTCCGCCCGGATCGCGGCGGAAAATCTGCGCCGGGAATTTCCGGAGCGCAAGCTTTACGTTGTGGATTCTCTGGCCGCCTCCTCCGGCTACGGGCTTTTGATGAACACTTTGGCTGATAAGCGGGACGAAGGGATGGAGATCGACGACCTCTATCAATGGGCCGAGGCCAATAAACGCCGGCTGCATCACTGGTTCTTTACCACCGACCTTACTTATTTCGTCCGGGGCGGGCGGGTTTCAAAGCTCTCCGGCTGGGTGGGAACGGTGCTGAACATCTGCCCGCTTCTCAATGTAAACCATGAGGGCCGCCTGATCCCGCGGAAAAAGGTGCGGGGAAAGAATCAGGTCATCAAAGCCATGGTCGAGCAGATGGAGAATTTGGCGGAAGGCCGCACCGCCTATAGCGGGCGCTGCTACCTTTGCCATTCCGCCTGCTATGAGGACGCCCGGATGGTGGCGGATCTTGTGGAAGAAAAATTCCCGCATCTGACCGGAAAGCCGGAGATCAACGATATCGGGACAACGATTGGCAGCCATACCGGCCCCGGCACCGTCGCGCTCTTTTTCTGGGGCGATGAACGGGTAGACTGATCAGAAATATTCACAGCTCCGGCTCAGGGATGAGCCGGAGCTGTTTTTTTGGGAAAGGCTTGCATATTTTTCCGCAATGCTGTAAAATGGATGAAAACGGACGGGAGGAAATAAAATGAATATTGTTTGTTTGGATATGGAAGGGGTTCTGGTTCCGGAGATCTGGATCGCGTTCGCCGAGGCCAGCGGCATACCGGAGCTCAAGCGAACGACCCGGGACGAGCCGGATTATGATAAGCTGATGCAATATCGGCTGGAGATTCTCCGGGAGCACGGCCTGGGGCTGAAGGAGATTCAGGCGACCATTGCGAAAATCGATCCGCTGCCCGGCGCCAGAGAGTTTCTGGACGCGCTGCGCAGAGAAACCCAGGTGGTGATCCTCAGCGATACCTTTACCCAATTCGGGATGCCGTTGATGGAAAAGCTGGGCTATCCCACCCTTTTCTGCAACGAGCTGACCGTGGGGCCGGACGGCTCTATTACCGGCTACAAAATGCGGTGTGAAAAATCCAAATATACCACGGTGCGTGCCCTTCAGTCGGCGGGCTTTGAAACCATCGCCGCAGGCGACAGTCATAACGACCTCGGCATGATCCAGGCCAGCAAGGCCGGGTTTCTCTTCCGCAGCACCGCGGCCATCAAGGCGGAGCACCCGGAGCTTCCGGCGTTTGAGGAATTTTCCGATCTTCTTGCGGCCATTCGGGCGGCGCTCTGAAAAACGGCGATTCAACGGCCTTCTCCGGATTCGGAGAAGGCCGTTTTTTTATTTGTCGCCCGGCCGGGCAAAGCAGCTGAAAAGGATGCCGAATCCGATGGCTGCCGCGATCCCTCCGGCCGTGGCCTGCAAGCCGCCGAGAAAGGCGCCCAGGATCCCGTGGGCGTCCACGGCTTTTTCAACGCCCTTGGCCAGCGAATAGCCGAATCCGGTCAGGGGGACGGTGGCGCCGGCGCCGCCCCAGTCCACAATGTGGTCGTAAATACCCAGGGCGGTGAGGGCTACGCCGCCGGTGACATACAAAACAACGATCCGGGCAGGGGTCCAGCCTGTTTTATCGATCAGGATCTGCGCAATCGCGCAGAGCAGCCCTCCGGTGACAAATACCTGCAAATACGTGATGAAGGTGCTCATTCCCTTTCTCCTTTCAAATGAATCAAATGGGCGATGGCAGGGATGGATTCCCCCTGCATGACGGAAAGCGGGCTCATCAGCGCGCCGGTGGAAAGAAATAAGACCTCTTTCAGGGTTCCCTCGATGATCCGCGGCAGAACACAGGCGGTCAGCACCGCTGCGCTGCAACCGCAGCCGCTTCCGCCGGCATGCATATCCTGCTTCTGCCGGTCGTAAATGAGCAGCCCGCAGTCCTGATAGTTGGAGTGTAAATTTACACCGTTCCGAGCGGCCAGATCGACCACGATCTCGGCGCCGATAGCGCCCAGATCGCCGGTGAGAATAAGGTCGTAATCCGCAGGGGAGGTAGCGGTTTCCCGCAGATAGTCCAGGATCAGCCGCAGCGCCGCTGGCGCCATGGCGCCGCCCATATTGGAGGAGTCGGTCACGCCCAGATCCTGAATGGAGCCGAAGGCGCCGCCGGCGAGCCGGACGGGGCTTTTCTTTTCATGGAGGATCACGGCGCCGGCCGCGGTCACGGTATGCTGGGCAGCGGGCTGGCGCTGGCCGCCGTATTCCAGCGGGAAGCGGTATTGGCGCTCTGCGGTTCCGAAATGGGAGGAGGTGAAGGCGGCGGCTGTTTTTGCAACGCCGGCCTCGATGGAGAGCGCCGCGATGAGGGTGGATAACGCCATGGTGGAGCAGGCGCCGTACAGCCCGATATAGGGGACGTCGCTGTCGCGGAAGCTGTAGGCGGAGCTGATGCACTGGTTCAGCAGATCTCCCGCGCCCACCAGATCCAGCTCCTCCCGCCCGATACCGGCGCGCCGCAGGGCGTTTTCCAATGCGGTCTGCTGCATTCGCACCTCCGCCTGCTCCATGGTTTTTCTGCCGCAGTAAAGATCCGGCTCGATGCGGTCGAAAAGCCCGCCCAGAGGGCCCTGTCCCTCCTTTTTGCCCGCGATATTGCCATAGCCGGCAATGTAGATGTTTTTTTCAAATGCAAAGGCGTATCTGCCTGTCTTTTTTGCCACCTTTTATCACCTCGTTTTCTTATTCTCTGCGCTTTTTTTCGAATTATTCCGGGTCTTTTTTATGGGAAATCAATAAATATCTTGAAAAAATTGAAATCCTGTTATATAATTCATAAGAACTAAAAAAGCAAAAGAGGTAACGGCTATGAAACGAAGAGGAGCGGCATTTTTAACAACCTTTTGTCTGATGATTTCCCTGCTGGGCGGCATTGTTCTGCCGGCCCGGGCGGCGGATATGCCCTATGCCCGCGACCTTTCGCAATATCCGGAGGAGCGCACCTTTGCGGTGGCGGCGCAGGAGGATCTGGAGGTGCTGGCGGAGCTGGTCAACGGCGGCATGAGCATGGAGAATTATACCTTCCTGCAAACGGCGGACATCACCCTGACCGGTGCATTTACGCCCATCGGGCAGAATCCGGACAATGCTTCGGATCCCAATTTTACCAATAGCTTCAAGGGTACTTATAACGGCCAGAAATATACGATATCCAATCTGACGATCAATTTGCCCGAGGTCAACGGCGTGGGGCTTTTCGGATCCTGCGTCAGCGCCACGCTGATCCATATCGGGATTGAAAGCGGCAGCGTGACCGGCGCCAACCGGGTTGGCGGGATCGCCGGTTATGCGGATAACTGCACGGTCATCAATTGCTACAACAAAGCGGATATCACCGGCCTGACCAATGCGGACGGCGTGGGCGGCATCGCGGGAGTGGCCCGCAATTCCGCGGAGATCTACGGCTGCTTCAATCTGGGCACCATAACGGCTCCGATGGCGGCGGGCGGGATCTGCGGCTGGGGCGGCACCGGAAACAGCATCACGATCCGCGCCTGCTACAGCGGCGGCTCGATCGTTGTGGACGAGGAGGAGAGCGCCAATCCCATAGCAGACGTGATCTGCCGCAGCAGGGACCGGGTGGACGGCGATTTTTCTGATAGCTATTACCTTGCCGGGATCTGCGACGATCAATACAACAATCTGAACGCCGTGAAACTGACGGAAGAAAACCCCGGGAAGATGGCCTATATCATGAACTGGGCCCAGGGGGAGGACAGCGGCGCCTTTACCGTTGATGCGTCGGGCGCGCTGATCTTTGCCGATGAAGAGCATCCCGGCGTTGTTGTTCTGAACCGGAAGGTCTGGCAGAGCGGCGTTCTTCTGGAGCGCGGCCTTTGCTATCTGGCGGCCGGAGAAGGGTATGAGGTGCCGGCTTCCCACAACGGCGCGGCGGTGGACTATGCGCTTTGCGGCGGGGTAACCTATCGGCCCGGCGATGTGATCGCCTCTGCCGGCAGCCAGTCGGTTGATCTGTATCTGGCGGGCAGCTTTCCTTCCGTTTCGGAAGCGGAGAGCCGCCCGGATTCCGCGGTTTATACCGTCGGCTCCCTGGAGGAGCTGGAGGCGCTGGCAGAGCTGGTCAACGGCGGGATGGACTTTGCGGGGAAAATCGTTTATCTGACTGCCGATCTGGACTTTTCCGGCAAGCAGACATGGACGCCGATCGGCCTTGTGACCGGCTCTTCCGGAGGTGCGCCCAGCGAGGGTTCCCTGGCCTTTTCCGGCACCTTCGACGGGCAGTATCATCGCCTGGAGAATATGGATCTGGCGATGACAGGCGATTATCAGGGACTCTTTGCCTATATCGAGGGCGGCGCTGTCCGGAACCTGATTTTCGGAGAGGGCGAGATCCATAACGACGGCAGACGCGACGCGGTGGTTTGCAGCCTGCTGCGCAACGGAACGATCACCAATATTGAAAGTCATATCTCCTTGGATACCAGCCATACGGCGCTTTCCCTGAATATGGGACTGGTGGCGCTGGGCGTGAACGCAACGATCTCCGGCTGCGTCAACTATGGGGAGGTCGGCGCGGAAGACGCGGAAAGCGGGCAGGAAAACGGCGGGATCGTCGGCTACGGTTTTTATAATACGACGGTGAAAAACTGTATCGTTGCGGGACCGGTGCGGGGCGCCGATTCCGACGTCATCAGCCGCGGATGCAGTACTTCCGGTTGTTACTATCTGCCTTCCCACGAGCAGGCCGGCACGATGAGCTGGGAGCGTTTCTTCAGCGGAGAAGCGGCCTGGCTGCTGAACACCATGAGCGGAACGGCGGCGCATGCCGGGCTTTGGAGCAACAGCGCCGAAGGCCCTGTTCTGGATCCGGAAAACGCCGTTTATAAGCTGACTTCAATGCTGACCGACAGCTACAACGAGCTGCTGGGCGAAACGACTACCTATTGGCAGTACGGCGAAACCGTTACTTTTTCCTGCCCGGACGGCTATATCCTGGATCGGGTGGAACAAAACGGGCAGACCCTGCCCGCGGGCTGGACGATGCTCGGCGAAGATGCCCGGGTCGTGCTGTATCTGCAAAGCAAAACCTATTTGATTCACTATGAACTGAACGGCGGAAGCTTTTTGACCGAACCCACGGATCACTATACGGCCGGTTACGGGTGTGCGCTGCCGGGCAGCGAAGCGGTGGAACGGGAAGGCTATGGCTTTTTGGGCTGGTTCGATAACGCGGAGCTGGAGGGCGAGCCTGTTTCGGTGATTCCGGCGGACCAGTATTACGACGCGACCTACTATGCCGCATGGGTCCGGCCGACGGAGATTTCCACAGCCGAAGAGCTGGCGGCGCTGGCAACCGGGGATCTTGCGGGGAGCTATATCCTGACGGCGGATATCGATATGTCCGGTATCGCCGCGTATCAGCCGATCGGCACGCCGGATCAGCCCTTCACCGGGAACTTTGACGGGAACGGCTATACGGTCTCCGATCTGACGATCGACGGTACCGGAGATTATCAGGGTCTTTTCGGGGTGAATGCCGGCGTGATCCGCAATGTGACGCTGGAGGCGGCTTTCATCTCCGGCAGCAACCATGTCGGCGGCATCGCGGGCAGCAACAGAGGAACGATCCTCAACTGTGTTTTTGAGGGCGAGGTAATCAGCGAGACGCCGGAGGACGCGGAATATAAGCTGATGAGCCAGAATCTGGCGGTGTGGGGGAGTGATTCCCTCAAGCCCTATATGGGGGAGCGAATCCGCAGCAATGCGCCGGATGTCATTTGCTATCAGGAGGCCAATCCCAAATGGGTTGCTTATCTGGAGGAAAACCTGCCGGAATATACGCTGCTCTATAAGTACCGCGGTTATCCCACGGAGGATGAAGCGGTGCCGCTGGCTTTCAAAACCGACCGTTTTGAAATCGTGGAAAGCGGCCATTTCTGGATCAATGAAACGCCGGATGAAAAGGCGATGGGCTGGGACGCGGGCTGCCTGCGGATCTGCACCTGGGCGGTGCTGCGCAATAAGGAAAACGGCGAACTGATCGCGGCATACAGCATCCATTTCGATCATCAGGGCGAGACCGCCCGGGAAGAGGGCGGCAAGCTGATCAAGAGCCGGATCATGATGCTTCAGGAGCGGTATCCCGGCATCGTGCTTTTTGCCGCCGGGGATTTCAACTGCGGGGAAGGCAGCCCGGCCTATCAGGCGCTGACTACGGACGGGATGGGCGACGCCCGCTATCTGGCGGCGGAGAGCTCGGATCTGAATACCCACAGCTCGATCATGACCGACGGCTGGGAGGAAAGCTCCGGCAGGATCGATTTTATCACCACCTATGCCGACGCGGTGGAAATCTCCAAATTTGACGTGTTGGCTGAAACCTATGACGGGAAACGTCCTTCGGATCACAATGGCCTGCTTGCGACCTTCACCTCGGTAAAAGGAACCCGCTACGGCGGCATTGCCGGCAGCAATTTCGGGGTGGTGAAAAATGCTGTTTCCGAAGCGTATATCAGCGGCGGCACGGACGCCGGCCTGCTGATCGGTCAAAACAGCGGAGAAACGGAAAATCTCTATTATTTCGCTTCCGGTGATTATGCAGGCGTCGGAACGGGCGACGGCGAAAGCAGCGCGCTCAAGGCGCAGACGCCGGAGGTGGTTTATCAGATGAATCAGGCGGCGGGAGAGGCGGCCTTTGCGCTGCGGGACAACTTTATTGTCGCGGCGGGAGAGGCGGGGCAGCTCCCGGTTCGGCTGACGGTGAACGGCGCGGAGCAGTATGCGCTGGCAGGCAGCCTGCTGGAGCTGGATACGGCGGGCTATGTCGATCCGATCTGCACCCTGGACGGGCTGTATTTTGCAGGGACGTCGCTGACCGTTCCGGAAGAGGACGCTGTGATCACCATCACGGAGAACAGCGCCTGCGTTGAGCATGACTACAGCCTGTGCCTGCCGGTGGACGAAACGCTGCACCGGCGGGTCTGCTCCGTCAATGCGTCGCACTATTTTGAAGAGGAGCATCAGTTTAGTCTGGCGGAAACGGTGGAGGCTGGCTGCGGCAGCGCCGGATATACCGTTGAGGTCTGCACCGGCTGCGGGTACCGGAAAGTCACCGAGACCCAGCCGGCCGTCGGGCATTCCTACGGCGCGTGGAGCTACTATAATGAGTCTTCTCATCGGCGGGTCTGCGGGGCGGATGAGAGCCATGTGGAGTATGCCGCCCATGACTATAGCGCCACCTATTATCCCGCCGCCTGCGAAAGCTACGGCTATACCCGCTATACCTGCGTCTGCGGCGATTACTACGACGTGATCGGCGAGATGAAGCTGCGCCATGACTGGGGCGCGCCGGAGGAGGCCGATCAGCTGCATCACTACTGCGTTTGCAGCCGGGACGAAACCCATATTCTGGCGCTGGAACACAGCTATGAAGCAACGCCGGTGAACGCCACCTGCGAAAGCGGCGGCGGAATCCAATACAGCTGCGATGTCTGCGGCTACAGCTATGTGGCGGTGGATACTGAACCGCTGGGTCATCAGTACGGGGCCTGGACGGCGGTGGACGAAACATATCATCAGGCGGTCTGCGCTCACGACGCGCATCATGTCAAAAAGGAAAGCCACGTCTTTGATGAAGGGGTGCTGGTTCCCGCCGCCTGCGGCCAGCAGGGCTATACCCGCCATACCTGCGCAACGTGCGGCTACTATTACGACACCGACTATACCGAAGCGCTGGAGCATCAATGGAGCGCATGGCAGCAGGATTATCCCGCTTCCGGAGAAACGGCGGGGCGGCTCCATAGAACCTGCGCACTTTGCAGCGCCGTTGAATACCGGGTGCTTCCCGCCGAATCCGATCCGGCCGTTGTTGCCACGGCGGATTCCAGCGAAGAGGGATGGATGACGGTATCGGTCCTCCTGCAAAACAATCCGGGGCTGGCCTCTTTGCAGCTGGTGCTGGATTATGATACGGATCAGCTGCAAATCGAAAGCGAGGAGGCGCTGGTGCGCGGGGAGGCGCTCTCCGGGCTGCTGTTTGGAACCGGGCTTTCCGGCCATCTGAACGACGGTTCCTTTAAAGCGACCTGGGTCGGCGCGGAAAACGACGGTTCCTCCGGAACGCTGTTTACCCTGCGGTTCCGGATCCTGGAAGAGGGCGCGCTGCGGGTCGGCATCCGGGTCGTGGAGGATATGGCTTACAATGCCGACTGCGAGGCGGTGTGCATTTATGACCGGGATCTTGAGACGACGGTCCATTTCCATCGGTTTGCATGGGATCCGGAGAAAGAAGCCTTTGTCTGCTCCTGCGGCGAGGAACGGTCTGCGCCGGGCGATCCCGATGGCGACGGGTACCTGACGACCGCCGACGCGGTTCTTCTGCTCCGGTATCTCAACGGCTGGGAAGGGGTGCTGGATCCGAAGGACGCGGATTTCTCCGGCGACGGCGCGGTGCGTGTTTACGACGCGGTTCTGATTTTGCAGCTGCTTGCGCGTTGATCGAAGGATGCCGCGAGCAATCAATAAAAAAGCAACGCAGGCGGATTTTTCCGCCTGCGTTTTCTTTTTGCAGGAAATGCGCCGGGAATCCCGGCGGGGCGCGGCGTTCTGCCTGAAAACAGGCAAATGCACAAAGCGCCCCTTGGGCTCAGAAGAGCTGCGACAGCCGGATGGTGGTGGATTCTTCCAGCGCCCGGGCCGTTTTCTCGACCAGAGATTCCTCCGGTCCTTCCACCAGGATGCGGATATAGGGCTCGGTTCCGGAGGGGCGGACGAGAATCCGGCCGTGGCCGGAAAAGGCTGCCTCCGCCTTGGCGATGTCGGAGAGAAAAACGTCGTCCTTCATCAGCTTCTTTTTTTGCAGGTCGTCGGCGCCGACGTTAATCTGTTTTTGCGGATAGGGCTGGAAAATGTCGTGGACCTCCTCGCTGCTCAGATTCAGCGCCTTCATGGCGCAGAGCAGCATGATGGCGGTGAGCTGGCCGTCGCCGGTCGTCGCCTTTTCCAGAAAGATGATATGGCCGCTGTTTTCACCGCCCAGAACGTAGTTCTGCTCCATCATCTCTTCCAGAACATAGCGGTCGCCGACCTTGGTGGTGGGGACATTGATCCCGTTCTGGTTCATTTTTTCCACCAGCCCCAGATTGGACATGACGGTGGCGACCAGCGTGTTCTTTTTCAGCCGGTTCTGCCGCTTGAGGTAGAGCGCCAGCACCGCCAGGATCTTATCGCCGTCGATGGTGCGGCCCTGGCTGTCGCAGGCAAGGCAGCGGTCGGCGTCGCCGTCGAAGGCAAAGCCGATGTCCGCTTCCTTCCGGCGCACCAGCGCCGCCAGCTCTTCCATGTGCATGGAGCCGCAGCCTTCATTGATGTTTACGCCGTTGGGCTTGTCGTGGTAGATCCGCGCGTTGACGCCCAGCTCCTCAAAGACCCGGTGCGCGGTTTCGCTGGTGGCGCCGTTGGCGCAGTCCAGCACAACCTTGAAATCCCCGATCTCCTCTTCGCAGGCCTGCTTGATATGCTCGCAGTAAAAGTCCTTGGCCTTGAGATTGTAGCTGAACCGGCCGGGCAGCTCTGCGGGCGGGAGTTCAAAGGGATCCATCAGCCCTTCGATCTCCTCCTCCGTTGCGTCCGGGAGCTTGATGCCGCCTTTGGTGAGGATCTTTATGCCGTTGTAGTGATAAGGGTTATGGGAAGCGGAGATCATCACGCCCGCCTGCGCGCCCATGCGGTCGATCAGAAAGGCGAGGGCCGGGGTCGGCAGGATTCCGATGTGCTCCACGTTGACGCCGGAATAGGTGAATCCGGAGATCAGGGCGCCCATCAGCATATCCTTGGAGGCGCGGGTGTCGCTGCCGATGATCACTTTGCAGTTGGGCGTCTCTTTCTTCAGGAGCCAGCCGCAGGCGGCTCCGCAGCGAAACGCCAGATCGGGCGTCAGCGCCTTATTGACAATTCCGCGAATACCGTCGGTACCAAAATATCTTCTCATGATCTGTTTCTCCTTTTCTGTTTATTCAACTGTTACGCTCTTGGCCAGATTTCGGGGCTGATCCACGTCGTTCCCGCGGGCTACCGCAACATGATAGGCCAGAAGCTGCGCCAGGATCAGGCCGGGGAAGGGCGCCAGAAAATCAGAGCAGGCCGGGATATCCAGCCGGTAATCGCCAAAGCCGCTGATCTCTACGTCGGAATGGGTGATGCAGAGGATCCGGGCGCCCCGGGCATGGACCTCCCGGATATTGCCCGCCGTTTTGGCGATCCGGGCGCGGTCGGTCATAACGGCGATCACCGGCGTTCCCTCTTCGATCAGGGAGATGGTGCCGTGCTTCAGCTCGCCTGCGGCGTATGCTTCGCTGTGCAGATAGGTGATCTCCTTCAGCTTGAGGGAGCCTTCGCAGCTGAGGGCGTAATCCTGCCCGCGCCCGATGAAAAAGAGGTGCTCCGCCTGATAGAGCTTTTGCGCCAGGCTTTTGCATGCCTGCTCGTTCTTCAGGGTTTTTTCGATCAGCTCCGGCAGGGTTTCCAGCTCGCCGAGCAATTCCTGCCGCCGGGCGGCGGGGAGCCGGTTTTCCGCCAGCCGGAGCGCCAGCAGATAGAGCAGAACCACCTGGCAGGTGTAGGCCTTGGTCGTGGCGACGCTGATTTCCGGCCCCGCGGCGGTATAAAGGACGTGATCCGCCTCCCGCGCCAGAGAACTGCCCCATACGTTGACGATCCCCAGATTCGGGATCCCCTGCTCCTTGGCAAGCCGCAGAGCGGCCAGGGAATCGGCCGTTTCTCCGGACTGGGAGATGACGATGACGAGATCCTTCTTGCTCAGAATGGGATTGGCATAGCGAAATTCGCTGGCGATCTCAACCTCCACCGGGATCCTTGCCAGCTTTTCAATGATATATTTGCCCAGAAGCCCCGCATGGTAAGCGGAACCGCAGGCGACGATCCGGATGGCGCCGGCAACGGAAAAGTCCGCGCCCAGCTCCGGAAAAAGAACCCCCTGTTCCCGGCAGCGGCCGATGGTTTCCGCAACGGCGCGGGGCTGCTCGGCGATCTCTTTGGCCATGAAGTGGGGATATCCGCCTTTCCGGGCGCTTTGCTCGTCCCAGTCCGCGGTGCGGAGCTCTTTTTCGATCCGGTTGCCGTCGAAATCATAAAAAGCGACGCCTTTTTCCGTCACCTCCGCCAGCTCTCCTTCTTCCGAGAGCCAGTAGTCGTGGGTATATTCCAGAATGGCGGGGATGTCGGAGGCGATAAAGTTTTCCCCCTCGCCCCGCCCGATGATCAGCGGGCTGTCCTTGCGGGTGGCGTAGAGGACGCCGGGGCGATCCTCGAAAAGTATGCCCAGCGCATAGGACCCCTTCAGCCGCGCAAGGGTCTGCCGGATGGCGGGCAGGGGCTCTTCGGTATAATACCGATCCAGCAGGATCGCGATCAGCTCGGTGTCGGTATCGCTGACGGGATGGATCCCTTCACCGGCCAGCTCCGCCCGCAGCTCCCTTTCATTTTCAATGATACCGTTGTGAACCAGCACCACCCTGCCCCGGCGGTGGGGGTGCGCGTTGCAGTCGCTGGGCGCGCCGTGGGTCGCCCAGCGGGTATGGCCGATGCCGGTTTCCGCGTTTGCGGTGTCCTTATCCGCCAGATTTTTCTCCAGCATCGATACTTTACCCTGATTTTTATAAATGTTGATTTTTCCGTCCTTTTCCAGGGCGATCCCCGCCGAGTCATACCCCCGGTATTCCAGCTTCTTCAACCCGCCGATCAAAACGTCGGCCGTGTTGCGCTTCCCGGCGTATCCGATGATTCCACACATAATTGACAAAGCTTCCTTTCCTGAATTTGATTGTTGCCTGATATATTATTATTTTGCACTTGTTCTTATTTTGCGGCGCAGATAAAAAAATAAAAACCTTTCGTATTTTTCAACGAAAGGTTTTTCTATCCAAAAAATCGGGCCATAAGCCCGCAAACCGCTTTCGCTGCACCTGGCAGCACACAATCACGCCCGGCATCCGCAGGGCAGGAACATTATAACGTCCGAAAGAGCGGTTGTCAAGAGGGGAGGGTAATTTTTCACAAAAATGCTATTTTTCTTTTGGAGGATTTTCACAAAACTGTTGGATTCAAACAAAAATGTTTCAAAATCGCGAACATGATTATTGACTTTTTTGGCGTCTTAAAATATAATAACATTAATGTATTATCGGTGAATGATGTCATTTCGCTGATCAACGTTCTGACAGGAGGTTGTAAGAATGAAGAAAATGAAGAAGCTATCTGCCGCCCTGCTGTGTGTAGTGATGCTGGCATCCATGCTGTCCTGCATGGTGCTGGGCACCGCTGCGGAAACAGATACAGGGCTGGGCGGGCCGGTGTCCATCGAGAAGGTGACGCCGCCTTCCAGCGGGATTTCGGTTCCCGGCAAAAGTCTGCCTGGAAATATTTTGATCGTAAACAGCGACTGGGCTGACGCCAAGCTCAATCAAAAGGTGTCCCTGAAGCTGGACGGCGTTGTTTATTCCGGAATCTTCGGCGCCAACGCCTTTGCCGATATCGGCGCCGCTGCTGAGGTGGCTGTTTCAAACGATACGATTTATGTTGCTGCAGGTTCCTATGAATCCGGATTCAGCCTGGCGGCAGTCAACTATCTGAAGATCTACGGTCCCTGGGCCGGCGTTTCTCCCAACGATGAGAATGATGTTTCTCTTGCAAACAACGCCCGTCCTGCCGCAAGCGCTGAACCCAGCGCGGTGACCGCGAACCCCGACGCTTATAATGAGGCGGTGTTCTCCGGTACGATCACTACGATTTCCACGTCTTTTCAAACCTGCGACCATCTTACGATCGAAGGCCTCTATTGCTCCGGTTCCTTCAATCTGACCCTCGGCAACGGCGGCTCCTATCAGGTCGGCAGCTATTTGCGCAATAATATTGTCAACGTATCCTCCAACTGGATTTTCAATATTGAAAGAGGCATGAACCCCAATGTTGTTTTTGAAGACAACCGCGTTCTGAGCGCCAAGGCGATTGCGGCGATCGGCGGCTTCATGGATATTGTGGTACGGAACAATTATCTGAATCTTTCTTATTATGACAGAGAGGGCTTCTCCAGCGGCGCGATCTACATCAGCTCCACTCAGAATCCTTCCTCCGGCAGCTATGCGCTGGTTGAGGGCAACTATTTCAAGCAGTGCGCTGGTATTGTCCGCTATGACCGTGGCAGCTCCGGCTACCAGATCGTCAACTACTCCATTCAGGTCCGGGACAATATCATTGAAAACATTGTGTCGGGCACCTATCTGGTGCACAACCGTTTTTATGCACGGCACTCTCTGCCGGGCATCAATGTTCAGGTGACCGGCAACGAGGTGCGGAATATTCCGGCGGGAACTACACTGTTCAACTTCCCCTATACCGAGCTGGAATCCATCCCTGCCCGGTACCACTATATTTTCAACATCAACAACAATACTTTCAATCTCCCTGTCGGTCAGCAGTTGGTCAACTGTGAGGTCGCCGGCACCCTGAATCTTGCGTATAATACCTATACCAACGGTATTACGGAAAGGCAGATCAGCGCCGCCAGCGACTGTGAAGTGATTCTGTATCCCTATAACGACGGTACGGGCACGGTGGGCGATCCCCGGATCACGGAGGTTCGTTCCTATACTTATGACAGCGTGACCTATACGGGTGAGCTGAACGAAGAGGAAAAGCTGATTCTGCTGGATCTCAAGGACGCCCAGCTGGATTCGCTGAGCATAGCCGCGCTGCTGGTCGTTGGAGAAGGGTGCAGCATCAAGGTTTATGAGGACGCCACCCTGACCAGAGAAGTGGAAGATCAGATGCTCTACTTCGACGGCAGCCAGACGGATCGCTATATTGTCGTCAGCTCTCCGGATGGAAAGGCCTTTTCCACCTATCGCTTCCATGTGGAGAAATCCTATGGTACCATGGCGAATCTGGTTTCGGTGGTAGAAGACGATCCGCTGGTGGAGATGACCAAATCTCCCGATGGCATGACCTATACCTTTGATATGGATTCGGACGCCGCCTTCTTCGATTATGAACTGAAGGTTTCGGCCGGCGCCACCTATAAACTTTATGCCGACTACCAGAACGGCGTTCTGCTGGAGGATCTGGGCAACTATATCCCCTACGGCGGATATACGGTAGAAGTATATGTGGAGTCGGAGGACAAGAGCGCATCGAATCTTTATACGCTGATATTCAACAGAGAGAAATCCGCCCTTTATGATCCCAGCATCATTGATGTGGTCACACCGGAGGGTGAGTGGTATCTCCTGCCCGACCGCATCAGCGGCGAGAATCTCTGGCTGGCATATTACTGCAATGGTCTGGTGCAGAGCGCGGCCTTTGACTTTGAAACCACGCCCGGCGCCACCTATGCAATCTACTCCGATGCCGCCTGCACCAAGCTGCTCTCTTCTCAGGATGAAGTCAAGGAACTGCAGCTCAGCAGCGGAACCAACCTCTTCTATGTCAAGGTAACTGCCGGCAGCGAAAGCAATGTAATCACGCTGTCTGTGGAGAATGATAAGCTTTCTTCCGATTCTACCATCACCGGTATCAGCGGTATGTCTCCGCTGATTGCGGATGGCACCATCGAGCTGAGCGTTGGTGGTAATACGTCGAGCCTTTCCTTCATTACCAGAAACGAATATGCGGTCTGCAAGGTTTATGCGGATTCCGCTAAGAAAATCGAGCTCGATTATACCTCCACTCCTGTTACGGACGCCTATGGCCACATCATCGATGTCAGAACCTTCTCCCTGCAAACAGAGCATCTGACTTCCAATTATTATGTTGAATGCATTGCGGAAGACGGAAAGACCAAAACGGATTACAAGTTGGTTCTGACCAAGGTGGCAAGAAGCGTTACCTATGCCGACGTGCCGGAAACCTCCTGGTGCTATTCCTATGTCATGGCGGCTACCAATGCAGGGATGATGGCCGGTGAATCCTCCGGCGCCGATCAGATCTTCCGCCCGGGCGACAACACCACCCGCGAAGAGATGGCCACCATCATCTCCCGCATGATCGGCATCAACCCGGACGCCTATGCCGGAACCGATGAAAACGGAAAAGAGATTGTAACTCTTCCGTATAAAGATAATGCCAAGATCTCCGAATGGGCAGAAGGATATGTCAAGGTATGCTACTATTACGGTCTGATGAGCGGATCGAAAGAATCCACCGGCATCTATTTCTTCCCGCAGAGCAGCATCTCTCGTGAAGAGGTCATGGTGATCTTCGATAGAATGTTCAATTTGGACGGCACCTATGATCTGAGCGTCTTTGAAGATGATGAAAACATTTCCGCATGGGCGCGTGAAAGCGTGGAGCACGTTGTTGCTTCCGGTCTGATCACCGGCGACGACGTTGGAAAACTCAATCCGCGCGCCGCGATCACCCGTGAAGAAATCGCTACGATCATCACCAGAGCGCTGGATTATATCGATTAAAGACCGGCATCTAAACGGAATGATTTTCATCTCCCGCCCGGGGCAAAAGCCCCGGGCGGGATTTTTTTACGCAGTTTCTGCAATCCATAGCCGTTCGATCATTCTTTTCAGCACAACGTCTGTGCTTTCTTGAAATGCGCTTATAATGATGATATTTTCCGCGGCTTCTGTTCTTCATCGCAGATTCGATCATTCCTTTTATCCTTTTATTTCCAGCGTCTGTGATGCTTTGCAGGTTCCCCGGTTTCTTTTGTGATTTATGTGCAGCTTCTGCATTGTTTCGCCGGCCAAGTCCTCTGTTGCCTGCTGTATGCTGCGCCTGCCGGGCTGTTCAGAAAAGCCTTCGTTGCCCTTGATCCTCCCACCGGACTTCCTGCCGGAGGGGATCTTCGTTGCCCTTGATTCGCCCGCCGGGCTTCCTGCCGGAGGGGTTCTTCGTTGCCCCGGCTGCCTTTGAGTACCCGGAGCGGATCATCCTTCGATGCGCCAAGAACTGCCGGAGAAAAACGCGGCGTTTTTCAGAGGGGGCCGACGGCGGAGCGTGTGCCGTTTGCTGAAACAGGACTGGGCAAGATGGATAAAAGCGTGAACAAACAAAGAATAAACGCCAATTTTTGTTCATAATAACGAATTAAAATTACAGATTTGTAACATCTGGTGCAATTTGTTGAAAAAAATCCGGCCGCCTACTATAATAAAATTGAAAAAGGTTGATGAACGATCTTAAAATTTTTGAAAGGAGAGAATGCAATATGAGCAAATTATGCAAGATTCTGGCTATGACCATGGCTGTATTGATGCTGGCAACAATGGCTACTGCTTGTAAAAAAAGCGATGTGGACGAACTGGACGGTATTGTAAGCGGCGGCGATTTTACCAGCGGCGGCTCCACCGATACCGATGGGGACGGCGTGGCTGACGGCGGCTCCACCGATACCGATGGGGACGGCGTGGCCGACGGCGGCAGCAACGGCGGCGGCAACAACAGCGGCGGCAACAACAGCGGCGGCAACAGCGGCGGCGGCAATAACGGCGGCGGCAATAACGGCGGCGGCTCGGACGCCCCGGGCAGCCAGGAAGAGGTCGAGGACAATTACGACGCGACCAAGAAGTATGATATGGCCAACAACCCGCTGGTTGCTGAAACCAAAAAGATCAACTACGGCGTTGAGCCGAGCTTTGATCTGGACACCACCGGTTTCGTTAAGAACAACATCAAAATCGCCGATCTGAAGGGAAGAACCCTGACGCTGATCACGGCGATCATGTATGACACCTTCCAGTATAAAAACGAGAAGGGCGAATACGCCGGTGAGTGGAAGTGGTTCGATTCGCTGAAGGGTACCTATGGACTGAACCTGAAATATATCAAGTCCCGGTTCGATAAATCCGTTCAGCAGTCGCTGACCTATATGACGGCCGGCAAGCCTCTGGACGTGATCCCCACCCACGTTGGCGGGTTCCCGAAATTCCTGAACCTTTCCCAGCCGCTGGATCCCTATATCAATATCCAGAATCTGGGCAACTCCCCCGGCGTGGACGAGATGACGCTGGAGGAAACCAAATGGGGCGGCACCTATCGCTGCATCAGCCCCATCGGCGCGGTCAACGTGCTGTGGTACAATGAATCGCTGGTCGAGCAGTTGGGTCTGACCGATCCGCATAAAACCTGGCAGAACGGCGACTGGAACTGGAACACCTTTGAAGCCTTTGTGAAGAGCGTTCCTTCCACCACTCCCGACGGTAAGCAGTTGTATGCCTATCTGCAATGTACCTCGGATATGATGTATTCCTGGCCGCTGACCAATGGTCTGGCGCCGATCCAGATCGATACCAAGAGCAGCACCCCCAACCTGCTCAACAACTGGCTGGATGACCGGACGCTGGCTTCCTGGGAGTTTATCACCAACGTGGTCAAGAGCGTCAAATATGGCTCAAGCTATGACAAGATGTATACAGAAGGTACGCTGATGATGAGCGACGCGGTGAACCTGATGAACACCTGGGACAACCATGAGTATGCCAAGGCGCATAAGTTCAACTGGGTGCCCTTCCCGGCTGCTACCACCTCGACCGGGCGCTGCATCGCCTTCAACTACGGCTATACCATGATGCTGCCGAAGGTGATGAAAACGCAGTCCAACGCACCTTATGCTGTGAAGTTCATGGAGCTTTGGGCCAACCGGTTCACCGAGGCGATCTTCGACTATTTTGAAACCACCACCTGCATCGGCATGAATTATGCTGATAAGAAGGAATACTTTGAGTTTGTGGTTCAGAACACCTATTTCGGCGTTCAGATGAACGAATGGGATATGGTGACGGGCGATAACGCAACGCAGAAGAATCAGTGGTTCAAGGCGCTGACCAATCCGCAGTTTAATATCACCACCGAATCCCACGCCATGAAAAATGTTGTGGAGCAGGCCATCAAGGACTGCCTGGCATACGG
>CALXGQ010000016.1 GCA_944387895.1 uncultured Clostridia bacterium
TAAAGAAAAAGTTGTTTATATAAAAAAGAAAGAAGAAATAGATAGGATAATAAACGATTGATTTACGAGGGTTCGAACATATAGGTCAAAAAACCAAAAGACTTCGAATTTGAGCTACCCTTCCACCGTTTAAAACGGCTGAAACCGTGTATTAACGCGAGCTTCAGCCGTTTGTTTTTTTGGATTAAACAATTGCATCATTTTCATCACCAAGGTATTGACATTTTTTGTGTACTCTGATAGAATAAATACAATTATAACTTAAAGGTGGTTTTGTCTGCATGGATACCGACGAAGGCGATAGTACTGCCGCCGGAATCTTTTACCTGCTCCTCAGGCGTATCCGCCGTTAGCCGGCGGGCGTTCGTTGATCATTTTATTATTATGAGGAGTTAACTGATTTGGATAATACAATTATTTGGCAGATTCTTCTGCAATTTGTTCTGATTGCTTTGAACGCGATTTTCGCCTGCGCGGAAATTGCCGTCCTTTCTGTGAATGAAAACAGGCTGGCCAAAATGGCGGAGGAGGGCGATAAAAGGGCGAAGCGTCTGCAAAAGCTGACCAAAAACCCGGCTGGATTTTTGGCGACCATTCAGGTGGCCATTACGCTTTCCGGTTTTCTGGGAAGCGCTTTTGCGGCAGATAATTTTTCTGATCCCCTTGTAAAGTGGCTGCTGGATTTGGGCGTGCCGATCCCTTCTGCCACGCTGAACGCCATTTCCGTTGTGGTTATCACCATTCTGCTTTCGTTTATCACGCTGGTTTTCGGCGAGCTTGTGCCGAAGCGGGTCGCTATGCAGAAAACGGTGAAGATCGCCCTCGGATTGTCCGGGATCATCCGCGTTGTATCAAAGATTTTTGCGCCTCTCGTCTGGCTGCTGACCGCCTCGACCAACGGAATTCTCCGGTTGATGCGGATCGATCCGAATGCTTCCGAATCCGATGTCAGCGAGGAGGATATCCGCATGATGGCGGATGCCGGCAGCGAAAAGGGCGCGATAGATGAGGATGAAAATACCATCATTCAAAACGTCTTTGAGTTCAACGACCTGACCGTCGGCGAAATCATGACGCACCGCACCGAGGTTGTGATGCTCTGGCAGGAAGACCCCATTGAGGAATGGAAAAAAACCATCTACGAAAAACCCCATACCTTTTATCCCGTCTGTGAAGATACGGTGGATAGAGTGATCGGTATTCTGGACGCGCGAAAGTTCTTTCGGCTTCCGGAGCAAACCAAGGAACAGGCGATCGAGCTGGCGGTTTCCAAGCCTCTTTTCTCGGCGTCCCATACTAAAACGGATGATCTTTTCCGCCAGATGAAGGGGACGAAAACGCATTTTGCCGTTATCATCGATGAATTTGGGGGAACAGACGGAATCGTTACAATCAACGATCTGATCGAGCTGTTGATCGGGGAGCTGGAGGAAACGCCCGGCGAGATTACACGTCTGGATGAATATACATATCAGATTGCCTGCGATACCGAGCTGAATAAGGTGGAGCGTGAGTTGAAAGAGGATTTCAAGAGCGACGCCGCCACCGTCAGCGGGTGGATCGTTGAGCAATTGGGCGCCCTGCCTCAAGTGGGTGATGAATTCCGTTACGGAAAAATATCCGTCACCATTACCGACGTGGATGAAAAACGCGTGCGTGAAGCGATCATTAAAATAGACCCACCCTCGGAAGAGGAGGAATAAAAGAAAGCGCGGGGAAAAGCCCCGCGCTTTCGCTTTAAGCGCCCGGATAATTTGGTTTTTTTAGAAAATAGTGTTGACAAATTACGTCCTGTGTGCTACACTAATCAAGCGTTATCCGGGTGTGGCGCAGGTGGTAGCGCGCTTGACTGGGGGTCAAGAGGCCGCAGGTTCAAGTCCTGTCACTCGGACCACGTCGGAACAAGTTATGCTTGTTCCGATTTTTTTTATTTCATAAAAAAATCAGTCACCTGCTCTACTGTTCTTCCTTTTTCGCAAAAAGTCACGCTCGGCGCACCTGCTCGCTTGTAAACGCACGCGCGACGGTTCGCTGTCGCTACCAACTTTTTGCGATATTGCGCCTTCGGCGCAGCTAAAATCCTCCGCCGCTACTGCGTTTCGGGCAAATCCTATAAAAACCCTCGCACCATATTGAGAGTTCATAACCAATCTGAAGGGTTGGAGATGGACACTCGATTTTTTTGCCTTACAGCGCGTCAAATCCGACGCCAAAATAAACAAACACCGCCACAGTTTTTGCCTGTGACGGTGTTGATACGCAAAGAATTTAGTCTGTCACTCGCTTAAGAACAATACATGCGCCATTATTTAATTTCACTACTAATAAATCGGAACTTTCTTTTACGGTATAAATTTCAGAGTGCACATCGCCATCCTCATATAAGCCTTCAAAATCCTCTCCATTCCCGATTTTTCTATCTAATGATAATTCATCCGAAGAGATAGAGAAAATTTGAACGTAAGTTTCATTGTTATAAATAATTGTCCCTAACTTATCACAACGATCATCAGCTTGAGATTCCAAGGGATTATTATTCTGAGTCTTGCCGGAATTGTTGTTTTGTGATTCTTCTTTATCGTGGCAATACCAATCTTTTTCGCCTTGAATAACGGGATCATCAGCCGTTTGAATTGGCGTCTTCTCAAAAAAGTCGCCGTGCCATACGCCAATGCCCAATAGAGCAACAAGGTACACGCAGAAGATCGGCGTCAGCGTTCGGGTGAGTATTTTTCTTTTTTTCTTTTGCTTGATTTCATATTGGTTTCTGCGTTCAAAAACGCTGTTTGCAATTTCGTTATAGCTCTTCATATACAAAGCCCTCCATTTCAAGTTGAGATTTTAATGCCCGCTTTGCCCGATATACGAGGTTATCATTAACTTTAAAGGATTTATAATTTATTATGACAGCAGTACGGAAATGACCTGCTTGTCGGGCAGGTTACGGATGATAGCAGGTATCTTTTGTACGCCCGTTCTTTGCGGATTCCCGGTATTTTATTTTCTCCGCTAAAAGCAGGGGTGGATCTTGACATGGGCTACGGCTTGTGATAGAATGTTGATACCATTTTTCAGGCGGGGGATCAGTATGGAGAATCCGATGACAAAGAGCAGATCAAAGGGGCTGATTTTTCTTTGCTGGCTGGCCTATACCGGCGCTTATCTGGGCAGGCTGAATTACAACGCCAATCTGATCGGTATCATGGCGGAATTCGGCGTTTCCAAAGCCGAGGGCGGAGCGGTGTCCTCCTTCTTTTTCTTTGCTTACGGCGCCGGGCAGTTGCTCCACGGCGTTTTGAGCAGCCGCTATAATCCCCGCCTGGCCATTTCCCTTGCGTTGCTCGGAGCGGCCGCTTTGAATCTGGCGGTGCCCTTTGCGCCCTTTCCATGGTTCAAGATCCTATGGCTGCTGAACGGCTTTGTTCAGGCGGTGCTCTGGAGCACCCTTACCCGGGTGCTCGGCCGGTATCTGAACGATCAGGCGCTGAAGGTCTCGGTTGTGGCGATGGGGACGTCGACGGCGGTCGGGACGGCTCTCTGCTACGGCGGCAGCGCGCTTCTTGCGCGGTTTGCCGACTGGCGGGCTTCCTTTTATCTGGCGGCTGCCGCATTGGCGGCGGTTGCCTTTATCTGGTTCCACTTCTATGAAAAGCTCACCGCCGGGGCAGGGGTTTACGACGAAAAACCGCGGGAAAGCCGGCCGTCCGGCGGGAAAAGAGTGCCGGGTTTGACTCTGCTGATCGGGGTTGTTTTGATTTTCGCCGTTTTGAACAATCTGATCAAAGACGGTCTGACGACCTGGGCGCCCTCCGTATTCAAGGAGCTATTTTCCATGACGGAGTCCGTATCCATTCTGCTGACGATCGGGTTGCCTTTGCTTTCCGTTTTCGGCTCCGCCCTCTGCGTGGCTCTGAACCGGCGGCTGAAGGATTACGTTGCGCTGATCGGCGTTTTTTACGGCGCGGCCTTTTGCGCCTTTCTCATGATGATCTCGCTGAAGTTCTGGTGGAGTATGCTGATCTGCTTTTCCTTTTCCGCCCTGATGATGACGGCGGTCAACAATGTGGTCACAAGCCTGATGCCGCTGCAGATGCGCAGCGTTGTTGACTGCGGAAAGCTGGCGGGGACCATCAACGCCTTTTGCTATATCGGCAGTACCATCAGCACCTATCTGCTGGGCGCCGTTGCGGATCGCAGCGGGTGGAGCGCGGTATTTTATCTGCTGCTCGCTCTTCTGGGCGCCGCGATGATTCTTTGCGCGGCCTATCTGCTGTTCCTGAAAAAAAGATTGACAAACAGGGGATAGGATGATAAAATAAATCGAGATTAGGGAGTAGTCGGCACGGTTGTGTGATGAAGCCAACATCCTGAGGGCGGCGCTGTCTTCTGGTTTTATCTGTAAACGACAAGACTTTTCTGCCGTTCGGCAGAAAAGTCTATTTTTATTTTGTTGAATTGGGCAGGCTATTTCCGGGAATGAAAAGCCATTTGAAATGGCGGAACGGAGGAAAAGGTGAAAGAGTATTTGTCGGATGTGGAATCGGTTCTCAGGGAGCAGCGCTCTGATCCGGCCGGGCTTACGGCGGAGGAGGCACAGAAGCGGCTTGCTGAAAACGGGCCGAACAAACTGGTTGAGGAAAAGAAAACCCCTTTGTTTGTGCGCTTTTTGAAAGAGCTGACAGATCCCATGATCCTGATTCTGATCGCAGCCGCTATTATCTCGGCAATTACGGCGGTTTACGCAGATGAATCCTTTGCGGATGTAATCATCATTATGGCGGTTGTGATCATCAACGCGGTGCTGGGTGTTTTTCAGGAAAACAAAGCGGAGAAAGCGATCGAGGCTTTGAAGGAAATCACCGCCGCGACATCCAAGGTGCTGCGGGACGGCCAGCAGATTACTGTTCGCAGCGACGAACTGGTGCCCGGCGACATCGTTGTACTGGAGGCGGGCGACTCCGTTCCGGCCGACGCGCGTATCGTGGAAAACTTCAGCATGAAGGTCGAGGAGGCGGCGCTGACCGGCGAATCGGTTCCGGTCAATAAAAAGACGGAAGCGCTGGATCTGGCTGGCGAAAAGGACGTCCCTCTGGGCGACCGGGTCAATATGGTCTATATGGGCAGCACCGTTGTTTACGGCCGCGGCAAGGCTGTCATTACTGCAACGGGAATGAAAACGGAGATGGGAAAGATCGCCGACGCCCTTACCCGTTCCAAGGAAGACGACACGCCGCTTCAGAAAAAGCTCAATCAGCTCAGTAAAATTCTCAGTTTTCTGGTTTTGGGCATTTGCGCGGTGATTTTTGGGATCAATCTGATCCGCGAACTGCCCGATCTGGGCGGGGAAGTATTGCTGGACACCTTTTTGGTAGCCGTCAGCTTGGCGGTGGCGGCGATCCCCGAGGGGCTGGCCGCAGTAGTGACGATTGTTCTTTCCATCGGCGTGACCAACATGTCCAGGCGCAACGCGGTGATCCGCAAGCTTACGGCGGTGGAAACGCTGGGCTGCACCCAGATCATCTGCTCCGATAAGACCGGCACCCTGACCCAGAACAAAATGACGGTTGTTGAGCACGCGGCCGACGACGTAGCGGCATTGGCGCTGGCCATGACCCTTTCCAGCGACGCCAGACTGGATAAAAACAACGAAGCGGTCGGCGAACCGACGGAATGCGCGCTGGTCAACGACGCCTATCGGGAAGGGGTTTCCGATGCGGCGGCAGCTTATGTCCGGATCGGGGAGGCGCCCTTTGATTCCAATCGGAAGATGATGTCGACGGTCTGCAAGGCGCCCGACGGCACGCTGATCCAATTCACCAAGGGCGCGCCGGACGAGGTGCTGAAGCGGTGCAGCTCGATCCTGAAGAACGGCAGCGAAGTCCCGCTGACGGAGGAGCTGCGAGCCGAGGTGCTGCGCTCCAATAAAGCCTTTGCCGATCAGGCGCTGCGCGTTCTTGCCGGCGCCCGGCGGAGCTGGAAAAAAGAGCCGGAATCCTGTGAGCCGGAGTTTTTGGAGCAGGATCTTTGCTTTTTGGGTCTGTCCGGCATGATCGACCCTGTCCGGCCGGAGGTAAAGGATTCGATTGATAAATGCAGGGAGGCCGGGATTCGGCCGATCATGATCACCGGCGACCATAAGGACACGGCGGTGGCCATCGCCCGCCAGCTTGGCATCATCGGTGCCGGCCAGGAGGCGATCACCGGAGCCGAGCTGAACGAGATCTCCGAGGAGGATTTCGCCCGGGATATCGAGCGTTATTCCGTTTACGCCAGAGTTCAGCCGGAGCATAAAGTCCGCATCGTTCAGGGCTGGAAGGCCCGGGGCAAGATAACGGCGATGACCGGCGACGGCGTGAACGACGCTCCCTCCATCAAAAGCGCGGATATCGGAATCGGCATGGGCATCACCGGAACCGACGTCACCAAAAACGTGGCCGATATGGTGCTGGCCGACGATAATTTTGTCACCATTGTAAACGCCGTGGAGGAAGGGCGCCGGATTTACGATAACGTGCGGAAATCCATTCAGTTCCTTCTTTCTGCCAATCTGGCCGAAGTGCTGGCGATCTTTTCCTCAACGCTGATGGGCTTCACCATTTTGAAGCCGGTGCATCTGCTCTGGATCAATTTGATCACCGATACCTTCCCGGCGCTTGCGCTGGGCGCCGAGCGAAGCGAACCGGACATTATGAAGCGGGAGCCGCGCCAGTCGAAGGAAGGGATCTTCTCCGGCGGAATGGGCGTGGACATTGCGTATCAGGGCGTGATCATCACGATCCTGACGCTGGCCTCCTACTTTATCGGGCACTATATGGAGTCCGGCGTCTGGGAAATCGCCAATAGTGCCGACGGCATGACCATGGCGTTTTTGACCCTTTCTCTGGTTGAGATTGTCCATTCCTTCAATATGCGGTCGCGGCGTAAATCTGTTTTCCAGATGAAGCACCATAACAAGCTGCTCTGGATATCGATGGTAGCTTCGCTGCTGCTGACTACCGCGGTGATTTATATTCCCTTCCTGTCCAAAGCCTTTGGGTTTGAAACCATTTCGCTGGAGGAGTATGTCGTTTCGCTGATTCTGGCACTCTCCATTCTTCCGATCATCGAGCTGATCAAGCTGATCCAGCGCAGCTACGCAAAAAGGAAGAAATAAGCGGCGCAGGGAATCGGGCAGGCAGCGCCGTTCCATTAGAAAAAATCAGTCCCCGGCAGCGCCGGGGACTGATTTTGTTTATACCGAAACAGGCACAAAACCGGGCGCCCGCCGCGTAAAGCCGGTCTGTTTTTGGCAAAAAACAACGCTGGACCCAAAATCGCCTGGGCTCAGCGCTGCGCTGGTGCCGATGTTCCTCACGACGTTTTGACAAAGAAAAATCCGAGTGTCCATATGAACACTCGGATTGGTGCGAAAGACGGGACTTGAACCCGTACGGTGTGAACCACACGCCCCTCAAACGTGCGCGTCTGCCAGTTCCGCCACTCTCGCATAAATACTCATATAGTAGTATAGCAGTTGCATTAAAAAATGTCAATACCCATATTGAGAAAATATCGAAAAATCCCTGCGGCTTTGCAGAGGTTCCTTCTCCGGGAAAGCGCGGTTAATTTTTCTTGACATTCCTCAAAGGATATGATAAAATTAAAAAACGCTGATGCGGGCCATTAGCTCAGTTGGTCAGAGCTACCGGCTCATAACCGGTTGGTCCGGGGTTCGAGTCCCTGATGGCCCACCATGTCGGAACAAGTTGTGCTTGTTCCGATTTTTTATTTCATAAAAATCGGTCACCCGCTCTACTGTTTCTCCTTTTTCGTGAAAAGTCACGCTCCGCTTACCTGCTCGGTAGTAAACGCCCTCGCGACGACGCGCTGTCGCTATCAACTTTTCACGATCCAGCGCCTGCGGCGCATGTCGGAGCAAAGGAAAGCTTTGCTCCGTTTTTCTTTATCGGGAAAAACAGCCGTCTGCTGCCGCTTCCATGCAGCAACAGGCATAATCGCCTCAAATAAGAGCGGCTTTATCTTTGATTTAAACAGTTTTTTCAGGACATAGTCTTATAATTTTGGTATTAAGATGTCGATTTATGCAAAAGAAATGATAATTTGGTTGAAATATGGTTAAAATTTCACATTTTGTGCAAAAAAGTCAACATGAGGTAATTTAAATTGGCTGATGTATATGGTATAATCTGAAATAAGAACAACCCTGTCTATCTATATTTATATGTTCATTTAATGAAGCGGCAATGTAGGCGGGGGCAGAAAATAATGAGGAGGAGTCGTGATAATGATCACAGGAAAGACAAGAATGATGTCCGGCCTTTTAGCCGTTTTGATGGTAGTGTCGCTGCTGGGTGCATTCGTGCTCCCGGTTACTGCCGAGCCGGAACCGCAACCGCAAACGGTGCCTGCTGCGTTGCTTGATGATGTTATCAGCAAAACTGGCCTGAAGGACGTGTCAAACCTTCCGGATATCGTCGGATATGAAGAAGGAACACCCCAAACAGAAACAGAATTCAAGATCACCGATTTCGCAGGCATGGAAAAACTGCGTGATCTGGTGTATAACGGTGTAAATCTCTCTGGCGTCACCATTTATCAGGCGAAGGATATCGACATGGCCTGGGAGCCTTTCAGCGGCATTGGGATGATCGGTGGGGGCTCCTTTAACGGCAACTATGACGGCAATGGGTTCGTCATTGAAAACCTCTATGTGGTGAAAAACAGCCCCTTCAACACAAATGATGAAGTAACCAGCGGGAACGGCGGCGCCGGGCTGTTTGGCAATGTCAATGGTGGCACCATCAAAAACGTCGGTATTGCCAGCGGACTGATCGTCGGCAATCGGTGGACCGGCGCTGTTGTCGGTTCTGCGGAGAGCAAGGCCGCCATCATCAACTGCTGGAACGCAGCTACCGTGGTGGGCGGCTACGACGGTACCGCCGGTGTGGTCGGCCGTGTGTCCGGCGGCGGCTCCAAGGTTGTCAACTGCTATAACCTGGGAACCGTCATCGTTTCCTCTTCCAAGTCCGCCGGCATTGTAGGCTGGATCAATGATAAGCATACTTATGTCGCCAACTGCTACAATGCGGGCGAGATCGTTTCCGGCTTTGATAGTGTAACGAAACACAACGAGCTTCATGAATACAGCGCGATCCTGAACGCCGACTTTACCTCGGAGCGCGGCACCGAAAACGCCAATAACTTCTATGTCACCGGCCGCGGCAAGACCGGCTCCAGCAAGGAGCTGATCGATAGCAGCGCCACGCTGTCGGCCGATTATGGCTTTGCGGCTGCGGACATCAAGACCAACGATCAGGCCACCGGCGTAACCGCTGACGACCTGAAAGACAACGGCACTGCCGGCGTGGCCGCCAAGCTGAATGCCGGCGCCAAGATGAGTGAAGGCGCTGTGGATGGCTATGCCGTAGCCTTTGCAGTTCCCAAAGACGGGGCTTATCCGGTTCTGACCTATAGCAAGGATGGCAATGTTGCGGTCAAGCGCGTCGCCCATACGACCATCAACGTCAACGGCGAGCGGGACACCTGGAAAAATAAGAGCACCCTTTATGCCACCCTGCTGGAGAATGTAAACGGCGGCTTCGGCGATAAGGTAGCCGCCGGCAAGGCTCATCCGATGGACGATCTGCAAATCGGCACCGCCAACGACCTGTTCATTCTGACGCTGGTCAGCAATTGCGGAAGCTATAATGAGTATTACGGCAACGGCAACATCAATATCACCGCTGATATCGATATGGATGATATGAGCTTGCTGCCCGGCCTTCAGCATTACACCTCCATTGCCGATGGAATCAGCGGTAGCTGGCACGGCACTCTGGACGGCCATAATCATGTCATCAAAAACTGGAGGGTCTATGCCGCGATCGATGGCGGCAACGCCTGCGCCGGCCTGATCTCCGCCGCCGACGGCGGTGATAGCGTCATCAAGGATTTGGGCATGGTGAATTTCCACTATTCCTATGAAACTATTTATAATGATCCTGACGCCGATGGCTATACCTATTCTGCCGGCATTATCGAGCGCGTCTACGACATTACAATGGAGATCGATAACTGCTTTGCCACCGGAGTTTTCAACGATATAGAGTATACAATTGTCCAAAATAATCTGGGCGGTATTTTAGGCCGCTCCTGGAACGGTGTGATCGAGGTCACCAATTGCTGGAGCAATTGCGGAGTGACGTACGGAGAATCTGCGTACGGAGAATCTGATAGTGCCCGCGTAATCGGCTCCAACATGGGCGGCGATATTTCCGGCACCGGAAACAACTATTATTTTGCCAACTATGTTATGAACGACAACAACAACCCCATCGCCGATTATGAAGACTATCAGATGATCGTGCCCGATTATGAGGTTGATCCAAGCGACCTCTATATGGTGGCCTATTATCTGAATCAGAAACTGTCGACCGATGGGAGCGGCACTACGAAGCATTGGACAGTTCACACGGATGAAAATGGTTATAAATATGTAACCTGGGGCAAAGCAACCAACGCCACCCGCAAGATAACGGTTCAAAAGTATCTGCCCAATGCTACCGATCCGTGGCCGATGGATATCAAAATCTATCTGAATGCGGGGGATACGATCCCCACGCCTTCCGGCATTGATGGCTGTACCCTTCGCGGTTCTGAGTATGCGCCGGGTAAAACCATGCCCCAAGAGGACATCACGCTGATCTACGATGTCAATGATGATGGGTTGAACCTTTACCTCGTCGAACAAATCGCCGCGGAGTTTGATAAATATAATATCGACTTCTTTGCAGCAGCAGACAGAACCATCAATACGAATGCCAAAACGGCGGTGACAAAATATAAGGAGGTGCCGCCGGAAGGCGATGCACTTACTGAGGCAATCGCAGAAGTCAATCAAATCGCTGCGGAATTCGCAAAGGCCTGGCCTCTGGAACTCGATCCCAATCTTGAGTATCCGCATTATCCCCGGTATAACGAATACAGGCTTTATGAGGCGCTCAACAAAGAAAAGAACTGGGCCATCTATAACAGGCGTGACTGGGTGGCGGCAGTAGACCATTCAAACAAATCTTTCGAGGGCGTCACGCTGCATCTGACCGATAACATCGATATTTTAAATAATGAAATCGATCCTCTGTGCATGGATACCCCCTTCAACGGAACGCTGGACGGTCACGGCTATGTCTTTAAGAATATCCTGATCAATGCCACGGTGAGCGACAAACCGATCGGTCTGATCGCGAAAGTGGATGTATCCGGAATCGTTCGGAATTTGGGCATTGAAAGCGGCCTGATCAACGCGGTTTATACCAATATTCATGACAACGTTGGCATCGGCGCTCTGGCAGGCGAGGCCGTCCGCGCCTCAGCGATCGGCAAGGGCGCGCAATTCATCAACTGCTGGAACGGCGCGGACGTGATGGTCACCGTCGGTACGACCAATCATATCAACTATTCCGTATCCGGGCTGGTCGGCCGCGGTAATTACGGCACCGTGATCGACGGTTGCTATAATATCGGTCGGATCAGCGGTGATATGCATGCCTCAGGTCTGAACGACTGGGGTCAGGAAGGAGCGATCACCTATAACTCCTTCAACGCCGGCAAGGTTTCCGCTCAGAACAGCACCACCACCGGCCTTGTCCGGTATAGAGATAGTACAAGTGACGCTACCCTTATTTCCAATTCCTATACGCTCTATACCAAAGAGCTTGAATCCGGCGGCTCTCCTACTCTTGACGTCTACAACACCGAGGAGTACCAGCTGTCCGACGACGCTTATTCCACCGGCGAGCTGGCCTGGAAGCTGAACAGCAGATATGATGAAAGCAAGGGTCAGCGTACCTACTATACCGTGGAGAACGGCAAGACCGTCTTCGGCACCGCCGAGAATCAGACGGTACGCATCTCTCTGGACTGCGACGGAAATACCCAGTATGTCTATGCCAACCGGGGCGATACGGTAGAGCTGTCCTATACGCTGGGCGGCGCCACCTATGACCTGGCTGAAGGTTCCTCCGCCACGCTGGAAGGCTCCACCCTGTCGGACTTCACCGGCGACGTCACCGTCAACGTGACCCTCAACGGCACCGACTATACGGAGCTGGAAGCCGAGATCAAAGCGGTGGAAGCCAAGAACGCCTCTCTCTATCAGACGGCAGACGGAGCCGATCTGGAGGAATACCTCGCCAAACTGAAGAGTCAGATCGTCGCCGGCACCGCCGATGCGGCTGCGGCTTCTGCGGTTCTGGAAGGTATCCGCTTGAAGGATGGCGTGCTGCCTGCGGCTCATGAAGCTGCGGAGAATCTCGATGCGGACGGCTATAAGATCCATGATCTGGCCGATATGGAATATGTCGCCATGAACGCCGATCTGTTTAAAGGAAAGACCCTCTATTTCGAGAATGATATCGTTGTAGAGCCCGCCTCTCCCGCTAATAGCTGGTGGTATGTAACCGCCGCCATCGATGGCAAGGGGCATACGGTCAGCGGCGTTACCAAGAGAGAAGCCTGGATCCGTGAAGCTACCACTATCGAGAATATCACCTTTACGGACTTTACCATCATGGACAACGGCAATTCCGGCGGTATCGTTGTGAATTTCGTAGGGGCCAACAGCACGGTCACTTTTGAAAACGTCAACCTGCTTGATTCCTCCAATACCAAGACTTTTAATTCTGGAAACAACAGAGACGCACAAAACGGTCTCGGCGGCCTGCTGGGTAAAGTCGAAGACGGCGACACCGCTGTCTTTAAGAACGTGCTGATCGAAGGCGTTACCCTGACTTATGACCTCGGCATAAGCGATAAGGGCAACATCGGCCTGCTGGTCGGCCCTGCCAACGGCAGTATGACGGCGCAAAACATCATCGTTCGCAATAACACCCTCAACGTGGGCAGCTGCAGCTGGGGCGTCGGCTATCTGGCGGCGGAGA
>CALXGQ010000017.1 GCA_944387895.1 uncultured Clostridia bacterium
GGGGGACATAATTTGAAAAAATTAGGAATGTTTTTGCTCACCTTATTATTAGTGTGTGTATCCTTATCCGGTTGTTCTGAATTAGTTGAATTAACGAAGGATACGTACGGTGAGAATAATCCTTTAAGTGGGAAGAACACAGATGAACGCATTATAATGTGTCTCGAGGAAGAATATCCAGAACATGATTTTGTGGTTGTGGAATCGTTTAATAAAGAAAATGATTCAGGAAAATTTGAAGATAAAAACGGAATAGAGTTCACGGTACACGGTCTGATCTATGATAATACATATCATTTTGGATGTAGAAACGACTATTTAAAAGTTCTGTTGGAGAGTCAGGATTACCTAAATAAAGTAAGTGATATTGCCAAAAAATATGGATTCAATGTTGATTATTCGGAGGAAACCATAGGCATTGAGGGCGATGAAAACACTGATAGCTCTGATTCGATAGATAGAATTTCTGAAATGGTAAAAAAGATTCTAAATAGTGTTGATACTCCGCAAATTATGTATCCCAAAGAAGCTGGAAGTTTCTCGACTGGGGAAATTAACTACTATAGTATCCCCTGTTGGGGGCAATTAACTTGTCTATATCACATGCAAGGACATACAGCGGTAATGACATTTCGTTTTGGAGATGAAAGCATAACAGAAGAAAAAATTCGAGGTATAGTAACAGCGGCAATAGAGCAGACCGAAAAAAATATCGAAGAAGATGAAATAAACAAATCCTAATTTATCGAATAGAGGATATTTATAAAAGGGTTTTAGGTTCTCCTAAAAAGCGGAAAATGTGCCGTACATTTTCCCTGCTTGTTACGGTATAAGACAAAATTAAACGGATGTGTAGAAATTCTGCACATCCGTTTTTACTATCTCAAAAGAAACCATATTTAATTTTCGAGAATGGTTTTGCGATATATTGCTTCGCAATTCGATATATTTTACTATGTAAAATTCGATATGTTTACCTTATGGTAAACGTGATATGATATAAATCCCATTCTCGTTGCCGTAAGGCAACATATCGCGCGTGTAACTCATATCGAGTGCAAAGCACATATCGAAAATCCCCAAAGGGATTTATATCGCTGCGTTGTGTCCTTAAGGACACAACGCATAAGCTGCCGCCTTTTTGGATCAAGCGCGGTTGCGATCAAGATAATCCTGAAGAATAATCTGAGCGGAAAGGGCGTCGATGGACGCCTTTTTCTTTTTCCCTCGGGTATTGCCTTCCGCCATAAAGCGGGCGGCCGCCATCGTGGTCATCCGTTCGTCGTAGAAGGTGATGGGAAGCTCCGGCAGCCGCTCTTGCAGCAGCGCGGCGAATTTGCGCGTATGTTCTGCGCGGAAGCCCTCTGTTCCGTCCATGTTCCGCGGAAGGCCGAGAACGATTTTTTCGATCTGCCGCTCCTGGCAAACAGCAGCAATGCGCTCTGCCAGGCGAAGCCTGTCCCGCTCCTGCACCGTCCCCAGAACGGTGGCGACGGTTTCAAGTTCGTCGCAGACCGCAAGCCCGGTCCGGGCTTCGCCGTAATCAATTCCTAAAATGCGCATCTCAATAATCCTTTATCATCTGTTTGAGGTATTTTTTATTCAAACTGGCCTTTTCCCGCGCCTTTTGGGTATAGTCCGCCAGTTTGGCGCGGATGATATCCTGATCGGTCAGGATCTTTTCAAAGCCGCGCACCAGATTGTCGCCCGAGAGCTCCGCATGGCTCAAAAGATAGTCGCTCAGCCCGATCTGGGTCATCAGGGCATGGTTTTTGGGATCGTAGTGGATGGGCAGAAAGGGCGTGCCCAGCATCGTCGCCATGATCTGGGCGTGGAGCCGCTCAAAAATCTGGTATTGCGTGGCGGAGAAATAAGGCGCAAGCTGGCGCGGCTCCGACGTCGCTTCCACAATATAACTATTCTCCGGCAAAAGACGGTGCAGGCGCTGCAGCTGCATATAATCCTGGGAAAAATGGAAGGGCAGCAGATAGTAAAAAAGATTATATTTTTCCGCCAGGGTGGATAGACCCTCCCCAAGATCCCGGATGACCGCAGTAGGGGTGCCGCTGTCGAGCTTGAAATTGACGCCAACGATGGTTTTCCCTTCGGCGCCGGGAACAGGCGGGTGGGGGGCGATGCTGCTGAAATCAAAGGAAAAGGAATCGTCGGCGGTCAGCACCGCGGGTTTCTGAACCTTCAGCTGCCGGAGCAGATCGATGGATTCCTGATCGCGCACGGTGATAAAATCGACCTGATTCAGCAGCCACGCGGCCCGTTTTTTGTTCTGTTCCCGGATAATCGGCCCAATGCCGTTGGCATACAGAAGGGTTTTGCAATGACGGCGGATCGCCATTTTTGTGATGAAATAATAGTAAAAGAACGACCGGCTGGAGGTGGAATCCTGCAAGATGCTGCCGCTGCCCAGCAGAAAAACCTTGGTTTTTCTCATCAGCCTGCTGATTTTGGGAAGATTGAACCGGTGAACCTTAAGAACCTTTTCCGGCACATAGGTGTTATGGATGTTGTGGGTCAAAACAGAGCCACGGTTATTTTCCAGATGCTCCATCAGGCAGCGCAGGGTCAGGTTATCGCCAAAGTTATCGCTGCCGTAATAGCCGCTGATCATGTAGTCCAGCGGGCGCTGATCGTCGGAGGCCAGCTCATACATTTTTTCGTTGGTGGCCACCATGGCTTCAATGGAATAGCATTCCTCCACCAGCCGCCGGCCGTCCCGGATATTGGAGGTCAGATCTTTCCCGTTCAGGCATTCCAGAACCAGGCTGATGATCGTTTGATCGGGCGGAAATTCATAGCCGCGGCAGGTGAGATTGGTTTCGATGCAGGGCTGCCGCACCGCCTCAGAATAGAGGCCAAGGTAGCCGAGATTGCCAAGAAGAATCGTGGGCACAGAGCTGGACATCGCCTCCAGCGCCGAGCGGGAAACGCCGACAAAAAGATCGGCTGCGGCGGTATAATCGTCGATGTTGGTTCTGCCGCCCTGCATGAGGATAAACCGTTCGCCGCAGGCGCGGTTGTATTCCTCCGCCTGGCGGGAAAGCTCTTCCCGGATTTTTCCGTCCCCCACGATGACCAGCCGGATTTTGGGATCTCTTTGATGGATCATTGGAGCAAGGCGCAGGAAATGGGCAACGTGAACGGCGGCCTCCTTATCCAGCCGGGATACCATCAGGATCATTTTCTGATCCGGTTCAATGCCCAGCCCGGCGCGAAAGGCGGCAGAATCCCGCCTGCTGAACCGCCGGACGTCGATGCCGTTGACCGTCAGCCCCACATGATCGGGGTTGTAGCGATAATTTTGAACCAGATATTCTTTCAGATCCTCGCTGACCGCCAGAGCGCGGCAGCCCCAGCGGGAAAAAAGACGGATCAGGGAATTGACCTTGAAATTGAAATGCACGGTAGTGACCAGAGGGATTCCCAGCCGCCTTCCGACCATCCCGCCGACATAATTGGAAATACGGGTATGAGAATGAATCACAGAGGGACGGGTTTTTTTGCATTCGCGTTTGATCAGGCGGTAGGAGGTAAAAAGGGCGGCGGGGCTTTTTTTATTCAATGGGGCGCAAATATGCCGGATCCCGGCCTGTTCCATCGCTTCGGCATAAACGCCGCCGTTGGAAAAGACCGTAACGTCATGACCCTTTTGCTTCAGCCCGCGGGCCAGCTCAAATATGTGGGTTTCCGCTCCGCCGATATTCAGCGACATGCAAAGGATGGCAATTCGTTTTCCCATATTAGCTCCTATTTGTAAAATTCGTTAAAGATGGAATCTTCCGGAATATTGGCTTCAAAGCAGGGGTGAAAAGCGTCCAGAAGCTCCAGGGGGAGATAGCGCGCCAGAAGATCGCGCTCCTCCGGATTCAGATTCTGCGCCGCGGCCTCGATGCGCGTTTTGAGGATGCAGATTTCATATTCAAAAGAGGAATTAAAGAAGAAATCGGCGTATTTTTTCATCGGCTTGATATAGCGCTCTTCGCCGGCCCGGACGCTGGGCCACATCTCAAGCGTCTGGATGATGGTGGAATTGCGGTGCACATAATCCCGCAGGCAGCGCCGCATCAGCCGGATCTCCCGGGAGGTGATTTCTCCGCGCTCCGGAACGACGTAGGAATCAAACGGACAGATGTAAACGCCCACCGTTCGCGCAAAGGAGGTGTTTTCCGTCAGCTTCGGGTTCATGGCATGGATGCCCTCCACGATCAGCAGATCCTTCTCCGTCGGGCAGAGGTCGATACCGCTGTCCACCCGGCGCCCGAGAGTGAAATCATATCTTGGCAGCCGGATCTTTTCTCCCTGCAGAAACGCAGCCATCTGCTGCTGGAAAAAGGGAACGTCGAAGGCTTCCAGCCGCTCAAAATCCGGCTTGGTGCCATTCGGCTGACGCTGCGTGATTTCCTCCCGGGAAAGGTAATAATTGTCGATGGAAATGACGGTGCAGTGAAACCCGTCTTTTTCCATCAGTTTGCAGAGCCTTTTGGAGAAGGTCGTTTTCCCGGAGGAAGATGGCCCGGTCACCAGAACGGCGGCAGTCAAATGATTGCCGATGGTGCGTGTGCAGGAAAAGCTTATCAGACGCCGCAGCTGTTCAAATTGAAGGGTATGGCGGCTTTCGGCCACCCGGATTAGGCGGTCGACCTGATTGCTGGCGAAATATTCGTTGATGTCCTGGGGATAAAATTTCATGCAAAAGCCCTCGTTGCAGATGATAGTGAGGAAAACAGCGTTTCCTGTTCTTGATATTATATCATTAAATGGCAATATAATGCAATAAAAATATTGAAAAAAGAAAAGAAGTAGGATATAATGATGGAAACAGGGAGGTTGGAACCATGGGTGAAAAATATTATTATTTACGGTACCCGGGCGGAAAAAGCAAGGCGGTAACGCTGAGCTACGACGACGGCGTGGAGCAGGATGAAAAGCTGATCGCGCTGATGGAGCGGGATGGCTTTAAGGGCACCTTTAATCTGAACGGCGGACTTTTTGCGCCGGAGGGAACGGTTTATGAGCCGGGGAGAATCCACCGCAGGCTTCCCCTTTCCCGCGCCGCTGAACTTTATGCCTCGCCGAACGTGGAGGTGGCGGTTCATTCCTATACCCATCCGCATTTGGAGCTGCTCTCCGCAACGCGGGTGATGGAAGAGATCGTGCAGGATCGGAAGAAGCTGGAAGAGGTCTATGGCGGCGTGGTGCGCGGAATGGCCTATCCCTACGGTACATACAACGATCAGGTGGTTGAGATTCTGCGGATGGCGGGGATCTGCTATTCCAGGACGGTTGCATCCACCCGCAGCTTTGAGCTGCCGACCGACTGGCTGCGGCTTCCGGCCACCTGCCATCATAACGACTTCCGGCTGATGGAGCTGGCGGAGACGTTTTTGAAGCTGGAGGTAACGCAGTCACCAAAGCTTTTTTATCTCTGGGGTCACGCCTATGAATTTGAGGACCGGCAAAACTGGGACGTGGTGGAAGGCTTTTTCCGGGTAATGAAGGAAAATCCCGAAATATGGTATGCCACGAATATGGAAATCTACGACTATGTTCAGGCCTATGAACGGCTGGCTTTCAGCAGCGCAGGGGATCGCGTTTATAATCCAAGCGCAAGTGAAGTCTGGCTGAGCGGGAAAAACGGACTTTTGCGCATCCCCGCCGGCGCGACGGTGGATCTGGCGTAGCAAAAAGCGCGGTTGTACCTACATATTTTTAATAGGATCCGGCAGAACCGCCGCAGAAAAAAACAGCGCTGACGATGAGCAGCGCTGTTTTGCTTTCAATAGGCTTTCTCTTGCGGCGGGGCAAGAAAAGAACGCTGAACCCAAAATGATTTGGGTTCAGCGTCACGCTGGTTGGGATAGCAGGACTCGAACCTGCGGAATGACGGAGTCAAAGTCCGTTGCCTTACCGACTTGGCTATATCCCAAAATACCGGGGGACTTTTCCAAAATGAAAAGTGGGGTGGGCGGTGGGGCTCGAACCCACGACCTCCAGAGCCACAATCTGGCGCTCTAGCCAACTGAACTACGTCCACCATATATAACCGTGCCGCCGGCAACGTATTGGATTATAAACTATTTTTCCTATCTTGTCAAGGAGAAAATGAAGTTTTTTCATTTTACAAGGCTCCGCGGCATAAAAATTAAGGAAATGTAAAAAAAATAAAAAAATGCTTGCATTTCTGAAAAAGTATGCTAAACTATATTTAGCACTCACGGAAAGAGAGTGCTAAATACGCAAGCTGGAGGATAAAGTAATGAAACTGAAACCTTTATTTGATCAAGTTGTCATTAAAATGGAAGAAGCGGAAGAAACCACGAAGAGTGGGATTATACTGACCGCTTCGGCTCAGGAAAAGCCGCAGGTCGCCGAAGTGCTGGCGGTTGGCCCCGGCGGATATGTGGATGGAAATAAGGTTGAAATGGTTGTTCAGCCCGGCGATCGCGTCGTGATGAAGAAATACGGCACAACGGAGATCAAGATCGACGGCGAGGTATTTTTAATTGCCCGCCAGAGTGATATTTTAGCAAAAGTGGAAGAGTAAGGAGTGAATTGATTATGGCAAAGCAGATTCAATATGGCGAAGAGGCCAGAAAATCCCTTCAGAACGGTGTCGATAAATTGGCAAATACCGTTAAGATCACCCTTGGTCCCAAGGGAAGAAACGTAGTGCTGGATCAGAAATACGGCACCCCCCTGATCACCAACGACGGCGTTACCATAGCCAAAGACATCGAGCTGGAAGATCCCTTTGAGAATCTGGGCGCCCAGCTGGTGAAGGAGGTTTCCACCAAGACCAACGATATTGCCGGAGACGGCACCACCACCGCGACCCTGCTGGCTCAGGCTCTGATCCGCGAAGGCATGAAGAACGTGGCTGCCGGCGCCAACCCCATGGTGGTGCGCAAGGGCATCCAGAAGGCTGTGGACTGCGTTGTGGAAACGATCCATAAAAATTCCCAGATGGTCAGCGGATCCGAGGATATCGCCCGGGTCGCTACGGTTTCTTCTTCTGATGAAAACGTCGGTAAGCTGATCGCCGAAGCGATGGAAAAGGTTTCCACCAACGGCGTGATTACCGTTGAGAAATCCAAGACCGCCGAAACCAGCTGCGACGTTGTTGAGGGTATGCAGTTTGACCGCGGCTATATCTCGCCTTATATGGTGACGGATACTGATAAAATGGAAGCGGTTGTGGACGATGCGTTCCTGCTGATCACCGATAAAAAGATCAGCAACATTCAGGAGATTCTGCCCCTGCTGGAGCAGATCGTGCAGGCCGGCAAGAAGCTGGTGATCATCGCCGAGGATATCGAAGGCGAAGCGCTGGCTACCCTGATTGTCAATAAAATCCGCGGCACCTTCTCCTGCGTGGCGGTAAAGGCGCCCGGCTTTGGCGACAGCCGCAAGGAAATGCTTCAGGATATCGCCATTCTGACCGGCGGCCAGGTGATCAGCGAAGAGCTGGGCCTGGATCTGAAGACGGCGACCATGGATATGCTGGGTCGCGCTACGCAGATCAAGGTGCAGAAGGAAAAGACGATCATCGTGGGCGGCGCCGGAGATTCCGCAGCGATCAAGGCGCGGGTCGAGCAGATCCAGAGCCAGATCGGGCTGACGACTTCTTCCTATGATAAGGAAAAGCTGGAAGAGCGCCTTGCCAAGCTGTCCGGCGGCGTGGCTGTTCTTCGGGTAGGCGCTGCCACCGAAACGGAAATGAACGAAAAGAAGCTGCGCGTAGACGACGCCCTTGCCGCAACCAAGGCTGCCGTTGAGGAAGGCATCGTTGCGGGCGGCGGTACGGCCTATGTGAAGGCGATCGACGTTGCCGCCAAGCTTCTGGACGAAACCGAGGGCGATGAGAAAACCGGCGTTCAGATCGTGCTGAAGGCGCTGGAAGAGCCTGTCCGCCAGATCGCGGCGAACAGCGGTCTGGAAGGATCGGTCGTTCTTGAGAACATCCGCAAGAATCCGGACGTCAACTATGGTTTCGACGCCTATAATGAGGCCTATTGCGATATGCTCAAGGTGGGTATCGTCGATCCGGTGAAGGTGACGCGCAGCGCGTTGCAGAATGCGGCCAGCGTTGCCGCCACGGTTCTGACGACCGAGAGCCTTGTGACCGATATCAAGGATCCGGCTGCCGACGCCGCTGCAAACGCCGCCATGAATCAGATGGGCGGCGGGATGTATTGATCCCCCGGAAAAAGTGAAGATCTGCGCCGCAGGCTTTCCCTGCGGCGCTTTTTTTTGCATAGAACGCCTTTTTCTTCCATATAAATGAGGTGGGAAGGTGATGCAATTGAGAAAAATGATTCTGATGGTGCTGATAGCAGGCGTACTTCTGCTTGCCGGCTGCTCCGAAAAAACGCCGCCGCCGGCGGAGCTGCCCGAGGGAGGGTTTGATAATTCCGGCGAAAAAACCGTGCTCTACCGTGGGGAAAAGAGCTTTCCGCTCTCTTTTACCGTAGACGGCGAACAGCAGATTGAAAACGGCGTGTATTGGTATTATGAGCTGGCGGATACGTATGAGCGCAGCTGGGATGAATTGTTTTATACCTATGATGCGGAAAAGCTGGAGCTGGACGGATCCAAAGCTTATGATAAACTAAACCGGGACACCTGCTTTGCCACCAACGGAAACTGGCCCCTTTTCCTGAATCCGGTTCATACCGAATATACGGCCTCCAATCAGAATATGGTCGATAAAGGGCTGATCGAGCTGAGCCGGAAGCAGCTGGAAGCCAATCAGATGCCGGAAGCGGAGCCGATCGTTACCGACGTATGGGTTTGCGATATGGACGGCGATAACGCGGAGGAAACGCTTTTCAAGGCCGCAGGTTCTGCGGGGGAGAGCGGCAGCTATTGTTTTCTGGCCTATTCGGCGGGCGAGAGCTGCCAGGTTTTGTATGGCGATTTCAATCCCGGCGGCGCAACGCCGGTGGAAAAACTGAATCCGATGGTCTGCGATTTAAACGGCGACGGGAACTGGGGGCTTTTGCTATATAAAAAAAGCGATTATGAGAGCTTTACCATCTATCTTTTTTCCGGCGGGAATTTTACAAAAGGAAGCGAGATCATCTTTTGAACGGTGCAAAAAATGCACCGTTTTTTCTTTTTCTTGAAATTATTTTGCAGATATGATACTCTATATTTACGCAAGGAAAAGGGAGGAAACAGGATGAAAAGGGAGGAGCTTGAAGCAAAATTCAACTCGTTTTACGATGAAACCTATGAAAAAGCCATGTCGTTCTGCATGGCCAAAACCGGTGATTTTATCAACAGCGAGGATTTGCTGGCAGACGCCTACTATTCGATATACAAACGGTTCTCCAGCCGGAAGGAAGAGGAGCTGCGGGATCCGAAAAAGTATCTGTTTACTGTTTTGAAGAACCAGATCGCAAAGTACTGGGTCAAGCATAAAAAGGAACAGCAATGCACAGTTTCGGCCGATGATGAAACAGCGTTTGAAGCCTTGCTGGAAACGGAATTTGATCTGACGGAAAAAACGGCGATCGACCGGATGCTGATTGAGGATATCCTGGAGTTTGTATCCGTCCAGCCGGGGCCTCAGAGGCGCGCCTTTACGATGCATTTCTATTTGGGAAAAACCATTGAAGAAACTGCGGCAGAGCTGGAGCTTCCGGTTTCTACTGTTCGGAACTACCTATATCGTCTTTTGAAGAAAATAAAAGACAACTTTTTGCAGGAATATGAATGAGAGAGGGCTGATCAGATGAAATTCAGAGATTTATTTGAACTGAAAAAGAAAGAGGTTCTGCCCGATGCGGAGCGCATCCGCAAGAAGGTTCTCAACCGGCGCCTGAAGCTGCGGCGCTCGATCATCGCGGCTTCTTCCGCCGGAGCGGCTGCCGTTGTGGCGATCGTGGCCGTGGTATGGTATTTTGCAGGGCAGGGGGCGCCGGTGGAGGTGGCGAAAACGACCGGGACGGTCAATATCATCGAAACGGTTCTCCCCATCGAAAAAAGCGAAGCCGGCATGAAAGTCGATTCTTCCATTCTGATTACGACCACCGAGGATGTTTCCACCGATGAAATGGCGGCGCGCCTTTCTGTTCAGCCGGAGGCGGAATATAAGGTGCAGAAAAAGGATTCCTGCCAGTATGAGCTGGTTTTCAGCGACGATCTGCAGGAAAACACCCTCTATAATCTGGAGGCGGTTTATAACGGAACGGTCGTTTACCGCTGGGCCTTTCAAACGGAAACGGTATTCTGCGTAACCGGCTCTACGCCAAACAACGAATCCAGCGTATCTCTGGATTCGGCGATTGAAGTCACCTTTTCCCATAGCGATGTAACGGGCTTTGAGGAGGCCTTTGAAATCGTTCCCGCTCTGGAGGGAACCTTTGAGCACTATGGGCGCACCTGGGCGTTTGTTCCTTCCGAGCCGATGGATCCCCGTACTCTTTATACCGTTACGGTGCGCAAGGAGGTATCCGGCCCGGACGAAATGAATCTGGAAGAGGACTATACCTTTTCCTTTACGACCTATGCCAAGGGCGCGTATGCGTATTTGATCTATCAGGATGAAGCTGCGGATACCTTCCTGGCGGATGAAACGCCCGTGGCGGCGATCTGCTATGATCAGGTGGATGTATCGTCGGCGCAGGTCCGGGTCTATCGCCTGGCCGACAGCGCGGCCTATATCGACGCCTATAAGAACTATGTCCGAAACGGCGAGGTGTCCCCGGAGATAACGGCGCTGGCCGGCGAGGCGTATCAGCAGTTTGACGTCACTCCGGCGCTGACTACCGATTACAATAATATTTATAGGAAAGCGGCCTTTGTCGTTTACCCGGAACCGCTGCCGCTGGGCTACTATTTTACCGAGATCCAGATCGGCGGGCGGAAGCTGTATCAGCTCCTTCAGAGCACCACCCTTTCCGTTTATACGATTACCACCAACGGCGACTATACCGTTTGGGTCAACGATACCCAAACAGGCGCTCCGGTTTCCGGCGCCGCATTGACGCTGGATGGCTTTAAGGAGCAAAAGACCGGCAAGATCGGAACAGCCACCTTCAGCGGGGCGGCGGAGGAAACGGAGGTTCGCTTCCTCACCGTTGAGAACGGCGATTACCCCTATGTGGCGGCGCTGAACGGAACCGCCTGCGATGAAAGCGTCATCTTGCAGAACGATTACTACACCTATCTTTCCACCAACAGCCGTCTATATAAAGCGACGGATACCGTTGAGATTTTCGGGATGATCCTGCCCCGCAGGGACGGCGCCAAGATTCCCGATGAAGTGACGCTGAGCTTTGATTTTACCGACGAGGTGATTCCGGTAGAAGTGGAATCGTCCGGATATTTTTCCGCCTCGATTTCCCTGAAGGGCGGCGCCTTCCAATATGGTTATATCACCCTGGAAGCAGAGGGCGTTGCGCTGAGCGGAGCCGGCTTTGAAGTCGCCGACTATGAATTGCCCGATTATCAGATAACGGTATATACCGATCAGGTGGCATATTTTGAAGGCGAAACCGTTTATGCAACGGCGCAGGTCACTTATATGGACGGTACACCCGCGCCCAATCTGAGCATCCAGGCGGATGGAACGGAGATCAGCGGCTATACCGATGAAAACGGGTGCTTCACCGCTGCGTTCCCGGCCGCATGGGACGGTGGCGACTATCATTACGACGGATCCTATCCCGATATTCAGTGGCTGAGCTTTTCCATCGATACGGGAACGGATCTCTACTACAGCAGCACCGCCACTTATATGGTTTTCGACGGCGCATATTTTCTGAAGGCGGATTATACCGACGGCAGGATTTCGATCTGGGCCAACGAGGTGGATAAAAGCCGGATCGTGGCGGACAGCGACGGCCTTTACTATACGGCCTATGAAGAAGATCACTACAAAGGCGCCGCCGCCTCTGTGACCCTGACCGGGGAGCTGCACGCAGTCACCTATGAAAAGTCGCCGTCCGGCACGACCTACGACGCCATCAACAAGAAGGTGGTTTACTCCTGGCAGTATGAGAAGCAGGATACGCTGGTCCGCACCTTCGAGGTGGCGGTCGACGACGGTCTTGGCGCGGTGGATATCGCGGAAACGCCCGATGAGAACACAAATTATTATGTGCTGTTCCGGCTTGGCGGCGATGAGGGCGGGATCCCGCTGTATGTATACCTGTCAGATTACGATTATGAAAGCAGCAGCCGCCAGACCTACAACATGACGGCAGATAAGGATACCGCCAGCATTGGTGAAGAGATCCAGCTTCTGGTACGCAGCGGCAGCGATAATGAAGCGATCAACAGCGGCAGCGTGCTTTACACGGCGGTGTGCGGCGAGATCATTGAGATTTTCCATAGCTCTTCCTCCCGCTATACCCTGAAATTCAAGGAAACCTTTGCACCGGATGTTTTGATTTACGGCGCGTATTTCGATGGAAAGCACGTCTATTCCCTGGGCTCGGAGTATCTGCAATATGATTCCCAGGACGCCGCTTTGACGATTGAAATGGAAAAGGATCAGGAGAACTATCAGCCCGGCGATCAGGTGAATCTGAGCTTCCATGTCACCGACGCCAGCGGAGAGCCGGTCAAGGCGATGCTGAACCTGAGCGTTATGGATCAGGCTCTTTATCTGGCCGGCGCGGAGCCTTATGATCCCCTCTACTCCCTCTATTTCACCCGATGCTTCTCAACAGAGGTTTATACCACCTGCTCCCACCGTGATTTTTCCCTTCCTGATCTGGGCGAAGGCGGAGGGGGAGGCGATATGCCGGATACGCGGGTCGATTTTGAGGATACCCCTTATTTTGAAACCGTGTGGACGGATAAGAACGGCGACGCATCGGTTTCCTTCACCCTGCCGGACACCATTACCGAGTGGAAGGTGATCGCCCGGGCGATCACGCAGGACGTAAAGGCGGGGAACGAAACCTTCTCGCTGCGCTCCTCTCAGGCGTTTTTTGCGCAGGTAACGATGGCGGAATCGGTCAAATCGACCGATGATCTGACCATCGCGGTCAAAGGCGACGGCGCCGGCGTGGCGGCCGGATCCACCTGCTCCATCAAGGTTGGCCTCACGGATCAGGACGGCAACGAGATCGGGATCCAGAATGCCAGCGCGGTAAAATCTCAGTACGCCTATCTGAATTTCGGCAAGCTGAATCCGGGGATCTATAGCGTCTATATCCAGGTTGAAAACGGCACCCTTCAGGACAGCGTCATTCAATCGGTCACCATCGAGGAGGCGCAGGCTTCGGCCTGGATCCACCATCAGCAGGAGGTGGGCGACGGCTTTTCGGCGGAGCTTGACCCGCAGGGAGGAAACGTCGTTCTCACGATAGCGGATCAGGAACGCTCCTTTTACCTGAACGCCATGGCGCGGCTGCGCAACAACAGCGGCCAGCGCGTGGATCAGGTTCTTGGCAAATATCTGGCGGATCAGTTCTACAGCACCGGGATCTGGATGGATGATGAGAGTCTGGATTATTCGATCCTGGAGAGTTATGTGAGCTACGACGGCGTAAAATTGACGCCGGACAGCGAAGAGGGCGATTTGAAGATCGCGGCGAAAATGGCGGCTGCGGCGCCGGAGTTTTGCAACCGGGAAATGCTGTTGACAGCCTTTGAATGGCATCTCAATAACCGGTATGCCGCCCGGGTCGATGTGATCGTTTCCTATTTCGGTCTTGCCGCCTTGGGCGAACCGGTTCTCACAGATCTTCAGACCCTCTATTCCTCCACCTCCGATCTGACGGAGGAGGAAGCGGCCTATCTCGCTCTTGCCTTCGCCTACGGCGGCGATTATGATACGGCGCGCTATCTCTTTGAATCCCGGCTGGAGCCGCTCCTTGTCCGGGAAAACGGAACGGCTTATGCGGCGTTGAACGGGGCTGTTGATGAGGATCTTACCGGCTGCTGCGCGATGCTCTGCAATCGGCTGAGCCTTGACTACAGCGAGGAGCTGATCTCCTATATTATTCAGAACGATACCCAGTATACCCTTTTGAATCTGGAGCTGATCACCTATCTGAATAATCATATCCAGGAGATGAGCGGTGAAAATACGGTGGTCGTTTCCACCGGCGACGGGCACAGCGAGTCGTACACCTATCAGCGGATGGAGGTTTTAACCCTGAACCTCTCGGCGGAGCAGGCCTCCAGCCTGCGCATCACCAATGGAGCCGGAGCCTCTGCTGTCAGCTACGCCTACTACGGCCGGGTGGAGGAGCTCTTTGCGCTGGGCGGCGGCAGCGAGCCCGCCGGCCTGGAAATCCCCACGCTGGTTTCTCTCGGCGGAACGGCGCAGATCACGCTGCTGGTCGATATCCCGGAGGACTACGAGCTGCCTTCTCTGGAGCTGACCCTTCCTGCCGGGCTGCGGTTCCTGAGCGGAACGGTGGCAGTGGGTGATGCGGAATACGAGGTTTCCTCCCGCTATGAATCGCGTTCTATCACAGCGCCGCTGGATTCCGGGGAAAACACCATTACCCTGACGGTACGCGGCGCCCTGCCGGGCAGCTATGTTCTGGAACCGATCGTCATCACCAATTCGGCGGATCATCGCTTTATTGCAACCGATTCTGCCCGGATCACCGTATCCCAGTCCGCTGCCCAGGAGTAAATAAGTCTTGACAAACGGCGGAAACCGCGATAGAATAAAGCGGTAAAGGCATTGATGGGAAGAAGTAGCTTATAGACCGCCTTTCAGAGAGCCGCCGGATGGTGCGAGGCGTGCGGGCAGGAATAGGTGAATACGTCCCGGAGCTTCCGCGCCGAACCGGCAGTAAGCGCGGGCGGCAGCCCGCCGTTACCGGGTGAAGTAGCCTGTCTACTTGCTGAGAACTGCTTTGCAAAAAGCAGTTGAAGCAGAGGTGGTACCGCGAAAGAAATTTTGCCCTCTGCTCCCGAAGGGGAGCGGAGGGCTTTTGATTGAAAAAAGGAGTTTGGCATGAAGATTTATGAAGAGCTGGTCGCCCGGGGTCTGATCGCCCAGGTGACAAACGAAGAAGAGATCCGTTCGATGATCAACAGCGGAAAGGCGACGTTTTATATTGGATTCGACTGCACGGCCGACAGCCTTACCGCAGGCCATTTTATGGCGCTGACGTTGATGAAGCGCCTTCAGATGGCGGGGAATAAGCCCATCGCCCTGATCGGCGGCGGGACGACGATGATCGGGGATCCCTCCGGAAGAACCGATATGCGGAAAATGCTCACCAAAGAGGATATCGACCATAATGCGGAATGTTTCCGGCGTCAGATGGAGCGGTTTATCGATTTCGGCGAGGACAAAGCCAGAATGATCAACAACGCGGATTGGCTGCTTTCGTTAAACTACGTTGATCTGCTCCGGGAGGTCGGCGCCTGTTTTTCCGTCAACAATATGCTGCGCGCGGAATGCTATAAACAGCGGATGGAAAAGGGGCTTTCCTTCCTGGAATTTAATTATATGGTGATGCAGTCCTATGATTTTTATTATCTCTTTCAGCACTATGGCTGTAATATGCAGTTCGGCGGCGACGACCAGTGGTCCAATATGCTGGGCGGAACAGAGCTAATCCGCCGCAAGCTGGGCAAGGACGCCCATGCCATGACCATTACCCTGCTCACCGATTCCCAGGGCAGGAAGATGGGCAAAACCGCCGGCAACGCCGTCTGGCTGGATCCGGCAAAAACGACCCCCTTTGAGTTCTATCAGTACTGGAGAAATGTTGCGGACGCCGACGTTCTCAAGTGCATCCGGATGCTTACGTTTCTTCCTCTTGAGCAGATCGACAAGATGGATCGCTGGGAGGGCAGCCAGTTGAATCGGGCGAAGGAGATCCTGGCTTATGAGCTGACTAAAATGGTGCACGGCGAAGAGGAGGCGCACAAAGCGGAGGAAAGCGCCCGGGGGCTTTTTGGTTCCGGCAGCGCGGCGAATATGCCCTCTTATGCGGTGGAGGACGGGGATTATACCGATGGATCCGCGGAGCTGATCACCCTGCTGGTAAAGAGCGGTCTGGTATCCTCCCGCTCCGAAGCCCGGCGCGCCATCGAGCAGGGCGGCGTCAGCGTCGACGGAGAAAAGGTGACGGATCTGAAAAAGAGCTTTTCCCCCGATCAGGTGGCGGCGGGATTCGTTCTCAAACGCGGGAAAAAGAATTTTGTGCGGATCTGTGAGAAGTGATGGAAAAAAACGGAAAGACAAACGCAATGCGGATATTGGAGCAGAAGGGGATCCCCTTTCGGGTTCAATATTACGATTGCGAGGCGTTTATCGACGCGATCCATATCGCCGATCAGCTGGGGCAGGATTATGAATCCTCCTTTAAAACGCTGGTGGCCGTTTCCAAAACCGGCGCGCACTATGTTTTCGTCCTGCCGATCGCCGAAGAGCTGGATCTGAAAAAGGCGGCGAAAGCGGTGGGGGAAAAGGCGGTGGAGCTGATCCATGTTCGGGAGATTTTTCCCCTTACCGGGTATGTGCGCGGCGGATGCTCCCCCGTCGGCATGAAAAAGCAATATTTCACCGTCATCGATGAAACCGCCCAGCTTTTTGATGAAATTATTCTCAGCGGCGGGCGGATCGGCGCTCAGCTTTGGCTGAACCCGATGGATCTGGAAAAGGTGCTGGAATGTAAATTCGCGGATATCACGCAGTAAATGGCAGAAAAACCGCTCCGCCGTCAGGCGGGAGCGGTTTTTTGCTTTGTATGAGAAAACAGAGCGGCTTTCGCTTTGCATGAAAAATCAGAGCGGTTTGCTTTACTGAAAAAACAGAGCGCTTTGCTATGCTTGAAAAACCGGGGCGCTGCATCATTCCCGGATCATCTGCCGGTAGTCCAGATCCTTAAATCCCAGCCGGGCATAGATGCTGCGGGCCGATAGATTATCCGGCGTGATCTCCATCCGATAGCGTTTTGCAGAGCTGCCGTAAAGACGAAAAATTTCCCGCAGCGCCTTATCGGCCAGCTTGTGGCCGCGGAAATCCGGCAGGATGTAGACCTCCTCGATCCATACCGTCAGCCCTCCTGCTTCGTTGGAATAAGCATGGCTCAGCAGGCAGTAGCCGGCAGTTTTGCGCTCAAACTGAATAAGGTAGGCGTTGATATCCGGCGCGCCGCCGTAGATCCGATCCAGCGTTGCTTGGATATGGGCGGGAGGGATGTCGTGCAAAACGCCGGGGGTTTGATAGAAGGCCTGCATCATGGTCAGGAGCTGTTCCTGATCCTCCTTTGCGGGGAATCGCAGGCGCTTTCCGTCCGGAACCGGGCGGCGCAGCAGATCCGGCCGCATCTTTGCGGTGATCCTGAGAGATTCCTCCCGCTTCCATTTTTCGATCAGGCGATGATTTCCCTCGGTCAAAACGGCGGGAACCTCCCGCTCCCTCCAGCAGCGGGGCTGCGTATATTGGGGATGCTCTAAAAGGCCGTTGTAGTGGCTTTCATTTTCGTAGGCGCTTTCCGCCGCCAAAACGCCGGGCAGCATCCTGGTGATACAATCGATCAGCACGCAGGCCGGCAGCTCGCCCCCGGTCAAAACATAATCGCCGATGGAGATCTCTTCATCGATGATTTCGTCCAGAATGCGCTGATCCACTCCCTCATAGTGGCCGCAGAGGATGGCAAGATGGGGCAGGGCGCTCAGCTCCTTGGCCTTTTTCTGCGTCAGAACGGTGCCGCGGGGCGAAAGATAGACGGTATGCGGCTTTACTCCCGTCTTTTCGACAAGATCCTGATAGCAGTCGTAGATCGGCTGGCAGCGCATCACCATTCCGCCACCGCCGCCGAAGGGGTAATCGTCCACGCGGCGGTGCTTATCGGTGGAATAATCGCGGATATCAAAACAGCGCAGGGAGATAACCTCGTCTTTGACCGCCCGGCCGATGATGCTTTCGCTGAGCGCCTGCCGGATCATATCGGGGAAGAGGGTCATAACGGAAAAAATCAATCAAACAACCCCCTCAGCGGCCGGATTTTGATGACGCTGTTTTCCAGATCGATCTCGAGCACCACTTCGTCGATCTTTGGCACCAGCAGCACCCGGCTGCCTGTTACTTCAAAAACGTCGTTTGCGCCGGTGGTGATGACGTCGGTTACTTTTCCGTAGACTTCTCCGGTATCGATGTCTTCAACGGTCAGGCCGAGGATATCCTGAATGAAAAACTGCCCATCTTCCAGCGGGATCTCGTCTTTTTTTAGATAGACCAGCTTGCCGACCAGCTTTTCCGCCGCTTCGATGCTGTCTATGCCGCGCAGGCGAACCAGAGCCTGGCCTTTGTGCGCCCGGGCGGAAACCACCTCCATGGGGGCGCCGTCGATATAAAGCTTTTTGACGTCACATAAAAATTCGGCGCTGTCGCAATAGGGATAGATGCGCATTTCACCGCGCAGCGCGTGGGTGTTCACAATCTTGCCGGCTTGCAGCAGATCTTTTTCCATATTTAAATATTCCTCCTCGGATTGATGAAAAGCTTGATTTTCTATCATTATAGCAGATCTCCCGGAAAAAAAGCAACAGCTCCGTAAAATAATTACGGAGCTGCCTGCCGGAAATCCGCTATTTGATTTCAACAATCACCTTTTTCGGCATCTTAAAAGAAGCAGATTTGACAATGGCGCGAATAGCCTTTGCGATCTTGCCGTGTTTGCCGATCACGCGGCCCATATCGTCCGGAGCGACGTGCAATTCATAAACGATTGCCTCTTCGGTTTCCGATTCGGTAACGGTTACGGCCTCCGTATCCTCTACCAGCGACTGCGCCAGAAAAATAATGAGTTCATTCATGTTGCGTCCTCGCGATCAGAGAATTTCATGCTTTTTCAGCAGAGCTTTAACCGTATCGGTAGGCTGGGCGCCGTTTTTGATCCAGGCCTTTGCCTTTTCTCCGTCGATGGTAACGGTGGCCGGCTCGGTGCAGGGATTATAGGTGCCGATCTCCTCGATGAATCTGCCGTCGCGGGGATAGCGGGAATCAGCAACAACGATCCGATAGGTGGGAGCCTTCTTCGCCCCGAGTCTTCTCAATCTGATTTTTACTGCCATGTTTTTATTCACTCCTTTCAAAAATTCATATTTTAAAAACCAAAACCCCGGCGTTTGCCTTTTTTGGATTTCAGTTGTTTAAGCATTTTCTGCATCTGCTCAAATTGCTTGAGCAGCCGGTTGACCATTTCAACAGAGGTTCCGCTTCCTGCGGCGATCCTGCGCCTGCGGGACGCGTTCATCAAGGAGGGGTCGTTCCGTTCTTCCGGCGTCATGGAAAGGATGATCGCCTCTGTCTGCGCCATCTGCTTTTCGTCGATGTGCAGATCTTTCATCTGGGCGGGATTGACGCCGGGCATCATGCCGATCAGGTTTTCCAGCGGCCCCATTTTTTTGAGCTGCCGCATCTGATCCAGAAAGTCCTGAAGGGTAAAGCGGTTTTTCTTCAGCTTTTCCTCCAGCGCGGCGGCCTCTTTTTCGTCGTAGGCCTCCTGGGCTTTATCGATCAGGGAAAGAACGTCGCCCATCCCCAGAATGCGGGAGGCCATCCGATCGGGATGAAAGGGCTCGATATCGGTGAGCTTTTCGCCGACGCCGGCGAATTTGATGGGTTTCCCGGTAATATATTTGACAGAAAGCGCCGCGCCTCCGCGGGTGTCGCCGTCCAGCTTGGTAAGAATAACGCCGTCGATGTTCAGCAGCTGATCAAAGCGCTCGGCCATATTGACCGCGTCCTGACCGGTCATGGCGTCGACGACCAGCAGAATTTCATGGGGATGAACTGCGTCCCGGATATCGGAAAGCTCGGTCATCAGAGCGTCGTCGATATGCAGGCGGCCGGCCGTATCCAGAATAACAAGGTCGTTGCCGTACTTTTTGGCGTGGGCGATTGCCTGGGTGGCGATCCTGACCGGATTTTTTTCTCCTTCGATTTTGAAAACAGGAACGTCGACGCCCTTGCCCACGATTTCAAGCTGCGTGATCGCCGCCGGACGGTAAACGTCGCAGGCGACCAGAAGGGGGCGGCGCCCCTTTTTCTTGAAATAACCGGCCAGCTTTCCGCTCTGGGTTGTTTTACCGGTACCCTGAAGGCCGACCATCATCAGAATCGTCGGGGGGCTGGAGGCCAGCTTGATGGTGGCCGTTTCAGAGCCCATGAGCGCCGTCAGCTCCTCATTGACGATTTTAACGACCTGCTGGGCAGGAGTCAGGCTCTCCAGCACGTCGCTGCCCACGCAGCGCTCGGAAACCTTGCTGATAAATTCTTTTACGACCTTGAAGCTGACGTCGGCCTCCAAAAGAGCCAGCTTGATCTCCCGCATGGCGGTTTTGACGTCCGCTTCCGTCAGGTGCCCGTGCTGGCGTAGGTTTTTAAAGGCCCGTGCAAGTTTTTCGCTTAATCCTTCAAAAGCCATTGATTACTCCTGTTCCTTGAAAGTTTCGGTGATGGAAATGATCTCTTCGGAAAACTGGTTGATTTCCGGCGTGTTGAAATGCCGGTGGTTGAAGTCCCGGATATTCATGGCCAGGTTGCGAATCTGCTCGATCTGCCCCTCCAGCCCGGAATAACGCCGGTAAAAGCCAAGGCGCTCTTCGGTTTCCGCCAGAAACTGTTCGCCGCGCTTGATATTGTCCCGAACGCCCTGACGGGTAATATTCATGTGCTGGGCAATCTCGGAAAGGGAAAGGTCTTCATTATAATATAGCTCCAGCGCATTTTTCATTTTTGGCGCAAGCAGGTTGCCATAGAAATCGATCAGCAGGGAAAAGTGCAGGTCTTTCACTGTTATTCGCTCCTTGGATTCGATGTAAAGCAATTAGCTTTACACATTATAAACGATGGAGTCTTTTTTGTCAATAGAAAACAGAAAAATATATGGAATCTGCCGTTGTTTTCCGAAAAAACGGCTTGACAGCGAAAAAAACTGTGATATACTTAAAAGGCAAGCAATGACGAAAAATCCCGCTTTTTCGGCCCCCTACAGAGAAAAGAGCAATGGTGAGAGCTCTTGGCGGAAGGACTGGCGGCGGCTGTTTTTCCGAGCAAAACCGCAGAGCCGGCGTTAACGGCTGAAGAATGAGCGGCACGTTCAGTGCAATCAGGGTGGTACCGCGGAGGATGCTCCGTCCCTGTTTGATCTGAGGGTGCTTTTATATTTTTCGGAGGGTTAGCATCATGAAGTATATGGGTTTGAACGAAATCAGGGAGAAATATCTTTCTTTCTTTGAATCAAAAGGCCATCTCCGGCTGAACAGTTTTTCTCTGATTCCAAGCAATGATAAGTCGCTGCTTCTGATCAATTCCGGCATGGCGCCGATGAAGAAGTACTTTACCGGCGAAGTGACGCCGCCGAGCAAGCGCGTTACCACCTGCCAGAAATGTATTCGGACGCCGGATCTTGAGCGGGTGGGGCATACCGCCCGGCACGGGACTTATTTTGAAATGCTGGGTAATTTTTCCTTTGGAGACTACTTCAAGGAGCAGGCCATTGCCTGGGCGTGGGAATTTCTGACCGAGGTGATGGAGATCCCCGGAGAGCTGCTGTGGCCGTCGGTTTATGAAAGCGATGAAGAGGCCTACGCGATCTGGCGCGATCAGATCGGGATCCCGGAGGAGCGGATCATCCGCCTGGGGAAAGAGGATAATTTCTGGGAGCACGGCACCGGCCCCTGCGGCCCCTGCAGCGAAATTTATTTCGACCGTGGCGAAAAATACGGCTGCGGCTCTCCGGATTGCCGGCCCGGCTGCGAGTGCGACCGTTATATGGAGATTTGGAACAACGTTTTTTCCCAGTTCAATAATATGGGCGATGGAACGTATACGGAGCTGGAGCATAAGAATATCGATACCGGCATGGGGCTGGAACGTCTGGCCTGCGTGATTCAGAGCGTCGACAATATGTTTGAAGTGGATACGATCCGGAATATTCTGAACCGGGTCTGTGCGCTGGCGGGGATCTCCTATGGCGAGAATGAGCAGAAGGATATCTCCATCCGCGCCATCACCGATCACGCAAGAGCGGCCGTTTTCATGATCTGCGACGGCATCATCCCCTCCAACGAAGGGCGGGGCTATGTTCTGCGCCGGCTGATCCGCCGCGCCGCGCGCCACGGCAAGCTTCTGGGTATCTCCGGCGCGTTTCTTCCGGAGCTTTGCGACGTTGTGATCGAAGAGAATAAGGCCGGGTATCCGGAGCTGGTTGAAAAGGAAACGCTGATCAAAAAGGTGATTTCCCATGAAGAGGCTTCCTTTGCCAAAACCATCGATCAGGGGTTGGAGATGCTGGAAAGTCTGACGGCCGCGGGAGGTACTTTGTCGGGCCGCGACGCCTTCAGGCTGTACGACACCTATGGCTTCCCTCTGGATCTGACCCGGGACATTCTGGAAGAAAAAGGCATGAAGGTAGACGAAGAGGGCTTTGCCCGGCTCATGGAGGAGCAGCGCAATCTGGCGCGCTCTTCCCGGAAGGCGGCGGACGCGGAATCCTGGAAAAGCGACGGCGTTGCTTTGGACGGTATCGAGAAAACCTCCTTTATCGGTTATGATCACGATGCCGGCGAAGCCACGGTGCTGGGGATCGTGGCGGAGGGAGAGCGCAAGGACTCCGTCATCGAGGGCGAAAAGGCGATTGTGATTCTGGATCAAACGCCCTTCTACGGGGAAAGCGGCGGCCAGGTGGGGGATAGCGGCGTCATCGAATGCGGCGCCTCCCGGTTCCGCGTGGAGAACACCACCCGAAGCAGCTCCGGCGTGTTCCTGCATCTGGGCGTGATGGAGGCGGGCGTGCTGAGTGTCGGCGATCATGCGGCGGCCGGAATCGATGCGGAGCGCCGCGCGGCTATCCGCAGAAATCATACGGCGGCGCATCTGCTCCAGGCGGCTTTGCGCACGGTGCTGGGCAAGCATGTGGAGCAGGCCGGGCAGCTTGTCAACGAGCACGCCGTCCGGTTCGATTTTACGCATTTTTCCGCTTTGAGCGCGGAGGAGCTGGAAGCGGTGGAAACCAGAGTGAACCAGATCATTCTCAGCGGCTGTGAGGTGCTGAATTATGAAACCGGCATCGAAGAAGCCAAAGCAAAGGGCGCCATGGCGCTTTTCGGCGAAAAATACGGTGATCGCGTGCGCGTGGTGGAGGTGCCCGGCGCTTCGATTGAGCTTTGCGGCGGTACCCACGTTCAGAATACCGGAAAGATGGGGCTGTTCAAGATCCTCTCCGAAAACGGCGTGGCGTCCGGCGTGCGCCGGATCGAGGCCGTCACCGGGCTGGAGGTGCTGCAGCTGCTGAACCGATATCAGGCGGAGATCGCCGGCGCGGCCGCGGTGCTGAAATGCAACGCCGCGCAGAATCTGCTGCCGAAATGCCGGGCGTTGATGGACGAGGTGAAAACCTTGCAGAATGCGCTGGCGGCCGCCAATAAGAAGATGGCGGAGCAGCAATCCGGATCCATGTTCGACCATGCGGTTGAAGTTGGCGGCCTTCAGATCGTCACCGCTCTTTTGAAGGACGGCGACGCCAAAACCCTGCGGGATCTGGGCGACGATCTGAAAGCAAACCGCAGTAATTTCGTTGCGGTTCTGGCCAATATCAGCGGAGAAAAGGGCAATCTGCTCGCTGTTTGCAGCAGGGAGGCGATCGAAAAAGGCGTATCGGCCGGGAAGCTGGTCAGCCTGGTCGCCGGTGTGACCGGCGGTAAGGGCGGCGGCAAGCCGGATAGCGCCATGGCCGGTATGGGGAATATCAGTAAGGCGGAAGACGCGTTGAATCAAGCGGTGTCTTTCGTAACGGAAATGATGAAGTGAGGAGGAGCGAAGCGATGAACGATTGTATTTTTTGTAAAATAGCCGCCGGAGAAATTCCCGGCAACAAAGTGTATGAGGACGATCAGGTAGTGGCGTTTTATGACCTCAATCCCGCAGCGAAGGTTCATCTGCTGGTCATTCCCAGAGAGCATATCGCCAATATGATGGAAATCAACGCCGCAAACAGCGCGGTGGTGGCGCATATTTTTGAAGTGATTGCCAAGCTCGCCAAAGAGCTGAAGCTGGAAAAGGGCTTTCGCGTTGTCAGCAATTGCAACGCCTATGCGGGTCAAAGTGTTTTTCACCTTCATTTCCATGTGCTGGGCGGAGAGCAGCTCTCCCTTACCATGTGTTGAGGAGGCGGCGGGATGAAGACGTATAAACTGAAGGTCGCGGGTCTGGAACGGGATCTGCCGATCTGCCCGGTCAACGAGCATCTGGATATCGCGGCGTTTGTCATTTTCGGCGATGTTGAGCTGACTGTTGCCTGTGCCCGGGAGCTGATCAAAAAAATGCCGCCCCACGATATCATGATCACCGCGGAATCGAAAGGGATTCCGTTGATTCACGAAATGGCGCGGCAGACGGGGGAAAATCAGTATATTTTAGCGCGTAAGGAGCCAAAATTGTATATGAAGGATGTCTTTACCGTCGAGGTCAACTCCATCACCACCGATCATCGCCAGAGCCTTTGTATCGACGGCAAGGATCGCGAGGCGATGCGCGGCAAGCGGGTGGTTATCATCGACGACGTTATTTCGACCGGTGAATCTCTGCGGGCGCTGGAGCAGCTTGTTGAAGCCGCCGGCGGTGAGATTGTCGCCAGGATGGCGATTCTGGCCGAAGGGGATGCCAGCGACCGGGAGGACATCATCACGCTGGCGCCTCTACCGTTGTTCTTGAAATAAGGAGGGTTGAAAAATGACAGAATTGAAACCGAATGAAGGTAAAAATGAAATCATCGAGGTGGACGGCGTATCCTACCGCCGCCTTCCCATCAAAACCCATGTGGTGACGGATCAGGATAAGATCGAGGACGTGGCGGAAAAATATGCCAAGGATCTGATGATGGAGGGGGACGTGCTCTTCATTTCGGAAAAATGCGTCGCCTGTACGCAGAAGCGCGCCATTCCCATGTCGGAAATCAAGCCCCGGCCGCTGGCACGGCTGCTTTGTAAATTTGTTTATAAATCCCCGTATGGGATCGGGCTGAGCATTCCCGAAACCATGGAGATGGCGCTGCAGGAGTGCGGCACGTTGAAGATCCTCTACGCCGCATTCCGCTCTGCGCTGGGCAAGCTGGTGGGCAAGAGAGGGATCTTTTATGATATAGCGGGCCCGAAAGCCCGCTCTATCGACGGCCCCTGCGACTGCACGATCCCGCCCTATAACCACTATGTTGTTCTGGGACCCCGGGATCCCGATAAGGTGGCGGTTCAGATTCGGGAACGGATCGGGTTCGACGTTTGCATCGTGGATATCAACGATATCGACGGCGTGATTCTCGGCGTATCCGATGAAAGGATGGATCGGACTTTGTATGCCCGCATCCTGAAGGACAACCCCCTGGGTCAGAGCGGCCAGCAGACTCCGATGGGCATCATCAGAAAAGTAACGGAATAAAAGAACCGGCGCCGGATCAACCGGCGCCGGTTTTATGATTGTGCGATCAGGCCCTGTTCATCCGAGCCGGTGATCGTTACCGTTACCGGCAGGTCGGAACGCTCTCCCTTCCAGCGCACCGGACAGTAATTTTCCGTAAAGCCGTGCAGGAGCCCCTCTTTTTCTTCTTCGGCCAAAACTTTTTGAAGGGTGCCCTCCATCCCGCGCCAGAATGCCCGGCGCCCGGCTTCTTCGATCGCTTCTAGCCTTTTTACCCGCGCGGCCTTTTCCGCTCCGGAAAGCTGATCCGGCATCCGGGCGGCGCGGGTTCCGCTGCGCGGCGAATAGGGGAAAATGTGTATTTTGGCAAAGCCGATTTTTTTCGCAAAGTCCAGAGTGGCGCAAAAATCCTCCTCTGTTTCCCCGGGAAATCCGGCAATGATATCGGTGGTGATGGAACAGCCGGGAAAGGCGCTGCGGAGCAACGCCGCCGCCCCGGCGTATTCCTCTGTCGTATAGTGCCGGTTCATGGCTTTGAGGATTTTATCGCATCCGCTTTGCAGCGAGAGATGAAAATGGTGGCAGAGCGCCTCGATCCCGGAAATTTTCCGGATAAATTCCGGGCTGATGATCCGCGGTTCCAGTGATCCGAGGCGAATACGGCAGATCCCGGGCACCGAGGCGGTTGCCTCGATCGCCTTTTCCAGGCATGGAGCGCCCTGCTCCTTGCCGTAGGAAGCAAGATGAATCCCGGTCAGCACGATTTCGTGGTATCCCTTTTCTGCCAGAGCCCGGGTTTCCTTTCGGATGATTTCAAGGGGCTTGGATCGGATTTTACCGCGGGCGAAGGGGATCAGGCAGTAGGAACAGTAGTTTTCGCATCCGTCTTCGATTTTGAGGATGGCCCGGTTCTTTTCGCCGAAGGAGGATATTTCCTCCTGCTCCAGGCCGCCGCAGTTATCGGTTTCAACGATCTGGCGCCCGTCTTTTTGAAAACGCCGGATATAGGAGAGGATCTCTCTCCGGTTCGACGTTCCGAGCACGATATCCACCCCTTCGAGCGCCGCCGCGGCCCTGGGCGCGACCTGAGAAAAACAGCCGCATACAACAAGAATGCTGCCAGGGCTGGTGCGCTTTGCGCGGGAGATCATCTGCCTGGATTTTTTATCGGAGATCTGCGTAACGGTGCAAGTATTGACCACATAAATATCCGCCTTCTCGTGAAAGGGAACCGTCTGATAACCGGCGTGCTCCAGCGCGTCCCGCATGATCTGGGTATCGTATTGGTTGACTTTACAGCCAAGGGTATAAAAAGCAACTTTTTCCATATGAACTCCATCATTTTTTCAGTTGCTATCATCATAGCAAAAACCACGCCGCATTTCAAGAGCTTTTTCCGCCGTCGGTTTCAATAAAGCCCTTGACATATACCTGTGGGGGGTATATAATGAAGCCAGCGAACAGGAAAGGAGAATATGCTGTGGATGGTGAAAAATGCCTGAACTGCCGGAAAACGAAAGAGCGTTCGGCGGAAGAATACCGCAGGCTGATGCATCGGTTGAATCGGATCGAGGGGCAGGTGCGCGGATTAAAGGGGATGCTGGAAAAGAACGCCTACTGCACCGATATTCTGGTTCAGGTCGCCGCGGTAAATGCGGCGTTGAATTCCTTTAATAAAGAGCTTCTTGCCCGCCATATCAAAACCTGCGTGGCGCAGGATATCCGGGCGGGGAAGGATGAAACGATCGACGATCTTGTTTCGACTTTGCAGAAGCTGATGAAATGATCGGACGGAAAGGAGTTGAAAAATGGAAAAATTTGATATAACAGGAATGAGCTGCGCGGCGTGCAGCAGCCGGGTGGAGAAGGCGGTATCCGAGCTGGAGGGCGTTACCTCCTGTTCGGTCAATCTGCTGACCAATTCCATGCTGGTGGAGGGAACGGCTTCGGCGGAGGAGATTGTTCATGCAGTCGAAAAAGCCGGCTACGGCGCCCGTTCGCAGCGGGAGCAGCCCCGGGAGAAAAAAGCCTCCGAAAAAGCGGAGGATCAGGAAACGTCGGTTTTGCGGCGCAGGCTGATCGCATCGCTGGGCTTTTTGATCGTACTGATGTATTTCTCCATGGGGCATAGTATGTGGGGCTGGCCGCTGCCCTCCTTTTTTGAAGGAAACAGCATTGCCATCGGGCTGGTGCAGCTTCTTCTGGCCGGGATCGTGATGGTGATCAATCAAAAGTTTTTCATCCGTGGATTTCAGGGACTGATCCACCGCGCGCCCAATATGGATACGCTGGTGGCGCTGGGCTCTTCCGCCGCCTTTGTCTACAGCACCTATGCGCTTTTTGCCATGACGGCGGTCGCCGGAGACGCTGAAGCCGCCGCTCATTATCTGCATGAATTTTATTTTGAATCCGCCGCCATGATATTGGCGCTGATCACGGTGGGCAAGATGCTGGAAGCATATTCAAAGGGGAAAACGACAAATGCCCTGAAGAGTTTGATGGCGCTTGCTCCGAAGACGGCAACGGTGGTGCGGGACGGGCAGGAACGCTCCGTTCCGGTGGAGCAGGTGCGTCGCGGGGATCTCTTTCTGGTGCGACCGGGTGAAAAGATACCGGTGGACGGGATCATCCTGGAGGGCAGCGCGGCTGTGGATGAATCGGCGCTGACCGGCGAGAGTATTCCGGTGGATAAGGTCGCCGGCGATACGGTGTCCGGCGCAACGGTCAATCAGTACGGTTTTCTGCGCTGCGAAGCGTCCCGCGTGGGGGAGGATACCACCCTTTCCCAGATCATCAGGATGGTTGAGGACGCGTCGGCGACCAAAGCACCGATCGCCAAAGCGGCGGATAAGGTGGCGGGGATCTTTGTGCCTACTGTAATCGGTATTGCCATCGTAACCATCGTCGTATGGCTGCTGCTTGGCCGGGAGGTGGGCTTTGCGCTGGCGCGGGGGATCTCGGTGCTGGTGATCAGCTGCCCCTGCGCGCTGGGGCTTGCAACGCCGGTGGCGATCATGGTGGGGAGCGGCGTCGGCGCCCGTAGCGGCATTCTGTTCAAAAATGCCGAGGCTCTTGAAAACGCCGGAAGGCTGAAGGTTGTGGCGCTGGACAAAACCGGAACGATCACAAAGGGCGAGCCTGCCGTAACGGATGTTTTGCCCGCTTCGGGAGTTGCGCGGGAGGAGCTGCTTCGCTATGCCTATTCTCTGGAGAAAAAAAGCGAGCACCCTCTTGCCAGGGCGATTATCAACGCGGCCGAGCAGGAAGGGATGGAAGGTCTGGAGGTCGGCGACTTTCAGGCTTTGCCGGGCAACGGCCTTTCCGGGACCTGCGCCGGCGGACGCCTGATCGGCGGAAAGGGTGCCTTTGTTGAGGAAAACGCCGAGATTCCGCAGGCACTACGCAACGCGGCGGAGGAATTTGCGTCCGCCGGGAAAACACCGCTGTATTTTGCCAAAGACGGCGTGCTTTTGGGGATCATCGCCGTTTCCGATGTAATAAAGCCTGATAGCGCGGACGCGATCCGGGAACTGCGGGCCATGGGCTTATATGTGGTTATGGTAACCGGCGATAATCCTACCGTTGCCGAGGCGGTGGGGCGGCAGGCCGGTGTGAACGAGATCGTTGCCGACGTTCTGCCCGGTGAGAAGGAGGCGGTGATCCGGCGGCTGAAAGAAAGAGGGCCTGTGGCGATGGTCGGCGACGGGATCAACGACGCACCGGCGCTGACGGCGGCGGATACCGGCATAGCGATCGGAGCGGGAGCCGACGTGGCTGTCGACGCGGCCGACGTGGTTTTGATGAACAGCAGGTTGACGGATGTCCCCGCTGCAATCCGGCTCAGCCGCCGGACGCTGCGGAATATCCACGAAAATCTTTTCTGGGCGTTTATCTATAATACCATCGGGATCCCTCTGGCCGCCGGCGTATTTATTCCGATTCTGGGCTGGCAGCTGAATCCGATGTTCGGCGCGGCGGCGATGGGGCTATCCAGCTTCTGCGTGGTATCCAATGCGCTGCGGCTGAATTTTGTGAAGATCCACGGCCGAAAAAAGGATCAAAAGAAGACGGAAAATGATGAACCGGTAAATTTTGAAAAGGAGAGAAAAATCATGGAAAAGGTATTGAAAATCGAAGGGATGATGTGCGGGCATTGTTCGGCACGGGTGAAAAAGGCGCTGGAAGAACTGCCTGCGGTTGAAAGCGCCGACGTAAGCCATGAAACGGGAACAGCGCGGCTGCTTCTGAAGGAGGAAGTGGACGATGACGTTTTGAAAAAAACGGTCGAGGATCAGGGCTATAACGTGATCGGCTGAAGTTTTTAAAGAAGAAAAAGCGGCGTGTGATACGCCGCTTTTTTAGAGACTTAGGGGTGAGCCTCAAGAAAACGATTTTGCACCCCACTTATATCAAAAAAATCGCTATATTCTATATAACAGTCTTTTATTATGCAACTTATAGTCGTAGATCCCAATAACGGCTTATAGCTGAAAACCGGATGTATTTTTTGTGAAGAGGGAAGAGGGAATTTTTGTGTTACCACATAAAAAGATGTTTTTTACAAAACCATAGACTCGACTCGAACCTTCGCATATGACAAGACACCGTAAAAAAGGAATCGGATTATTACAGTACCCAAGCACTTCGGAATGCAAAAGGGAGTTGGTTGAGAGGGTTCAGATTCCAAGGGTGTTATCAAGTTAGCGGGGACGGTAGGCTTCAAACCCATGTATCCTTTTGCACAGACCGGTAGAGCAGCTCCTCCACCAGCTATTTTCCCGCCCAAAGAAATGGGACGTTGTTCAACAGACATTAATTGGCATTTACATTTGTCAGGTTTATCCATATCCGCAGAAAGATTTAAAATTGCAAGCTGCCCTTCAATTTCAAATTTAATTCCCGTTTTCGGATAAAAGCCGCTTTCTGTAAAGCTTCGGCGACAGACCGAACTGCTTTTTAAAAGCCTTGCTGAAAGAATAAAGCGTGGAATAACCGAGTGTCTCTGCAATTTCGGTGACGGTAAGCTTATTTTCGTTTAAAAGCAGACGTGCGGCGTCGGCTCTTTTTTTATTGTAATAATCGTAAAGGGTTTCCGAGGTGGTTTTCTTAAACAGCGCGGAGAGGTAGCCGTAGCTGTAATCGGTAGCCTCGCAAAGCTCTGACAGATTTTTCATCGTGTATATATGCGTGTCGATATAGTTCATCAGTTTGTAGCATAATATTTCAGCACCCGTCACATTGTCGGGATAATTCTTTTTGGGTGACTTTTGAAAATCCCGTATCAGATAAATAAGTATCTGCCTGAAAACCGCGTTTAAAAGCTCACCCGAATACATGTTAGGAGAAGCAAGCTCCGCGATTGCGTTGGCGATAAGGCGGCGGACGCGCTCGTCGTGAAAAATCCGCATATCGGGCGAGTGGTAATCCTCGTTAATGCGGTCAAGCTTCTCTTTAAATATGTTATCCTTAATTTTAAAAGCAAAAAAGTCGTATTTAAGCGGGTTTTCCCCGTCCGACTCTATTTTATGTATATCGTAGGGCATGGAGAGATAAATATCCCCGTTTTTTACCTTTGACAGCACGCCGTTTGTCGTAACCGTCCCCGCACCGTCGGTAACAACGGTAAGCTCAAATAGGTCGGTATGTATGTGCGTATCTACCACAGTTGTGTTTTTGCAGTAAAGCCGTCCGATTTGAAGCAGATATATAACCTCATAATCAAGCGGATTTGCAAAAAAAACATTGTCAATATGATAATTGCCCGTCATAGTATCAGCACCCCCAATATTATTATAAGTTCCATTTTTATAAGGTCAAGCCTAAATATCAATTTTTAACATTATTTTCGTAGAGCCTAACCGCAGAATATTAAAAATTGATATGTTTTTCGAATGAAATTCACATGTACATTGATGTGTAACATTTATATAATAAAATCGAAACGCGAAAGTGTTATTTTATTAAATTTTCGGAGGTCATAAAAATGGAAAATAAGACAGTTATTGCTGTAATAGGTTGCGGAAGAATCGCTCAAAACGCACACTTTCCCGCATTTGCGCAAATGGATAATGTAAGAATTAAATACGCCTGCGATTTAATAGAAGAAAAGGCGCAGAAAATGAAGGAAAAATATCCCGCAGTCGAGAATGTCATCACCGATTATAAAGTAGCTTTGGCCGACCCCGAGGTAGACGCGGTATATGTTCTTACACCGAATTACGCTCATTACACCGTCACTATGGACGCGTTAAAGGCAGGAAAGCACGTTTTCTGCGAGAAGCCGATTACCGTTAATTACGCGCTTTCAAAAGAAATGGCAGAAGAAGCCGAAAAGCAGGGCAAAATCCTTAATATCGGTGTTTGCAACCGTTATCACAAGTCTGTTGAAATGTTAGAACAGCTCAACCGCGAGGGCAAGTTCGGCAATATTTATCACGTTTACTGCTCTTTCCGCTCCTTCCGCTCGATTCCCGGACTTGGCGGCGACTTCACCACAAAATCACAGTCGGGCGGCGGCGTGCTTATTGACTGGGGCGTGCATTTCCTTGACCTTATTCTCTATATTTTGGGCGGGGCAAAGCTCAAAAATCTTACCTGTGATGCCTACTGCGAAATGGCAAAGGATATGAAAGCTTATAAATACGAAAATATGTGGGCTGAGGACACTGCTGACATCGAAAACGGCACAAACGACGTAGATGATTTTATTTCGGGCCATATCCGCACCGACAAAGCGAGCATTTCCTTTAACGGCGCGTGGGCGCAGAACATCAAAAAGAACGAGATGTTTATTGATTTCTTAGGCGATAAATGCGGCGCGAGACTTACCTACGGCGGCAAGTTTGAGATTTATGACGGTGCTACTCTCGAAACAATACAGCCGGAGTACGATATTCCGGATATGTATCTTTGCGAGGACCGCGCGTTTGTCGAATCTGTAAATACGGGCGAAAAAAACCGCAGTAACATTGAAAATATTCTGGAAAGCGCAAAGCTTCTTGACGCTTTGTATCAGTCAGCAGAAAAGAAACAGGAGATTGCATTATGAAAAAAATCGGTTTTGTCGATTACTACATAAGCGAATGGCACGCAAACAACTACCCCGTCTGGATTAGGGAAGCGAACGAAAAGCTGGGCACAGATTATGAGGTTGCATATGCCTGGGCTGAGCAGGAATTATCCCCTGTTTATAATGAAACCACCGACGAATGGTGTGCAAAAATGGGGGTTACACGCTGTGACACTATAGCGGAGCTTTGCGAAAAAAGCGATGTAATAATAGTGTTGTCTGCATCTGACCCAGAAAAGCATCTCGGTTATGCAGGGGAGGTACTGCCTTTCAGAAACCGGTTATATTTAGACAAGACCTGTGCGCCGGATTTTAAAAC
>CALXGQ010000018.1 GCA_944387895.1 uncultured Clostridia bacterium
ACCGAGGCCTGCACGCAGTATTATGAAGACGGCCGCAAAATCAACGCGGAAATTCAGGCTCAGATCATGGAGTACATCGATAAGATGGAGGGCATCACCGGAATGAAGTTCGGTGATAAGGAGAATCCGCTGCTGGTTTCTGTCCGCTCCGGCGCCCGGGCGTCCATGCCCGGCATGATGGACACCATCCTCAACCTCGGCCTGAACGAAGAGGTCGTTGAGGTGATGGCCGCCAAGTCCGGCAACCCCCGGTGGGCCTGGGACTGCTATAGAAGATTCATCCAGATGTATTCCGACGTTGTTATGGAAGTCGGTAAGAAATACTTTGAAGAGCTCATCGATAAGATGAAGGAAGAGAAGGGCGTAAAGCAGGACGTAGAGCTGAGCGCCGAGGATCTCAAGGAGCTGGCCGGCCAGTTCAAGGCCGAGTATAAGAGCAAGATTGGCAAGGACTTCCCCTCCGATCCGAAGGAGCAGCTGATGGGCGCCGTTGAAGCGGTGTTCCGTTCCTGGGATAACCCCCGCGCCAATGTTTACCGCCGGGATAACGACATCCCCTATTCCTGGGGTACGGCGGTCAACGTGCAGATGATGGCGTTCGGCAACATGGGCGATGATTGCGGTACCGGCGTTGCCTTTACCCGGGATCCCGCCACCGGCGAGCCGGGTCTGATGGGCGAATTTCTGGTCAACGCCCAGGGCGAGGACGTTGTGGCCGGCATCCGGACCCCGATGCCCATCGCTGAAATGGCTGATAAGTTCCCCGAGGCCTATGCCGAATTCAAGAAGGTCTGCGCCACCCTGGAAGATCACTATCGCGATATGCAGGATATGGAGTTTACCATCCAGGCCGGCAAGCTTTATATGCTTCAGACCCGCAACGGGAAGAGAACGGCAAAGGCCGCGCTGAAGATCGCCTGCGACCTGGTGGACGAAGGAATGATCGATAAGAAGCGCGCCGTTGCCATGATCGATCCCCGGAATCTGGATACGCTGCTGCATCCGCAGTTCGACGCCAAGGCGCTGAAGGCCGCCACTCCCGCCGGCCGCGGACTGGGCGCATCGCCCGGAGCCGCCTGCGGTAAGGTCGTCTTTACCGCCGAGGATGCGGAAGCATGGAACGCGCGGGGTGAAAAGGTCGTTCTGGTGCGTCTGGAAACCTCTCCGGAGGACATCTCCGGCATGAAGGCCTCTCAGGGCATTCTGACGGTGCGCGGCGGTATGACCTCTCATGCCGCGGTGGTTGCGCGTGGCATGGGCACCTGCTGTGTTTCCGGCTGCGGCGACATCGTTATGGACGAGGCGAACAAGTGCTTCACGCTGGGCGGCAAGACCTATCATGAAGGCGATTATATCTCCATCGACGGTTCCACCGGTAATATCTACGACGGCATCATCCCCACCGTGGACGCCGAGATCGCGGGCGAGTTCGGCCGGATCATGGCATGGGCGGATGAAATGCGCACCCTGAAGGTTCGCACCAACGCCGATACCCCTGCCGACGCGAAGAAAGCGGTTGAGCTGGGCGCCGAAGGCATCGGCCTCTGCCGCACGGAGCATATGTTCTTTGAAGAGGACCGGATCGCGGCCTTCCGCGAGATGATCTGCTCCGATACCGCGGAAGAGCGGGAAGCTGCGCTGGAGAAGATCCTGCCGTATCAGCAGGGTGATTTCGAAAAGCTGTATGAGGCGCTGGAAGGCAATCCTGTGACCATCCGGTTCCTGGATCCCCCACTTCATGAGTTCGTTCCCACCGAGGAGAGCGACATCGCCGCTCTGGCAAAGGCGCAGGGCAAGACGGTGGAGGAGATCAAAGCGATCATCAGCTCTCTGCATGAGTTCAACCCGATGATGGGTCACCGGGGCTGCCGCTTGGCCGTCACCTATCCGGAAATCGCCCGGATGCAGACCAGGGCTGTCATCCGCGCCGCCATCAACGTCAAGAAAGCGCATCCGGATTGGAAGATCAATCCCGAGATCATGATCCCGCTGACCGGGGAAAGAAAAGAGCTGAAGTTCGTCAAGGATATCGTTGTGGAAACGGCGGATGCGGAAATTGCCGCCGCCGGGGTTTCGCTGCACTATGAAGTTGGCACCATGATGGAGATCCCCCGCGCCTGCCTGGTTGCGGACGAGATCGCCAAAGAGGCGGAGTTCTTCTGCTTCGGCACCAACGACCTGACGCAGATGACCTTCGGCTTCAGCCGCGACGACGCCGGAAAGTTCCTCAACGCCTACTACGATAATAAGATCTATGAGAACGATCCCTTTGCCAAGCTGGATCAGGAAGGCGTTGGCAAGCTGATGGAAATGGCCATCAAGCTGGGCAAGAACGAGCGTCCCACGCTGCATTGCGGCATCTGCGGCGAGCACGGCGGAGATCCGGTTTCCGTTGAGTTCTGCCATAAGATCGGGCTGGATTATGTTTCCTGCTCTCCCTTCCGCGTGCCCATCGCGCGCCTCGCTGCCGCTCAGGCTGCCATCAAGGAAGGCAAATAATTCCCGTCGCTTTGTTTTGGGGGAATACCCACGAATAAACCACGATAAAAAAGGACCCTGCAAGAGCAATCTTGCAGGGTCTTTTTCTCTGCCGAAAAGCCTTGTAAAACAGGCATTTCTGAGAAGAAAGTAAGAATTTTATGGTCATCGAGTTTTCAGCCAATGATAAAACCGTTGCCCAAACTCGGATGTGGAAACGCACCCGCCAACAGTTGCCGACGGAGAACCCCGGGCTCTGCCTTCCGGCAGAGCCCGGGGTTCAGAAAAAGACCTCATGGGATTTCCCATGAGGTCTTGCTTTTTTGAAAAGGGCGCGCCCGCCGCCTGCCACTTCCCCGCACCCGACATTCGCCGTCGCGCCGCCCTGTGCCCGCTGTTTTCCAGCTTCCGTCGTCGCTTGCCATCGTTCGCCGCCCATCGTCGAATGGGATCACCACAGTAACGAGGAAGCTCCAACATATATCAGCAAGGCTCCGGTCAAGGCCATTACGGCCGGAAGGAGATAAGAGGAAACGGTTCCTAATAACGATTCCAGTTTTTTGATGGCTTTTGTCCCCTGCAATCTGTTGTATCCAAAGTAAAGCAGGATCAGGGGCAGGATATAGATAAAATTGTAGATCAGAATAAACAGCAGGACGCAGGGGAAGGCCAGCCGGTATTGGGCTAAAACGGCGATGAAGCCGAAGTATGGGAACGCGCTTGTCAGCTCCACAAAACAAAAAGCCGTGCCCATCACAAAGAGGGAAACCGGCGAAAGCCGGGCGGGTGTTTTTACCGCTTCCGGTTCCGTTTGATCCCCTCCCGCCCTGCTGCTGAGCCTTGTTTTGACCATCCAACGAACACCGCTTCAATGGCCGCAAAAAGCTGCTCCTTCGGGTCGTCGGGAAAAGCTCTGCCGAGCTGCGCTTGATATTCTTCCTTGAACTGATCGGCCAATGTATGCAGATCGTCGGCCGTCAACGCCATGTCAAAGGTTACGCCCTTTTGCTCTTTCAGCAGATCAATGCGTTTTTCAAAGTGCTTTTTGCCCACGCCCATAACGACGTCGGAAAACATCTGGATAAAGCGGCGGTAGCAGTCCCAGGCCCACCGGGGGTTGCCGGACTTGGCGGCCATCGCCGCAACGACCTCTTCGTTCAGCCGAGGTTGAGGATGGTGTCCATCATGCCGGGCATGGACGCCCGGGCGCCGGAACGGACAGAAACCAGCAGCGGATTCTCCTTATCGCCAAATTTCTTTCCGATGATTTCCTCCAGCTTATCGATGTACTCCATGATCTGAGCCTGAATTTCCGCGTTGATTTTGCGGCCGTCTTCATAATACTGCGTGCAGGCCTCGGTCGTCACCGTAAAGCCCTGGGGAACCGGCAGACCGATCCGGGTCATCTCCGCCAGGTTGGCACCCTTGCCTCCCAGCTGCTCCCGCATGGAGGCGTTTCCTTCCGAAAACAGATAGACATATTTTTTCATATCGGAACTCCTTTCGCAGAGCCGTTCTCTTGCGGGCAGAAAAAGCGGGTGCCTTTCAGGCAAAAAAATAAGCGCCAACTTCGCATCTTCATTGGCCTAACGATGCGAAATTAACGCAAATGCTTCCCCGGCGGCAAGCAGAACAAACTCTATTCTTTTGAAGGCATTATACTACCGAACAACCCGGAAGTCAATACCCCAGAAGAAAATTTTTACGCAGCAGGGCGCGGAGTGCCGCCGGATCGGGAGCGGCGCGCCAGAGTGGAGCGCGGGTATAAAACCGCCTCTTTTTCTGCAAACTAAAGGAAAGTACCTGCGGAAAGGAGCAAAAGAGATGGATATCTTTTCTGCTCTGCGCCTGCTGCTGGGACTTTCCTTCTTTCTTTTCGGGATGCAGGTTATGAGCGGAAATCTGGAGAGGATCGCCGGCGGACGGCTGGAGCAAATTCTGGGAAAAATGACCGCAAGACCCATTTCCGGTCTGGCGCTGGGGATCGGGGTAACGGCGGCGGTGCAGTCCTCCTCTGCGGTCACGGTCATGCTGGTGGGGCTGGCGAACGCCGGGATCATGACGCTGCGGCAGACGGTTTACGTCATTTTCGGCGCCAATATCGGCACGACGCTGACTGCCTGGCTGCTAAGCCTGACCGGGCTGGAAAGCGGGAATTTCTGGATCCGGATGCTGAAGCCGAAGAATTTTGCGCCGCTTTTTGCGCTGGCGGGGGTGGTGCTGCTGATGCTCCGGCGGGTAGACCGCAGCATCGGGATCGGCTCCGCCCTGCTGGGCTTTGCGCTGCTGATGCACGGAATGGAGCTGATGAAGGAGGCGGTGGCGCCGCTGGCGGACCGGCCGGAGTTTTCGGACCTGATGGTGCGGTTTGAAAATCCCCTGCTGGGGGTTCTGGCGGGAACGGTGATCACGGCGCTGATCCAGAGCTCTTCCGCGTCGGTGGGGATCCTTCAGGCGCTGAGCCTCACCGGCAGCGTCACCGGATCGACGGCAATCCCGCTGGTGATGGGGCAGAATATCGGTACCTGCGTAACGGCGCTGCTCTCCTGCATCGGCGCCGGATCGACGGCGAAGCGGGTGGCGATGGTTCATCTGCTCATCAACGTGGTGGGAACGGCGGTCTGCCTTGCGCTGTATACGGCGGGGGATCTGGTTTTCACCTTCCCCGACCGGACGGTCGGCCCGGCGGGGATCGCCCTGATCCACACCCTTTTCAATGTTGCCATCACGGTGATGCTGCTCCCCTTTTCCGGCCGAATCCTGCGGCTGGCGGAAAAAGCGGCTTGAAAAATCAAAAAGGAGCGGAGCTTTTCCATTTACGGAAAAGCTCCGCTCCTTTCTTGGCGCTGCGTCAGGGGTTTCGTTTTTCAGAGGGGGAAAGGGGGCCGGCGCCCGGCGCGGAGAAGGGGATCCGCGCCCGGGTCCCGGGAAGGGCGACGAGCTGATAGCGCTGAGAGCCCAGCCCCAGCTTTTCCGCGTGCTCCACGCAGGAGCGCCAGTTGGTTTCGGGATGATTGATATGGAAATGGTCGCCGCCGCTCCGGTGCGCCGCCCGCTGCTCGCCCAGATGGCTGTTTTGCAAAATGGGCTGTGCGTTGCAGAGATCGGCGCAGGCAACGTCCAGCGCCACCGGATCAAAGGAGGCCAGCATCCCGACGTTTGGAATGATGGCGGCGTCGTTTTCCGCATGGCAGTCACAGTTGGGGGAAACGTCGCAGATCAGGGAAACGTGGAAATGGGGGCGCCCGTCCAGCACCGCCTTGGCATATTCGGCGATCTTTCTGTTGAGAATGTCGTTGGAGCTGTCGTTGCGCACCGCAATGGCGTCGACCGGGCAGATGCCGATGCACCGTCCGCAGCCGGCGCATTTTGCCGGGTCGATCGCCGCTTTTCCGGTTTCAAACTGCGGCGCGCCATGGGCGCAGATTTTGGCGCAGGCTCTGCATCCGATACATTTTTCGGTGCGGACATAGGGCTTTCCGTCGTTGTGCATCTCCATTTTCCCCGCCCGGGAGCCGCACCCCATGCCGATGTTTTTGAGGGCGCCGCCAAAGCCGGTGCATTCATGACCCTTGAAATGATTGAGGGAGATGAAAACGTCGGCGTCCATCACCGCCCGCCCGATTTTCGCGGCGGTAACATACTCCCCCTTTACCGGGACCTCCACCTCGTCCGTTCCCTTCAGGCCGTCGCCGATCAGAACCTGGCAGCCGGTGGTCAGGGGCGAAAAGCCGTTGGCATAGGCGGTGTCCAGATGATCCAGCGCATTTTTCCGGGAGCCGACGTAAAGCGTGTTGCAATCGGTCAGAAAGGGCTTTCCTCCCAGCTCCTTCACCAGATCCGCCAGCACCCGGGCGTAGTTGGGGCGGAGGAAGGCCAGATTGCCGTATTCGCCGAAATGGAGCTTGATGGCAGTATACTTTCCGTTGAAATCAATGTTCTTGATACCGGCTGTAATACAAAGCCGCTTCAGCTTTTGCAAAAGGTTTTCCTTGTAGTCGGCGCGAAAATCGGTGAAATAGACTTGAGAGGAAGGCATGGTTTTTCTCCTTTCATGAAAGCCCGGCAAAAGGGGTGCCGGACGTTTTTTATAATTGTATTATACCATATTGCTCTTGAAGATACAAGAAAAATACGCTATAATGACAGCAGGATCCACCCGGCGCCGGGCGAAAAGCAAGCCCGGGGCGGCCGGGGATAACGGAGAACAGGGAAAGGAACAAAAGGAAATGGGATATCGGAAAGAGCATGATTCCATGGGAGAGATCCTGGTGGAGGAGGAAAAAAAGTGGGGCGCCCAGACCCAGCGGAGCCTGGAGCATTTCAAGATCGGCGGCGAGCGGATGCCGGAAGAGATCATCTGCGCCTTTGCGCTGCTGAAAAAGAGCTGCGCCCGCATCAACTGCCGGCTGGGACGGCTGGAGGAGGAGCGGGAGCGGGCGATCGGCGCCGTCTGCGATAGGATTCTGGCCGGGGATTACGCCGATCAGTTTCCGCTGGTGGTCTGGCAGACGGGAAGCGGAACCCAGACCAATATGAACGTCAACGAGGTGATCGCCCATCTGGCGGAGGAAATGGGGTGCCCGATGCATCCCAACGATCATGTGAATATGTCCCAAAGCTCCAACGATACCTTCCCCACCGCCATGAGCATTGCGGCGGTGCTGGCGCTGCGGGAGCGGCTGCTGCCCGGGCTGGCGGAGATGGAGGGAGAGCTGCTCCGGCTGGAGCGGGAGAACCGGGACGTCATCAAAATCGGGCGCACCCATCTCCAGGACGCTACGCCGCTGCGGTTTTCCCAGGAGATCAGCGGCTGGCGGGCGATGCTTGGGGAAAGCAGGAAGATGGTGGAGGCGGCGCTGCCCGCCCTTTCCCAGCTGGCGATCGGCGGAACGGCGGTCGGAACGGGGCTGAATGCGCCCCGGGGTTACGACGCGCTGGTCTGCGCCGAGATCAGCGCGGAAACCGGCGTGCCCTTCCGGCCGGATCCCAATAAGTTCCACGCCCTGACCTCCAAAGACGCCTTTGTTTTTGCCCATGGCGCCATGAAGGCGCTGGCCGCCAACCTGATGAAGATCGCCAACGACGTCCGCTGGCTGGCAGGGGGGCCGCGCTGCGGCCTGGGTGAGATCACCATCCCGGAAAACGAGCCGGGAAGCTCCATCATGCCGGGAAAGGTCAATCCCACGCAATGCGAAGCGGTAACGATGGTGGCGGTGCAGGTGATGAGCAACGATACGGCGGTCGGCATGGCGGCGTCCCAGGGAAATTTTGAGCTGAATGTTTTCATGCCGGTCTGCGCCTATAATTTTTTGCAGTCCGCGCGGCTGCTGGCCGATGCGATGGAATCCTTCACCCGGCATTGCCTGAAGGGTCTGAAGGCAAACCGGGATCGGATGGCGGAGCTGCTGCAAAATTCTCTGATGCTGGTCACCTGCCTTTCGCCGGAGATCGGCTATGAGAACGCGGCGGCCATCGCCCGGGCGGCGCACCGGGAGGGGCGCACCCTGCGGGAGGCGGCGCTGGAGAGCGGGCTGATTTCCGCGGAGCGGTTCGACGCGCTGGTCCGGCCGGAGAAGATGGTGGGCGACGAAGGCTAAAAAACGATAAAAAAACCGTCCGCACGGCAGAGACCGTGCGGACGGTTGCTTTATGGGGAAAAGGCTTTACTGATCCAGGCGGGCTTCAAAATCAGCCAGCTCTTTTTTCAGCTCGGCGGGCAGGGTATCGTACTGATCAAATTTGGCATAAAATTCCTTGATGCCCTTGACGTCCTCTTTCCAAAGCTCCTTATCGACGGAAAGGAGATCGGCGACGGTAGCGGTATCGATATCCTTCAGACCCTCGACGTTGATATCCTCGGGCTTGGGCAGATAGCCGATGGCCGTTTCTACCGCGTCGGCCTTCCCGGCGCAGCGATCCAGGATCCACATCAGAACCCGGAGGTTATCCCCGAAGCCCGGCCAGATGAAGTTGCCCTCGTCGTCGGTCCGGAACCAGTTGACGTTAAAGATCTTGGGCGCGTGGGGGATCTTTTTGCCCATTTCGATCCAGTGGGCGAAGTAATCGCCCATGTTGTAGCCGCAGAAGGGGAGCATCGCCATGGGGTCGCGGCGGACAACGCCGACGGCACCGGCTGCGGCGGCAGTGGTTTCAGACGCCATGATGGAGCCGACGAATACGCCGTGGTTCCAGTCGAAGGACTGATATACCAGCGGAGCCGTTTTGGCGCGGCGGCCGCCGAAGACGATGGCGTCGATGGGCACGCCGTTGGGGTTATTGAACTCCTTGGAGATGCAGGGGCAATTCTCGGCAGGGGCGGTAAAGCGGCTGTTGGGATGGGCGGCGCAGGTGCTCTTGTCCGCCTTGTTGAACTTGGCGGGATCCCAGGGATCGCCCTTCCAGTCGATGGCGTTCACCGGCAGATCCTTGTTGAGTCCCTCCCACCAGACCATATTGTCGGCGGTATGGCAGACGTTGGTAAAGATGGTGTTTTTACGGGTAGAGGCCAGCGCGTTGGGGTTGGATTTCTCGTTGGTGCCGGGCGCCACGCCGAAGAATCCGTTTTCGGGGTTCATGGCATAGAGGCGGCCGTCCGGCCCGATGCGGAGCCAGGAGATATCGTCGCCCACGCACCATACCTTATAGCCCTTGGAGGCATAGTACTCGGGGGGGATCAGCATGGCCAGATTGGTCTTACCGCAGGCGGAGGGGAAGGCGGCGCAGATATAGCGCACCTCGCCCTGGGGATTCTCAACGCCCAGGATCAGCATATGCTCCGCCAGCCAGCCTTCCTTCTTGCCCAGATAGGAGGCAATGCGCAGCGCAAAGCACTTTTTGCCCAGCAGAACGTTTCCGCCATAGCCGGAGTTGACCGACATGATGGTATTGTCCTCGGGGAAGTGCATGATATATTTTTTCTCGGCGTTCATCTGGGCTTTGGAGTGCAGGCCCTTGACAAATTCGCCGTCGCCCAGCGTTTCCAGAACCTTGGCGCCGATACGGGTCATGATATGCATATTCAGAACGACGTAGATGCTGTCGGTCAGCTCGATGCCGATCTTGGAGAAGGGGGAACCGATCACGCCCATGCTGTAGGGAATCACATACATGGTGCGCCCCTTCATGGCGCCGTCAAACAGCTCATACATCATTTTGTAGGCTTCCTGGGGATCCATCCAGTTGTTGGTGGGGCCGGCGTCCTTTTCGGTGCGGGAGCAGATGAAGGTGCGGTCCTCAACCCGGGCAACGTCCAGCGGATCGGTGCGGTGCAGGTAGCAGCCGGGCAGCTTTTCCTGATCCAGCTTCTCCAGCTCACCGGTGGAGCAGGCTTCCGCCCGCAGCGCTTCCAGCTGCGCCTCGCTGCCGTCGATCCAAACAATTTTTTCAGGCTTGGTAATGGCGGCCATTTCATCGATCCATTTCAAAAGAGCTTGATTCTTTGTGGTCATAATGGTCATCCTTTCCTTTGACAAAATATCATTTTATAAAATTATACTTGCAGTCAAAAGTCTTTGCAATCCCTATTTTGGCTAAAGATTGTGGTGTTATCCAAAGTTCTTTTGTGCAAGATTGTAAAGACGGCGAAAATCTCCGGGTGAAAAGGTTTCTCCCCGGGCGTCGGCGGGCAGGCCGGCCTCCCGGAGCAGGGCGGAAATCCCCTCCTTATCGGTTTGCAGAAGCAGCCGAAGGGCGGGGGAAGCGGCAAGCTGCTTGCGCCGGGCGGCGAAGCAGGCCTGAACAAACCGGATATAGGGCTCCGGCTCCGGCGCATCCGGCCGGGGGCGGAGCCGCAGCACCGTGCTGGTAACGTGGGGCGGCGGGAAAAAGCAGCCCGGGGGAACGTCGAAAAGAAGCTCCCCGCTGCAAAAGCTCTGCAAAAGAACCGAGGCGGCGCGGTAGTCCTTGCCGCCGGGGGCGGCAAAGAGCCGGTCCGCGACCTCCTTCTGCACCATCAGCACCGCCTGTTCCCAGAGAGGAAGGCTGCGAAAAAGCGCCATCAGGATATCGGTGGTGATATAATAAGGCAGATTGCCGACTACGGTAAAGGGCTTGCCGCCGAAGCAGGTTTCCGCCAGCTCCGGCCAGCTGCATTTGAGGATATCGCTCCAGAGGAACCGGTGGTTTTCCGCCGTTACCTCCTGCCGGAGCAGCGGCTCCAGGCTGCGGTCGATCTCCACGGTGACAACCTGCCCGGCCTCCCGGCAGAGCAGAACCGTCAGGGAGCCGATCCCCGCGCCGATCTCCAGAATGCGCTCCGCCGGTCGGGCGGCGGAGGCGATCTGCTCCAGCACCGCTCCGCTGCGCAGAAAATTCTGGCCGAGATTTTTGGAAAGGGTCAGGCCGTGGCGCGCCAAAAGGGCGCGGACGTCGGGATCATTCATAGCTTCTCACCAGCCCGATCACCCGCCCCAGAATCCGGCACTCCCGCACATAGACGGGGCGGAGCCGGTCGTTTTCCGGCTGGAGGCGGATGCCGCCCGCCTCCCGGAATACGCGCTTGACGGTGGCGGCGTCCTCCAGCCAGACGGCGGCGATCTCACCGTTTTCCACCGTTTCGGTCTTTTCCAGCAGAACCAGGTCGTTTTCCAGGATCCCGGCGTTGATCATACTGTCGCCCCGGACGCGCAGCGCAAAGAGGCTGCGGCCCCGCGCCAGCTCCGGCCGAACCTGAAGGTAGCCTTCGATCAGCTCCTCCGCCATCAGCGGCTCCCCTGCGGCAATGGCGCCCAGGATCGGGACAGAAACGCTTCCGGTAAAGCCGGGCAGCACCCGCCGCCGGCCTTCGCGGAGGATCAGCCCCTGCCCTTCCAGCCGCGCCAGCGCAGCCGAAACCATGCTGGAGGAAGAGATGGAAAGCGCCGCCATCAGCTCCCGCACCGTGGGGAACCGGCCTTCCTGCTCCACCGTCCGGCGGATCTGGTCGTAGATGGCCCGATCCCGCTCCGTTACCTTTTTACTGACGCTTCCCTTGATCATCCGAGAAACTGGAAGGTGGAGATCATCTGCTCCACATAGGTCAGAAAGTAGCTGTAGCTCCCAAATTCGGCGATATAGGAAAGGACGTAGACCTGCCCGTTCCATTCGGCAAAAATGTGCATGAACCGCATTTCGCTTTCCGATTCACCGGTTTCTTCGTCGGCGTCGGTGCTGCTTTCATAAACGATTTGATAGGCGGGCTGGCCGTCCAGCGTGGTGTCGGTCTCTGAAACCAGCTTGTAGTTTTTCAGGGTGGATTCCAGATCTGCCACATAGCCCTTCACGTAATCGTTGAAGGCGGTTTCCCCTTCCGCATCCAGCGTAAAGCGCTGAACGGAAAGGCTTTCAAGATGCTCGTCCGCATAGCCTTCGGCGGGGGTCACGAACACCGCGATCCCTTCCGATGGGTCGGATTCCTTCGTCCAGAAATCGGGATATTCGATGGAAAATCCCAGCGGCGTGGAGCGAAAGAGCTTATAGTTCTCCAGCGTGGCTTTGTGGCAGCCGCTGCCGAGGGTCAGCAAAACGGCCAGGATGGCGGCGATCAGCATTTTCTTTCTTGCGGTCATAGATGGCTCCTCTTTTTCAGCTGTCCCGGCGCGGCGCCGCGCCGGCAGCGTATGGTATGTTATTAAATTATTATAGCACATCCCAAATGCTTTGACAACAATATAATTTTATGATATGATATTTTCCTGAAAGGAAGATGAACCCATGAAAAAGAAGCGCAATCCCTATACCAGCATCGGCGGCAGCGCGCTGATCGAGGGCGTGATGATGCTGGGAAACGGCCGGATGGCCATTGCCGTCCGGCGCAATAGCGGTGAGATCCAGCTCAAGGTCGAGCCCATTCAAAAGCAAGACAAATGGTATAATAAAATCCCGATTATACGGGGCGTTATTTCTTTTGTCTCGTCGATGGTGCTGAGTTATCGGTGCCTGATGTATGCGGCGGACGCATCCATGGAAGGGCTGGAGGAGCCGGAGCAGCCATCGGCGGCAGACCGGTTTCTGGATAAGCTGCTGGGGAAAACCGGGATGGCGGTGCTGGGCGCCGTTGCGATGGTGCTGGGGCTGGCGCTTTCGCTGTTTCTTTTTATCTATCTGCCCGCCCTCTTTACCGGCTGGGCGCTGAGCTGGGCCAATCCGGTGGTCAAGGCGGTGGTGGAAGGGCTGATCAAGATCCTGATCTTTCTGGCGTATCTGGCGCTCTGCTCCCTCATGCCGGATATGCGGCGGGTGTTCCAGTACCATGGCGGGGAGCATAAATCCATTTTCTGCTATGAGGCGCAGCAGGAGCTGACGCCGGCCAACGCCATGAAATGCCGGCGGTTCCATCCCCGGTGCGGCACCTCCTTTATGTTTTTCACCCTGCTGATCAGCATCGTTGTCGCGATGTTTCTGCCCTGGGGCAACCGGCTGGTGCGGACGTTGATCAAGCTGGCCTTTGTTCCGCTGATCATGGGGATCGCCTATGAATTTATCCGGTATGCCGGGAAGCACGACAATCTGCTGACCCGGATCATCTCGGCGCCGGGGCTGTGGTTCCAGCGGATCACCACCAAGGAGCCGGACGAAAAGCAGCTGGCGGTGGCGCTGGTGGCGCTGCGGGGCGTGCTGGAGGACTATCCGTTGGAAAAAGAGATCATTGTGGACGAGAGCGTCGCTTTTCTGCGCGAGAAGGAAGAGAGCAACGAGGATGAAGGCAAAGCTGAGGGATCTGCTGCGTCAGGGCGAGATCGTGCTGAAGGAGCGGCAGATTGAAGATTACCGAAAAGATGCATTTTACATTTTAAATAAGCATTTCGGCGCCACCCGGGCGGAGATCCTTCTTTCCGGCGAAGAGGATTACCCGGAGGAGCAGGTGCTGGCATACTGGCAGGATATCCGCGACCGGGGCGGCAGGAAGCCCTTGCAGCACATTCTGGGCAGCTGGGAATTTATGGGCCTGCCCTTTCTCGTCAGTCCTGACGTGCTGATCCCCCGGCCGGAAACGGAATGGCTGGTAGAGCAGGCGCTGGAGCTGTACCGGGATCAGCCGGTTCGCGTTTTGGATCTCTGCACCGGAAGCGGGTGCATCGGTTTGGCGATCAAAAAGCGGCTGCCGCAGGCGGAGGTCACGCTGGTAGACGTCAGCGAGCTGGCGCTGGCGGTCGCCCGGGCCAACGCAAAAGCGCTGGAGGTGGAGGCCGCCGTGGAGAAATGGGATATTTTGCAGGGCGTTCCCTTTTTTATGGAAAAGCAGCGGTTTGATCTGATCGTCAGCAATCCGCCGTATATCCGTACCGCGGATCTCCCCGCCCTTCAGCCGGAGGTGCGGCAGGAGCCGGAGCTGGCGCTGGACGGCGGCGCGGACGGGCTTTTATACTACCGCGTTCTGGCGGAGGAGTGGATCCGGCTGCTCTCCCCCGGCGGACGGCTGATGCTGGAAACCGGCGAGGATACCGGCGTTCGGGTGCAGGAGCTGGTGAACCGGCAGCTGCCCGGCGCGGTGCTCTATAACGATCTGGCGGGGCTCCCCCGCTATGTGGTGGGCAGAAAGGCTGAATAAAAAAGAGGGTGCGTCCCTCTTTTTTTAGTGGTCTGAGAACATAAAGAACACACATTGATATTGAAAATATTTTCCATATCGTATACAATGAAAACAAAGGAACCCGGATCATCAGAAGCAACGATAGGTTCTGAAGGGATCCATGAAGGACGAACCGGAAACGGAGGGAGCGTTATGACGACAAAAAACGATGGATCATCTCTTTGGCCGCGCTGCTGATCCTTGCGCTGGCGGGGGTCTGCGTCTGGTATTTTACCACGCACCGGCTGGAAAGCGATCGGCTGCCGCTGCATACCACCATGAAGATGACCCGGCTTGCCCGAGCCTATGCGGTGGAAAAATACGGCGATGTCGCGGAGCATTGTGAAACGGATTGCAGCTATCAAAACGGAGAATACGAAGTGCAGTTTAAAAAGGTTCACAATGGATTTATTGTGGGCGATTTGTTTACGGTGTATCTGGAAAACGACGGCACGCCGGTGCGCGTGGTCGGCAAGGATCCCGTCTGGTACGAGGATTTTGATCCCGGGTTGGTGAAGGATCTTTCAAAAAGCCAGGTGCTGAGCTGGGCGGAAGAAGAGCTGCAAAAGAAGGTCGACGCCGGTGAAATATTCGGTTATCGGCTGGAGGATCGCTTTATCCTCCGGCAGGTGGAGGGTCAATACGGCATCTCCCTTGAATACCAGTATAAATTTACGGAGGAAAGCCGGGAAGGCGAACCGGATTACTGGGGATTCCCGGAAAGCCTTTTTTATCCTCTCGGCTGATCGTCTTTGGGCTGTGAAAATGGAAAAGAGCGCCTCTCCTGCATGATGTGGGGAGGCGCTCTTTTCTGTTTATTTTTTGCATGCGGCGCAACCGGCGCAGCAACCGTTGCAGCGGGGGCGCTTTTTGCGGCGGCGGATCCAAAGCAGGGCGCCGATCCCCCAGGCCGCCAGCAGGGCAATGAAAATCCAATCCATCGTTTCCATGGCGCCCTCCTTATGCAAAAAGCAGCAGCAGCCGGTAGACCAGAAAGGCGGCGATCCAGGCCACGCCGCATTGCAGCCCGATCACGCCCAGAGTTTTCAGGCCGCTGTTCAGCTCCCGGCGGATGGCGGTAACCGCCGCCACGCAGGGAGTATAAAGCAGGGTAAACACCAGAAAGCTGACGGCGGAGAGGGGCGTAAAGAGCGTGGGGAGCACGGCGCCGACGTCGCCGGAGCTGTTCAGCAGGATCCCCAGCGTGCTGATCACCGATTCCTTGGCGGCAAAGCCGGAAAGGAGGGCGGTGGACGCCCGCCAGTCCCCGAAGCCCAGCGGCGTGAAGAGTGGCGCTATCAGCCGCCCGATGGCGGCGAGAAGGCTTTCGCCGCTGTCCTGCACAACATTGAAGCGCAGATCGAAGGTTTGGAGAAACCAGATGACGACGGTGGCCAGAAAAATAATGGTAAAGGCGCGCTGAATAAAGTCCTTGGCCTTGTCCCAGAGGAGCAGCGCCACGCTTTTGGCGGAGGGGAATCGATAGTTGGGCAGCTCCATGACGAAAGGAACCGGCTTGCCCCGAAAGGCCGTATGCTTCAGCGCCAGCGCCATCAGGATGCCGATCAAAATACCCAGCAGGTAAAGGCCGATCATGGCAAGGGCGGCAAATTTTTCAAAAAAAGCGGCGCAAAATACGGAATAGATGGGGATCTTGGCGGAGCAGCTCATAAAAGGGGTCAGCAGGATGGTCATTTTCCGGTCCCGCTCGGAAGAGAGGGTGCGGGTGGCCATCACGGCCGGAACGGTGCAGCCGAAGCCGATCAGCATCGGCACAATGCTGCGCCCCGAAAGCCCCAGCTTGCGGAGCAGCTTATCCATCACAAACGCCACCCGCGCCATGTAGCCGGTATCTTCCAGGATGGAAAGGAAGAAAAACAAAACGACGATCAGCGGCAGAAAGCTCAAAACGCTGCCTACCCCGGCAAAAACGCCTTTGATGATCAGATTGTGGACGACGGGATTGACGCCGAAGTCCGTCAGGGCGGCATCCGCCAGGTCTGTGACCCAGCCGATGCCCAGGGCCAGAAGATCGCTCAGCCAGGCGCCGAAAAGATGGAAGGTCAGGAAAAAGATCAGCAGCATGATGCCGAAGAAAATGGGCAGGGCGGCGTATTTATTGGTCAGAACCCGGTCGATGGCCGCGCTGCGCTTGTGCTGCCGGCTTTCCCGGCATTTGATCACCGCCTTGCGGCAGACGGATTCAATAAAATCATAGCGCATATCGGCGATGGCGGCGTGGCGGTCCATCCCGTGCTCCTCCTCCATCTGGAGGACGTTATGTTCCACCAGCTCGATTTCATTTTGATCCAGACCCAGCTGCTCGATGATCTCGGGATCCTCCTCGATCAGCTTGGAGGCGGCGAAGCGAAGGGGCAGCCCCACGCGCTGGGCGTGATCCTCAATGATATGACGGGTAGCGTGGATGCAGCGGTGCACCGGCCCGGGCGGGCAAAAATCCGTAAGGCGGGGGCGAACCCGGTTCCGGGCGGTTTCCACCGCGATTTTGGTCAGCTCGGCGATGCCCTCGTTTTTGGCGGCACTGATGGGCACCACCGGGATGCCCAGCAGCTCCGACATTTTGCCAACGTCCACCGTTCCCCCGTTTTCCCGCACCTCGTCCATCATATTCAGCGCCAGCACCATCGGGATATCCAACTCCATCAGCTGAAGCGTGAGGTAAAGGTTGCGCTCCATATTGGTGGCGTCGACGATATTGATGATCCCATCCGGCTTTTGCTTGAGGATGAAATCCCGGGTAACGATCTCCTCGCTGCTGTATGGCCGGATGGAATAGATGCCCGGCAGATCCACCACCGAGCAGTCCTTCTGGCCGCGCAGGGTCCCCATCTTCTGATCCACCGTCACGCCGGGGAAATTGCCCACGTGCTGATTGGAGCCGGTCAACTGATTGAAGAGGGTGGTTTTTCCGCAGTTCTGATTGCCTGCAAGCGCAAAAATCATTCCTCCGTCACCTCCACCTCGATGTTGCGGGCGTCCTCGACCCGGATGGAAAGCTCATAGTCCCGCAGGCGGATCTCGATGGGATCCCCCATGGGTGCGATTTTTTGAACCATTACCCGAGTCTTGGGAATGATTCCCATATCCAGAAGCCGGCAGCGCAGGATCCCTTCCCCGCCGACGGCACGGATTACAGCAGTCTTTCCGATGGGAAGCTGATCCAGCGTCATGGCAATTCCTCCTTTTTTCCGATATTAAGTATAGGACAAACGACAGAATTTTGCAATCCCTTTTATTTCTCCTGCCCCGGAGGAATGTGTAACAAATTTTTGAATTTTTGCCTGTTCCGTAAATTTCCTGTTGACAAATTCAAAAGATAATAGTATCATTAGTTACAGATTGTAACCATTTTGTAACCAATTTGAAAGGAGGTGTTTCTGTGAGCAAGGCGATAAGAGGAATTTCCATCGCGGTGCTGTCGGTATTATACGGCGTCGTGCGGTTCATTTATAAGACCGGCTGGATGGTCGAGCGGTTTTTCATCGGTCTGTTCCGGCATACGGTGCTGCCCCTGGCGCGGTTTTTGCGCAAATGCACGCCCCGGAATATAGCGGGCGTGATCTGCGGGGTGGGCGAATGGGTAATCCGCGCGGCAACGTGGCTGTACCGGCGGTTGACCCGGCTGGCCGTTTGGGCGGCGCACAGCATTGTGGCGGATTTCTGTTATTGGGCGCCGGCCTTCGGGGGGATCGCGGTCGTTGTGATCCTGATCTTTTTCCGAACCTATACCGTCGCGCTGGAGGTGCGGATCAACGATGAAGTGATTTCCTACGTCAGCAACGAGCAGGAGTTTGCCAGCGCGGTTTCGTCGGTGGAAAAAAACCTTGCGGAAACCCTCGGGGAAAACTACTGTATGTATACGGCGCCGGAATACAGCTTTGTTTTCATCAAGAAAAACAAGATGGCCGATGAAGAAAACCTCTATGCCCAGGCGTACCGGGCGGTAACGGAGGAGATCGGCGATCACTACGGATTGTATGTCGACGGCACGCTGGTGGCCGCCGCCGAGGAGCAGGCGACCATCGAAACGGTGCTGACCGAGCTGAAGGAGCCCTATGAAACCGGCGAAGAAAACGAGCGGGTGGAGTTTGTGAGCAACGTCGAGGTGCGGACCGGGCTTTTTTCTCCCGATTCCCTGCTGACCATCGAGGAGCTGCGCGCGCTTTTTGAAGGCTCCACCAATCCCCGGTACTATACCATCGAGGAGGATGATTACCTCAGCGATATCGTAGAAAAGACCGGGGTGTCCAGGCAGATGCTGTATTATCTGAATCCGGAGATGGACGAGCGCCGGCTGGTGCCCGGCAGAAAGCTGCTGATTTCCACGCCGGACGTGTATCTGGGCGTCAAGGTGGTGCGTACCATCACCTATGAAGAGGAAATTTCCTATACCACCACCCGGATCAAGGACAGCAGCCTGTATGTCAACCAGACCAAGGTGAAAACTGCGGGAAAAAACGGAAGCCGGTCGGTCACGGCGGAGGTCACCTATATCGACGGCGTAAAGACCGATACCGAGATTCTCTCCTCGGTGGTAACAGAAGAACCGGTCACCCGGGAGCTGTATGTGGGCACCAAGGAATATCCCACCTCCTATTCCTCCCTTGCGGGCAGCGGGGCGTTCATCCGGCCGATCAGCGGTGGATATGTATCCTGCGCCTATGGCGGCTATGCGGGGCATAAGGGCGTGGATCTGACGATGAGCGGGGCATACGGCAAGGCGGCTTATGCGTCGGCCGGGGGAACGGTGATCAGCGCCGGCTGGTCCGGCGGCTATGGAAAGCTGATCAAGATCCGTCATAGCAACGGCTATGTGACCTGGTATGCGCATCTGAGCTCCATCAATGTTTCGGTGGGCGAAACGGTGTCGCAGGGGCAGCAGATCGGCAGGATCGGATCCACCGGAAACAGTACCGGCCCCCATCTTCATTTTGAATTGCGGATCAACGGTACTGCGGTGAATCCCATGCGGTATATCAGCGGTTAAAAAGCGAAAAAGGCGGTTTTTGCCAAAGAACCCCCCGAATCGGTTCGGGGGGTTTGCTTTTGCCGGACGGCGGCAGGATTTTTCGGTTGCATGACGGCAAAAAATGTGGTAAAATAATTTTATTATGCAATAAGGAGGACAAGCCATGGTCGATATCATGGGCGGCAGCCTGGCGGCGCGAAGCTGCCGCCGGATCGCCGCCGGGATCAAAGGGGCGGCCGGGCGGAGCCTGTTTTTCCGGCGCCGGAGCGCCGGTGCGGCGGAAGATTCCCGGCTTGCTGCGCTTATGAACCGGATCCATCCTGCCGAAGGCCTGCTGGCGCTGGCCCGGCGGAGCATGATCCTGCAATGGATTTATGGGTACCGGGCCCGGCTTTGCGCCGGGCGGGTTACAAGCCTGCTGGCGCTGATCGTGCCGCTGGCGGGGATGCTGGCGGCAAGGCTGCTTCTGGCCCAGCGCTTTGGAGCGGCCGGGCTTGTTCTGGCGGGGCTGGCGCTCTGCGCGGTGGTCTTATCCGGGCGGGGCACGATCGGAGGCTGGCTGAGCGGCTCCCTGGCCGGGCGCCGGCTGGCCGCGCCGGGCGGAACGGCCGGGGGAACGGTTTATCTGTACCTGGGGCTTTGCGGCGTGGCCGGCGGCCTGGTCGGATGGTATGCCGGCGGGTTATACGGCGTGGCCGCCGCGGCAGCTGCTGCGGTGATTCCGCTGCTCTTCTCCCTCCCCCCTGTCTGGTTTGCCTGCCTGCTGGCGGCGCTGCTCCCCCTCTGCGGGACCAGCGTATGCTGGGCGCTGAGCATGGCGCTGGTGCTGATCTATTTTTTTGCCCGCGCCTTTGGGGCGGAAGAAGGCCGGCCGCTCGACGGCGGGGATCTTCTGCTGATCCTCTTTCCGGTTCTCTGCGTGATTTCCGCCGTCTTTTCCTTTACCCGGGCGGATTCCGCCAAGGTCGCGGTGATGTGGCTGGGTCTTTTCGCTTGCGTCCCGGTGATCCGGCGGATCGTTTCCTCCGGGCGGCGCCTGCGGGCGGTGCTGGCGGCGCTGGCGCTGGGAGCTGCGGTCAGCGGGCTTTACGGCCTGATGCAGTATTTTTCCGGCATGGTGGACACCACCTGGACGGATACCGCGCTGTTCGAGGATCTGCAGCTTCGGGTCTACAGCACCTTTGCCAATCCCAACGTATACGGGGAATTTCTGCTTCTGGTCATTCCGCTGACTGCCGGGCTTGCCTTGTCTCTGACCGGCTGGAAGCGCTGGACGCTGCTGGGGATCGATCTGCTGCTGCTGGGGAATCTGGTGCTGACCTATTCCCGGGGCTGCTATGTGGGGATCGCGCTGACGGCGGTGGTCTTTTTATGGAACCTGAGCCGGAAGTGGCTGGCGGTTATGGCGGCGGCAGGGATCCCGCTGGCGATTTTTCTGATGCCGGAGAGCGTGATGGCCCGGATCCTGAGCATCGGCAATATGAGCGATACCTCCACCAACTACCGGCTGATGATCTATGTCGGAACGCTGGCGATGCTGGCGGTCTACTGGCTGGGGGGCGTAGGGCTCGGGGAAAAGGCCTTTGCCGCGGTCTATCCGTTTTTTGCCCTGCCCGGGGTCGCGACGATGCACGCCCACAGCCTGTTTTTGCAGATAACGGTATCCTTCGGCATCGCCGGACTGGTTTATCTGATTCTGCTCTGGACCCATTACCAGCGCGGTGCAAAGCGGGCGCTGCGCGCCGCCTCCGGCCCCAACCGGATGGTGATGCTGGGTTTTTGCGCGGTGATGTGGGGGATGCTGGTGCAGAGCGTTTTCGACTATACCTGGTATAATTACCGGGTGTTTCAGCTCTTTTGGATGGTATTGGCGCTGGGCCTGGCCGCAGCGGGAATAAAAGAAGATGGAGGAAAAGAAGATGGCAAAAAGACGGTTCACCTTTCTTGACGGGCTGCTGATTCTGCTGGCGCTGGCAGTGATCGCCGCCGCCGTCTGGTATTTTACCCGGGACGCCGCGCCGGAGCAGACCGCCCTTTATACGGTGACGCTGCGGATCGATCAGGCAACGGAGAACGAAGCCGATTATTATCAGCCGGGGGATACGATGTATTTTCAGAACCGTACCGCCGTTTTGGGGACGGTCAAAACGGTCGAGGCCATAGAAAAGACCTATGAGGAATATGATCCGGTCGGCGGTCGCTATGTGGAGCTTGTGGATCCGGAGTGGAACCGGCTGATGATGACGGTAGAGGTCCAGGGCGGGCTGGTAGACGGCGAATTTATCGTCAACGGGGAGAGCCTTTATATCGGGCAGGTATTTTATCCCCAGAGCGATACCACCCGGTCGATCGCGACCGTATGGGATATAGAGGAGGTTGCCGCATGAAGTGGATAGACGAAAAGGGGCGCCTGTTTGGCAAGCTGAATCTGTTTGATCTGCTGATTCTGCTGGTTCTGGTCGTTGGCGTGGTGGGAATGGCGTTTCGGCTGGTGATCCGCGCTTCAAACAAGGCGGAAACGCAGACGGCGGTTTATACCGTCACCTTTTCCAATTTGGAGGAATGCTATGCGACCGCCTTTGCAGAGGGGGATCCGATTTATGAGGAAAACGTGCTGCTGGGCACCGTGACCGGCGTGGAGGTCAGCCCGGCGAAAACGGCAAAGCTCCAGCTGGACGGCACGGTGGCGCTGGAGGAGCATCTGCTTTATTACGACGTGGAGCTGACCTTTACCACCGACCGGCTGCTGGCGGAGGGCGGATACGCCATCGATGGCCAGGAGATGCTGGCGGGAACGTCCCATATTTTCAGCAACGGCTTTGCCGCGGCCACTGGCGTGATCCGGGAGGTGCAGCTTTCCTGAAGCCGCCGAAAAAGAAGAGCCGGCCCGCATTCAGCGGGCCGGCTTTTTGGCTTCTTTTTCAGCCTTCTACCAGCTTGCCCAGAAAGAGTGCGCCGGTATAGAGCAGTTTTTCTTCGGCTTCCGACACCCGTTTTTCCGAGGTGTCCAGCAGGCCGATCATCCCGATGATATCGCCGCCGGCCAGAATCGGCCAGGAGGCTGAAACCCGCAGGGGTCCTTCGTCCTTTAAAAGCGGAAAGGGCGGCTGATCCTCTCCGGCCAGATAGGGCTTGCGGGATTCGATGATCTCTTCACAGCGGGGGCTCAGAGGCTTATCCAGCGCTTCCCGCCGGCCGGTGCCGGCAAAGGCGATGACGTTGTCCCGGTCGGTGATCACGCAGGCAAAACCGGTCACCGCGCCCAGCGCCGCCGCATATTCCGCCGAAAAGGCGGAAAGCTCGCTGACCGGGGAATACTTCTTGAAGATCACTTCCCCGTCCTTCCCGGTAAAAATCTCCAGCGGATCGCCCTCCCGGATCCGCAGGGTGCGGCGAATTTCCTTGGGCACGACCACCCGCCCCAGATCGTCTCCACGTGTCAAGTATTCACCAAGACTTTTTAAAATCCTTTATTTTACAGGATTTTTGGCACTTTTACCCTTTACCGAAAAATGAATAGAATGAGGTATAAAAACACCAAGTCTCCAAAAAATAATAGAAACCGGAGAAATTCTGCCGGTTTCTATATTACGGGTAACTCTTGCTGTAGTCAACATCGAACTTCCATTTTATATCTAATGAACGGTTGTCTCGGACTACAATTTTCTCTATATCATCGTACATTCTTGATGCCAAAAGATCGTCGTCGATTTCAGATAAGGCGACAATCTGCTCCATAGCTTGATGACTTTCAGCTTCCTTACGTTCCTCAGCTACAGCGTTTTCAATATCAGCTTCTACAATTGCAAGGTCATTCTGCAGTTTTTCTTTTTCCTCGGCCAATATCTGCTTTCTTCTTGTAAACTCGTCCCTGGTAATTCCATTGGACCGATATTTCTCATAAAGAGATGCGACCTCACCGCTTATTCCTTTGATTTGAATCGTGATGGATTTGTGTTTGGATTTTAG
>CALXGQ010000019.1 GCA_944387895.1 uncultured Clostridia bacterium
ACGGAACAGTTGGTATTCAAAAGCATATAAGCCGCCGTTTTGCATCTTTTCGCAATCACTACCTTGGTAAAATTTTCTCCCATCAGTTTATTCACAATTCTTCCTGTGTACACGGCGGAATAACCCAATACCTGCGACAGTTCCTCAAGATTGGCAGTTTTAATATTCTGCTCGATATAACTATCTATTTGCTCATATAGAGTTTGGCTTTGGGAATTGGATTTGCTTTCTTTAAGTCCGTCAAATAGAGACATCAACTCATCTTTATTAGGAATAGACGGTGCCGCTCCTTTTCTTGAAACCGTAATCGCTGATGCGGCCGAAGCGATTTTTAATATCTGCGAATATTCCTTGCCTTTTGAAAGCTCTGCCACAAAATAACCCAAAAACGCAACCCCAGCAGATGTTGTATCTACCACATTCACTTTATATATCGGCTGCCAAAACTCTTGCGTTCCGTCAAATAACACCGAACCGTTTTCGCCTAAAGTAATGATAATTTTTAATGAAGGGTAGTGGTTTTTTAAGTATACCAAGCCTTCCTCTGGCTCTGAACATCCCGAAATTCCAATCAATTCCACTTCATTGATTACTAAATAGGAAAGCATATCAAAGTTGACTTTACAGATTTTTTCGTTAAAAGGCGATGGGTTAAGGATGATGCACATACCTGTTTCATACGCTTTTTTAACAATATAATCTACATCATTTATTTCGTTTTGCAAAATAAGAAGATCGCCTTTGTCAAAGTTTTCCAATACAGCATCTATATGATCCTTGGTTATCATTTCATTTGATCCGGGATAAAGAAATATGGAATTCTCGCCTTTTGAACTCACTTGAATAACGGCATGACCGTTTTTAGCATCAACCATCTTCAGATATGTTATATCCACCCCATTGCACTGTAAAATATCAGTTAACATTCCGCCGTCATACCCCACACATCCGGCATGGTATACTTTTACTCCCGCTTTAGCAATGGCTATGGATTGATTTAGTCCTTTTCCACCGGGAAAAACCTCCAATTTATGTGTGGTTTCCGTTTCCCCAACATTTACAATATGCTCCAGCGAATATACATAATCTATATTACAAGAGCCGAAATTAAGAATTTTCATTTTTACTCACCGTTTAGATTATAGCATACGGAATCAACGAAGAAAAGGACCTTTTTTATGAAAAATCAGACCAAATACAACATTCAAGAAAAAACATCACCTTATAAATTGACACAATGGGACGATTCTATTGTGTTATAAACACATAATCACTTCATCTGGTGTTTCATAGCATAAATGTGGTTGGTGTTCAAGGTCGAAGCCAATTATTCATTATTCATCAGCGAAGCGACTTCAATATTAAATATTCATTGAAAATTCTGTCGAATGAATGATGAATATTGAATAATGAAAAATGAATAATACAAAACGAAAATCCTGCCGACAAGAATCGACAGGATTTTCGTTTTGGCGGAGGCAGAGGGATTCGAACCCCCGGGGGCTTTCGCCCAAACGGTTTTCAAGACCGCCTCGTTATGACCACTTCGATATGCCTCCGAATCTGCAATCTATTATATCGGGCATCCGGCAGTCTGTCAAGAAGAAAATCCCGCCGCGCCCGGGCAAGGCGGAGCCGGCGCAGCAGAGCGGGAACGCGCTGCAGATTGGCAGAATGGAGCAAGATTGTTGTAATTTTGGCTATAAATATTGACATCTTTTAATTTTTATATTAATATAAACAAAGAAACACCTATCAAATAAATAAAGGAGGAAAATGAATGAAGCGCATTCATAGAGGGATCTGGTATCTGATGGCAGCAGTACTATTGATCCAGACCATGGCGGTATGGGTGCTGCCCGCATCGGCCAGCGAAGGGCTGACCAACTGCTACGAACTGGTGGAAGACAGTTATTATTTTATCAAAGACAACGGCGAGGAAAAAGGCAGCCCAAACTTTCTGACCTCGGGCTATATCGCCGTTGAGCCGGGGGATATGCTGTGCCTGGGCCCCTGCGTAGCCAGCCAGGGGTATCAGTTCGCCACCTTCAGCGCGGCGGAGCCCTCCGGTCATATTGGGTTGATCCCCGCCGCGCAAATGACGAAGCGGGCGACGCTGGAGGATGGATCCGGGATCTATAGCTATACGGTTCCGGAGGGCGTAAACTATATCCGGATGAGCGCGGCGGTGGAGTATGCCCGGTATTTTCTGCTGACCCGCAATCAGCTCTTCAACGGGGAGGGGCTGATGGACTATTTCGGCACCGCGGCGCCGATCGCCAATCTCTACGATAAGAATACCGCCGAATACGGCTATTATCTTGACGATCATTCTGTCCAAAGCTCCACAAGCCACTGGTCCGCCGAGGAGATCGACGTGGAAAAAGACGACGTCCTCTTTTTCGGCCCCGCCAATACCGCGCAGAATTTTCAGCTCTACTACTGGGACGCGGATGACCGCGCCACGATGGTGCAGGCGAACAACGCCAACCTGCGGGTGGTGGACACCTTCGCCAACGGGCAGGTGATCTATGCCTATCGGGCGCCCGGCGCCGGCCAGGTGGGGATCGTCAACGCGTCGGCGTATAATGATTTCTTTGTGATCACGAAAAACAGCCCGGCTACGGTCCCCGGCTTTTACGCCTATTGGGACGGCCGGACCGACGGCGGCGCCTATGATACGATTACGGGCCGGGAAGAGGACTTTGAAGTGCAGGACAGCGTGCTGAACGGAAAAACGGCTCTGTTTGTTGGGGATTCCATCTGCTACGGCTCTCAGGACGAGGCAAAGAAATCGGCTTGGGCGGGGCGGATCGCAGAGCACTACGGGCTGGATTTTTATACCAATAACGGCGTCAGCGGCGCATCCCTTTCCACCGCGCGGGTGGATGGGGCTGGGCGGATCCTCTGGCAGGTTACCCGGGAGGCGGCCTACCAGTATGATTATGTGATTTTGCACGGCGGCGTCAACGACGCATGGGAGAGCTATCCGGTGGGAGAGGTGTCCAGTTCCTTCGACGTAGCCGATTTCGACGTAAACACCTATGCCGGGGCGCTGGAAGAGCTGTTTTATTATACGATCCGGGACCACGGCACCTCCGCCATCGGCTATCTGATGAATTTCAAGGCGCCCAGCTGCACCTCCGGCAGGATCAGCGATATGTCGGAATATTTTGCGGTGGGCAAGCAGATCTGTGAGAAGTGGAAAGTGCCCTATCTGGATATGTATAACAGCGCGGAGATCACCGAAGCCCTGCAATTCACCACCAAGACCTATACCAACGATTATATCCATCCCAATGCCGCCGGCTACGACGTGCTGTACCCCTTCATCGCGGAGTGGATGGAAACCCTGGAGCCTTACCGCGCCCATGAGGCGGAGGATCGGGAGCAGACGGTGATCGCCTGCGTGGGAGATTCCATCACCAAGGGCGAAGAGAGCAGCGACGTCAACCGTTATAGCTATCCCGCCCAGCTGCAGGAGCTGCTGGGGGAGGATTATCAGGTGCTGAATCTCGGCTGGGGCGGTGCGACCGCCCAGTCCGATACCTCCAATCCCTATAAGAGAACGGTGCAATATAAGCAGAGCCTGTTTTGTGATCCTGATACGGTGATCATCATGCTGGGCACCAACGATACCAAGGAAGCCAACTGGGATACCACCGATCCCGCGGGTTCCAAGGCGTCCTTCAAGGCGGATCTGCTGGCGCTGGTAGAGGACTATCAGAGCCTCTCCGCCCAGCCGAAGGTCTATCTGGCAACGCCGGCTTGGATCCAGAGCGGAACGCCTCAGTCGATTTTCACCAACGGCATGATAGCGGCCATTCAGGAAGTGGCGGAGGAGAAGGGCTGCGCGGTCATTGATATCAACGCCGCCACCCTGAACCGCACCGACCTGTTTAACGAAGGGAGCTGGCATCCCAACGACGCCGGCTACCGGCATATCGCCGAAACCATGCTCTCGGGGCTGGGGCTGACGGCGGCGGAGCAGCAGCCGGAGCCTGAGACGCCGATCGAGCACGGGGCGGAAGTGCCGCTGATCCGGGACTTCCGGTTCTATCCCGACGCCGAAGCCTACCGGATCGAAACGGTAGAGGACGCGACGCTCTTTGGAGATCTGATCGCGGCGGGCAACACCTTTTCGGGCAAAACCGTCTACCTGATGAACGATCTGGATTTCACCGGCATCGATTTCAAGCCCTGGGGCGCCTCCACCGGCGAAATCGCGGGCAACCGGTCGCCGCATTACGACCGCAGCTTTCAGGGCACCTTTGACGGAAAGGGGCATACCCTTTCCAACGTAAACATCACCTCCATGTGGTATGGCACGGCCCTCTTCCCGGCTACCAGCGGCGCCACCATTCAGAATCTGGGCATCGCCAGCGGCCGGATCGTGGGCCACGACGTTGTGGCGTCGATCGTGGGCTACGGGGACTACGGAACCCAGATCATCAACGTCTGGTCCGCTGCCGACGTATACGCCGCAGCCGAAAGCAGCGTGCAGGGCTCCGCCGGCATCGCGTCGAATATGCGCCGCACCGGCAACGCTGTCGGAGGGGGAACGGCGGAAACGGTTTCCCTGCTGGAGAACGTGGCATACTACGGCACGCTGAGCGCCGTCGACTATATGGGCGGTCTGGTCGCCTGGGGTCAGAGCGGCACCAACGCCCTGCATGCAAAGAACCTGATCATGGGCGGAACCATCGAGGCCCGCAGCTCCCAGAAGGAAGCGGCCGTCTTTATCCGGTACGGCGATACGGTGACCGGGGTCACAGAGAAATTTTATGCTGTTGAAGGCTGCGGCGGGGAGAAGCATCAGGTGGATCATACCTATACGGTCCTGACCGCCGAGGCGTTGTCCGGCGGCGAAGCGGCTTGGACGCTTTCGGCCGAAGGCGGCGCGGCGTGGACGGTTCAGAACGGATATACGGTGCCTCTGGTTGGAGAAGGAAGCCGCGTATGGAAGATCATGGTGGACGAAACCGCCTGCTATACCGACAGCACCGGCAGGCTGATCCAGCAGAGCAAGCTGGAGGAGGCCGCATACTGGATCCTGCAGGGTCGGGTGATAACGGCCGAAGCGGCGAAGCTTCAGGTCTTTACCGCCGAGGATACGCTGCGGGCCACCGTGGCCGGGGATCTGAACGCCGACGCCGGGTTTGATACGGCGGACGTGGTCTGCCTGCTGCGGCATCTCAACGGGTATGACGATCCCGCGGTCAGCCTGACTGCCGCCGATCTCAGCGGCGACGGCGCATTGCGGATCTACGACGCTGTTCTCGCCCTGCAAAAACTGGCGTCATAACCAATACTTCAATCCGGCGGGAAACCGCCGCCCGTCAAAAGGGACCGGAACAAAAGTTCCGGTCCCTTTTTATTTGAAATATTTTCGGCTCCCCTGAAAGACCTGCCCCGCCAGCCCCAGCAGGCCAATCAGATTGGGCACGGCCATCAGGGCGCAGAAGATATCGGCCAGGGACCAAACGGTGCCGGAGCTCAAAAAGCTTCCGGCAAAAAGAAGGAGGAGGAAGACGGCGCGGAAGAGGTGGACGCAGTTTCGGCGGCAGGGGAAGAGATACCGCAGGCTCTGCTCGCCGTAGAAGCTCCAGCCGATGATGGAGGCGAAGCCGAAAAAGAAGAGGCAGAGCATATAGAGGAAGGAGATCAGCCCCCGGGGGAGGGGAAGCTGCTCCAGCGCGTAGAGGGTAATGCCCGCGCCGGAAAGGCCGGGCAGTCGCCAGGCTCCGGTCACCACCACGGCGTAGCCGGTGAGGGTACACATGATCACGGTGTCCAGAAAGGGCCCGAGCATGGAGATCAGCCCCTGCCGCACCGGGCTGTCGGTTTGGGCGGCGGCCGCGGCGATGGGATCGGAGCCCATGCCGGCCTCATTGGAGAAAACGCCCCGCCCCAGGCCGTAGCGCACCGCCTTTTGCAGCGTGATCCCCGCCGCCGCCCCCAGGGCGGCTTTGGGGGCAAAGGCGGAATGGAGGATCAGGGCGGTGGCGCCGGGAAGCTGCCGCCGGTAAAGAAAGAGCAGCCAGAGGGTCAGCAGCGTATAGAGCCCGGCCATAACGGGCACCAGCAGCGTGGAAACGGAAGCGATCCGCCGGATTCCGCCGCTGAGCACCAGCGCAACCAGGAGGGTGGTGATCCCGCCGGCGATCAGCGCCGGAAGGGAGATGGAAAAGGGGCCGAGGGCAAGGAGGGGCGCTCCGGGCTCCGGCGTAAAAAAATCCTCCGCCGCCGAAACGATCCCGTTGATCTGCGCGGTGGTTCCCATGCTGATCAGGCAGGCGGCGGCGCAGGCGGCGGCAAAGATCCGCGCCAGCAGCGGGCTGCCCATCCCCAGCTCCAGATAGAGGAAGGGCCCGCCGATAAACCGGCCGTCCCGGCCCCGGCGCCGGTAGCGCACCGCCAGATAGCCCTCCGCATATTTGGTGGCCATCCCGAAAAAGGCGGCCAGCTGCATCCAGAATAAAGCCCCCGGCCCGCCCGCCGCCACGGCGGTGGCGACGCCAACGATGTTCCCCGTGCCCAGCGTGGCCGCCAGGGAGGTGCAGAGGGCGCCCAGGCCGGAAACCTCTCCTTCCGCGCCGGGCTGGCTTGCGATCGCCGCCCGGAACGCCCGCCGCAGCTTGGTCACCGAGAGCCAGCGGGTGCCGATGGTCAGGTAGATCCCCGTCCCCAGGATCAGCGCCAGCATCCAGGGCCCCCAAAGAAGCCCGGCGATTTTCTCCAGTATCTGCATAGCTGCTCCTTCCATAAAAAAAGAGGGACGTACACCCAAAGCTGTGTACGTCCCTGTTTCTGCTGTCGTTAGATATACATTCCGCCGTTCGGCGCAAGAACCTGCCCGGTGATCTGCTCCTGCTCCGCCAGAAAGAGAATGGCTTTGGCCACGTCCAGGCCGGAGCAGAGCCGCCCGGTGGGGATCTGCGCCCGGAGCGCCTCCGGATCCAGGCCGTCGAGCATCCGGCTCTCCACGCAGCCGGGCGCCACGCAGTTGACGGTGATGCCGGAGGGGGCCAGCTCCTTTGCCAGCGCCTTGGTAAACCCGATCATCCCGGCCTTGGCGGCGGAGTAGCTGACTTCGCAGGAGCCGCCGGTCTGCCCCCAGACCGAGGAGATGTTGACGATGGCGCCTGCTTTTTTGCGCAGCATTTCCGGCAGGATCAGCCGGGTGAGCGCCATATGCGCCAGCAGATTGGTCTGAAGCACCTGGGCGATGGTTTCGTCGGTTTCCTCCGGGAAGGGGCAGTATCGCGCGGTGCCGAAATTATTGACCAGAAGATCCGGCGCGCCAAACAGCCGGGCCGATTCCTCCGCCAGCTTCCGGCGCTGATCCGGCCGGGTCAGATCGCCGGAAAAAAGCGTCACCCTGCCGCCCAGCTTTTCCAGATCCTCTTTCAGCCCGGCGGCGGCTTTGTGGTTTTGGCCGTAGGCCAGCAAAACCGCCCAGCCCTGCCGCACCCCCCAATAGGCCGTCATGCTGCCGATGGCGCCGCTGCCGCCGGTGATGAGCATTGTTTTCATGATGGTCACTTCCTGTCCTGTTCGCCGGCCGCCCCCTTTGCCCGCAGGCAGGGGAGGCAAACCCGCAGTATAAGTATATTTTAATTTAATTCTGTTTAGAAGGCAAGATTTAATTGAAAAATCCCCGCCCGCCGTGTTATAGTATAAATATAGATAAGGAAAACCCGCCGCCAAAAAGAGCGGCGGGGAAGAAAAAAGGGGGAAAAGGGAAGATGATACCTGTAACGGCGCTGCCCGGCATCGGGAAGGCGCGCGCCGCCCTTTTGGAAAAATTAGGCGTTCGTTCGGCGGAGGAGCTGCTGGCGCTTTATCCCCGCCGGTATGAGGATCGGTCTTTGGTGATCCCCATCGCCGATTTTATGCTGCATCTGGGCGAGCCCGTCAGCATCGTCGCGGCGGTTTTGGAACCGCCGCGGCAGAGCCGTACCCGCGGCGGCCGGGAGATCACAACGGTGCGGATCGGCGACCGTACCGGGGAACTGACGGCGACTTTTTTCAATAACCCCTATATTCGGGAGAAGCTCCGGCCGGGGCGGGTGTTTCATTTTTACGGCCGGGCGAACCCCAAAATGCTGATGAATCTGGTAGCGCCGCAGGTCGAGGAGCTGCGCCCCGGCGCGGCGCCGGGCATTTATCCGGTCTATCCGCTGACCGCCGGGCTGAATCAGCGCCAGCTCCGCCGCTGGATGAAGGCCGCCTATGAGCAGGCGGGGGAAAGCCTGGAGGATCCCCTCCCGGCCGGGCTGCGGGAAAAATACCATCTGGCCGGGCTGCAGGAGGCGGTGGCGGCGGTGCATTTCCCCGCCGACCGGCAGGCGGTCTTATGGGGGCGGCGCCGGCTGATCTTTGAAGAATTTTTATATTTTCAGTTGGGTCTCCAGCTTTTTTCCGGGCGGGAGAAGGCGGCCAACCAGTTTCCGGTGCAGCCGCCCGGCTCTGGGTTCTGCGCCCTTCAGCCCTTTACGCCCACGCCCTCCCAGCGCCGGGCAGTCGGGGAGATCCTGGCGGATATGGGCGGCGGCTACGCCATGAACCGCCTGCTTCAGGGCGATGTGGGCAGCGGAAAAACCTATGTGGCGGGCGAGGCGGTCTACGGGGCGCTGGCGGCGGGGTATCAGGCGGCGATTATGGCGCCTACGGAGATTCTGGCGCGCCAGCATGCGGAATATTTTCGTCCGCTTTTTGAAAAGCTGGGCTTTGCCACCGGCCTGCTGACCGGCTCCATGACCGACCGGGAGAAGCGGGAGGTCTGCGCCGGGCTGGCGGAGGGTCGGCTGCGGCTGGTCGTGGGCACCCATGCGCTTTTGCAGAGCCGGGTGCAGTTTGAAAATCTGGGACTGGTGATCGCCGATGAGCAGCACCGCTTCGGCGTGCGGCAGCGTGCGGCGCTGGCCGCCAAGGGAAAAACGCCCCATGTGCTGGTCATGTCGGCAACGCCGATCCCCCGCACCATGGCGCTGATGGTGTGGGGCGATCTGGATCTTTCGGTGCTGGACGGCGTTCCCGCCGGCCGCAAGCAGACGATCACCCGCCTGATCGGCTCGGAAAAACGCGGGCTGCTTCGGGAATTTATGGAGCGCCAGATCGCCGGCGGCGGGCAGGTGTATATCGTCTGCCCGCTGGTGGAGGAAAGCGAAGAAACGGATCTGGAAAGCGCCGAGCGGCTGTTTGGCGCGCTGAAGGAGCGGTATGGCGCCCAGGCGGATCGGATTCACGGTAAAATGAAGCAGCAGCAAAAGGACGCGGCGATGGCGGGCTTTGTGGCGGGGCAGACGAAGATTCTGGTTTCCACCACGGTGATCGAGGTGGGGGTCAACGTACCGGCCGCCACGCTGATGATCATCGTCAATGCGGAGCGGTTCGGGCTTTCCCAGCTCCATCAGCTGCGGGGCCGGGTGGGGCGCGGAACGCGGCAGTCCTACTGCGTTCTGGTCAGCGATCTGCAAAAGGATAAGACCCGGGAACGGCTGGAATATTTCTGCTCGACCACCGATGGCTTTGCCATTTCGGAAAAGGATCTGCAGCTGCGGGGGCCGGGGGATTTCTTCGGCAATCTGCAGCACGGTCTGCCGAAAATGAAAATTGCCGATATGGCCGAAGATATGGAGCTGCTGACCCTTTCCAATCGCTGCGCCAAGCGGATGCTGCAATACGATCCGGCGCTGAGCGCCGATTATAATCAGGGGATCCGGGAAAAGGTTTTTGCGCTGTTCCATGGGGAGGAAACCGCTTTCAATTGACAATTTTTACATGAATTTTTCATTTCGTTTCGCTCAAAATAGATATTGTAAAGCAGAGCAGAAGCGCTGCTTTAGAAACCGAAAAGGAGGTGTAAACGAAATGGACAATTCTACCAAGAGCAATGCGAAAGCTGGTCTGGAGAAGATGAAGTTTGAGGTCGCCCGTGAAATCGGGGTAGACCTGAAGCAGGGCTATAACGGTGATTTGACTTCCGCTCAGGCCGGTCACATCGGCGGCCGGATGACCAAGAAGCTGGTCGAGAAGGCTGAGCAGAGCCTGTAATAAGAGTAAGCCATATAAAAGCGGGCGCCCGACGGGCGCCCGCTTTCATACTTCATAGTAAACGACTTCAAAGAGGTAATCGCCCACCCCCAGCTGTTCCAGCAGCAGGATGCAGAGGAAGGGGAGGATCACCACCAGCGGCAGCCAGATCCACCAGTAGAACTTCTGGGGCCGGACGGTTTTTTTATAGTCCAGCTGCTCCTGAATGGAAAGGTCGGAAAAAAGCTCCGCCCGGATGGCGCGGATCTGAGGGTTCAGCCCCCGGTATCCCTCCAGCTCCTCCTGATAGGCGGTTTTCAGCTCATGCCGGAGGATTACGATGAAGAGGGCGCCCATGCCGGCCGCCAGCAGAAACGCCCATTGCCAGTAGGCTACGGTGAAGATGCAGAGATTCAGCAGCAGCGTCCATACCGTATTGCTGATCAGAGCGAGGGTCCCTCGCCGCATGGTGGTATTGTGTTTTTTAAAAAAATACTCCAAGATGCTGTAAAGCACCAGCAGGCCGATAACGGCCGGCAGAATCCGCCCGGCAGTCATGGGATCCATCCAGGGCAAAACGGTATAGTTGATCGGTTGATCCACGCGCTCCACTCCTAATAAACAGTTTGGACCCCCGCCTCCCCCTCCGCAGAACCAGTCGCCGGGGCGCGCCGCCCGGGGGAGAAGAAAGGGTCGTGCTTACGCTGCCCTCATGATATCATTTTTGCGAAGGAAAAGCAACTGTTTCCAGACTGTTCATAAAATATTTACGGTTCAGCCGCTGAAAAACGGGGCATCAACTGATAAAATAATATGGTAAACATAGGGATAAAGGAGAAAAAAGCCATGAAATACTGCAAAAACTGCGGCCGGATGCTGGAAGAGGGCGCCGCCGGCTGCCCGGTCTGCGGCTGCCCGGCAGGGATGGGCGCGGCATACTGCGGCGCCTGCGGGGAAAAACAAATCGCCGGCTCCGCCTTCTGCGTCCATTGCGGAGCGCCCACCGGCGCAGTTCCGGCGCCCCGCAGAGCCCGCTCCCGCTATGCGGCGGCAGCTTTCGGCATTGTGACGGGCGCCTATGGCGTCCATAGCTTTTACCTGGGCAACATCGGAATCGGGATTGCCCAGATCGCCATCACCCTTTTGGCGTATGGGCTGGTGATCTTCGGGCTCCTTCCCGCCTTTGCCGGGCTGATGCTCAGCGGGCTATGGGGCTTCATCGACGGCGTTCGCATCCTGGTGGGCGATATCAAGACCGACGCCGCCGGACTTCCCCTGCGGCAATGGAACGAATAGCCGCCGGGTTTTCCGGGACGTAGGAGCGCCCTCCGGGAATTTGCAGCGAAGAAGCGCCCGCCGGGACTTTGCGGCGGGAGGAGCGCTTTTCGGGAAAGGGAACCGGCGTCTGTTTTTGCGCTGTCAACAGGGTTCCTACGCCGCCGTGCCAAATCGCCCCCCGGAGAAAAGCGGCGCCAAACCGATTTTGGGAAGTTGCGGCGCAGAAGCGCTTGCCGGGACTTTGCAGCGGCAGCCCCCTCCCGGAATAAGATTTTTTGCGGCGTAGAACCGCCTTTCCGGAATAAGATTTTTTGCGGCGCCAAACCGCCGTCTATCAGAAAAGCAGACCGCCTGCGGGCGGTCTGCTTTTCTGATTATGGATTGGTTCCGATAGAAGGAGGGTCAGGAGGTGATTTCAAAAATCGGGGTCGCATGATAGCGGGCGGCGATTTTTTCCCCTTCCGGCGAGCGGATGGTCCAGAAAAAGACCGGGGCGCGGAAGAGGAGGCGGCAGACCTGGAAGGAGAGGTTCTGGCGATCCAGATAGTTATAGGCGACGAAATGGGGGCGGGAGATCAGATGGATCCAGAGGTTGCGCAGAATGAAGTCGACGGCGGGAGCGATCAGCGCCCCGCCCCGGCGGACATAGCCGGAGAGCTGGCCGCGCACCACCTGGGGAGCGTTGCGCCGGAACCAGAGCAACACCCGCGGCTCAAAGGATTCGATGCAGTAGGGGCCGGAGTATTTTTGCAGCGCCTGCCAGACCGCCCGGCTGAGGGCAGCCTGATTGCCGCCGGCCGTTTTCAGCTCGATCAGCAGCGGAACCCGCCCCGCCACCAGCGCAAAGACCTCTTCCAGCAGGAGAAGGCGCTCCTCCGTTCCCTCCAGGCAGAGGGAACGGAGCTGGCTCCAAGTGCTTTTTTCGATGGTGCGGTCCACGCCGCAGGTGCGCAGCAGAGAGGGATCGTGCTCCACCACCAGCCGGCCGTCCCGGCTCAGGCGAACGTCCAGCTCGATCCCAAAGCCCTGCTCCACCGCCAGCCGGAAGGCGGCGCCGGAGTTTTCCGGGACGCCGGCTGCGATATTGTGGAGCCCGCGGTGGGCATAGCGGAATTGCCGGAGCGCCTTGAGCGCCGGAGGGCGGCGCAGGGCGGGGCGGATCAGCCAGAGCCAGAGCAGCACCGCGGCGGCAAAGAGTATCAGAACAATCCAATGCAGTTTCATATCAATCCTCGATATCAAAAGATTCCAAAACGCCGGCCGGCGCGCCGGGGCGGTTATCTCCATGGCGGACAAAGAGCATGGAGAGAAAGGCAAGAGCGGAGAAAACCAGCGCATAGGGGAACATGACCCGATAGCCCCAGGGCAGGTAGGCAAAGAGATAGCCGGAGAGAATGGGGGTGAAGATCTGGGCGGTCATGGAGAAGGCGTAGTACAGCCCGGTATATTTTCCCACGTCGCCGCTTTTGCTCATCTCCACCACCATGGGATAGGAGTTGACGTTGATGGCCGCCCAGCCGATTCCGATGACGCCCATGATGAGATAGGCGACGATGCTGTAGCCGGGCAGGAGAAAGCCGGTAAAGAAGGCCAGCGCCAGCAGGGCCACGCCGCCGAGGATCACCTTTTTACGGCCGATCCGGGCAGAGATGACGCCAACGGGGATATAGCTGGCCGTTGCCACCAGCATGGCGATGATCATCATGGTGGAGCCGACGCTCTGACTTTTGCCCCAAACGTCCTGAACATAGCGGGAATAGGCGGTTTCCACCGCGTTATAGGCCATGAACCAGAGAAAGACGGAGAGCAGGATCAGGAACAGGCTTTTTTTGACCGGCCCGGGCATGGGCTCTTTCCCGGCGGGAGCAGACTTTTCCGCCGGTTCCGGCTCCATTTCCGCCGCCAGCCGGCGCTCGGGGATGGTCAGCCCCAGAACGATGGCGCAAAAGACCATAAAGGCGGCCACAAGGGCATAAACGGGGAGATAGTTGCCCATATCGTCGCTGCGGACGAAGAGGGCGATGATCAGATAGGTCAGGATCCCGCCCAGGGCGCCCATCAGGTTGATCACGGCGTTGCCCTTGCTGCGCAGGGGCTTGGGAGTAACGTCCGGCATCAGCGCCACCGCTGGAGAGCGGTAGGAGCTCATCACGATCAGCAGCACTGCCAGAATGCCGATAAAAGCCGGGAAGCTGCCGGCGTTTCCGGCAAGGGGGATCAGAATCATCAGCGCCGCAGCCAGAAAGGAGCCGATCAGGATATAGGGCTTGCGCCTGCCGAAGCGGGAGCGGGTGCGGTCGGAGAGGGCGCCGAAGAGCGGCAGTAAAAAGACCGCCAGCACGTTGTCCGCCGCCATCACATAGCCGCTGATGTCGTCGGTGATCCCGTAGGTGTTTTTGAGATACAGGGGGACGGCGTTGTTGTAGAGCTGCCAGAAGGCGGAGATGGACATAAACGCCAGCCCGATCAGAACAGTTCGTTTATAGTTTAACTTCATAAAGTCTCCTTTTTTACAAAATGCCCCGGCGCTGCCGGGGCATTTTTTATCAGATTCAGATCAAAGACTTATAAAGGGCTTTGATCTCTTCCACGCTGGTATCGCGCGGGTTGCCGGGTCTGCAGGCGTCGGCGTAAGCGGATTCGGCCAGAAAGTCCAGATCCTCTTCCTTCACGATGTCCTTGAGATCGGCGGGGATCCCCACGTCGGCGGAAAGCTTCTTCACAGCGTCGATGGCCGCCTTGCGGTATTCTTCAACGCTCATTTTTTCCGTGCCCTCCACGCCCATGGCGGCGGCGATATACTTATATTTATCGCCGGTATTGGGGGCGTTGTATTCCATAACGGTGGGGAGAATGATGGCGTTGGCAACGCCGTGGGGCGTATCATAGACCGCGCCCAGGGGATGCGCCATGCTGTGGACGATTCCAAGCCCGACGTTGGAAAAGCCCATGCCGGCGATATACTGCCCCAGCGCCATACCCTCGCGGCCTTCGGGGGTGTTATCCACCGCGCCCCGCAGGGACTTGGAGATGATTTCGATGGCCTTGAGATGGAACATATCGGTCATTTCCCATGCGGCCTTGGTGGTGAAGCCCTCGATGGCGTGGGTCAGGGCGTCCATCCCGGTGGAGGCGGTAAGACCCCGGGGCATACTGCTCATCATCTCGGGATCCACGATGGCGATATCGGGGATATCATTGACGTCCACGCAGACGAACTTGCGGTTTTTCTCCACGTCGGTGATCACGTAGTTGATGGTGACCTCCGCGGCGGTGCCGGCGGTGGTGGGAACGGCAATGGTAAAGACGCACTTATTCTTGGTGGGCGCAACTCCTTCCAGAGAGCGGACGTCGGCAAACTCGGGATTGTTTACGATGATGCCGATGGCCTTGGCGGTATCCATGGAGGAGCCGCCGCCGATGGTCACGATGCAGTCTGCGCCGCTCTGCTGAAAGGCGCGGACGCCGTCCTGCACGTTTTCAATGGTCGGATTGGGCTTGATGTCGGAGAAAAGGGTGTAGGGGATGGCGGCCTGGTTCAGCACCGCCAGCACCTTATCGGTGACGCCGAACTTTACCAGATCGCTGTCGGAGCAGACAAAAGCCTTCTGAAAGCCCTTGGCCTTGAGCAGGCTGCCGATCTCCTGGATGGCTCCTGCGCCGTGGTAGGAAACGCCGTTTAAAACAATTCTGTTGGACATGATGAAATCCTCCTAATATTATAAAATATGAACTGCTTTTATTGTAAACATATTTTATAAGGAAGTCAACGGAAAGAGGATTTTTTTTACAGATTTGTCATAACCTCCGGAAAGGCCTGGGCGACGCCGATGGTGGCGTCGGGGAGGGTACCGGAGAGGATCTGCTCCGCCACGCGGCTGCCGATTTCCCGGTCGATCAGGCGGCGGACGGCGCGGGCGCCGTAGCGGCGGTCGGAACCGCGGGCGGCGGCCTCCCGGGCGACCTCCGGCTCAAAGCGGATAAAATGTCCTCGGCTGCGCAGCCGATCCTCCAGCTCCCGGAGCTGCAGGGCGGCGATCTGTTCCAGCGCCTGCTGTTCCAGCGGCCGGAAGACGACGATCTCGTCCAGGCGGTTGACAAACTCCGGACGAAAGGCCCGGGTGACGGCCCGGCGCACCGAGGCGGAGCGATCGGCGGAGAGGCTGTCGCCGAAGCCTAACGGCTCCTCCCGGGCGCTATCCGCGCCCAGATTGGAGGTCAGGATGATGATGGTGTTGCGGAAATCGGCGGTACGCCCCTGCCCGTCGGTCAGCCGACCCTCGTCCAGAACGCTCAGCAGGACGTTCAGGACGTCGGGATGCGCCTTTTCGATCTCGTCGAAGAGCACCACCGCATAGGGGTGGGCGCGCACCCGGCTGACCAGGCCGCCGCCCTGCTCAAAGCCCACATAGCCCGGCGGGGAGCCGATCAGGCGGGAAACGGAATGAGGCTCCATATATTCGCCCATGTCGTATTTGAGAACCGCTTCCTCCCGACCGAAAAGCTCCTTGGCCAGCAGCCGCGCCAGGCGGGTTTTGCCCACGCCGGTCGGGCCGCAGAAGAGCAGCGTGCAGGCCGGTTTCCCGGGATCGGAGACCCCCGCCCTGCTGCGCAGCAGCGCCTTGCAGAGGGTGCCTACGGCCTCCGGCTGACCGATCAGGCTGCGGGAGAGCCGTTCTTCCAGATTGCGGTAGAGGGCGGTGCCCTCCGGATCGTCCTCCCGGAGGGGGATGCCGGTCTTTTCTCCCACCAGAGTCGCCAGGTCGGCGGGGGAAACCAGCCCGGGCCTGCCGGGCCGGTTCTCCTTTTGCTGCAGGGCCTTGAGCTGTTCGATCTCCTCCCGCAGCGCCAGCGCCGCGGCAAATTGCCGCCCCTTGAGCGCCTGCTCCAGCTCTCCCTGCTTCCGGAGCACCCGGGCGCGCTGGTTTTGGGAGGAGGCGGAAAAGCTGCGGAGCTGTTCCCGGGCTCCGGCTTCATCCAGTAGGTCGATGGCCTTATCCGGCAGGAACCGGTCGCCCATATACCGCACCGAAAGCCGGATCGCGGCGGAAAGGGTTTCCTCCGGCAGCCGCACGCCGTGGTGCTCCTCCAGCGAGGGGCGGATCCCCCGGAGGATCTCCATCGTCTGCTCCTCCGAAGGCTCCTCCACCAGAATCGGCGCAAACCGCCGCTCCAGGGCGCCGTCCTTTTCAATGTGGCGGCGGTATTCCTCCAGCGTGGTGGCGCCGATCACTTTGATCCTGCCCCGGGCCAGCGCCGGCTTAAGGATATTGGCGGCGTCGATGGCGCCTTCCGCCGCTCCGGCGCCGACCAGAATATGCATTTCATCGATAAAGAGCACCATGTGCGGATCCTTTTCCGCTTCGTCCAGCAGCGCCCGCAGCCGCTCTTCGAATTCGCCCCGGTATTTGGTTCCGGCGATCATGGCGGTCAGATCCAGCATATAGATCTGAATCTCCCGCAGGGCGGCCGGCACCTGCCCCAGCAGGATCTTCTGAGCCAGCCCTTCCACGATCACCGTTTTTCCCACGCCGGGCTCCCCGATGAGGCAGGGGTTGTTTTTGCTCTGCCGCACCAGAATGCGCATCAGGCTTTCCAGCTCCTCCTCCCGCCCGATCAGGGGATGCGCCTTGCCCAGCGCCCCCTCCCGGGTGAGGTTGATGGCGAATTTGGCGAGATTTTTTCCGGATCGGGTCCTGGTTTTATCGGATTGCAGGGGGAGATCCGCCATCCCCATCCGCTCCTGCAGGGCGGCGGTCAGCTTTTTCGGATCGCTGCCCAGCTCGGTCAGCAGCCGGCAGGCAACGGCGTCCGGTGTGTCGCAGAGCGCCATCAGCAGATGATCGGTGCCCACTACCGAAAAGCCGTAGCGGTGGGCGATCTCGCCGGCCTTCGTGATGATCTGTTCCAGCCGCGGCGTCATATCGTTGATGGAAAGCAGGGTGGGCGTGCCGGCGCCGATCAGCTGCGCCATCTTTTTTCCCAGCTTATCCGGCGTGATCCCCTTGGAGATCATCAGCCGGGAAGCAACGCCTTCCGTTTCCCGCAGCAGGCCGTAAAGCAGATGCTCGCTTCCCAGATAAGCGTGCCCCATTTCCTCCGCGGTATTCAGGCTGCGCTCCAGCGCGTGCGCCGCCAGCTTTGAAAATCGTTCGATGCTACTCACTCCTTTGCTTGTTCTCCATGTTCATTATTGACAATCGCGCTCTGTTTCATTATATGATTGAAAAAATTTTCTTAGTATGGTATCATAGCGGCAAAGCGGCGGGAGCCGCGCCTGCCGCATCCGGCAGGAAAAAAACAGGCAGGAAGTGAAAAAATGATTCATATCGTATTGGTGGAGCCGGAGATCCCGCAGAATACCGGCAATATCTCCCGCACCTGCGCCGCCACCGGCTGCGCGCTGCATCTGGTGGAGCCGCTGGGCTTCGATATCAGCGAAAAGGCTGTCCGGCGCGCCGGGCTGGATTACTGGCAGTATCTGGATCTGCGCGTCCATCAAAATTATGAAGCTTTTGCAGAAGCAGTTGCGGGGCGGGGCCGGCTTTATTACTGCACCACCAAGGGGAAGCAGCCCTACAGCCGGATGGATTATAAAACAGAAGAGGATCTTTACTTCATCTTCGGCCGGGAAACCCGCGGCCTGCCGGAGCGGATCTTAAAGCAGCATCCGGAGCGCTGCATCCGCATCCCCATGATCGATCCCGCCCGCAGCCTGAACCTTTCCAACGCGGTGGCGGTCATTCTTTATGAGGCGCTGCGCCAGCAGGATTTTTGCTCCCTCCGGCAGGAAGGAGCGCTGACCGGAAGAATAGACTGACCAGAACCGTGCATACTACCCGTAAGAACCCGGCAGAACCGCCCGGCCGCAGAGCCGCCGGTACTTTTGCCGGATCATCGGGAGGTGACGGAGGATGTTTACATTGCTGCTCATCGCGCAGGGCTGCTCTCTGCTCGGGGGCTATGCCCAGACGCTGGCTCTTTCCTGGACGCTGGCCGGGCTGGGGGGCAGCCTGTATCGCCTTTCCGCCTATATGATCGCCTGCTATCTGCCGGTGGCGCTGCTTTCCTATCCCTTTGGCCGCTGGCTGGATCGCCGCCGCCAGAAAGGCTGGCTGGTGGGCAGCGAAATCCTGCTGGCCGGGCTGGCCTTTCTGCTTTGGCAGGCCGCCGCCCGGGACTGGCTCACCTATCCCTTTCTGCTGGTGTTCGGCGCGGTCTGGGGGCTGGTGCGCGCCTTTCAAACGCCGATCTATCAGAGCCTTCCCCGCCGCCTGTCCGGCGACCTTTCAAAGGGAACGGCTCTTTTAACGGTGGTGACCTGCGTCGCCCGGGGTCTTGGCCCGGCTGTCGGCGGGCTGCTTTATGAAAAAGCCGGAGCGGAACTGCCGTTTTTGTTGAATTTCTGTTCTTTTATACCCTCTGTAATACTTCTTTGTTTCATTCGGATTCCGGAAACGCCGCCCGGAAGGGCGGCGGAGGTGCGCCGGTGGCTGCCCCGGCTCGGCCGGATCTTTCTGGTTTCCTTCCTGGGGGTGAACTACAACGTGACCTTTGTTTCGCTGGCGCGGGAGGCGGGGCTGGGCAGCGCCTCCTACGGCGTTGCGCTGGGTCTGCTGGGCGCCGGCGCGCTGCTGGGCTTTCTGGCGGAGCGGAACGGGCGCTTTCGAATCCCGGAGGCGCTGGTGGTGCCGGGGATGGGTCTTTTAAATCTTGCGCTGGCGCTGATCCCGGGGATGGGCTGGCGGTTTTGCTGCATTCTGCTGTATGGCGTGCTGGACTATCGGTTTTTTTCCGCCGCCGCCTGCCGGCTGTCCGGCAGGGCGCAGCCCCAGGAGCTTACGGCGGTGATGGGGCTGTATACGGTGGTAACGGTGGGCGCCATGCCGGCCGGCGCGCTGCTTTGGAGCTTTGTTGCGGGGCAGCTGGGGCTGACGGCGGCGCTATGGATTCTGGGCGGCGGACTGCTGCTGATGAGCGCGGCGGAAAAGCTGGCTCAGCAGGAGCGGGCATAACAGGCGGTAAAAAATCAGTAAAAAGGAAGGGCAAGGGCAATGGAAAAGGTACTGAAGATATTCGAGCAGCTTTCAGAGATCCCCCGGGGCTCGGGGAATACGCAGGCGGTGAGCGATTTCTGCGCGGCCTATGGCAAAGAGCGGGGCTTTCCGGCGGAGCAGGACGGCTGGGGCAACGTGGTGATCCGGGTGCCGGGAACGCCGGGCTATGAGGATCATCCTGTCGTGGTGATTCAGGGGCATCTGGATATGGTTTGCGAAAAGGATCCGGAGAGCGCCCATGATTTCTGCCGCGACGGCCTGAAGCTGCGGCGGGAAGGGGACTGGCTGCGGGCGGAGGGCACCACCCTGGGCGCCGACGACGGCATCGCCGTTGCCTATGGGCTGGCGCTGCTGGAGGATCCGGCGCCCCATCCGCCGCTGGAGCTGTTTTTCACCGTGGATGAAGAAACGGGGATGGAGGGCGCCGCCGGATTCGATCCGGGCTGGATCACCGGCCGGCGGATGCTGAATCTGGATACGGAGGAGGAAGGCGTCTTTGTTGTTTCCTCCGCCGGCGGATGCGGCGTGACCGGGCGGCTGCCGCTGAAGTGGGAGCGGTGCGACCTGCCGGTTTATGAGATCCGGGTCGAGGGTCTGCAGGGCGGGCATAGCGGCGCGGAGATCCATTGCGGGCGGGGCAACGCCAATATCCTGCTGGGCAAGATCCTTGCCGGGCTGGATTGCCGGCTGATCCGGGCGGAGGGCGGCACCAAGAGCAACGCCATTCCCCGCCGCGCCACCGCGCTGGCGGCGCTGGAGCAGCCGGTTTCCGGCGTGGCGCTGACGGCGCTTTTCCGCCGGGAATACGGCGCTGTGGAGCCGGAGCTTTCCATCTCTGTCGTCACCGCCACGTCGGAGCGGATGCTGGAAAAGAGCTGTTCCGAGGCGGCGATAGGCTTGCTGGCAGCCCTTCCGGATGGGGTGCAGCAGTGGAGCGGGGAGCTGGAGGGACTGGTGGAAACCTCGCTGAACACCGCGATTTTGAGAACCGGCGAAGAATTTTTAACCATCTCGGCGTCCCTGCGCAGCATGAAAAATGCGGAGCGGGACCGGCTGGCCGCCCGGGTGGAGGCGCTGATGGCGCTCCACGGCGCGGTAACGGAGCGCAGCGGCGGATATCCGGCCTGGGAATACCGGGCGGAATCTCCGCTGCGGGCGGAGGCGGTGCGTTGTTATCAGAGCCTCTTTCAAAAGACGCCGGAGCTGCGGGCGTTGCACGCGGGTCTGGAATGCGGGCTGTTTGCCCGGAAGCTCCCCGGGCTGGACTGCATTTCCTTCGGCCCGGAGATCCGGGAGATTCATACCACCCGGGAGCGGCTCTCCCTTTCCTCCGGGGCGCGGACCTGGAGCCTGCTCAAGGCGCTGCTGAAAGCATTGTAAGAAAAAAACGCCCTGTCTGGCAGACAGGGCGTTTTTGTTATTTTGGCAGCAGTTTTTTCAGCGCCAGATCCATCGGGTAAAAAAGCAGCGCGGTGGAAACCGTATTGCCGACGCAGTGGAGGATATCAAAGGGGATCCCGCTGAGGATATAGCCGAATCCCGCGCCCCAGCCGCCGGTAATAAAATAGGGGATGGCGCAGAGGGTCCCGAAAAAGAGGCCGAAAAAGCCGGCCAGAACCGCCCAGAGCGCCGGATGGCTCCGGCTGCGCAGCGCCAGGACCAGCAGCGCCAGAATCGGCCAGACGTAAAGATAGCTGATCCACCAGATATGGAATCCATAGATCAGCCCCTCCGCCAGCACGAAAACGGCGATCGGCAGGAAGGCTTTTTTCCCGAAATGGAGGGTGGTCAGGATCACCAGCAGGGTCACCAGCTCAATGTTGGGCAAAAAAGCCAGCGCCACCTGCAGGGCGATCATCAGGGCGGCCAGAACCGCCAGAGCGGTAAGCTCCCGCAGATCAATAGCCGATCGTGTAGGTCGCTTCATAGTGCTCGCCGTCGGCGATGACCTGCTCGTTCATTCCAACGGTCAGGGAAACGCCGTCTTTACTGATGCACCACCAGCCCTGATCCACAGAATAGTCGGCGGTAATACCGTCGATCACGGTGTAGAATCCGGACTCCTGATACTCCACCAGGCCGGCCTCCGCCAGCGCGTTTGCCAGATAATCCTCGTCGGTGGTCAGCGCGTGCTCCGTTGCGGTGCCGTCCGCCTGCACCACCTCAAAGGTGATCGCCTTGTTTCCTTCGTTGGGCTCGGCAGAAAAACCCTTCCAAAGCAGAAACGCAGCGCCCAGCAGGGCAACCAAAACGATGGCGCTGATCCCAATCAGCAGCTTTTGTTTTTTTTGCATGGTTCTGTTCTCCTTTTTTTCATTATTGAAACCGATCGGGTTTGCATACGTTTCCGCCGCGGCCTCACTCTGCCGGAAAGGCGCGGGGGGAACGGCCATACATCGTGGCAGGCAAAACAGGATCCTCCGGCGCCAGGTCTTTCGGCTCAGGACTGGGAAGCAGAAGCTTCGGCGAAAAACGCGCCTTCCCACGCCGGCCCGGCGCAGTGGCAACCTGCGTTTTTCTCATCCAATACGGCGACGGGATCGCGGGGGATTCTCACCCCACTTCCCTGTTCGCCGGAGTGTTTCAGGGAATATATTAACAGATTTTCCGTCAAAAAGCAAGATCCTTCGCCGGGTGCCCGGGGCGGAAATACTTCTTGATTTCTTTATGGTTCTATTATATAATAAAACCATATAGTATCTATAGTAAAAGGAGATCAAAACATGGCGGATAAGAAGGACGCGCTGGCCAAAGCGCTGGAACAGATCGAAAAGCAGTTCGGCGCCGGCGCGGTGATGAAGCTGGGCGATAATACGCATATGAACGTGGGCGTGATCCCGACCGGTTCGCTTTCTCTGGATCTGGCGCTGGGGATCGGCGGCGTTCCGAAGGGCAGGATCGTGGAGATCTACGGGCCGGAATCCTCCGGTAAGACGACGGTGGCGCTGCACGTTGCGGCGGAGGCGCAGAAAGCCGGAGGGATGGTGGCCTTCATCGACGCGGAGCACGCGCTGGATCCGGTCTATGCGGCGGCGCTGGGGGTAGACGTGGATAACCTGCTGGTTTCCCAGCCGGACTATGGCGAGCAGGCGCTGGAGATCGCCGAGCAGCTGGTGCGGTCGGGCGCCATCGATCTGGTGATTGTCGACTCCGTGGCCGCGCTGGTTCCCCGCACCGAGATCGAAGGGGAGATGGGGGACGCCCATGTGGGGCTTCAGGCGCGGCTGATGAGCCAGGCGCTGCGGAAGCTGACTGGCGTGCTGGCCAAAACCAACTGCGTGGCGATCTTCATCAACCAGCTGCGGGATAAGGTGGGCGTGTTCTACGGCAGCAGCGAAACCACCACCGGCGGCCGGGCGCTGAAGTTTTATTCCTCCGTGCGAATCGACGTCCGCCGCACCGAAACCCTGAAATCCGGGGGCGAGATGGTGGGTAACGCAACCAAGTGCAAGGTCGTGAAGAACAAGGTGGCGCCGCCCTTTAAAACGGCGACTTTCGATATCATGTATGGTGAGGGCATTTCCCGGGAAGGGGAGCTGCTGGATCTGGGCGAGAAGCTGAAATTGATCAAAAAAAGCGGCGCGTGGTTCTCCTATATGGACACCCGGATCGGCCAGGGGCGCGATAAGGCAAAGGAATTTCTGCGGGATAATCCCGACGTCGCCTCCGAGCTGGAGCAGAAGATCCGGGAAAATTTCGATACCCTGCGGGAGATGGAGAGTAAAACGTCCAAACCGAAGAAGGCGGCTCCCGCCGCCGGGGAGGAGGCGCCGGTAACGCCGGTAGCGCCGGCGGTATCTCTGGACGTATCGGCGGATGACTTTGAATAAACCGGTTGTAACCGGGATCGAGATCCACCCGGGGGATAGCGCCGGGCGGGATATTTATGTAGACGGCGCCTTTTGCATGACCGCCCCGGCCGAGCTGCTGGCCCGGCAGGGCGTGGAGCTGAGCGCACCCTTCGGGGAAGAGGAGCGGCAGGCGCTGGCGTTTGCCGCGGGGCTGGCGGCGGCGAAGGAAAAGGCCTATCAGTATCTGGAATATGGGGATATGAGCCGCAGGCGGCTGATGGAAAAGCTCACCCGGTTCGGGATCGAGCCGGAGGTCGCGGAGGCGGCCTGCACCTGTATGGAGGAGCTGGGCTTTATCGACGACGAACGCCTGGCCGGCCGCTTGGCGAACCGGTACGCGGCGGAAAAGCGCTGGGGCGCCCGGCGCATCCTCGGGGAGCTGATGCAGCGGGGGATCCCGGCGGAGCTGGCAAAAGAGGCGGTTTCCGGCCTGGAGGTCGATTACGCAGCCTCTGTCCGCTACCATCTGGAGCGGAAATACCGGAGCGCCGATCTGGCGGACCGCAAGACGCGGCAGCGGGTGACGCAGGGTCTGCTGCGGCTGGGCTTTGACTATGAGGACATACGGAGTGTTTGGGACGAAGATGACTAAGGTTGGCTTCATCGGATTAGGGTGCGAAAAAAACACCGTGAATACAGAGCAGATGATCGCCGCCTGCCGGGCGCGGGGATATCAGATCACCGGCGACGCAGAGGAAGCGCAGGTGGTGGTGATCAACACCTGCGGATTCATCGAGAGCGCGAAGAGCGAGGCGCTGGAAACCATTTTCGAGGTCGCCCGCCTGAAGGAGGAGGGGCGGATCCGGAAGATCATCGCGGCGGGATGCCTGGTGCAGCGTTACCGGGAGGAGATTGCCGCCGAGATTCCGGAGGTCGATGGCTTTCTGGGCGTGGGATCCTTTCAGCGGATCGCCGACGCGGTAGAGCGCGTGTTGGCCGGCGAGCGGGTGGAGTGGTACGACGAACGGGAAAAGCTCCAGCTGGAGGGTGAGCGGGTGCTCACAAGGCCGGTGGAAACGGCCTATCTCAAAATTGCCGACGGCTGCAATAACCGCTGCGCCTACTGCTGTATTCCGGCGATCCGCGGGCCGTATCGCAGCCGCAGGATGGAAAAGATCGTTGCGGAGGCGGAGGAGCTGGTGGAACGGGGCTGCCGGGAGCTGATCCTGATCGCCCAGGACACGGCAGAATACGGGCGGGATCTCTACGGCGCCCGCCGGCTGCCGGAGCTGCTCCGGGCCCTTTTGAAGATCGAGGATCTGCGCTGGCTGCGGCTGCTGTATCTGTATCCGGACAAAATCAGCGAGGAGCTGACGGCGCTGTTTGCCGCAGAAGAAAAGTTGATCCCTTATATCGAGATGCCGATCCAGCACGCCGCCGGATCGGTGCTGCGCCGGATGAACCGTCCCGGCGATGAAAAAACGCTGATGGAGCGAATACGCAGCCTGCGCGCCGCCATTCCGGGGGTCGTTTTGCGGACAACGCTGATCGTGGGCTTTCCCGGCGAAACGGAGGAGGAGTTTGAAACCCTCTGCCGGTTTGTGAGGGAGGCCCGGTTCGATAAGCTGGGGGTCTTTTGCTATTCCCGGGAGGAGGGCACGCCCGCCGGGTCGATGCCCGGCCAGATTCCGGAAGAGGTGAAGGAGCGCCGGCGCGATGTGCTGGAAACGATCCAGGCAGATATTGTGGAAGAAAAGCAGCAGGCGCTGGTAGGGCGCACCCTCACGGTTCTGGCGGAGGGCTACGACCGGATCGCCGCCTGCTGGTACGGCAGAAGCTATATGGAGGCGCCGGATATCGACGGCAAGATCTTTTTTACCGGCTCCGGCAGCATAAAAGCCGGAGATTTTGTGGAAGTAACCATAGAATCGACGCTGGATTTTGACTTGATCGGGAGGATAGAAGAATGAATTTTCCAAATAAACTGACCCTGCTGCGGGTTTTGATGATTCCGGTCTATCTGGTGGTGATGCTTGCGGTGCCCTGGCCGGTGGGGCCGCTGGTGGGGGCGGCGATATACGCGCTGGCCTCGGCCACCGACGCCATCGACGGCTACCTGGCGCGCAAAAACAATCAGGTCACGGATTTCGGCAAATTCCTGGATCCCCTTGCGGATAAAATGCTGGTGATCACCGCATTGGTGGTGCTTCAGTATATGGAGATGATCCACCCGGTCATCACGGTGATCATCATCGCCCGGGAACTGATGGTGACGTCCATCCGGCTGATCGCGGCCAGCAGCGTGGGGAAGGTGATTGCCGCCGGCTGGTGGGGAAAGGCCAAAACGGTGACGCAGATGATCGCAACGCTCTTGCTGATGGTGGAGCCGGTGCTGCTGGGGCGCTGGGAGTATGAGCTGGGGCTGCCGATTCTGACCGGGAGCACGCCGGAAACAACGGCCGTTCTCGGAACGCTGATGCTCTATGTCGCAACGCTGCTGACCCTTATTTCCGGTGCGGAGTATCTGATAAAAAACTGGAAATATCTGGATTACCGTAAATAAAAACGAGGAAGGCGTTTCATACGTCTTCCTCTTTTTCAAAGCTCATAATCGAAGGAGAGCCGGCTGCTCACCGCCGGGCGAACCAGCCGATTGGCCACCTCCTGATGGGCGGGGTGCGCCTGATAGGCCTCCAGCGCCGCCCGGCTGGTCAGGGTGGAATCCATCATCAGATCCCCGGCGGAGCTTTCAAAGCCCTCGGTGAGGATCTTCATTTCCGTCAGCCCCTCGATCCGGCCGATCAGCCCCTCCAGGGCGGCCTTAATCTCCGCCTTGACCGCCTCCTTGTCGGCGATCTCATCCTTCAGCTTCCAGATGATCATATGCTTTACCATGGTCGTTCTCCTTTTCCAATTGCTGCCGTAAAACGGCGATATAGCGTTCCTTTAAGGTTTGGGGCTCCTCCAGCGTGACCTCCGGCCCCAGCGAAAGCAGCCAGCCGAAGAAGGGCAGGCTGGGAATGACGTCCGCATAGAGGAGCAGCCGCCCCTCCTCCCCGTATCTGCGGGGGCGCAGCTCCTTGCCGAAGCGGTCGATCATCACGTCCAGAAGCCGCTCGGGAAAGGAAAGGGCGATGCGCTCCGTTTCCCCGCCAAACATCCCGAAGAGCCGGGCGGCGTAGTCCTCCATGCGGATCCGCCGGAAGGCCTCCGCCCCCTGCCGCTTTGCGCCGGTGAAGCGGATCCCGTCCATCCGGTCGACCCGGTAGTGGCGGATTGCGCCGGCGTCGTGGTCAAAGGCGATCAGATAATAAAACTCATTCTGCCAGAGGAGCTGCCAGGGGGAAACCAGATACTGCCGTCCCCCGTGGCGGGGGCGCTTGACAAGCCGGGCGCCCTCCAGCGCCCAGTCGAAGTAGCAGAACCGGATGGCGGTATCGGCGTCGATGGCCCGGTTGAGCTCGTCGATCAGGTAGAAGATGGTTTCGTTCATGTTTTTGATCCGGCTGGCAACGTGAACCTGCCGCCGCAGCTCGGAGCCGAGATGCCTGCTGGTTAGCCCGGCCAGCTTTTGCAGAAGCTGATCGGATTTTTTGGCGGTAATGAAGCGGGAGGAGGCCACGGCGTCGGCCAGCAGCCGCAGCTCCGCCGTTTCAAAGTCCCGGGCGGCGGCAAAGTAAAGGGTGCGCCCGTTCCGCCGTTCCCGCAGGATATCCAGCCCGCTCTGGTTGAGCAGCTCGATGCTGCTGTAGACGCTTTTTCGTTCGGCCGGGATGCCGCATTCCGCCAGGCGTGCCAGGATCTGCTGCATGGTGAGGCCGTGCTCTTCATCGGTTTCCTGCAAAAAGATCTGCCGGAGCACCAGCAGCTTTTGCTGCTGATGGGCTTGCTTGGCCATGAAACCGCCCCCCTTTTTCCGTTCTGCCCATATTATAGCAGCCCCGCCGCCGGATTGCAAGGAGAATCCCCCGGGTTGACAGGGGCGGACGGGGGTGTTATAATAATATCCGTTGAAACCGGAGGAGGGGGGGGAAACCATGGTATTCAGCAGCGTAAGCTTTCTTTTTCTGTTTTTTCCGGCGGTGATTGCGCTGTATTATGCGGTTCCGCGGAAGTTTCGGGCGGGGGTTCTGCTGATTTTCAGCCTATTTTTTTATGCCTGCGGCGAACCGAAATACAGCCTGATCATGCTGCTTTCCATCGCCGTCAACTATCTGGCGGGTCTGCTGATGACCCGGTTTTCCACCGGAGCGGCGAAGAAGACGGTGCTGGTTTTCGCCCTGATTTTGAATTTGGGCGCGCTGGTTTATTTCAAATATACGGATTTTCTGCTCACCAATATCGGCGCTCTTTTTTCTTTTGAGATCCCTGCGCTTGAGATCGTTCTGCCGATCGGGATCTCCTTTTATACCTTTCAGGGCCTGAGCTACGTGATCGACGTTTACCGCGGAGAGGTTCCCGTGCAGAAAAATCCCTTTTATCTTGCGCTGTATATTTCGCTTTTTCCCCAGCTCATAGCGGGGCCGATCGTGCGGTATTCCACCGTTGTGGAAGAGATCGGGAACCGGCGGGAGAATCTCTCGGACTTCGCCGCCGGAACCCGGCGGTTCATTTTCGGGCTGGCCAAAAAGATGCTCCTTGCCAATACGATGGGGGCGATTGCCGACCAGATCTTTGATGGGGAGCTTTCGAACCTGCCGGCGGAGCTGGCCTGGCTCGGCGCAATTGCCTATAGCTTTCAGATCCTCTTTGATTTTTCCGGCTATTCCGATATGGCGATCGGCATCGGCAGAATGTTTGGCTTCCATTTCCTTGAAAACTTTGATTATCCCTATATTTCCCGCAGCGTCACGGAGTTCTGGCGGCGGTGGCATATCTCGCTGAGCTCCTGGTTTCGGGACTACGTTTATATCCCGCTTGGCGGCAACCGGGTGTCAAAACCCCGGCATATATGCAATATCGCCATCGTCTGGCTTCTCACCGGAATCTGGCATGGCGCAAGCTGGAATTTTGTTTTATGGGGCGTTTATTTCGGTGCGATTCTGATCGTGGAAAAACTCTTTCTGCTGAAATGGCTGGAGCGGATCCCGGGATTTTTCCGCCACGTCTATGCGCTGCTGCTGATTCTTTTCGGGTGGGTGATATTCCGATCTGCGGACATCTCTTCTGCCGGGCTTTATCTATCCCGGATGTTCCGGCCGGATTTTCAGGGCCCGGATCCGGAGTTTATTTATCTGCTCTCCAACTATAAGCTGGCCTTTGCCGCCTGCCTGCTGGCGGCGGTTCCGGTTTCCGGCTGGCTGAAAAAAGCGGTCGGGCGCGTCAAAAACCGGCTCCTGCGGGAATTTCTGGCGTATTATCCGGCGGGCGTTTTTTCTCTTGTTCTTTTTGCGCTGTCGGTGATATATCTGGTAAATTCCACCTTCAATCCCTTTATTTATTTCCGATTCTGAGGAGAAAAGAATGAAAAAGACAGCTCAAATCCTTTTCACCGGAGTATTTTTGCTGGTGTTGGCATGGTTTCCGGCGGCCACCCTGTTCTCCGGCTCCGAAACCTATTCCTTTTTTGAGAACCGCAACCTTGCGCCGCTGCCGGAGCCGGAGCGGGAAAATATTTTATCGGGCGCATATTTCAGCGAGTTTGAAGAATATTATGTGGATCATATCGCCTTTCGGGACGGGATGATCGAGGCTTATACCTTTTTCAACGTCCATATTGCGGACAAGGTGATGGTAAACGACATCGTCATCACGGAAAACGCCCTCCTGCCCTATCAGCCGGAAAGGGCGGCAGATCCGGAGGCCATCGCGCTATCTGCGGCGGAAATGGCGGAAAAATATGAAAACCTGAGCGCTTTTACTGCCGCCAACGGCGGAGTGTTCCTGTATGTCGGGGTCCCGGAGCAAAGCTCCATGCTGCGGGATTCTTATCCGTCGTATATGAACAATAATGGCGCCTACCTGGATGCAGTCGAAGAGGCCTTCTTCCAGGCGCTGGACGCCGCGGGCGTCCAATCCCTGAATATGCGGCCGGTATATGAGCAGAGCGGGGATTTTGAACGGTACTATTTCGTTACCGACCATCATTTCAATATGCATGGTGCCTATGTGTGCTATCGCAGCATTCTGGAAGCGGGCGCGGCGCTTGGTGTTGCTGCGGATCCGCTGGAGGAGGAAGAGCTGATTTATGAGGAGCTGCCGAACCCCTATTATGGTTCCCGGGGAAGGATCCTTTATAATGTGATCCGCACGCCGGATCGGCTGGGGATCTACCGCCTGAAGGATCCGCTGCCCTATATCCGGCGGGATAACGGGGAAGAGGTGGATCAAATCTTTTTCATCCCGGAGGATCCGAAGGAAAAAATCACCTATAACGTATATATGGGCGGCGATGTAGCCGAAACGGTCATTGAAACCGGGCGGGAGGAGCTGCCGGACGTACTGGTATTTGGCGATTCCTTCACCAATCCGGTCGAAACGCTGCTTTATGCCTCCTTCAATCGGACCGTTGCGGTGGATCTCCGGCACAATACGGAAAAAACCATCTATGAATATATCGAAGAATACCAGCCGGATCTGGTGCTCTGTATCCGCGACGACACCGCGTACCTTTCCACAGACGGAAACGGCGGATTCTGAGCGCTTTGCGCCGGAAAAGGGAGCCCTGGGGGCGTGATTTTAAGGATCAGGAGGCGTTGGTCATGTTGAGCGGGAAGCTGGGCTTGGGAATCATAAAAACGCCGCAGATCCGGGCGGAGGAACAGCTCCGGATTTTCAAAAAAGCGGGGTTCGACGCATTTTTCTCCCAATACGGCGATAATACCGGGCGGCTCCGGCGGGCGGCGGATGAACTCGGGCTGGAATACCATGCCATCCACGCGCCCTTTGTAAAAATGCGGCACCTGTGGTACCCCTCTGAAGAAACGGAGCCGGCAAAGGAGGAGCTGAAGGCCTGCCTGGGGGAAGCCGCCCGCCATCGGGTTCCGGTCGTGGTGATGCACCCGTTTATTGGCTTTGATGTGAATCAGGCGACCGAATTCGGGGTGCGCAGCTTCCGGGAGGTCGTGGACGAGGCAAAGGCCCGGGGCGTGAAGATCGCCTTTGAAAACGTGGAGGGGGAAGCGTATCTGGAAGCCCTGATGGAGGCGTTTAAGGCGGAGGCTCATGTGGGCTTTTGCTGGGATACGGGGCATGAGATGTGCTATAACCGGCATAAAGATATGCTTTCGCGCTATGGCGACAGACTGTTTACCACCCATATAAACGACAACCTCGGCGTAACCGGCGGCGAAATAACCTTTTTGGACGATCTGCATCTGATCCCCTTCGACGGCGTAAAGGATTGGCAAAATGCTGTGAGCAGGCTTGAGCAATGGGGATACCGCGGCGCGTTGATGCTGGAGCTGGTGCGCTCGAAAGAGCGGGACGCAAAGGGCGGAACCAAGTATGCCGAAATGGAGTTTGCCGCGTATGTCGAACGGGCATATCAGGCCGGCCGGCGGCTGATGGGGCTGAGCTGTCCCGGGCGGTGACGCGCCGGAACGGAGCATCCGGCTTGGGGATGGCGAAAGCCCTCAAAGCCCCGCTTTATGAAAAAAACCGAAAGATGAACTCTTTCGGTCTTTGAAATGGCGCCCCGGGGACATGTCCCCGGGGCGCCGCTTTTTTTGTTGGTTCGGGTTTTCAGTAGGCCGCCGCCCGGATGGCGGCAATGGCGCCGTCGGCAACCGCCGTCGCCACCTGGCGCACCTCCTTCACCCGGATGTCGCCGGCTGCGTAAACCCCCGGCAGGGCGGTTTCCATCCGCTCGTTGGTGGGGATATAGCCGTTTTCCAGCGTCAGCTCCGGATAAAGCGCTGTATTCGGTACCGCGCCGGCATAGAGGAAGATCCCGCAGCCCGGCGCGTCCACCGTTTCGATCCGGTTGGTGCGCAGGTCGGCGATCTTCAGCCGTTCCGGCTGGTCGTGGCCGTAGATCGCCATAAGCTGCGCCCCCAGCCGCAGGGAGATGTTGGCGGCGGCCGCCGCCTTCCGGCGAAATTCGGCAATGCAGCCCAGCTGATCCTCAACGTGGATGAGGGTCACTTTGCGGGCAAAGGAGGCCAGATATAGCGCTTCCTTTACGGCGCCGTCGGCGCCCCCGACCACAAAAACCTCCTTCCCGGTATAGGCGGCGGCGTCCCGGGCGGCGTTCATGCCCATGCCCTTCCCCCAAAGCTCCGCTTCCCCGGGGATCCCCAGCCTGCGGGGGGTGCAGCCGTTGGCCAGAATGATCCGTTTGGCGCGAAAGACCCCCTTGTTCGTTGCAACGGTCTTGATCTCTCCCGTCAGGCACACCTGTTCGACGTCGGCGTAAAGGATCTCCACGCCGGCCTGAAGCGCCTGATCCTTCATGCGGGCGGCAAAGGAAGCGCCGGTTTCCCGGGGCTGCTGACCGGTATAATGGGTGACGATGGAAACCTTTCCGATCGTCCCGCCCACCTGCTCCCGCTCCAGAATCAGGGCGCGCATCCCGCGGCTGACCGCGTAAACGCCGGCGCTGACGCCTGCGGGCCCGGCGCCGATAATCAGAATGTCGTACATACGGTTCACGTCCTTTCGTAAAAAGATCCGGGTCGTTAAAGCAGACCCATCAGATGCTGCATCAGCAGGCTGATGCCGGTGATGCCCGCCCAGCAGCAGGCGCCCATCAGAATGGGCTTTCCGCCGGATTTCACCAGCCGGAGGAGATCGGTGTTCAGCCCGATGGCCGCCATGGCCAGAATGATAAAGAATTTGGAAAGCTCTTTAAAGGGCTGGAAGATCCCGGGATCCGCGCCGGCCATGGTGGCTCCGGTGGTGATCACGGAGGCAAGAACGAAAAACAGAATAAAGAAGGGAAAAACCTTTTTGAGCCGGAAGCTCCCGCCCGCTTCGCCGCCGCTCCGGCGCGCCTTCCAGGTCTGCCGGAAGGCCAGCACCAGAGTGATGGGGATGATGGCCAGCGTTCGGGTGAGCTTGACGATGGTGGCATGGCTCAGCACCGCGCCGTCGGTGCCGTGGAGGGTGTCCCAGGTGGAGGCGGCGGCGGTAACGGAGGAGGTATCGTTCACGGCGGTGCCGGCAAAGAGGCCGAAGCCCTCGTTGGACATCCCCAGGGCGCCGCCCAGCGCCGGGAAAAGCAGCGCCGCCAGGATGTTGAAGAGGAAAATCACCGAGATGGACTGGGCAATTTCCTCGTCGTCCGCCCCGATAACGGGCGCGGTGGCGGCGATGGCGGAGCCGCCGCAGATGGAGGAGCCTACGCCGACCAGCGTGGAGATGTTGGCGGGGATCGCCAGCCATTTATGCAGCAGAAAGGCGATCACCAGCGAGGCGGTGATGGTCGCGCAGATGATGGGCAGCGACTGGGCGCCCACCTTGGCGATTTCGGATAGATTCAGCCCGAAGCCCAGCAGGATCACCGCATATTGCAGGATCTTTTTGGAGGTGAAGGCGATGCCGGGCTGGAACCGGCTCCGATCCCGCAGGAGCAGGGAGAGTACCATGCCGAGCAGAATGGCGAAAACCGGGCCGCCGATCACCGGCAGCGCCCGCCCCAGCAGCCAGCTGGGCACGGCAAGAAGCAGGCACAGCAGCAGGCCGGGGACGGTTTTTTTGATCAGTTCCATGTTGTTGTTCTCACTTTCTCTGTTTGTTTTTTTGGATTGTACTTGATTATAGCACAGAGAAATGATAAAATAAAATAAAGAATCATAATATAACGATAAATTATTTTTATAGGTGATAGGAAATGCTGGATCAACGATGGAATACGTTTCTTGTTTTGTGTGAAACGATGAATTATACGCGGGCGGCGGAGCGGCTGTGCCTGACGCAGCCGGCGGTGACGCACCATATCCGGTATCTGGAGCAGCACTACGGGGAGCGGCTGTTTCTTTATGAAGGGAAGCGGCTGCGGCTGACCGAGGCGGGGGTGCGGCTGCGGGAATTTACCCGATCCATGGCTTACAACAGCGGGAAAATCGAGGCGTCCATGGCGGCGCCGGCGCCGCTTACCCTGCGGGTGGGAGCGTCCAAGACGATCGGGGAATATGTGATCGCGCCGAAGGTGGAGCATTTTCTGCGGGCGCAGCCGGAGGCGGTCTTTTCGCTGGTGGTAGACAACACCGAGGCGCTTTTGCAGGCGCTGGAGGAGGGGCGGCTGGACTTTGCGCTGGTGGAGGGTTATTTTGAGAGCAGCCGCTACCACACGCGGCTTTGCCGGCGGGAAGGTTTTTTCGGGGTCTGCCCGCCCGGGCACCGGCTGGCGGGGCGGAAGGCGGCGCTGGACGAGCTGGCGGGAGAGCGGCTCATTCTGCGGGAGCCGGGATCCGGCACCCGGGCGATTTTAGAGCGGGGGCTGAGCAGCGTGAACCGGTCGATACAGGATTTTTCCGGCATTGTGACTATCAGCGATTTTGCCATCATCAAATCGCTGGTGGCCGATGGGCTGGGGATCTCCTTTCTGTATGCGCCGGTGGTGGCCGAGGAGCTGGCGCAGGGGAAGCTGGCCCGGTTTGAGCTGGCGGAGGTGCCCATGAGCGGGGCATTTAACCTGGTCTGCCTGAAAGACAACCTGTTTGCCGCCAACTGGGTGGACTGGCTGGTTTGAGGCGCAGGAAAAGAGGGGAGCGGATCCCGGCCGGGATCCGCCCTTTTTTTACTGCCCGGATCATTGAGATTTGAGCATATTTTCAATAAAAATACCGTATCCGGCGGTCGGATCGGAGAGCAGAACGTGGGTGACGGCACCGATGATCTTTCCGTTTTGCAGAATGGGGCTGCCGCTCATGCCCTGAACGATGCCGCCGGTGGCCTCCAGCAGGCGCTGATCCGTCACCTGAATACAGAGGTTTCGGGTTTCCGAGAGATTGTTGTTGACGCGGGTGATGCGGATGGAATAGGTTTCCGGGGTCTTGCCGAGAACGGTGCAGAGGATCTGAGCGTCCCCTTCCACGATCTCGTCCTGCATGGCAACGGGATAGCTGACGCCGGTAAATTCCGCCGTAGCGGCGCCGAAGAGTCCGGTTTCACAATTGGTTGTGATTTCCGCCAGCTCCTGATCCTCCAGATAGCCCAGCAGCTCGCCCGGTTCATTTTTTTCACCGGTTTTAACGCCGGTGATGCCGGCGGAAACCAGCGTCCCGCTGTCAACGGGCATGGTCAGCCCGGTATCCACGTCGGAGATGGAATGGCCGAGGCCGGCCACCATATCGGTTTCGGGATCATAATAGGTCAGGGTACCCAGTCCGGCGGTGCTGTCCCGCACCCAGAGGCCGATGGTGTAGCCGTCGCTGGTTTTCTCCGGGGTGACCCAAAGGGTCTGCTCCCGCTGGTTGCGCAGGATCCGCGCCTTTTGGCGCTGGCCGCCGCAGCTTTGCACCTGGGCGGCCAGTTCTTCATTGGAGCGGATCTCTGCGTCGTTGTAGGTGAGGATGATGTCCCCCACCTGGATCCCGGAAGCGATGCCGGCGCTGCCCTCCTCTGCGTCTACCACGATCACGCCTTTTGTATAGAGCTTAACGCCAAAGGGCGTGCCCAAAACCACAAGCTGCTTTTGCGCGATCCGGTTGACAACGGCGTTTTTGATCGGCAGCAGACCGAAAAGCTTGATTTTTGCGGTATAGCTTTCGCTGCTCTGGACGGTTTCTGCGGGATCGGCGTCCACGGTATAGAGAACGCTGCCGGCCGGTTCTTCGCCGGGCCGGCAGTTATAAACGGTGGGGATGCGGGCAGAATAAATGCCGAGCGCTGCGATCAGCAGGGCCGCAATCACCGAGATACTGATTCGTTTTATTGCCTTTTTCATTGTTTTCAAACACCTTTCAACGGATAGTTTTCAACGAAAAAAGCAAACTATGCTCCGCATTTTCTGGAAAAAAAGAAGCGGCAGGAAAAACCTGCCGCTAAAGCGTGAAGGGACGTTTAATAGGTCAGATCAACAATGGTGTTGGTCAGGGAGCAGCGCTCCAGGGCAAACTGCTCCAGCAGCGCGGAAACCTGCTCCCGGGTAAGCTCCTGATCGGAGCCAACGGCGGTGAGGGAAACGGTAACAAGGTCGCTGGTGCCGAAAAGCACCATCATCTGGTTGCCGGAGAATTTGGTAAGAACCTTCTCCTCCTGGATGGCCTCTTTCTGCTGGTTCAGCTCTTTCAGGGTAGAGGCGCTGCTGGCGTCTACCTTGATGTCGAGGAGATAGTCGACCCCCTCGGCGGTGAAGAGATAGGAGTAGGCATATCGCCCCGTCTGGGGATAGAGGTAAAAATGGCGGAACCGGGCGTTGTCCGGAAGCAGGGAGGGCACGATGATCAGCTCCCGAGCCGTATAGTAATGGGTGCCGTAGCCCTCCGTTTTTTTATTTTTCAGATCGTCGAGAAAGGCGCGGATGGTGGTATAGGTACGGGTTTCATCGTCGTTGATGATGACCGGGTCCCGGGGATCGGCAGGCTCCTCCGGCTCCTCCCCGGCGGAAGGCTTCTCCGGTTCGGAATCGGTCGGCGTTTCCGGATCGCTCTCCGCGGATCCGCCGGAGTCCCCGCCGGAAGGGGCGGTTTCATCGGAATCGGATCCGCCGGACGGCGCTTCTTCGCCGCCGGATTCCCCGTTCCCCTCTTCCTCCGGCGGGGCGGCTTCGGGCTGCTCTTCCGAGGTGGCGCCGTCCTCTGCTCCGGTTGCGCCGCCGGACGTTTCAGGGACGTCCGCCGCGTTCTCCCGATCGGCGCTGCCGCCGGAAACCACGGTGTCCAGATCGCCGCTTTCCTCTATATACTGAGCGCCCCGGCTGAACCAGAACCCCGCCGTCAGGGAAAGGGCAAGCAGGGCGGCGGCAGCGCCGGCGAGGGCAACGGTATAGGCCGGCCGCCAGCGAAAGCCCCGCTCCGGCTCCGATGCCCGGTGATCCTGGGCCTCCTGCATCAGCGCCAGGGTTTCGCGGTTGAGCGCGTCGGAAGGGCGGATCTTCTGATGATATTTCCGATAGCGGTCTTCAAACATCCAGGACTTCTCCTTCCATAAAATCTTTCAGGCGCTTGCGGGCCCGCTTCAGGCCGCTGCGCACGGTGGAGGGCTTCATCTTCAGGATCCCGGCGATTTCGCCGGTCTGATAGCCCTCAAAATAATAGAGATGGATGATCGTGCGGTAACGATCGGGCAGAGCGTCCAGCGCGGCCTCCAGGGCGTCGTTTTCCCCGGCGGGCTCCGCGGCAGGCGGCTGCTCCTCGGCGGCATGACGGCGCCCGGCCTTTTTCAGATGATCCTTGCAGCAGTTGGCGGTCACCTGCAGGAACCAGGCCTTCTGATGGGCGTCGTTTTCAAAGGTGGGTTTGGCGCGGATCAGCTTCAGGAAAACCTCCTGATAGATATCCTCCGCGTCGGCGGTATTGTGCAGCCAGGCCATGGCCAGCCGCCAGACGCTCGGCCCGTATTCGGCGATGATCCGCCGCATTTGTTCTTCGGAATAGGCCAATGAGGGAACTCCTTTCTATAAAGAATACGATTAAAAAGCCCGAAATGTTGCACCGGACGAAAAAAAGGCATGGGCCGCGGCCCATGCCCGAGGGATCAGTATGCCTTTCCCCAGTAAACCAGCTTTTTCGCCGGCTTTCCGCAGCAGACGCAGGTTTCGGCCACCTGCTCCTGATCGTCGAAGGGGATGCAGCGGGAGGTAACGTCCGCCTGCTCCTTGAGCTGCGCCTCGCAGGCCTCGTCCCCGCACCACATCGCGCGGATAAAGCCGGGCTTGGTGGCGGCGATCTCCTTCATTTCGTTCAGATCGCGGGCCGTATAGGTCATGGCGTCGCGGCGCTCCTTTGCGCGGCGGTAGAGATTTTCGTGGATCTCTTTGAGCAGGGCGGGGATGGCCTCGGTGAGCCGGTTGAGCTCCACGGAGATCTTCTCCCCGGTATCGCGGCGGGAAAGGATGCAAACGCCCTTTTCGATGTCCCGGGGGCCCAGCTCCAGCCGGATGGGCACGCCCTTCATTTCATATTCCGCAAACTTCCAGCCGGGGCTGTTCTCGCTTTTGTCCATCCGGACGCGGCAGCAGGACTGCAGGGTACGGAAAACCTCTTCGGCCTTTTCCAGCACGCCGGGCTTATGCTGCGCCACCGGCACGATCATCACCTGGATCGGCGCCACCGGCGGCGGCAGCACCAGGCCATTGTCGTCCCCGTGGGTCATAATGACGGCGCCGATCAGGCGGGTGCTGCTTCCCCAGGAGGTCTGATGGGGGTAGGCCAGCCGGTTGTCCTTATCGGTGAAGGTGACGTCGAAGGCGCGGGAAAAGCCGTCGCCAAAATAATGGGAGGTCCCGCTCTGAAGGGCCTTGCCGTCGTGCATCATGGCTTCGATGGTATAGGTGGCTTCCGCACCGGCAAATTTTTCCTTATCGGTCTTGCGCCCCTGCACCACCGGAATGGCCAGGCAGTTTTTGCAAAACTCGGCGTAGACGTTGAGCATCTGCATCGTTTCCTGCTCCGCTTCTTCCTGGGTGGCATGAAGGGTGTGCCCCTCCTGCCAGAGAAATTCCCGGGTTCTCAGGAAGGGGCGGGTGGTTTTTTCCCAGCGCACAACGGAAACCCATTGATTATAAAGAAGGGGCAGATCCCGCCAGGAGTGGACGATATCCTTGAAATGATCGCAGAAAAGGGTTTCGGAGGTGGGGCGGATGCAGTAGCGCTCCTCTAACTTTTCGCTGGCGCCGTAGGTGACCCAGGCCACCCCGGGAGCGAAGCCCTCCACGTGTTCTTTTTCTTTGTTCAGCAGGCTTTCGGGGATCAGCATCGGCATACAGATGTTTTCGTGGCCAAGGGCCTTGAACATTTGATCAATGTTGCTCTGCATCAGCTCCCAGATGGCGTAGCCGTAGGGGCGCACGATCATAAAGCCTTTTACGTTGGAGTAGGCGGCAAGATCCGCCTTTTTTACAATATCGGTGTACCATTGGGCGAAGTCCGCGTCCATCGACGTGATTTCCTTCACCATTTTTTTATTGTCGTTGCTCACGTTAGTCCCTCCAGGGTCGCAAAATATATCTAATTATAACGCCGCGCGGGGATGAAGTCAACAGTTTTTGCGCGGGGGCGCAAAAGGGGCGCTATTCGGCCAGAAGCAGCCCGCGGATCCCCTCCCAGCTGGCCGGCGTGGCGGCGGCGGAATCCAGAAGCGCGGCGGCGGTCTGATTGGTGATGGCCAGCGCTGCGCTGTCCGCCACGGTGAAGGAGAGCGCTTCAAAATAGGCGTAGTCCCGTTCCACCGCGCTTTGCAGCCGGCCTTTGGCTGCGCTCAGCACCAGCTCCGGGCCGTATCCGGCCTCCTCCGCCAGCGCCAGCAGCCGGGCGCGATAGTCCTGATAGCTGCCGCTGACCACCGCTTTTCCCTCCTGGCCGGTGGTGTAAAAGAGGGATTCGCCCGAACGCTCCGGCAGCGCCTCATAGAAGGTGGAGAGCAGGAAAACCGGCTCCTCCTCCTGCACCCATAAAGAGGTGTCGAAAATATATTCCGCGTTTTTCTCCAGCATGGCTCTGCTGCCGAAGTTTTCGGTGCTGCCCAGTACGCAGACGGTCAGGGTCCGATCCGGCAGACAGCCGAAAAAGTCGTCGGTGACCTCCACGGTATAAAAAGTATTTTTTTCCGTTTCCGTTTCATAATAGCTGATCATTTCCGGCAGAGTGGCCGAAGAGGTCACCGTCCCGGCAAAGAAGAAATGCCCCTCCGCCAGAGAGGCGGGCGTTTTTTCCAGCAGCTCCTCCATCGGCTTAACGGCGCTTTCGCCGGAATCTTTGCAGCCGGTGAGCAGAAGGCAGAGCGCCAGAAGGAGAATCCCGAATCTATGCTGCTTCTTCATCGCTGCCTCCGTATAGCGCCATGACCTGGCTGTAAAACAGCTTCTGGCGCTCATAAAAATTAAATTCGTTGAAATACATACTATAGGTCACGCCGGTGACGGACATCTGATAGGTTTTCTCGATCTCCTCCTTCAGGATCGTTGGAAGCTGGTAGGAGGCGGTCAGATCCAGGGCGACCGGGCTGAGCTCGGTTTCAATCAGGCCGCGGTAGAAGATGCCGGTCCTTCTCTGGGCGGTCAGGGTGGTGTCGGTGATCCGGGCAAGCTCCAGGGTGGTGCCGTAGTCTGTCCGCAGATAGGCGCGGATCATCCGCGGCGCCCAGGCGTCGTCGGGATCGTTGACCAGCAGCTCCATGGAAGCAATGTCGAATACGCTCATGCCCTCCGGCATGGTCAGGGCAAAGGTGGAGGAGTTGCCCAGCTCAAAATCGTCTTTGCCCGGGGTGTCCAGCGGAAAATCTTCATAATAGGAACCGGCCGCGTCGGAGTAGAAGCGCAGGCGCAGCGTCATGGTGCCGTCGTAGTCCAGCAGATCCTGCTCCAAAAGCTCGATGTCGCCCGTCTGCTCGGAAAGGGCGGTGTTCTGATTTTCCAGGCCGACCGTTTCCACGTCCAGATAAAGGATGTCCCCCTCCGAAAGACCCAGGGATTCCATCGCCTCGCGCTTGATCTCGGCGGTATGCACCGTTTCATGCCCGTTTTCGCAAACGGCCAGAACGTAGGGGAAAAGATCGTTCACCTGATTGAAATAGGCGTTCTCCTCCGTGGCGGAGGAAAGGGCAAAGGAGGTCTGCTCTTCGGAGAAGGTAACGGTTTCCTGCCAGTCGTCCTCCGCCAGCAGGGTCCTTTCGCCGCCCAGCAGGAAGGAAACCTGCGCCCAGCGGCACCGCCAGCTCCCGTATGCGCCCTTGGCGTCGGGCAGCAGCACCAGCTTGAAATCGGCGATATCAAAGACAGAAACCGTATCCGGCAGGATCAGGGTAAACTGATCGGTGCTGCCGCTTTCAAAATTATCGATGCGGCGGTTTTGCAGGGTGTATTCCAGAAGATTGCCGTCCTTCAGGGTCATCACCAGATTGATGTTGCCCTGATCGAGATCGACCTTTTGGGGATGCAGATTATCGTAGGTATCCGTCTGCACCGTAACCTGGATTCGGTTGGAGGACCCAAAGCAATTCAGCGCGGAAAGGATGGGATTGGCGGGATCGAAATCCGGGTCGGAAAGCCGCCGGACCAGCACCTGCTCGTCGGCCAGCCAGGCATTGCGCAGGAAAGAGGCGGCAACGGTCAGGCCGGCGGTCGCCGCCAGCAGGCCGACCATGGTATAGAGGCGGCGGGCATAGCGGCTGCGCAGCCCGGCCTTGAACTGTTCCCGGCCGAAAAAGCGGCGGACGCGCCGCAGCGCCCAGCGAAACTGAACGGAGATCGCTTTTTTCAGCCGTCCGTGACGGATCAGATTTTTTAGACGTTCTGTAAATTTCAACCGAAGAAACTCCTTTGAAAGATTTTCCGGCCAACGCCGGAAAACGGTTTGCTTTTATTATCATAACATAAAAATGTTAAAAAATATAGTATGCAGAAGGGATTTTTCATTTTTTGTATAATTTTTTCAAAAGAAGCAAAAACTAACGGCAACGATACAATAAGGAGATGAAAAGATGAATAAATTTGCATTGGTGCTCACCATCATCGGCGCCCTGAACTGGGGACTGGTCGGCCTTTTCCAATTCGATCTTGTGGGCTGGATCTTCGGCGGGATGGATGCGGTGGTCAGCCGGATCATATTTGTCGTCGTTGCGCTGGCCGGGATATGGTGTATCAATCTGCTGTTTAAGGATCTGTCCTTTAACCGGCGGGAAGAGTAATTTTGCCCACCCGCCGCAAAAGGCGCCGCAGACGTTGGCTCTGCGGCGCCTTTTGCCGTTATGAAGAGGGGAGCGCCGGAAGTTTTTGAAAAACTTTTGAAAAAACTCTTGCCAAAACGAAAAAAATCTATATAATAGATTTGTATGCAGAAGGCGTTCTGCATGGCAAAAATCCCGTTTCTGCAAAATCCGGCCGGTTGGCCGCGGGATTTTGCGGAGCTGTCATCGGGGTGTAGCGCAGCTGGTAGCGTGCTTGGTTCGGGACCAAGAGGCCGGGCGTTCGAGTCGCCTCACTCCGACCAGAGCAGCGCCGGATCTGATTTTTCAGATCCGGCGCTGTTTTTTTGTTTCAACGAAAAGCGGAAGTTTTTAAAAATGGATAAGCCTACTGATATAAGAACCAATTGTGTGTTTGATTCTTGACTTGCATTTTAAAATGCAGTAAGATAATAAGCAGGAGAACATTTAAGATAAATCAGAGATAGAAAGGGGAGCTTAAAAATGAAAAAGAAAATTCTAATTATATTGCTTATAATTATAGCAATCGCGTTAGTAGGCGTAGGATATTTTGTTTTTACAGATATGCGGCAGGAAGAAAAACTGAAAACAGAGTTATATGAATTAGATCAGCTGGTAAATGCAGAAAATATAGATATGGACGCAATCGACGACAGACTGGATAGAACTGTAACTACCGGAGATTATGCGGTAGTAGAAGACGCCTTTAAATCTTATTTAAGAGAAAATTTTGATAATAGCATACAAATTGCAGAAATATTGAATGATGAGAAGCTGACGACCCTATTAACAGTAGAAAACTATCAGAATGACGGCAAAGATTTTACGGAATCCAAAAATTATATAGCGGAAACAAGAACGGCTTTAGAGGAATGTAAAACAAAATATACGGAATTTTTAACAGAAGAAAAAGCCATGTCTTATATCAATGATAAGGGCTTAGACAGCTACTACACAGATTTCTATAAAAATGAACTTATAGGCGATATGTCGTCGGCAGCGCAGGATACGACCGTACAGGATTCGATCGATCAGGTAATAGGCATTTTAAACACAACTGAAGAAGTATTAAACTTATTATCAAAAAACCAGGATGGTTGGGAAATAGATGGTGAAAATATAGTATTTGACAGCGATCGTTTATCAGATGAATATGATACCTTAATAAATTCCTTATAACAAGGGCAGGGGACGGGTCTTGATTTTGGATAGAGACCCGTCCCTTTTTGTTCCCCGGAACGACCGCCGTCTAAGGGCAGCTTGCTCGGATTCTGGTTTTAAAAAATTAAAAATTTCGGCGATTGCTTTTTCCGGGCCGGTATAGTATACTAAAAGGACAAAGACGTGGGGAGCAATGAGGAGTTTAAGATGAAGAAGTATAAATGGATATGCGGAATACTGGCGGCGATCCTGCTGCTGGCGGGGGTGCCGGGCGCTCTGGCCATCGAAAGCGCGCCGGAGGTGCAGGCCAATAACGTCATGCTGGTCAGCGTGGATACCGGAGCGGTCATCTATGAAAAAAACGTCGATGAGCGGATCTATCCGGCCTCCACCACCAAGCTGATGACCATGGCGGTGGCCATAGAAATGATCGACGACCTGAATGAAACGCTGACCTTTGATAAGGATGCCTCCTATGCAGATCTGGTGATCGGCAGCTCCAATATGGGGCTGAAGGACGGTGAAGTGATCACGCTGCAGGATCTTTTATACGGCATTGCGATCGCCAGCGCCAACGAAGGCACCAACGCGCTGGCGATCCATCTCTGCGGGAGCATTGAGGCGTTTGTGGCCAAGATGAACGCCCAGGCGGAGGCGTGGGGGATGACGGGAACGCATTTTGCCAATACCCACGGCCTGACGGATGAGAACCACTATACCACCGTGCGGGACATGGCGATCCTGGCGCAGAAGGTCTTTTCCGATGAACGGCTGCTGCCCTACCTGAGCGTCGGCAGCTACCGGCTCCCGGCGACCAACATGAACGAGGAGCGGACGCTGATCTCCACCAACCAGCTCCTGCGGATAAATTCGGGGAACTACTATAAGTATGCCGTAGCCGGAAAGACCGGCAGCACCACCGCCGCCGGCTACAACCTGATCTCTCTGGCGCGGTATAAGAATATGGAATATCTCTGCCTGATGATGAACGCGGACTATGAGCTGGAGACCAACCCGGTGTTTGCGGACAGCATTGAGATGTTCAGATGGGCCTATTCCAATTTCGGGATCCAGACGCTGCTGACAGAAACGACTTCGGTTTGCGAGATCGAAGTGGCGCTTTGCGCCAAGAGCGATTATGTGATGCTGGTGCCGGAGGCCGCCATCGAAGCGGTGGTGGCGGACGATGAGGATATCGAGTCCTTTGAGCGGGTGATCGAAACGGAGGAAATCGCCTATGCGCCCATCGAGGTGGGGGACGTTCTGGGGAAGGTGACGCTGGTGAAGGACGGCGTGGAATACGGAACCGTCAATCTGGTGGCCAGCACCGCGCTGGAGCGCAGCACCATTTTGTATTATCTGCATCTGGTGCGCAATTTCTTCAGCAATACCATCGTCCAGATCGTAACCGTTGTGGTGGTCGTGGCGATCATTCTCTACATTATTTTCATGATCTGGCAGAACAATAAGCGCCGCCGGCGCAGAATTGCCCGCCGGATCCGGTTCTGATCCGGTTTCTTCTATATTATATATAGCGCCCTCCCTTCGCGGCGGCAAAAAACCGAAAAAAAGTGTTGACAAACGGGACGTGGAGTGGTATTATAATCAGGCACCCGCAAAAAAAGGGGAACCGGACGAGCGGGGAAGCAGTGGACTTTGAAAATTAAACAGCATCATGAAAAAGGACCCGTTAATTGGAAAGCCCGCGGCGAAAAAGCCGCGGCGAAAGCGATTAACAAAACGAA